>JAXHOJ010000063.1:0-252445 GCA_034519525.1 Gemmobacter sp. | reverse complement strand
GCGACTGCACGGTCTCGGCCTCCGGGCGCGCGGATGTTGATCCCCACCCCGATGACGACCGCGCGCAGCGCGGCAGCGCCCTCGCCGCTGCCGGCGGTTTCGACCAGGATGCCGCCCAGCTTTCGTTCTTGCAGCCACAGGTCGTTGGGCCACTTGAGCCGCACCCGCGGGTGCAGCGACTCGGCCAGGCTCACGCCCACCGCCAGCGACAGGCCCGACCAGTCGGCCGGGGACAGCGGCAGCGCCAGCGAAAAGGTCAGCGACTGGCCGACCTTGCTGTGCCAGCCCTTGCCCATGCGCCCGCGTCCGGCCGTCTGTTCCTCGGCCGCCAGCAGGACCGGCTCCACCTGCCCGTCGCGCGCTCGGCGCATCAACTCGCTGCTGGTCGAGTCGATGCGGGGCAGCACTTCGACGGTGAAGGTCGGCAGATCGGTCACCACCGATTGCCAGATCGATTCGACGTGGGCGAGCAGATCGGTCATCCGAGTCTGGTGGCACGGCCACCGCGTTTGGGGGCCAGCAGGGTGCCGCGGCAATTTTTCGATCCGCACCAGCAGGGGTACTCGGCCTTGAGTTTGGGCGTGTAGGGCTCGTCGATCACCAGACCATAGTCGTAGAACAGTTCTTCGCCGGCCTTGATGTTGCGCATCGCCCGGATGAAGACGCGGCCATCGTCCACCTCGGCCTCGCAGTTCGGGTCGCAGCTGTGGTTGATCCAGCGCGAGGAATTGCCCCCGACCTTGGCGTCGATGACATGGTCTTCATCGATGTGGAAGTAAAAGGTGTGGTTGGGGTCCTGGGGATCGTGCGGGTGGCGGCGCAGGGCCTCGTTCCAGCCGATGATTTCGCCCACGTACTCGATCAGGGTTTCGCCTTCGGCCAGGTCGGCCACGGCGTACACGCCCTTGCCGTGGACGCCCGAACGGCGGGTCTGGATGCGCCGCGGGCGGCGAGGCGGCTCTGGCGGGCGGCGGGTTTTGGTGACACGGCTGCCGGAATTTTTGGTAAGGTTGTTTCATGCAGGTGCGCGCGTGTGTGCGCGTACCCATGCACGTGCGCGTGTACACGCGCGTGAAGCCCAAATTGTAGAGATGAACAAAACACTGGTCATTGCCGAGAAGCCATCCGTGGCCCAGGACATCGTGCGAGCGCTCACCCCCGTGGCGGGCAAGTTCGAGAAACACGATGACCATTTCGAGAACGACAACTATGTCGTGACCTCCGCCGTGGGGCACCTGGTGGAGATCGCCGCGCCCGAGCAGTTCGACGTCAAGCGCGGCAAGTGGAGCTTTGCCCACCTGCCGGTGCTGCCGCCCTACTTCGAGCTGAAGCCGATCGACAAGACCAAGTCGCGCCTGAGTGCGGTGGTCAAGCTGGCCAAGCGCAAGGACGTGACGAAACTGATCAACGCCTGTGACGCGGGCCGCGAGGGCGAGCTGATCTTCCGCCTGATCGAGCAGTACGCTGGGGGCATCAAGGGCGGGCAGTACCAGAGCCTGGGCAAGCCGGTGCAGCGCCTGTGGCTGCAGTCGATGACGCCGGCGGCCATCCGCGACGGCTTCGAGCACCTGCGAACCAATGAGCAGATGCAGGGCCTGGCCGATGCGGCCCGCAGCCGGTCCGAGGCCGACTGGATGGTCGGCATCAACGGCACGCGCGCCATGACCGCGTTCAACTCGCGCGACGGCGGCTTCTTCCTGACCACCGTGGGCCGGGTGCAGACGCCCACGCTGTCCATCGTGGTCGAGCGCGAAGAACAGATCCGCGCCCACCGCAGCCGCGACTACTGGGAAATCCACGCGTCCTTCCTGGCCGAGGCCGGCGAGTACCCGGGCAAGTGGTTCGACCCCGCGTTCAAGAAGCCCACCGGCGACGACGCCGACGCCGACCTGCGCGCCGACCGCCTCTGGGACCAGCGCGAGGCGCTGGCCATCGTCGACGCCGTGCGCGGCAAGGCCGCCAGCGTCACCGAAGAGAGCAAACCCACCACCCAGGCCAGCGGCCTGCTGTACGACCTGACCAGCCTGCAGCGCGAGGCCAACGGCCGCTTCGGCTTTTCGGCCAAGACCACGCTGCAGCTGGCGCAGAGCCTGTATGAGCGCCACAAGGCCCTGACCTACCCGCGTACCGATTCGCGCGCCCTGCCAGAGGACTACCTGGGCACGGTCAAAGAGACCTTTCAGATGCTGGCCGACAGCGGCATGAAGCACCTGGCGCCGCATGCGCAGACGGCGATCAAGGGCGGCTACATCCGCCCGAGCAAGCGCATCTTCGACAACAGCAAGGTGTCGGACCACTTCGCCATCATTCCCACGCTGCAGGCGCCCAGCGGCCTCTCCGAAGCCGAGCAGAAGCTGTACGACCTGGTGGTGCGCCGCTTCCTCGCGGTGTTCTTTCCCAGTGCCGAGTTCATGGTGACCACGCGCATCAGCAAGGTGCTGAATCACCACTTCAAGACCGAAGGCAAGGTGTTGGTCAAGCCGGGCTGGATGGCCGTCTACGGCAAGGAAGCGGCCGAAGACGTGGAAGGCGCCAAAGAGGGCGACAAGGGCCAGAACCTGGTGCCGGTGCGCGAGGGCGAGACCGTGCGCACGGAGTCGGTCGAGGCCAAGGGCCTGAAGACCAAGCCGCCAGCGCGCTACTCGGAAGCCACGCTGCTGGGCGCCATGGAAGGCGCGGGCAAGCTGATCGACGACGACGAACTGCGCGAAGCGATGCAGGAAAAAGGCCTGGGCACCCCGGCCACGCGCGCGGCCACCATCGAAGGCCTGCTGACCGAAAAATACATGCTGCGCGAAGGCCGCGAGATCATTCCCACGGCCAAGGCCTTCCAGCTCATGACGCTGCTGCGCGGGCTGGAGGTGGAAGAACTCTCCAAGGCCGAGCTCACCGGCGAGTGGGAGTACAAGCTGGCCCAGATGGAGCACGGCAAGCTCTCGCGCGCCGCCTTCATGGCCGAGATCGCCGCCATGACTGAGCGCATGGTCAAGAAGGCCAAGGAATACGACCGCGACACCATCCCCGGCAACTACGCGACGCTGGAAACACCCTGCCCCAACTGCGGTGGCGTGGTGAAGGAAAACTACCGCCGCTACGGCTGCACCGGCGCTGACGGCAACAGCGAAGGCTGCGGTTTTTCGTTCGGCAAATCACCGGCCGGCCGCACCTTCGAGCCCGAAGAGGCCGAGCAGCTGCTGGCGACCAAATACATCGGTCCGCTCGAAGGCTTCCGCTCCAAGGCGGGCTGGCCCTTCGTGGCCGAGATCGTGATCAAGTTCAACGAAGACGAGAAGAACTGGAAGCTCGAATTCGATTTCGGCGACGACAAGAAGAACGAAGAGACCGGCGAGCTGGTCGACTTCAGCGGCAGCGAGTCGCTCGGCGCCTGCCCCAAGTGCGGCGGTGCGGTGCATGAACATGGCGCCAACTACGTGTGTGAAAAGTCGGTTCCCACCAATGCGCAGGCCACGCCGAGCTGCGATTTCAAGAGCGGCAAGATCATCCTGCAGCAGCCGGTGGCGCGCGAGCAGATGAGCAAGCTGCTGGAAACCGGCAAGACCGACCTGCTCGACAAGTTTGTCTCCATGCGCACGCGCCGCGCCTTCAAGGCCTTCCTGGCCTGGGACAAGGACGCGGGCAAGGTGAACTTCGAGTTCGAGCCGCGCACCAGCAAGTTCCCGCCGCGCAAGACAGCCGCCGGTGCGCCCGCGCGCGCAGCCGCCAGCAAAACCGTGCCGGCCAAGAAAGCGACGCCAGCTAAGAAAGCCGCTGCCAAAAAGACGCCCGCAGTGAAACCCCCCAAGGCACCACGCAAGACCACCGCCGCCAGCGGCAAGTTGCCCAGCGCCGCCCTTGCCGCAGTGATCGGCGCCGAAGCCGTGTCGCGCCCCGAGGCGGTGAAAAAGCTCTGGGACTACATCAAGGCCAATGGCCTGCAGGACGCCACCAACAAGCGCAACATCAACGCCGATGCCAAGCTGGAGCCGGTGTTCGGCAAGCCGCAGGTGACGATGTTTGAAATCGCCGGCGTGCTCGGCAAACACCTCGGCTGATTCCCCAGGAGACCAGACCCATGAGCCTCAAGCTGTATTTCGCGCCTGGCGCCTGTTCATTCGTGCCGCACGCCATGCTGGAACTCTCGGGCGCGGCGTTTGAGCCCACCAGCGTCAAGCTGCACAAGGGCGAGCAGCGTTCGGCCGAGTACCTGGCCCTCAACCCGCGCGGCCAGGTGCCGGTGCTGGTGGATGGTGGCGAGGTGGTCACGCAGATCGTCGCCATCCTGCTGCACCTCGATGCCAAGCTGCCGCAGGCCGGCATCCTGCCCGCGACGGGCCTGGCGCGCACCCGCGCACTCTCGACGCTGGTGTGGATGAACAACACGGTGCACCCCACGTTCACCCACGTGTTCATGCCCCAGAAGTTCACCGACGACGAGGCGGCGCAGAAGGCTGTTCAGGCATTTGCTCGCAAGACCTACCGCGACCTGCTGGGCGAGATCGAAGCCATGGCCGTCAGGGCCACGCCCTGGCTGGCGGGCGAGCAGCCTTCGGCGCTGGACGCCTACGCGCTGACCCTGCTGCGCTGGGGTGGCTACGCCGGCATCGACCCGACCACACTGCCTGCCACCTGGGATCTGGCGCAGCGCTTTGCCGCGCTGCCGGCCGTGGCCCGCGCCATCGAACGCGAGCGCCTGCAGCTCAACGTCTACCAGCCGCCCACCGCGGCCTGAGCGCTTGCCGCGTAGCGGTGGAGCGTGGGGGCATTCACTCGTTGGCGGGGCGACGCGCAGCGAAGCGGATCGAGACCCGAAGCCCGTGCCGAACCGCCTCGGGGTGGGCATCTTCCATCATGACGGCAGCGCCATGCTGCTGCGCGATCTCGTGCACGATGGCCAACCCCAGTCCTGAGCCGTCGACGTTGGTTCCCAGTGCGCGATAGAACGGCTGCAGCACCAGTTCGCGTTCGTTCTCCGGGATACCCGGCCCGTTGTCCTCGACCTGCAGGATCTGCACCCCGCTGAATCGGTCAAACAGCACACGGACGGTCACCATGCCTCCCCGGCCGCTGTAGTTGATCGCGTTGTCCACCAGGTTGCGTGTCATCTCTTGCAGCAGCGTCGGGTTGCCGTCCATCAGGCAGATCTCGGGCATGTCCTCCGGCCCTTCATAGCCCAGGTCAATGCCGTGCTCCAGCGCGCGCGGCACCGAGTCGCGCACGACGCCCGTCACCATCTGGGCCACGTCGATCTGTGCCGTCGGCAGGGTGCGGCCCGTGGTTTCCGCGCGCGCCAGTGCCAGCAGCTGGTTGACCGTGTGTGTGGCGCGGGTGCTGGAGTGGGCGATCTGCTGCAGCGAGCTGCGGATGTCCTGAGGATTGCTCTCTCGCTGCGCCAGCTCGGCCTGCATGCGCAGCCCCGCCAGCGGTGTCTTGAGCTGGTGCGCGGCGTCGGCCAGAAAGCGCTTCTGGGTGCTCAAAGATGCTTTCAGACGCGTGAGGAGGTCGTTGATGGACGACACCAGCGGCGCCACCTCCTGCGGGATGAAAGACTCCTCGATCGGGCTCAGGTCGTCCGGCTTGCGGGCGCGGATCTTCTGCTCCAGGTCGCTCAGCGGCCGGATGCCGCGCACCAGCGCCAGCCAGACCAGCAACACCGCCAGCGGCAGGATCACGAACTGCGGCACCATCACGCCCTTGATGATTTCGGTCGCCAGCGTCGAGCGTTTGCCCCTGGTCTCGGCCACCTGCATTAGCACCAGGTGGCCCGGGTCCCTGTGGCGCTCCAGCCAGGTGTAGGCCACGCGCACATCGTCCCCGCGCACCACATCGTCGCGCAGCATGACGCGGCCCGCCGTGGCGGCGTCCTCATCGGGTGGCGGAGGGAAATCGGCCTCGCCGCTGACAACGCCCTGTCGCAGGTCCTTGAGCTGGTAATACACCTGGTCGCTGTCGTCGGCCTTGAGCAGATCACGCGCCTGGGGCGTGAGATTGAAGCTGACCTGGTCGTTCCGGGTCACGACAAACTGGGTCAGGGCCTGCAGGTTGAATTCGAGCGCACGGTCGAAGGGTTTGGAGGCGATGCCCTGTGCCACGAACCAGGTCAGGGCCAGCGACAGCGGCCACAGCAGCAGCAGCGGCGTGAGCATCCAGTCCAGGATCTCGCCGAACAGGCTGCGCTGCTCGCGCTGGAACAGCCCGAACGTGATGCGGTGGTCGCCCTGCTTGTCGTCGGCCATGTCGGGTGCAGGGCGCGTTCAGGCGCTCAGATCTTCTCCAGGCAATAGCCCAGGCCGCGCACTGTCGCGATACGGATCGGCCCCTTCTCGATCTTCTTGCGCAGGCGGTGGATGTAGACCTCGATGGCGTTGTTGCTGACCTCTTCGCCCCACTCGCACAGGCGCTCGACCAGTTGGTCCTTGCTCACCAGGCGCCCTGCGCGCTGCAGCAGCACTTCGAGCAGGCCCAACTCACGCGCCGAGAGCTCGACCATCTTGCCGTCGATGGTGGCCACCCGCCCTGACTGGTCGTAGACCAGCGGGCCGTGTTTGATGGTGGAGCTGGCGCCACCCATACCCCGGCGGGCGAGCGCTCGAACACGGGCCTCAAGCTCCTGCAGCGAAAACGGTTTGGCCATGTAGTCGTCGGCGCCATAGTCCAGGCCCTTGACCCGCTCATCGACGCTGTCGGCCGCAGTCAGGATCAGCACCGGCAGCGCCGATCCGCGTGAACGCAGCCGTTTGAGAACCTCCAGCCCGTGCAGCTTGGGCAGGCCCAGATCGAGGATCAGCAGATCGAACTCGTTGTTCGTCATCAGGGCCGCGTCGGCTTCGCTGCCACTGGCCACATGGTCGACAGCCGCACCAGCGGCCCGCAGACTGCGCAGCAAACCATCGGCAAGGACCTGGTCGTCTTCGGCAATCAGGATGCGCATGGGTGTCTCCTAGCGTATTTTTGATTCATTGTAGGCCGCGTGTCTCACCGAGAAGCATACGCCTCCAGCCCCAGCGCCACGACCGTTGCCACGTCGTCGCCGACGAGGCTGCGGAACTCGTTTTCCGCACGCGCCACGGCCTGGCGGAACGCTTCGAGCCACAGCAAACCGGTCGTCGTGAAAACGATGCGGCGAGCCCGTGCATCCAGCGGGTCGGGCTCGCGGCGCACCAGGTCCCAGGCCTCGCACTGGGTCACCAGCTCGCCCATGGCCTGCTTGCTCATGCCGGCGCTGGCGGATAGCTCGGTCAGGCGTGAACCCTGCAGCGACAGGTGGCGCGTGATGTGGATGTGTGCGGCGCCGATCTGCGATCGTGCCGCCAGGTTCGACAGCGCCAGCGGCACGTTGGCGTCGTGCGCCATGAGAAACAGCACCCGCTCGTCAAAGCGTCGCAGCGCCTGGCCCATGAGGCGGCCCAGATGACCCGCCCGCCAGCGGTCGTCGGGGAGACGGGATGCGGTGGTTTCGGACATGTCAAATGGTAAGGCAAACTGACCATATTTTGGCTTGCGCAACATCTATCCAACGATAAACTCCTGTTCAAGCATCCAGCCTGTACACAAAACCACAGTCTGAAAGCCAGTACCCACTCTCACAAACAGGAGCTTCACACATGGATACCCCCGCCAAGACAAACGCCCTCAACAGCGAAAAGGCCAAGGCCCTGCAGGCCGCGCTGGCCCAGATCGAAAAGCAGTTCGGCAAGGGCACCATCATGCGGCTGGGCGAAGGCGAGGTGATCGAAGACATCCAGGTCGTCTCGACCGGTTCGCTGGGCCTGGACATCGCGCTGGGCGTCGGGGGTTTGCCGCGCGGCCGCGTGATCGAGATCTACGGCCCGGAATCGTCGGGCAAGACCACGCTGACGCTGCAGGTCATTGCCGAAATGCAGAAGCTGGCTGGCACCTGTGCCTTCGTCGATGCCGAGCACGCGCTGGATGTGCAATACGCGCAGAAGCTGGGCGTGAACCTGCAGGAGTTGCTGATCAGCCAGCCCGATACCGGTGAACAGGCGCTGGAAATCGTCGATTCGCTGGTGCGCTCCGGCGCGGTCGACCTGGTGGTGATCGACTCGGTGGCGGCGCTCACGCCCAAGGCCGAAATCGAAGGCGAAATGGGCGATTCGCTGCCGGGTCTGCAGGCCCGCCTGATGAGCCAGGCGCTGCGCAAGCTCACCGCCACCATCAAGAAGACCAACTGCACGGTGATCTTCATCAACCAGATCCGCATGAAGATCGGTGTGATGTTTGGCAGCCCCGAAACCACCACCGGCGGCAATGCGCTGAAGTTTTACGCCTCAGTGCGCCTGGACATCCGCCGCACCGGAACCATCAAGAAGGGCGACGACGCGATCGGCAACGAGACCAAGGTCAAGGTGGTGAAAAACAAGGTGGCGCCGCCATTCAAGACCGCCGAGTTCGACATCCTGTTCGGCGAGGGCATCAGCCGCGAAGGCGAGATCATCGACCTGGGTGTGGTGCATCGGGTGATCGAGAAGTCGGGCGCCTGGTACGCCTACAACGGCGAGAAGATCGGTCAGGGCCGCGACAACGCGCGCGAATTTCTCAGGGAGAACCCGGTGCTGCGCGTCGAGATCGAGAACAAGGTGCGCGACGAGCTGGGTGTGCCGCTGCTGCCGGTGGACGGTGGTGCTGAAGAAGCCGTGCCCGCCAAGGCCAAGAAGGGCAAGGCCGCCGAGGCCGACGCTCTGGCCCAGTAAGTGCGGTGGGCTTCGAGACCATCTCGCTCAAAGGCCGCGCGCTGCGGCTGCTGGCCGGTCGCGAACACTCGCGGGCGGAGCTGGAAAAGAAACTCGCCGTCCATGAGGCCGAACCCGGCGAATTGCAGCAAGTGCTGGACGAGCTGCAGGCCAAGGGCTTCATCAACGAACAGCGGGTGGTCGAGTCGGTGCTGAACCGGCGCGCTGCCCGCCTGGGCGCAGGGCGCGTGAAGCAGGAACTGCAGGCCAAGGGCATCAGCGCCGAGGCGGTGGCGCAAGCGGTGGACGAACTCAGGCAGACCGAGACCCAGCGGGCTCGTGAAGTCTGGCGCAAGAAATTCGGCGAGCCGGCTGCCGACGCCACTGATCGCGCCAGGCAGATGCGCTTTCTTGCCTCAAGGGGTTTTGGCGGCGAAGCGATTCGCCGCGTGGTCAGCGGCAATGATCGAGACTGATCAGAGCCCGAGCATCAGCTGCAGGTTTTGCACCGCAGCACCGCTGGCGCCCTTGCCCAGGTTGTCCAGCCGAGCGATCAGCACCGCCTGACGGTGGGCTTCGTTGGCGAACACGCGCAGTTCCAGCTGATTGGTGTCGTTCAGCGCCGTGGCGTCGAGCTTGCCGTCGGCTGTGGCGGGCATCACGCTGACCCAGCCTCCCGCCGCAGCGCTGGCCGCGTAATGTGCCACCAGTGCATCGTGCAGATCGCCCGCCTTGGGCCGCCCGGGCAGATCGTCCAGGTGCAATGGCAGCTGAACCAGCATGCCCTGGCGGAAGTTGCCCACGGCGGGAACGAAGATCGGCCGGCGGCGCAAGCCGGTGAAGCGCTGGATTTCGGGAATGTGCTTGTGTGACAGGCCCAGCGCATAGGCCTCGTGCAGCGGCGCCTCGCCCTTTTCATAGGCCTCGATCATGCTGCGACCGCCGCCCGAGTAGCCACTGACCGAGGGCAGCGAGACGGGGAAGTCCTTGGGCAGCAGGCCGGCGTCCACCAGTGGGCGCAGCAGGGCAATGGCTCCTGTGGCGTAACAGCCCGGGTTGGCCACGCGGTCGGCGGACTGCACAGCCTCGCGCTGGCCGGCGCTCAGTTCGGGGAAGCCGTAGGTCCAGGCATCGTGGCAGCGGTGAGCAGTAGACGCGTCGATGATGCGCGGCTTGCGGCCGGGCAGGGCGTCGATCATGGCCACCGATTCGATGGCCGCGTCGTCGTGCAGGCACAGGATCACCAGGGTGGCCTGAGCCATCAGCTCGCGCTTTGCGTCGGGGTCTTTGCGGCGTTCTGGCGCGATGCTCAGCAGCTCGACGGCGGGCATGGTTTGCAGACGTTCGCGGATCTGCAGCCCGGTGGTGCCGGCTTCGCCGTCGATGAAGATTGTGGCCATGGCGGCTCCTGTCGGTGTCAGTCAGGGTTCAGCGATGAGCCTGATAATTATGCATTATGTAAGCCGTGGCTTATATAGTGTGGTGCGCTGCACCATGATACAGTCGCCGGCGCCGCGGGCACCCGCCGCGTGCCGGCTGTGCCGTCCGGCCGGATCGAACAACCCCCAGTCCGAGAGAGACCTCATGAAAATTCACGAGTACCAAGGCAAGGAAATCTTGCGTCAGTTTGGTGTGCCGGTGCCGCGTGGCATTGCCGCGTTCACGGTGCAGGAGGCGGTGGAAGCCGCTCAAAAGCTGGGCGGCCCGGTCTGGGTGGTCAAGGCGCAGATCCACGCCGGTGGCCGTGGCAAGGGTGGCGGCGTGAAGGTCGCCAAGAGCATTGACGACGTCAAGGCCCGCGCCAGTGACATCCTGGGCATGCAGCTGGTCACGCACCAGACCGGCCCCGAAGGCCAGAAGGTGCGCCGCCTCTATATTGAAGACGGCGCCGACATCAAGAACGAACTGTATGTGTCGCTGGTCACCGACCGCGCGACCCAGAAGGTGGCCCTGATCGCTTCCAGCGAAGGCGGCATGGACATCGAGGAAGTGGCCCACTCCACGCCCGAAAAGATCATCACCGAGATGATCGACCCGCTGACCGGCATTACCCCCGAGCAAAGCAAGAAGGTTGCGGCGGCCATCGGCCTGACCGGCGCTTCCATCGATCAGGCGGTCGACATCTTCGCCAAGATCTACAAGTGCTACATGGACACCGACGCGTCGCTGGTCGAAATCAACCCGTTGAACTGCGACTCCAAGGGCAACCTGATGGCCCTGGACGCGAAGTTCAACTTCGACGCCAACGCGCTGTTCCGCCACCCCGAAATCGTGGCCTTCCGCGATCTGGACGAAGAAGACCCGGCCGAAATCGAAGCCTCGAAATTTGACCTGGCCTACATCAGCCTGGACGGCAACATCGGTTGCCTGGTGAACGGTGCCGGTCTGGCCATGGCCACCATGGACACCATCAAACTGTTCGGCGGCGAGCCGGCCAACTTCCTGGACGTGGGTGGCGGCGCCACCGCCGAGAAGGTCACCGAAGCCTTCAAGATCATGCTCAAGAACACCAAGGTCAAGGGCATCCTGGTCAACATCTTCGGCGGCATCATGAAGTGCGACACCATCGCCACCGGCGTGATCACCGCCTGCAAGGCCACCAACCTGAGCGTGCCGCTGGTCGTGCGCATGAAGGGCACCAACGAAGAGCTGGGCAAGAAGCTGCTGGCCGAGTCCGGCCTGCCGATCATCGCCGCCGACACCATGGCCGAAGCCGCGACCAAGATCGTTGCCGCCGTCAAATAAAGCCCGGAGAAGAACACCATGTCGATCTACATCAACAAAGACACCAAGGTCATCACCCAGGGCATCACCGGCAAGACCGGCCAGTTCCACACCGAGAAGTGCCAGGAATACGCCAACGGCAAGAACTGCTTCGTGGCCGGCGTGAACCCCAAGAAGGCCGGTGAGTCGATCTTCAACATCCCGATCTACGCCTCCGTCAAGGAAGCTGCCTCGCAGACCGGCGCCACCGTGTCGGTGATCTACGTGCCGCCCGCCGGCGCTGCCGCCGCCATCTGGGAAGCCGTCGAGGCCGACCTGGACCTGGCGGTCTGCATCACCGAAGGCATCCCGGTCAAGGACATGCTGGAAGTGCGCAACAAGATGAAGGCCAAGGAAGCCGCCGGCGGCAAGAAGACGCTGCTGCTGGGCCCCAACTGCCCCGGCCTGATCACGCCCGAAGAAATCAAGATCGGCATCATGCCCGGCCACATCCACCGCAAGGGTCGCATCGGCGTGGTCTCGCGCTCGGGCACGCTGACCTATGAAGCCGTGGCCATGCTGACCGAAGTCGGCCTGGGCCAGTCCAGCGCCGTCGGCATCGGTGGCGACCCGATCAACGGCCTGAAGCACATCGACGTGATGAAGGCCTTCAACGACGATCCCGACACCGACGCCGTGATCATGATCGGCGAGATCGGTGGCCCGGACGAAGCCGAAGCCGCCATGTGGTGCAAGGCCAACATGAAGAAGCCCATCGTCGGCTTCATCGCCGGCGTGACCGCCCCTCCCGGCAAGCGCATGGGCCACGCCGGCGCGCTGATCTCCGGTGGCGCCGACACGGCCGATGCCAAGCTCGCCATCATGGAAGAGTCGGGCTTCATCATCACGCGCAACCCCTCCGAGCTGGGCAAACTGCTCAAGGCGCAGCTGTAAGGCGAATCCGGCACATCGCCAACCCGTGAAAAGGCAACGCACGCGTTGCCTTTTCACTTTTGGGCGACCTGTGGCTTTTGTGGGGATTTGGGTGCCAGTTTCGGTGGCGCGGAACGGTACAGTTGTGCAACCGTGACAAAAGTCTGGAATGACCCCAGGCCCGGCGCCGGTTTCAAGCTATAAAACTGGTCTACATGATCTTTGAGTACTACAGCCAGACAGACCCGGGTCTGATTCGTGAAAACAACGAAGACTCGGTTTCGCTCGACACCACCAACCAGGTGGTCGTGCTGGCCGACGGCATGGGGGGTTACAACGCCGGCGAAGTGGCCAGTGCGATGGCGACCAGCTTCATCCACGCCGAGCTGGGCCGCTGGTTGAGCGAAGGTGGCCACGAGGCGCCGGTGCGCGAGCTCAAGCGGGCGATGGAGATCTGTGTCGACAACGCCAATCGCTCGATCTTCAATGCCGCCAATTCCAACCCGCTCTACGCAGGCATGGGCACGACCCTGGTCATGGGGGTGTTCCTAGGCGCCCGCGCCATGATCGGCCACGTCGGCGATTCGCGCTGCTACCGCCTGCGGGGTGGGGTTTTGCAGCAGATCACGCGCGACCATTCGCTGCTGCAGGAACAGATTGATGCCGGGCTGATTTCCCTGGAGCAGGCCCAGTTCGCCACCCACAAAAACCTTGTGACGCGGGCGCTGGGGGTGGAAGACACCGTGTTGCTGGAAGTCAACGAATTCAGGGTCGAAGACGGCGATTTGTACATGTTTTGCTCGGATGGCTTGAGCGACATGGTTCAGGATGAGCGCATCGCCGGCATTCTGGGGGCTGCTGACGTTTCGCTGGAGCAGATCGGGCAGGAGCTGGTCGAGAACGCCAATGGCAACGGGGGGCGCGATAATATCTCGGTGATACTGGCGGTGGCCCGGGCCAAGCCGGTTCGAAGGGGGTTGTTGTCGCGTATGCTGGGGCAGCAGTAGTTAGTTAGTGTCGTTACAAAGATTCCACAGGAGTCGGCCATGCCGAAAATGATCGTTTCCATTGACGGCGTTGTCATCAAGGAGGTGCAGCTCACCAAAGACCGCACCACCCTGGGCCGTCGTCCTTACAACGACATCGTCATCGACAACCTGGCGGTCAGCGGTGAGCATGCTGTGATGCAGATGGCGGGGACCGAGGTGTTCCTGGAAGACCTCAACAGCACCAATGGCACCTACGTCAATGGCAAGGCCATCAAGAAGCAGCAGCTGCAGGGTGGCGACACGGTCGAGATCGGCAAGTACAAGATCAAGTTCGTGCATGACGGCGCCTCCGATCAACAGGAGAAGACCACGGTGATCAACTCCGGCTCCGTGGTGGGTGCCGAGCCGACGACGGTGGGCAGTGCGGCGATCCGGGTGATGTCGGGTGCGGCCGCAGGGCGCGAGGTGCCGCTGGTGAAGGTCGTGACGACCATCGGCAAGCCGGGTGTGGCCGTGGCGGCGATCACGCGCCGCCCGCACGGCTACGTGGTGGCGCTGGTGGAGGGTGCGGTCAAGCCGACAATCAACGGCATGCCGCTGACCACCGAAGCGCTGAATCTGAGCAATGGGGACCTGATCGAGCTGGCCGGTACCCAGATGCAGTTCGTGCAGTCTTGAGGCGCCGCCTCTGACCCGGCGGGTCCGATTGCCTGCGACCCGCCCCTTCTTGCTACGACCCATGCAGGCGTTGAGCCGACACGGCCCGCGTGTGGCGGTCACCCTGTTGCCGCTGGTGTTTGCGGTGCTTCACGTCCTGGGCGTGCTGCCGCTGGGCATCCTGCAGCGACTGGACCACAACATCTACGACGCCCGCCTGCGCTGGACCATGCCAGCCACACTGGACGAGCGCGTCGTCATCGTCGACATCGACGAGAAAAGCCTGGCTGAACTCGGGCAGTGGCCCTGGCCGCGCGACCGCTTGGCCGCGCTGACCGACACGCTGTTTGCGCGGCATGGCGTGGCCTTGCTGGGGTTTGACACCGTGTTCGCCGAGGCCGATGGCAGCTCGGGCCTGCCGGTGCTGGAGCGGCTGGCCGAGCATGAGCTGCGCGATCAGCCTGGGTTTGGCGAGCAACTCGCCCGCCTGAAGCCGCAACTCGACCACGACCGCCGTTTTGCCCAGGCGCTGCGCGAGCGCCCCGTGGTGATGGGCTATTACTTCACCGCCGACGCGTCCGGTCGCCACTCGGGCCGCTTGCCCGAGCCGGTGATGCGCGACGATGCGCTGGGGGGGCGGGCGATCCGCGCCATACCCTGGACCGGCTACGGTGCCAACATTCCACCGCTGGCCGAGGCGGCGCCCCTGGCAGGCTTTTTCAACACCGTGCCGGGCAGCGACGGCGTGGTTCGTTCGCTGCCCCTGCTGGCCCACCATCAAGGGGCTTTTTACGAATCGCTGGCGCTCGCCGTTTTCCGTCGCTGGGTGGGCGGCGCGGTGATCGAGCCCGGTTTCCCTTCGGGGCGCGTGGTGGGCGGCGACTACGGCGCCCTGGAAAGCCTGGTCTTGAGACAGGGGCAGGGCACGTTGCGGATTCCGGTGGACGACCAGCTCGCGGCGCTGGTGCCCTATCGCGGTCCTGGCGGCCCCGAGGGCGGATCGTTTCGCTACGTCTCGGCGGCCGATGTTCTGGCGAACCGGGTGGACCCGGCGCTGCTTCGGGGGCGCATCGCGCTGGTCGGCACCACCACCCCCGGCCTGCTGGACCTGCGCGCCACACCGGTCGGCGAGGCATACCCCGGGGTGGAAACCCACGCCAACCTGATCACCGGCCTGATCGACCGGCGTCTGGTCGTGGTGCCCGACTACGCCGCCGGCTACGAGGTGCTGGTGATCGTCGTGTCAGGGCTGGTGCTGGCGCTGGGCTTGCCGCTGCTGAGCGCGACGCGCGCCGTGGGGTTGAGCGCCGGGGTGTTCGGTGCCGTGATCGGCCTGAACACCTGGCTCTACCTGGCGCACGGCCTGGCCCTGCCCATGGCCGCGACGCTGGTGATGGCCGGCGCCGCGTTCGCGCTGAACATGAGCTATGGCTACCTGGTCGAAAGCCGGGCCAAGCGTGAGCTCGCGCATCTGTTTGGCACCTACGTGCCGCCCGAGCTGGTCGACGAAATGCTCAAGGACCCGGACAGCTACAGCATGGCCGCCGCCACCCGCGAACTGACGGTCATGTTCTGCGACATGCGGGGTTTCACCGCGATCGCCGAGTCCATGCCGCCGACCCAGCTGCAGAGCCTGCTCAACACCGTGTTCAGCCGCCTGACCCACATCATCCGCAGCCACCGCGGCACCATCGACAAATACATGGGCGACTGTGTGATGGCGTTCTGGGGCGCGCCGGTCGACGCCGCCGACCACGCCGTGCTCGCCGTGCGCACCGCCCTCGACATGGCCCGCGAGATCGGGCGCCTCAATGCCGAGCGGCAAAGTGCGGGCCTGCCAGAGATCGCCGTGGGCATCGGCCTGAACACGGGCGAGATGTGCGTCGGCGACATGGGCTCGGACGTGCGCCGCAGCTACACCGTGGTCGGTGACGCGGTGAACCTCGGATCGCGGCTCGAAAGCCTGTCACGCCGTTATGGCGTGGACATCGTGGCCAGCGAGGCCACACGCCGGCAGGCCCCGGGGTTCGTGTGGCAGGAGCTCGATCTGGTCCGGGTCAAAGGCAAGGCGCAGGCCGTCGCCATCCACGCGCCCCTGGGCGAAGCCGACGCCATCGACCCAGCCACGGAACTGGAACTGAAGCAGTGGCAACTGGCCCTCAAGGCGTGGCGGACCCGCGACTGGGACGCCTGCGAGGCCCATTTGGGGGAATTGCAGCGCCGAAATGCCAAAAAAGTCCTTTACCGGATTTACGCCGAACGGGTAGGCTCCATGAGGCTTGCGCCACCGCCCCCCGACTGGGACGGCTCGATCACATTCGACACCAAGTAAGGCGATTTTTTTCAGGTCACCCACCAACAGGAACACCGATGAGGGTACGTGTGCTGGGGTGTTCAGGCGCCATTGCCCAGGGTTGCCGCACCACCTCTTTTTTGCTGGACCACGACGTCCTGATCGACGCCGGGACCGGTGTTGGCGACCTCAGCCTGGAGGAAATGGCGGGCGTCAACCATGTGCTGCTGACCCATTCGCACCTGGACCATGTGGCCAGCCTGCCGCTGATGCTCGACGCCGTCGCCGCCCTTCGGCTGGCCGCCGGGGCGCCGCCGGTGATGGTCCACGCCCTGCCCGGCACGATCGCCGCGCTCAAGGTTCACATCTTCAACAACCTGATCTGGCCCGACTTCTCGACCATTCCCAGCGCCGACACGCCGCTGATGCGGTTCAGCACGATCAGCGTCGCAGACACCCTTCGGGTGGGCGGCAAACAGATCGAGGTCTTGCCGGCGGTGCACACCGTGCCGGCGGTCGGCTACGCCGTCGACAGCCCCAGCGGCCACTGGGTCTTCAGCGGCGACACCGAGCGCAACCCCGCCTTCTGGCAGCGTGTCAACCACATCGATGTGGCCATGCTCATCATCGAGACCGCCTTCAGCGACCGCGAAAAGGCGCTGGCGCAGCGCAGCCTGCACCTGGCGCCCAGCACCCTGGCCGAAGAGCTCGACCAGATCGATCGCCAGCGCCGCTTCCCGATCTACATCACCCACACCAAACCGGCCGAAACCGGGATGATCATGGAAGAGATCCGCCGCTTCGACCAGATGCCCAATCGCGCCGACGACGTGCGCCACGACATCCGCTGGCTCAGCGCGGGGCAGACCTTCGAGCTGTGAGGCGTCCGTCAGCGTGTCACAGGCCAAGCTCGCTGTGTGAGCCCAGGCGCACAAGCTGCAACAACAGCTCGTCTGGTTTTCGGTAGATCAACACCAAATCGGGTTTGACGTGACAGTCGCGGTGATCTTTCCAGTCACCGGTCAATGCGTGATCACGGTAGCGGGGTTGCAGGGGTTGGTCACAGGCCAGGGCCTCGATCACTGGCATCAGCTCCGCATCAAGCGTGGCGCGATGCAAGCCTTTGGCTTCTCGCTTGTAGTCCCGTTTGAACTGGCCGGTGTTTTCAATCTTCCGCATGCAAGTCTGCCATCAGTCCTTCCACGCTGTCGAAGCGCCTGAGCTTGCCGGTGCGGGCCTCGCGCATGGCCGCGATGGTGGTTTCATTTGGCACCAACGGCTCGAAAGGCAGCGCCTTCTCGCGGGCGATGCGCGTCAGCATGATGCGAAACGCATCTGACACGGTAAGACCCATCGCCGCCAGCACGGTCGATGCTTCTTCCTTGATGTGCTCGTCGATGCGGGCGCGTACAACTGCGTTTGCAGGCATGGCGTAGTCCTTCTGGGTTGTGTCGAGCTACATTGTAGCCCAATAAGTTGTGCGGTGACATCAGCGACGTACGCCACGACATCCGCTGGCTCAGCGCGGGCCAGAGCCAATAGCCAGATGAGCGATGAGCAGGCCATCGGTCGATACCGTTCTGACGGACCTTGCTTTGGCTGGCATTCTCGTAGACCCGGAACCAGGCCCATCGCCCGTGCGCGCTCCCGACCTCGGGGATCAGTTTCTTTGGAACCTGTTGGGGTGCCGGAAAGACCTGGCGCTCGTGACGGGAGATCTGCGCCTCTTGCAGGACACTGTCATGCGGCCTCGGGGCATTTCTCCCAGAGTCTTGATAGACCGCCTCGGTCACTGATCAACGGGCGCCTGGGTGGCTGACAATTTTTGTCCTCGCGCGGGGTGGTGACAAAAAATGTCAGTGACTTGAAGCGACAGAGGACACAAATCGTCACCAGTCGTCAGCAAAGCGTGAAAAAGCGCGCGAAAAACCGGGTTGTTTGACCTGGCACGCTCCCTGCGAAGGAGTACCCGTCCTCAACCCACAAACCCCCTAAGGAGTTTTCTCAATGAAGCGTTCCATGCAAAAAGGTTTCACCCTCATCGAATTGATGATCGTGGTGGCCATCATCGGTATTCTGGCTGCTGTCGCTCTGCCGGCTTACCAAGACTACGCAGTTCGCGCCAAAGTCAGCGAAGGCATCATTGCTGCTTCGTCCGTCAAGGGCGTGATGAGCGAGGCATTCCAGAGTGGGGGCCTTGGCGCAATGGACGCTGCAGCAGCTGGGATCAACACCACTGCGGTTGCGGAAAAAGCTTCGAAGTACGTCTTGAACATTTGTGTTCAGCAGGCTGCTACGGCTGCGGCTTGTGCTGCGCCCGGCGCCGGCGCCACTTGGGCCATCAACGTCGCGATCGCCGCCACTGCTGCTAACGGGATTCCCACTGGCCTGAACGGCAACGAAATTACCTTCTCGCCCAACGTGCAATTGGCAGCCCCTACAGCCGCCATCTCTGGCGCGATTGACTGGGCTTGCGTGAGCGCAACCGCAACGACGGCTACGGCTCGTGGTCTGACCAACCGTGTGGCTCCTACCACACCTCTGCCTGCCAAGTACGCTCCTGCCGAATGCCGCTGATAGGGTCTTTCTACCAGTAAAAGAGAGGCGCTTCATGCGCCTCTCTTTTTGCCTTGTCCTAGTGGCAGGTCAGACAAGAATTGGTGCTGGATGTGCAAAAGATTGTCGCAATTCGCAATGTTTTGCTTTGTAAATGTGAATTAATTCACTAGATGGGTGGGGCATTTTGCTGGCACGACTTCTGCATTTACCAGGCCATCCGCTAATCAAACGTTCCATCAGGGTCACTATGAAATCCAGCACCCAATCCGGCTTCACGCTGATCGAATTGATGATCGTGGTGGCCATCATCGGCATTCTGGCGGCCGTGGCTCTGCCAGCCTACCAAGACTATGCGATCCGGGCCAAGGTGAGCGAGGGGTTGACTTCAGCGTCCGCCGTGAAGGGCATGATGAGTGAGGCTTACTCTGTAGACCGGGTCACGGGACTGACAGCTACCGCGACGGCCTACAACTTGGTGCCGCTAGCTGAAAAGACATCCAAGTATGTGGCCAACATCTGTGTCGGTGCCCCGGGGGCGGTGGGGGCCATGTGCGCGCCGTTCGCTGGCGGTGGGACTTGGCCTGTGTACGTGACCATAGCCGCCAACGCTGCCAATGGCATCCCTACGACTCTGAATGGTCAGACTTTTGTCCTGTCACCAAATGCCAATTTGGCGGCTCCAGTGGCGTCGTCGTCGGAGACTTTGGATTGGGCGTGCGCAGGAGCAACTTCGGCCACGGCGACAGCGCGTGGTATGACGAACATCGTGCTGGGAACTCTTGCTGCAAAATACTTACCCGCCGAATGCAGATGATTTCATTCCATGACCTTTAAACCTCGCATGAAGGCTGCCGGCAAGGCGGCCTTCTTTCATTTCCTTGGTTCTGTTTTGGTCGCCTGTTTCGCGGCCGTCCTGGTGTTTCTGCTCTGGTATCCGCATCCTTATGGACAGCTCTCCGGGGGGAGCAAGCTGTTCGCCATCCTGATCGTGGTAGATGTGGTCTGCGGTCCATTGCTGACCTTGGTGCTGTTCAGCCCCAGGAAATCGCGCAGGGAGTTTTTTGTCGATATGTCCCTGGTGGTTCTGATCCAGGTGGCAGCGCTGAGCTATGGCCTTTACACCATGTATCAGGCCCGTCCGTTGTTCTTGGTGCACGAGGTTGACAGATTCCGGGTGATCGGAATGCCTGACTACGGTGATGCCAACGTTTCAGACGAACTGGATGCGCTACCTGCACCATTAAAGCCCTCGTTTTTTTTCCAAGCCTATCGTCGTAGGAATTCGAGAGGCCGCGAACAGAAAAGAGCGTCAGGACGTTATGGTCGAGTCGGTATTCGGTGGCCGCGACTACGCGCAACGGCCCGAGTTTTATGTGGCCTATGACGATGCCTACACCGGGAAGGTGTTGCCTCGAACTCGCTCGCTTGATGCATTTATCAAGCACTTTCCAGAATCGCGAGCCGAAGCTCACACATTGCTGAAAACGATCGGCATGACAATGGATCAAGCGCGGTTCCTCCCGGCGATGCACAAGCAAGAGTGGATCGCTGTGCTGGATTCAAAAGGGCGGGTTGTCGGTTTCTTGCCGGGTGATGGATTCGCAGTCCCTTGACGTTGTAAGCGAGTTTCTCGCTTGCAGAAGTTGGCTGGCCCGTCGTCGGGCGGTGGCGTAGCGAAACCGGTGGACGGTAAACCCTTCCCTCAGTTGCTGACCCCGAAATGGTGGAGGACCGCTCTATTGAATCCCTCACGGGCGACGTGCTCTTGGAATGCTACTTTCGCAGCGAGCCGCCTCTGGTTGACCAACAGTACGCCTTTGTGGGCGCCGGCTGTAGTGCAGGGCGTCGATCCGCTAGATGACGCGCGCACCATGGGCGCGGCGCAGTGGCTCCGAAATCACGCGGGTGCCCAGCAAAATCATTCAAAGCTCGCGGGTTTGGCCGGCAACTTGTCGCACACCTTCTTCTCGCCAGACCAAGCACAACCTCCACGGGTCGGTCATTGCGAGGTGTTTCGTGAGCAGGGCGGCGCTGGTGGCGGTCAGGGCTTCCATCTCGACGCCGGTCTGGCCGGTGCATTCGGCCGTCGCGCGGCACAGCACGCTGTTTGTGGCTTCTTCGACCTCAAACTCCACCGCCGCGCGGGTGAGCGCGATCGGGTGGCACAGCGGGATCAGGTCGCTGGTCTTCTTGGCGCCCTGGATGCCGGCGATGCGGGCGTGTCCCGGTGCAGGTGTACAAGGTATTCATCCCAACGATGTTGAACCACCTGAGCGTGCCGCCCGGCTGTAGGGCGCTTGTCGACCCATCTGGCTATGGTTCCCAAGGGTTGACCACCGTCACGCCAGCCGGCCAGTGAAAAGCGGCATCACCTGTCATTCCTGGCGCGCTTGCATCACATGAGATTGGATCTCTGCATTTTTCAGGTTACCGTTTTCCGGTATCCGGCACAAAACAGTGCGCAGGTATCATCATTTGCAGAAAGTGGAGCAAACACATGCGGCAAGTCGGTTCAAGAAAAGAGGGGCAACTGGTCATCAAGGCCAACGGACGGCTCCTTGAGCAGGGTGCGCGTTTCAACGAGTCCGTCTCCTGGTTGTCTGGTGCCGCGTTTGTCCCCAAGGGCGTGTATCGCTATCGCTCCCACGAGGAGGCCAACCAGCACGCGCAAGACTGTCTGGTCAAGGGCATGGGCGCGTTGGCGGCGCTTCGCCGTTGACCTCCGCTGACGGTCGCAGCACCCCATGGATGACTACAGCCGCCCCGCCACGCTGGACGATCTGAAGCAACTGTTGCGCTCGCTGCATGAGCACGGCGTTGACTATTTGCTGATCGGTGGATACGCCTTGGCAGCACACGGCTACCAGCGGGCCACGACCGACATCGATGTGGTGGTGCCGGCCAACGCCGAGGCGGGGCTTCGAGTCAAGGCCGCCCTGATGGTGTTGCCCGATCAAGCTGCCAGAGACCTCATGCCGCAATGGTTCGACGAAGGCGAAAACATTCGGGTGGCGGATGCATTCGTGGTCGATCTCATGCTCAACGCCAACGGACAAACTTACGAATCGTTGAAGGAATATGCCCAGACCATTGATCTGGACGGTATCCCCGTGCGCACTGTCAGCCTTGAAGGCTTGCTGCTGACCAAGCAGACCATGCGGGAAAAGGATGCCTCAGACCGGATCATCATTGAGCGTGCATTGGCTGCTTTTCGAGCGCAATCCAGCAACGATGACCCGGCGTGATGGGTGCTGCTACGGTTCCCAAGGGTTGACCACCGGCACACCAGCCGCCTCGAACGGGCGGGTGTCTCGCGTGGCCACGACAAAGCTGTGGGTGGCGGCGACCGCAGCGATGTAGCCGTCTGCGGCGCCGATGCCCAGCCCCGCCGCACGGGTTTTTGCGATCAGTTCTGCTTAGCTGGGCGTACACGACAGGTCGAACGACACCACCCGCCCAGCGAACAGGGGCAGTATCTGTCGCTCCAAGCTCTCGTGCAGCGCGTTGCGCCGTTTGTCGGCTGGCAGCAAGGTCACTACGGCGCGCAGCTCGGCGACGGTGATGGCCGACAGGTACAGCGTTTCCAGTGGCTGCGCGTCGATCCACTCGATGACGCGCGCGTCTGGAGCGCGGCGCAGCGGCTCCGAAACCACGTTGGTGTCCAGCAGGATCATTCGAAGCTCACCGGTTGGGTGGGCATCTTGTCGCGCACCTTCTTCTCGCCAGACCAGGCACAACCTCCACGGGTCGGTCATTGCGAGGTGTTCAACGCCGTTGCGGCAACGAAGTGACCCGACTTTCCGCCCGACTTCTCCATCAACCGCACCCCGCCAATCGTCATCCCCCGGTCCACCGCCTTGCACATGTCGTAGATCGTGAGCAGGGCGGCGCTGGTGGCTGTCAGGGCTTCCATCTCGACGCCGGTCTGGCCGGTGCATTCGGCCGTCGCGCGGCACAGCACGCTGTTTGTGGCTTCTTCGACCTCAAACTCCACCGCCACGCGGGTGAGCGCGATCGGGTGGCACAGCGGGATCAGGTCGCTGGTCTTCTTGGCGCCCTGGATGCCCGCGATGCGGGCGATGCCCAGCACGTCGCCCTTCTTGGCAGTGCCGCTTCTGATCAGCGCCAGCGTCGCCGGCAGCATGGTGATGCGGCCTTCGGCGATGGCGATGCGGTGGGTGCTGGCCTTGGCGGACACGTCGACCATGTGCGCCTGACCCTGTTCGTCGAAGTGGGTCAGGGGGCTGGAGGCGGCGGGCGGGGATGTGTCGGGCATGGTGATGAAACTTTGCGCGGGGTTTACAACGAACCTCTGGGGCTTGGCGGCATCATACGGGGATGATTTCTCGCGCCCGCCCCCTGTTTTCCCGTTCCCTGATCAGTTTGCTGGTGGCTTCGCTGCTGGCGGCGCCCCTGCCGGTGTCGCTGGCCCAGAGCTCGGCCCTGCCCGCCCTGGGAGATGTGGAGGGCATGTCGATTGCCGCCGAGCGCCGGCTGGGCGACAGCATCGCCCGCGACCTCTACCGTGACCCGGACTACCTCGACGACCCGGTTCTGGTGGACTATCTCAACGCACTCTGGCAACCGCTGCTGGGCGCTGCGCGCGCGCGCGGTGATGTGCCGCCCGAGCTGTCGGACCGGCTGGCCTGGCAGCTGCTGATTTCGCGCGACCGGCGGGTCAATGCCTTTGCGCTGCCCGGCGGTTACATGGGCGTGCACCTGGGGCTGGTCGCGGCCACGGAGTCGGCGCCCGAGCTCGCCAGCGTGCTGGCCCACGAGCTCAGCCACGTGTCTCAGCGGCACATCGCGCGCATGCTCAGCAAGCAGGACCAGATGGCGCCTTGGGTGATGGGGGCGATGATTCTGGGTGTGCTGGCGGCGCGCGCCAACGTCGAGGTTGCCAACGCGGCGATTGTCAGCAGCCAGGCGGTGGCGGTGCAGAACCAGCTCAATTTTTCGCGCGACATGGAGCGCGAGGCCGACAGGGTGGGCTTTGGTGTGCTGACCGGCGCTGGCTTTGACGGCCAGGGCTTCGTGGCCATGTTCGACAAGCTGCAACAGGCCGCGCGGTTAAACGATGATGGTTCGTTTCCCTATTTGCGCAGCCACCCGCTGACGAGTGAGCGCGTGGCCGACATGCACGCGCGCCTGCCGCTGGCCGGGGCGGCGGCTGCAACAGGCCCGCGTGTCGGCACGCCGGTGGATGCGAGCGCGGCGCCACCCAAAGAGGTTCACCTGTTGATGGCGGCGCGCGCCCGGGTGCTGGCCGAAAACGGGCCAGACCGCCAGCGCGCCTGGGCCCAGGCGGCGCAGTCGCCGCAGGCCCGGCCGCCCGAGCTGTACGCTGCGGCCTTGTCGGCACACCGTCTGGGGCAGGGCGCGCAGGCCCTGGCACTGGCCGGTCGCGGGCGCAGCGCCGCCACGGGGCCGACGCAGGAGACCTGGGATTTGCTGCAGCTCGAAATCCTGCTCGGTGCCAGCGCCCGGGGCATGAACGATGCGTTGCTGGCGCGGCTGAGGGAACAGGCGCTGGCCGGGGGCTCGCGGGCCGATCTGTTGCTGGGGTCGCAGGCGGCGCTGCTGACGCGGGCCGGTCTGCCGTTGGCGGCGTCGCGGCTGCAGCAGTGGGTGGTCAACCGACCCAAGGATGCGCAGGCCTGGCAGACGCTGTCGCGGGTGCAGGCGGCGCTGGGGCAGCGCTTGCGCTCGGTGCGCTCGGAGGCCGAGTCGCGCGCGGCCCACATGGATTTCGAAGGGGCGGCCGACCGGTTTCGCGCCGCCCAGCTGCTGCCAGCGGCCGACCGAAACGCCGACCTGATGGAGCTGGCGATTGTTGACGTGCGGCGGCGCGAGGTCGAAGCACTGCAGCGCGAATCAGCGCGACAGGACTGACTTCACCGCCGCGTCGACCACCAACATGACCGCCGAGTAGATCAGCGAGCCCAGCAGCGCAGCCCCGAAGCCGTTGACATGGAAGCCGTCGAGCACGCTGGCGGCAGCCCAGAACAGCAGGGCGTTGATCACGAACAGGAACAGGCCCAGCGTGACCACCGTCACCGGCAGCGTCAGCAAGACCAGGATCGGCCGCAGCACCATGTTGAACAGCCCGATCACCAGGGCGGCGATCAGGGCCGAACCGAAACTCTTGACCTGCACCCCGGGGTACAGGTAGGCCACCAACAGCAGGGCGCAGGCGGCGAGCAGCCAGGTCAGCAGGGTTTTCATGCGCTGGCTTCTTCTTCGTCTTTGGCGGGTGGGTGGCGCGAGGCCATGAACTTGCCGATCGCCAGCACCAGCAGCGCGCCGGCCACGGCGGCGGCGTAGTGGAGGGTGTTGCTCTGCGAGAGCTTGGGCATCCAGGGCATGTTGGCCGGGTCGGCCACGGCCGGGTCGGACACCAGCATGCCGCCGGCAATCCAGCCCAGCAGCATGCCGCCCAGGGTGATGATGATGGGGAAGCGCGCCATGAGCTTGATGACGAGCTGACTGCCCCAGACGATGATGGGGATGGAGATCAGCAGGCCCATCACCACCAGCAGCGTCGAGTGCTCGCCCGCGTTCTGTGCGGCACCGGCGATGGCGATCACGTTGTCCACGCTCATCACCAGGTCGGCCACGATGATGGTCTTTATGGCGGCGAGCAGCTTGTCGCTGCCCTGGATGTCGCCGTGGCCGTCTTCGTCGGGGGCGATCAGTTTCACGCCGATCCAGACCAGCAGCAGCGCGCCCACGATCTTGAGGAAGGGCACGTTCAGCAGCGTCATGGCAAACATGATCAGGATCACGCGCAAGATGATCGCGCCCGCCGTGCCCCAGATGATGCCCTTGGTGCGTTGCGCCGGCGGCAGCTTGCGGCAGGCCAGCGCGATCACGACCGCGTTGTCGCCGCCCAGCAGGATATCGATGATGATGATCTGTCCCAGGGCGACCCAGAACTCGGGGGAAGTCAGGAAATCCATTGGCTGCCTCGTTGTCGTGTTGGTGGGCCCCTGAACGGGTCGACCCCGGCGCAAACCGGCACCTTTCGCCTGAGTGTGAGAACACCGGCGAGCAGGGGCAGTCAGGCCTAGATCGGTCCGCAGGGACGGTCCAAAGGTCTTGCTCAGGCCGGTGACGGGCACCGGGCTCGGATCGCCGGAAGCATGTGCTTCGTCCTGACGACGACCCGAACGGGCAGAAGCTGCGCATGGTGCGCCGAATCTTCCCGGAGAGCTACTCCCCTTCGAGTGGGGCGATTGTAGCGGCGCCCCCCGGGCGTGGCCGGGGGTGGGGATAAGCACTTTCCACACCGGAAACGCCGGGCTGGCTATCATCGCCCTCCCATGCCCGGCATCCACATCACCGACATCGAAGCGGCGATCAACCACTGGCGCGAGCGCTCGCCCTCGCCCGACGGGGTGTCGCTGGGGCCTGAGCTGCGGGCGCTGGCACAGGTGTATGCCCTGCTGGTCTACCACCGGCAGACCGAGGCGGATGAGGCGAGCATGCCGGCGCCCGCACGCCAGGCCTGGCTGGCCTGGTTCGAGACCACGCCCGACACCCCCTGCATCGCCATCTGCTCGACCAGCCAGGGCGATGCGCAGTGCAAGGGCTGCGGGCGCAGCTTTGAAGAAGTCCAGCACTGGACCGCCATGAGCCCTGCCGAAAAACGGGTGGTCTGGAGACGCATCACCCTGCAGGGCGATGCCTGGCGCTTCAACCGCTACGCCGAGCGCGCGATCGAATGAAAAGCCTTATGCGGGAACCGTGTAGTTGGCCTGCGTGACGTTGTCGATGCCACACGACTGCTCACCGATCCAGCCGATGAACTCTTTGACCGCGTTGCCCGCCAGCGGGGCGCCGTGCTGCGGCACGATCATGTCGACGGGCAGCTGACGCACCATGTTCACCCACAGGCGCAGCACCTTCTGCGACACCATGTAGCGGCGGTGGAACGCCTCCATGCGCGGCAGGTGCGGCGCCAGGCTGGTGATGGGCGTTGCCGCATCGGCCGAAGTGCCCAGAGACACGCCCAGGTCGCCCGAGAACAGGATCTTGCTGACCGGGTCCCAGAACTGGAAGTTGCCCTCGGCGTGCATGAAGTGCGCCGGCAGCGCGACGATTTCGTTGCGGCCGAGCTTGATGCGCATGCCGGGGTCGGGGATGCCGATGATGCGCCCGGCCGTCTTGCCGGGTTTGCAGAAATGCGGTGCGAAGCGCTCCCAGAGCTTGGAGATGTAGAGCGTGGCCTGGGTGCTGGTCATCCAGCGGTCGAGCGAGGCGATGATGTCCGGGTCGGCGTGCGAGGCCAGGATTTCGGTGAGCTTGTTGGGCGGAAAGTAGCGGCCGATGGTGAGCAGCAGCTCGTTGTAGGCCATGTTGCCACCCGGGTCGATGATGGCGCCCTGATCGCCGTCGATGACCAGGAACTGGTTGGCTTGCACGGCTTCGCCGCCTTCGTCACTGAGGTGGGCGAACATGAGGCACACGTGCCCGTTCTGGTTGAAGAGTTCAATGGCCATGGCTGGGAAAGCTCCAGGAGTTGCCAGTCCGCGACACCGCCGTTGGTGCGCGAGGCAAGCGGTGGACTGTAGAAAGCGACTCCCTGACCCTGCTTGACGTGCATCAAGTCATTGACGCAATGATGGTCAACAACCGTGTGGGCGGGTGCTTTTTTTCGCTGAAAACGCGACACACCCGGACAGCCGGTGTTCACCAGGCGCGCAAAGTAATGCGCCCGCCTTACACCTGAAAATCAGGCACGGCGCGGCGGGCCACAATCAGGCCCGTCGAGCCAGCTCGGCGGCCTTGCCGACATAGCTGCCCGGGGTCATGGCCAGCAACCGGTCTTTCTCGGCCTGGGGAATCTCCAGACCGCGGATCAGGGCATGCAGCGCCTCGGCGGTCACGGTCTTGCCGCGCGTGACCTCCTTGAGCTTTTCGTAGGCGCCCTGCACGCCGAAACGACGCATCACGGTCTGGATCGGTTCGGCCAGCACCTCCCACGAAGTGTCCAGGTCGGTGGCCAGCGCTTCTTCGTTGAGTTCGAGCTTGTTCAGGCCGGTCATCAGCGAGCTGTAGGCCAGTACGGCATAGCCCATGGCCACGCCCATGTTGCGCAGCACGGTCGAATCGGTCAGGTCGCGCTGCCAGCGGCTGACGGGCAGCTTCTCCGACAGGTGCCTCAGCACGGCGTTGGCCAGGCCCAGGTTGCCCTCGGCGTTCTCGAAGTCGATCGGGTTGACCTTGTGCGGCATGGTCGAGGAGCCGATCTCTCCGGCCTTCAGGCGCTGCTTGAAATAGCCCAGGCTCACATAGCCCCAGATGTCGCGCGAGAGGTCGATCAGGATGGTGTTGGTGCGCGCGATCGCGTCGAACAGCTCGGCCATGTAGTCGTGCGGCTCGATCTGGATCGAGTAGGGCTGGAAGGTCAGGCCCAGGCCCAGCGGCTCGGGCGTCTCGATGACCTTCTTGCTGAAGGCCTCCCAGTCGAAATCGGGCCAGGCGCTCATGTGGGCGTTGTAGTTGCCGACGGCGCCATTCATCTTGCCCATGAGCTTCACGGCCGCGATGCGTTCGCGCGCACCGGCCAGGCGCACCACTACATTGGCCAGTTCCTTGCCGACGGTGGTCGGGCTGGCGGTCTGGCCGTGGGTGCGGCTGAGCATGGGCACGTCGGCGAACTGGTGCGCCATCTCGCGCAGTCTGGCGATCATCTGGTCCAGCGCCGGCAGCAGCACCACGTCGCGCCCGCCCTTGAGCTGCAGGGCGTGGCTGGTGTTGTTGATGTCTTCGCTGGTGCAGGCGAAATGCACGAACTCGGCCGCGTGCTCCAGCTCGGGACGGGCGTCGAATTTCGACTTGATCCAGTACTCCACGGCTTTCACATCGTGGTTGGTGGTCTTCTCGATCTCCTTGATCGCGACCGCGTCGGCCTCGCAGAAGTTCTTGACCAGGCCCATCAGGTAGGTGCGGGCGCCGGGCGTGAGCGGCGCGAATTCGGCGAAACCGGCGTCGGACAGGGCGATGAACCAGGCGATTTCGACCTGCACGCGGCGGTGCATGTAGCCCTGCTCGCTCATGAAGGGGCGCAGCGGCGCCAGCTTGCCGGCGTAGCGGCCGTCCAGCGGCGAGAGGGCGGAAACGGGGGTGAGGGTGCCGGTGGCGGCAGAGGTGGGGGCAGTGGTCGGGCGCATCCCTCGGATTGTAGAAGGCGGGTGTGGCGCCGGGTTGCGCGCCGACTGTCAGCACGCGGCGGCACGCTGCTCGCTAAAATGTCCGGCCCAGGGACCCTCACGCTTTTTTCCATCCATGAAACTCATCGGTGCCGTCACCAGCCCTTATGTGCGCAAAGTGCGCGTCGTCATGGCCGAAAAAAAGCTCGACTACCAGTTCGTGCCCGAAGACGTGTGGTCGGCCGACACCACGATCGCCACCTCCAACCCGCTGGGCAAGGTGCCCTGCCTGATCATGGAGGGCGGTGAGGCGGTGTTCGACTCGCGCGTGATCGTCGAGTACCTGGACACGCTCTCGCCCGTGGGCAAGCTGATCCCGCCCTCGGGTCGCGAGCGCGCCGAGGTCAAGACCTGGGAAGCGCTGGCCGATGGCCTGATGGACGCTGCGATCCTCGCGCGCCTGGAGGCCACCTGGCCGGGACGGACGGACGAGCAGCGCTGCCAGGCCTGGATCGACCGCCAGCTGTCCAAGGTCGACGCCGCGCTGGTGTCGATGGCGCGGGGTCTGGGCGACAAGCCCTTCTGCTCGGGCATCCACCTCAGTCTCTCCGACCTCGCGGTCGGCTGCGCACTGGGTTACCTGGGCTTTCGCTTCCCGCAGCTGGAATGGCGCACCGCCCACCCCAATCTGGCGCGGCTGGCCGACAAGCTGGCGCTGCGCCAGAGCTTCGCCGACACCCGGCCGACCTGATCGCTACCGGCTGGCCTGGCGCCTGAGCCAGCGCATCAGCGCGCCCAGCCCGGGCAGCTTCTGGTACAGCTCCTCGGCCGCGTCCCAGTAGTCGCGGTGCAGGGTCACCAGGCCGTTGTGGTCCAGCACCAGATGCGATCCGCCGCGAATGACCTGTTCGGTGCGGATGTCGAACCGGCGCATCCTGAAGCGGAACTCCCAGACCAGAAACGCCTGAGGACCGTCGACGATCTGCTGCGTGACCACGAAACGGGGTTCGTGCAGCGCGACGAACATGTGCTCGAAGATGCGCCGGATCGCGGCCAGGCCCTGTACCTCGTTGAACGGGTCCTTGAAGCGAGCGTCGGGGGCGTAGAAGGCCTCCAGTTGCTCCAGCGCCGACGGGGTCAGGTGTGCATAGAAGCCTGCCAGCCGGCGCACGGCTTCGCGGAAATCGGTGGTGTCGCTCATGCGCGTTTATAGACCGGTGGCGCGGCGCACCAGCGGAAAGTAGGCACGGTAGGGCAGCATGCGCAGCAGCTTCATCCAGCGCGTAAAGCGGCGCGGGAAGTGGATCTCGAAGTCGCCGGCCGCGATACCGGCCAGCATGTCGGCGGCCGCCACCTCGGGTGTGATCAGGGCCGGCATCTCGAAATCGTTCTGCGCTGTCAGCGGTGTCTTGACGAAACCGGGGTGCACCACGCTCACCCCGATGCCACGCGGCGCCAGATCGAGATAGAGCGTTTCGGCCAGGTGGGTGAGCGCGGCCTTGGTCGGACCGTAGGCCAGCCCCTTGGGCAGGCCGCGAAAGCCCGCCACGCTGCTGACCAGGCTGATGTGACCGTGGCCGCGGCCGATCAGCGTCGGCAGCAGCGCGTCGAGCAGGTTCAGCGCGCCGCTGTAGTTGATCGCCATGTGGCGCTGCATTTCTGCCAGGTCGAAGGCGTCGGCCCGCAGGGCGCGGTAGTGGCCAGCACAGAACAGCACCAGATCGAGCGGGCCTTCGGCCAGCAGCGCCCGCGCGGTGAGCGCCACCGCCCGCGTGTCGGTCACGTCCATTGGCCAGGCCTGCACCGTCGGCGGCACGCCGGTGCGCGTGTGCTGGGTCACCAAGGCCTGCAACGCCGCCTCGCCCCGCGCCGATGCCAGCACGGTCGCGCCTTGCGCCACCAGCTGTTCGGCGGCCGCCCGCCCGATACCGCTGGACGCGCCGACGATCCAGACGCGCTGTCCGTGCCACGAGCGGATCGGCGGGTTGAACGGCCGCCACAGACCCGGCGTGTGCGGCAGAGGGGCCACGCCGACCTGGGCGGCGGGTTCGACAAGGCTTCGTTGGACCGTCATGGTGAGGGCTCAGGCGGGTCGGCGCACGAAGCTGAGCGTGATCTCGCCCAGGCGAATGCCCCACTTGCTCATCACCGCCTTGTTGAGCATCACGCGCTCATCGAGCAGGTACATCCAGTCGTCGAACTCGACGTTCCAGACCCGCCCGTCCACCGGAAGCGCCAGCGTGTAGCCCCAGCGGAAGGCGTTGCCCGCGCTCTGACCCAGTGCCACACCGACCACATCGTCGGCACGGCCGGTGTAGCGGCCATTGCCCTCGTGCTTCAGTCGCCAGATGCGCTTCTGGGTCGTGCCATCGGAGTAGCTGAAGTCTTCGTCGAGCACGCCCTCGTCGCCGTTCCAGCTGCAGCGCATCACCACGGTGAAGCGCTTGACGACCTGGCCGCTGCGGTCGGTGAACACGCCATAGGCGTCCAGCGTGCCGTTGAAATACTGGCGCAGATCCAGCGGCGGTTTTTCGCGCGCGTAGTCGCTCACCTGGGGTCCGGCGCAGCCGGCCAGCGTGAGAGAGGCCGCCGCAGCGGCGCCGGTGAGCAGAAGACGGCGGTTCATGGCAGGGCCTTGTGGGGGGTGGAAATCGGGTGGGTCGGTGCGGCCGCAGGGCGGATCAGCAGCGCATAGAGCAGCGCCGCCGCCAGCAGCTTGAGCGCGCAGGGCAGCAGCCCGTAGGCCAGGCTCAGGGTCAGTAGCGCGTCCTCGTCGCGGGTTCCGGGCGCGTAGCCGAACAGCCCGAGCAGCGGCAGCGCCAGTCCGGCGGCCAGCGCGAGGTTGAGTTTGGTGGCGAAGTTCCACCAACCCAGGTAGGCGCCTTCGCGGCGCCCGCGCTCGCCCAGCTCGTCCATCAGCCCGGTCAGCAGCGCGCCCGGCAGCGCCAGGTCGGTGCCCAGCGCCAGACCCGAGAGCGCGCACACCGCCAGAAAGGCCCAGGTGTCGCCCGCGCCCAAGGTCGAGGTCCAGACAAACACCGCCACCGCCAGCAGCATGCCCGCCAGCCAGGTGCGCGCCAGCCCCAGCCGGGGCACCAGCCGCACCCACAGTGGCAGCGACAGCGCGGCGCACAGGAAGTAGGTGGCGAGAAAAGCGGGTTCCAGCGCGGCGGGCGCCTGCAGGCGGTCCTGCACGAAGAACAGCACCAGCGTGGCCGGGATGGCGCTGGCGGTGCCGTTGACCACGAACACCAGCAGCAGCCGCACGAAGCGGGGCTGGCGCCACGGGCTCTCAAGCGCGGCGCTGAGGTCGGTGGGCGCGGCGGGAGGGGGTTCCAGCGCGCGGCTCCAGGCGAGCCAGCCCAGCGCCAGCAGCAGCGCGAAGGCCACGACGGTCGCGGCCAGACCGGCGGCCGTGGGCAGCACCGCCGCCACCAGCACACCCACCAGCGCCAGGCCCTCGCGCCAGGCCTGCACCCTGCTGCGCTGCGCCTCGTTGCCCCCCAGGCGCGCGCCCCACGACTGGTGCGCCACGCTGGCCACGCTGTAGGCGGTGTAGGTCAGCGCCATCAGCGCGCCGGCCCAGGCCAGCAAGGGTGCGACCGCGTCGCGCAGGGAGGGCGGCGGAAACAGCAGACCCCACAGACCGAGCGCCAGCACCGTGGCCGCGACACCCGAGACGGCCAGCACCGCGCGCGGCGAGCGCGCAAACAGGCGATCGCACCAGCGACCGATCCAGGGGTCGAGCAGCGCATCGAACAGCCGCGCCGCCAGCAACACCGCGCCCAGCGCCGCCAGTGGCACCGAGAAATTGCGCGCGTAGTGGTTGGGCAGAACGACGTACAGGGGCAGCGCCACGAACGCCAGCGGCAGGCCCAGCAGACCATAGCGCAGGCCCTCGCGCCAGGCGCCGGGCGCGGTGAAGCGCTCGACGGGGGAGAGTGTGTGGCGGGCGTGCATGGTCAGGTCAGCGGGCCGAACCCGTGATCAGCGCCTCGCGCAGCTGCGGCGCCGAGGTGCGGGGCGAGAGCCAGATGCCGAAGAAGCGGGCCGCGAGCACGGGGTCGTCGATGCCCCCGAGCGGTCGGCCGTTGAGAAAGAAGCGCCCGCCGCTGCCTGGTCGGTACTCACCCATCAGACGGTCGCCGGGCCGGACATCGGGGAACAGCCGCTCCATGGCCGCTTTCCAGCCGGTCGCCTGTGGCGGCGTCAGCGGCGCGATGCCCTGCATCTCGTCGATCGAGCGCTGCGCGATGTCGCTGCCCTTGAAGGCCCGGCGGTACTGAAGTTCGAGCGCAAAGCGCTGCTGCTCGAACCGCGCGGCCGCAAAGTCGGGTTCGGTGTAGAGCGTCGCCACATAGACCTCGAAGCCCCAGTATCGGTACAGCGACTGCCCGCGCAACGACTGCCCCGCCAGCGCGGCTTCCGCGCTGTTGGCGATTGTGGCTGTGGTGTTGGTGGCCTGGGTGTTCGCCCGGGTTTGGGTCGGCAGCGCCAGCCACAGCGCCGCCGTGGCAGCCACCACAGTGACGGTGCGCAGGGGAAGGGCGTGGCGCATGGCGGGCCTCAGTCAGGCTTGCACAGTGTGAACTGCACGACGTCGGTGTTGCCCTCGTCGAAGGCGGCCTCGCAGTACGCGAGGTAGAACTCCCAGGTGCGCAGGAACCGGGTGTCGAAGCCCTGCGCGAGCACGCGGTCCTGTTGCAGCACAAACTGCTGGCGCCAGAGCCGCAGGGTGTGTGCGTAGTCGGCGCCGAAATGAAACTGGTCGACCACCTGCAGGCCCGCGCGCTGTGCGGCCGCGCAGAACTGTGACGGGCTGGGCAGGCAGCCTCCCGGGAAGATGTATTGCTGGATGAAGTCGGTGCCAGCGACGTAGCGATCAAACAGGTCGTCGCGGATCGTGATGCTCTGCACGCAGGCACGGCCGCCGGGCTTGAGCAGGCGCGAGACGGCGTTGAAATAGGTGTCCCAGTATTCGCGGCCCACCGCCTCGACCATCTCGATCGAGCAGATCGCGTCGAACGGCGCGTCGTGGATGTCGCGGTAGTCCTGAAGACGCAGATCACACATGGCCCCCACGCTCCGCCGCTCGCGCGGGTCGCTGCCCCCCGAGGGGGCTCGCCCGCCTTGGGGCGGCCCGGCGGCGGGCGTGTCGGCTTGAGCAATATCGAGCCGTTCCATGCGCCGTTGCGCAAACGCCAGTTGCTCGGTCGACAGCGTCACGCCGGTCACCGAGGCGCCGAACTCGCCGAGCGCTTTCTCGGCCAGCGCCCCCCAGCCGCAACCGATCTCCAGCACCCGGTCGCCGGGCTGCACACCGGCCATGTGCAGCGCGCGCCGCACCTTGGCGTGCTGCGCCGAAACTATGTCCTGCCCCGGCCGCTCGAACAGCGCCGAGGAGTAGTTCATGGTTTCGTCGAGCCAGAGTTTGTAGAACGCATTCCCCAGGTCGTAGTGGGCGTGGATGTTCTTGCGGCTGTTGGTCTTGCTGTTGCGGTTGAGCAGGTGGCGCAGCCGGTAGGCCAGGCGACCCATCCACGAGCCATAGACCACGCCCTCCAGTGCGTCGCGGTTGGCGATCAGCAGCCGCAGCAGGTCGGACAGGTTGGGCGTGCTCCAGTCGCCGGCGATGTAGCTTTCGGCAAAACCGATGTCGCCGGATTTCAGCGCTGCGGAAAAGACGTTCCAGTTGACCAGCCGCATGGACGCCCCCACCAATGCTCCGCTGGCGCTGCCAAAGCGCTGCACCGTGCCGTCGGGCAGCTGCAGCGTGAGTGAGCCGTGGCGCAGGTGCTGCAGCAGCTGCAGCGTGGTGCGGGCGGCGGCGGGTGCGTGGCGGGGCAGCGCGAAGCCGGCGGGTTGCGGGGCGGTGGTGCTGTTCATGGCGGCGGTGGGCGGGTCAGGGGTTCGGGGCGGCGGGGTGACCGGCGGTCACGAAGTCGGCAGGCGCGGGGGGCTGGCGGAACAACGGCGCGCGCTTGAGCCACAGGCGAAGCGCCTGCCAGTGGATGCGCGCGATCACGCCCAGCGTCATCGCGGGGTGTCGCCACAGCGCGCGGCGCTCGCTGGCGGCGTTCAGCGGCACCAGCGAGCCGCTGACGCTGGTGCGGATCAGGGCTGGCGCGCCCGGCTCGTCGTGAAAGTCGATGCGGGCCACGGTGCGGTCTTCGCCCCCCATCAGCGTGCGCATGAACACGAAGCGGTATTCGCCGCGCACGGGTGCAAAGGGCGAGACATGAAAAACCTTGTCGGCCACAGCCTGCACGCCATAGCGCGGCGCGTTCAGCAGATAGCAGTGGCGCTCGCCGAAGGTGTTGTTGACCTCGGCCAGCACCGCGCGCAGGGTGCCGTCGTCGCGGTGGCAGTACCAGAAGCTGACCGGCTTGAACACGTAGCCCAGCACGCGTGGGTAGGTGTGCAGCCAGACCTCGCCACTGGCGTCGGTGATGCCCTGCGCCACGAGCGTCTCGTCCAGCCATGCCAGGCAGTCGTCGCGGCCGTCGCCGTGGTCGCGGTCGTGGAAGGACAGCGCGGCGCGGCGGTTGCGCGCCAGCGCGCCGTGGCCGTGCGCGCGCAGGCTGCGCATTGGCAGCATCAGGAAGAAGGTCGGGTAGGCGAAGGCGTGGGTCTTGGGCCGTGAGCGCGCGTGGCGCACCTGGCCGAAAGCGATCTGTGGCCCCACGCGGGTCACGGGGCGCTGGGCGCTGACGGCCGCCTCGCTCACTGGAAGACCCCCGTTGCAGCGCGCTGCGGGGCCGAGCGCTGCGGCAGCAGCTCGTGCGCCATGATCAGTTCGCGCGCCGCGCGCATCCCCGCTTTTAGGCCGTCTTCGTGGAAGCCGTAACCCATCCACGCACCCGCGTAGAAGGTGTTGGCCCGGCCCTGCAATTCGCCCATGCGCTTCTGGGCCTGGATCGCGGCCAGGTCGAACACCGGGTGCGCGTAGTCGTATTTGCCGATCACGGTCGCCGGGTCGATCTCGCGCTGCGGATTGAGCGAGACGATCACCGGTGTCTCCACGGGCAGCGGCTGCAGCCGGTTGAGCAGGTAGTGGAGACAGACGCTGGGCGCGTCGCCCGCACCGCCCGCCTCATAGTTCCAGGCTGCCCAGGCCTTTTGCCGCTGCGGCAGCACCGAGGCGTCGGTGTGCAGCACCGCGTGGTTGGGCTGGTAGCGCACGGCGCCCAGCGCCTCGCGCTCCTCGGGCGTCGCCGAATCGCCGAGGATGGCCAGCGCCTGGTCGCTGTGGCAGGCCATCACGATGGCGTCGAAGCGCTCGACCCGTCCCTCGGTGACCACCTGCACGCCCTGTTCGTCGCGCAGCACGCGCAGCACCGGGCTGCTCAGTCGCCGGTCTGGGATCGCTGCGACGATCTTCTCGACATACTGTCGCGCGCCGCCGGCGACCGTGTACCACTGCGGTCGGTGGGTGACCTGAATCAGGCCGTGGTTGTGGCAGAAGCGGACCATGGTCGCGACCGGGAAGCGCAGCATCTGGTCGGTCGGGCAGCTCCAGATGCAGCCCATCATGGGCAGGAAGTACCAGTCGCGAAATGCGTCCGAGAAACGGTGGCGCTGCAGAAAGTCGCCCAGTGGCTCCAGCAGCGGGCTGCCGGCGCCCAGATCGTCGCCGCGACGCGCCAGACGCGTGGTCAGCCGGTTGAAGCGAATGATGTCGGCCAGCATGCGCCAGAAGCGCGGGTTGCCCAGGTTGGCCCGCTGGGCAAACACAGTCCCGAGGTCGCAACCGTTCCATTCCAGCGCGGAGCCTCCGGGGCCTGCGCCAGGTGCCTGGACCGAAAACGACATGTCCGACGGCGCGACCGGCACCTGCAGCTGTTCAAACAGCGCCAGCAGATTCGGGTAGGTGCGCTCGTTGAGCACCAGGAAGCCGGTGTCCACGCCGAAGGTGAGGGGCCGTCCGGCTGCGTCCGGCAACGTCACGTCGACCGTGTGGGTGTGACCACCGAAGTAGCCGCCGGCTTCGAACAGCGTCAGATCGGCCAGGCCGGTGAGGGTGTGCGCGGCCGCCAGACCGCTGATGCCGGAGCCGACGATGGCCACTCGGGGGCGGGGCTGGGTGGGAAGACAAAGGCCTGCGAAGCGCCCCGACGCGAAGGAGGGAGGGAGGGAGGAGGAGGAGAAACGCCTCGGGATTTCATCCGCCGCGATCGGCGGAAGGCTTCGCAGTGCAAAAACCTGGGAACCTGACCACGGCGCTTTTGGCGTGGCCATGGCGGGATGGAGCGCCGTGGCCCTCGAAAAGTTCCGTGATTGGGAAACCATTTGTGCTCCAGACGGCACGGATGCCGAAATGACTGATTGGTTTTATTGTGACTGATCGGTCACAATAAAGCCGAACCAATCTTCTGGATGCCCATGGCGGGCTCAGGGTCTTGGGGCCCTGGCGTGGCCCGGGGGGAGATCAGGCGGGCGCGCCCAGCACGCGGCGCCAGAGCGTCTGCACGGCCGCCGACAGGCTGGCGGCGGCGCTGGCCTCGATCTGCGTCGGCGCCTCGTCGAGCCGGGCGCGGTGCTGGATGTGGCGCAGCTCGCGGTAGGCATCGGCCGCTTCCTGACCCACGCCCCGGGGCAACAGGCCGACGGCCTCGGCGCGCTGCAGCAGCGCGATGTTGCCCAGGTTGCCACGCAGTTCGGGGTGTTCACCCGAATGCGCCAGCACCAGGTACTGCACCACGAACTCGGCATCGACCATGCCGCCGACGCTGTGCTTGACGTCGAAGGCCTCGCCGCGCACCGGGTGCGCGCTGCGCACCTTCTCGCGCATGGCGGTGATTTCCTGCGCCAGCGCCGCGCGGTCGCGCTCGGCGGTGATGACCGCCTCGCGCACGGCGTCGAAGCGGGCCGCGAGCGAACCGGCGTCCGGAGCGTCGCCGGCCCCGTCGCCGGGCTGCGACCCGCGCCAGCGGTGGAGCGTGGGGGCCAACACACACCGGGCCCTTGTCATAGCCTGGTGTTCCCAGGTCCAGGCGGTGTTGCTGCCGCGGCCGCGCTGGTAGTTCTCGTAGGCGGTGAAGGTGGTCACCAGCAGCCCGGAATTGCCGTTGGGCCGCAGCGCGGTGTCGATTTCATACAGGTCGCCCTCGCCGGTCTTGACCTGCAGCCAGTTGATCAGCTTGCGCACGAAGGCGGCGTAGATCTCGCTGGCGTTCTCGTCTTCGTCTTCGTAGACGAAGACGATGTCCAGGTCGCTGCCATAGCCCAGCTCCTTGCCGCCGAGCTTGCCGTAGCCAATGATGGCAAAGGCCGGCTCGTCGCGGTGGCGATTCTTCAGCCGCGCCCAGCACCAGCGTGCCGTCACGCGCAGCACCGTGTCGGCCAGCGCTGAGAGGTCGTCGGCCACCTGCTCCACCGTCAGCACGCCCTCGACGTCGCGCGCCAGCGTGCGGAACACCTCGGCGTGGTGCGCGCGGCGCAACAGGTTCAGCAGCGCCTCTTCGTCGTCCTCGCCGGTGCGCCTGAGCGAGGTGCGCCGATCCTCGAGGTCGGCCTCGAACTGTGCGGCGTCAAACCGGTCGGTCATCAGCTGCTGGCTCGCCAGTTCGTCGATCACGCCCGGGTGCTTGAGCAGGTAGCGCGCCGGCCACTTGGCCGCGCCCAGCAGCCGCAGCAGCCGCTCATGCACCGCCGGACGCTCCTGCAACAGCGCCAGGTAGCTCTCGCGGCGCAGCAGTGGCTCGATCCAGTCGGCCAGCCGCAGTGCCGCCACCTCGGAGACGCGCCCCTCGTCGAGCCAGGCGCCGGTGCGCTCGACCAGGAGGATCAGCCGTACCCGAGCGTCCTCGCGCAGCGCCAGCACCCGTGGGTGCTCGCACCACTGAGCCACCTTGGCGGCAAAGGCCTCGGGCAGCCCGGCCATCACGCCCTGCAGGTCTTCGACCGCGCCGCGCGAGGCGGCCTTGTTGCAGCCCTTGCCGTTGCAGCCGCCGCCCGGCGCACCGCCCAGCAGGATGTCGAACTCGTGCGCCACCGTCTCGCGGTGGGTGTCCAGCGCGCACAGGAAGGCACACATGTCGGGGTAGCCCAGCGTCGTGGCGATCCAGGCCAGATCTTCGTCGCGGGTGGGGATCAGGTGGGTCTGCTGGTCGTCCAGGTACTGGATGCGGTGCTCGACCTTGCGCAGGAACTCGTAGGCCGTGGCCAGCGCGTCGGCGGTGGCCTTGGGCATCAGATTGGCCTTGGCCACGCGCTGCAGCGCGTCGAGCGTGGGCCGAGTGCGCAGCTCGGGGAACTGGCCGCCGCGCACCACCTGCAGCAGCTGCACGGTGAACTCGATTTCGCGAATGCCGCCGCGAGAGAGCTTGACGTCGTTGGCTCGGCCCGGGTTGCCGGCGGCCCGCTTGGCCGCGTGGTCGCGGATCTGGCGGTGCAGGGTGCGCAGCGAATCGAAGACGTTGTAGTCGAGGTAGCGGCGGAACACGAAGGGCAGCACCGCGCCGCGCAGCGCGCTGGCGCTCTTGTCGGCGATGCAGGCGACCGGTGCGATGACGCGGCTTTTAAGCCAGGCGAAGCGCTCCCACTCGCGGCCCTGCACCAGGAAGTACTCCTCCAGCGCGCCCAGCGAGACCGCGCTCGGGCCTGAGTTGCCGTTGGGCCGCAGCGCCAGGTCGACGCGGAAGACATTGCCGTGTTCGGTGGTCTCGCCCACGGTGTTGTAGATGTGTTTGACCGCTTTGCCGAAGTACTCGTGGTGGCTGATGCGGTTGCGGCCCTGGGCGTTGCCGAGGGTCTCGCCGTCGGCGTCGTAGACATAGATCAGGTCGATGTCGCTGGACACATTGAGCTCGCGCGCCCCGAGCTTGCCCATGCCGATCACCCAGAGCTGGGCGCGCTGGCCGGTCTCGGACATCGGCGCACCGTGCAGCCCGTCCAGCTCGGCGAAGGCCAGCTGGCAGGCGTGGTCCAGCGCCAGTTCGGCCAGCTCGGTCACGGCGCGCGTCACATCGGCCAGCGGCGCGCCCTGTTCGCAGTCGAGCACCACCAGCCGCTCCATCACCAGCTGGCGCATCACCCTCAAAGCCGCTGGCAGTGGCAGGCCGCGTGCGCGCAGGGTGTCCAGACAGGCACCCATCGTCGCCTTCACTGGTGCACCCGGCGAAAGGCAGGCCAGCTCGCTCTCATAGCGTCGTCGCACCCGCTGGACAAATCGCGAGTGATCGGCGCGGGCGGCGGGGAGCCCAGGGCAATTCACATTTGATGACAAAGCAAAAACCGGCGCTGCGGAACCGTCCTGGGGGCTGACCGTCATAATTTGCAGTGGATATGAATCAAAGCCCGGCCTCAGTCGCCCCTGTCTCCAGAACCCAGAAAACCTATTCGGCGATCACACGGCTGCTGCTGTGGGTAGTGCTCTTGGTCTGGGGGCTCTTCGCCCTGACCCTGGGAGCCTTGCATCTCTGGATTGTGCCGCGAATCGACGAGTGGCGCCCCGACCTGGAGCGCTGGGCCAGCGCGGCTGTAGGGGTACCGGTCAAGGTCGGGGCGATCCACGCCGAGTCGGTCGGCGAGACGGGTTCGCAGGCCGGCTATCTGTTGCGCCTGGTGCCGGCGCTGGCGTTGAGCGACGTGAGCCTGTTCGATCCGGCCGGGCGCGAGGCGCTGCGGCTGCCGCGCGTGCGCGCTGCGGTGTCGGTGACCTCGCTCTGGCGCCTGGGCTTCGAACAGCTGCTGATCGACGCGCCGGTGCTGGACGTCCGGCGCACCCCCAAGGGCCGTATCGAGGTTGCGGGCCTGGACCTCTCTGGCGATCAGGGCGGTGGTGGCCGCGCCGCCGACTGGTTCTTCTCCCAGACCGAGTTCGTGATCCAGAACGGCACCGTGCGCTGGACCGACGAGCTGCGCGGCCAGCCACCGCTGGCGCTGTCGGCACTGAACTTCGTGGCCCGCAACGGCCTGCGCAGCCACCTGCTGCGGCTGGACGCGAGCCCGCCAGCCGAGTGGGGCCAGCCGTTCAGCCTGATGGCTACCCTGCGCGAACCGCTGATCGACCTTGGGTCGCCGCCGACCGGCAAGGCCCAGTGGCACAACTGGAGCGGTGAGCTCTACGCCGATTTTCCGGCGGTCGATGTGTCGCGGCTGAAGGCCTATGTCGATCTCAGCGAATGGGGGGTCGAGGTGATCGGTGGCCGCGGCCGCCTGCGCGCCTGGGGCGATCTGGAGCGCGGACAGCTCGCCGGCGTGACCGCCGACCTCGGACTCCGGGACGTGGCCACGCGCCTGGGCGCCCGGCTGCCCGAGCTGGCGCTGGATCGCATCGACGGGCGGCTGGCCGCGCGCTGGAGCGCACAGGGGTTTGAGATCTCGACTGACAACCTCAGCTTCCGCACCCGCGATGGTCTGGACTGGGCCGGCGCCAAGGCGCAGCTGCGCCACGACAACGGCCTTTCCAGCCGCACCCGCTCGACCACGGTGGACGCCGACCGCATCGAGCTGGCCGCGCTCGCCGCCCTGGCCACCCGCGTGCCGCTGCCCGAGACCAGCCGCCAGCTGCTCGACAGCCTCAAACCGGCGGGCCGGATCGAGGCCTTCACCGCCCGCTGGCAAGGGCCCCCCGTCGCACCCGCCGTGGCGGGCCAGCCCGCGTCCGTTCCGCCGCCGGTCACCGCCTACCAGGCCAAGGGCCGCGCGGTCGGTCTGACGCTGGCCGGCCAGCCCAGTGGCCAGATGTCGGCCTTCGGCCCCTACCCGGTGGCGGGCCGGCCGGGCGTGACCAACGCCAACGCGGATTTCGACCTCAACCAGCACGGTGGCTCGGCGCGCCTGGCGATCACCGATGGCGCGATCGAGCTGCCGGGCATGTTCGAACAGCCTGCGATCCCGCTGGCCAGCCTCCAGGCCGACGCGCGCTGGACGCTCAAGGGCGAGCAGGTCGAGGCCTGGCTGGACAACGTGCGCATGACCAACGCCGACGCCACCGGCACCGCGCGCGCCCACTGGGTCAGCGCCGACCCGGCCCGCAGCCGGTCCAGATCGCGTTTCCCTGGCGTGCTCGATCTGGACGCCAGCCTCAGTCGCGCCAACGCGAGCCAGGTGCACCGCTACATGCCGCTGTCGGTCAGCGCCGACGCCCGCCGCTATGTGCAAGAGGCGGTGCGCGGCGGCAGCTCCGACAAGGTGACGTTCCGGGTGCGGGGCGACCTGTGGGATCTGCCGTTTCACGAGGCCAGGGCCGATGGTGAGTTCCGCATCACGGCCGCGCTCAAGGGGCTGGATTTCGCCTACCTGCCGGTCTACCTGCAGTCGTCGGGCGAGCCGGCCTGGCCGCCCCTCAAGGGCGTCGACGGGCAACTGGTGCTCGACCGCGCCTCCTTGCGCCTGACCGGTCTGGCCGGTGGTGTCGAGGGGCAGCCGCGCGTGCGGCTGAGCGAGGGTGAGGTGGTCGTGGCCGACCTGATGCGACAGCCCCGGCTGGAGGTGTCGGCCAAGGCGCAGGGTCCGGCCAGCGAGGTGCTGGGCTTCGTGCAGGGCTCGCCGGTCAATGGCCTGCTGGGCAACGCGCTGGCCCGCACCACCGCCACCGGCCAGGCGGGTATCGGCTTCAAGCTGCAGCTGCCCCTGCAGAACACCGACGCCTTCTCGCTCCAGGGCCAGGTCGCGCTGTCAGGCAACGACCTGCGCATCACGCCCGACTCGCCCCTGCTCGAACGCAGCAGCGGCAGCATCAGCTTCACCGAAACCGGCTTCCGGCTGCAGGGTGCGAGCGCCCACCTGTACGGCGGGGACATCGCGCTCGAGGGCGGCATGCAGCCGGCCGATGCGCGCAGCCCCTCGCGGGTCGAGTTTCGCGGCCAGGGCAGCGCCAGCGCCGACGGCCTGCGCGACGGCGACCTGGGCTTTGTCTCGCGCCTGTTCGCCAAAGCCAGCGGCAGCGCCGCCTACAGCGCGCGCCTGGGGTTCCGGGGCGGCGCGCCGGAAATCAGCGTGACGACCAGCCTGCAGGGCATGGCCGTGAACCTGCCGGCGCCGCTGTCCAAGCGAGCCGAAGACAGCCTGCCGCTGCGTTACGACAACAGCGTGCTGACGGTGGCCGGAGAGAGCGAGGACGAAGTTGCGCGCACCGACCGGCTCGTGGTCGAGGTCGGGCCGGTGGCGCTGCCCCTGCTGTCGCTGCACTATGAGCGCGACGTCACCGAGACCGAGCCCCGGGTGCTGCGCGGCAGCCTGGCCGTGGGGCTGCAGTCTGGCGAGGCGGCGCCTGTGCCGGCGCAAGGCGTGTTGGCCAACCTGCGCTTCAACCGCGTTGATGTTGACGCCTGGGAGCGGGTGTTTGGCGAGGCCAGCGGTGTGGACGTGCGCGGCGCCGTCTCCGCCGCCACGCCGGCGACCAGCGCCAACGCCAGCCTGGGCTACCTGCCGACTGTGCTCGCGGTGCGGGCGGGTCAGGTCACGGTCGATGGGCGCAACTTCAACGATGTCGTGCTCGGTGGCTCGCGCGAGGGCACGCAGTGGCGCGTCAACGTCGACGCCGACGAGCTCAACGGCTACATCGAATACCGCCAGCCCACGGCCAGCCACGCCGGCAGCGTCTACGCCCGGCTGGCCCAGCTGACGCTGGCGCCCAGCGCGGCGGCCGATGTCGAGCAGCTGCTGCAGCAGCCCAGCAGCGTGCCGGCCCTGGACATCACGGTCGAGAACCTGGAGCTCTCGGGGCGGCAGCTCGGCCTGGTCGACATCCAGGCGGTCAATCGCGGCACCGGGCGCAACCGCGAATGGCGGTTGAACAAGCTCAACGTGCGCGTGCCCGAGGCACGTCTGATCGGCAGCGGCACCTGGGCCACCAGCGACAGCGACGGCGGCCCGCGCCGCATGCACCTCGATTTCCGGCTCGACGTCGACGACTCCGGCAAGCTGCTGGCGCGCTTCGGCAAGGTCGACGTGGTGCGCGGCGGCAAGGGCCACATCGAAGGCAACATCGCCTGGAAGGGCTCGCCGCTGGCGCTGGACTACCCCAGTCTGTCGGGCGAGATGGCGGCCAGCTTCGAGTCCGGCCAGTTCCTCAAGGTCGAGCCCGGCGCGGCCAAGCTGCTGGGCGTGCTCAGCCTGCAGGCGCTGCCAAGGCGACTCACGCTGGACTTTCGCGACGTGTTTTCCGAGGGTTTCGCCTTCGACTTCGTGCGCGGCGACGCGAAGATCGAGCAAGGCGTGGCGACCACCAACAACCTGCAGATGAAGGGCGTCAATGCCGCGGTGCTGATGGAAGGCAGCGCCGACATCGCGCGCGAGCAGCAAGACCTGCGCGTGGTGGTGGTGCCCGAGATCAATGCCGGCACCGCCTCGCTGATCGCCACCGCCATCAACCCTGCCATCGGCCTGGGCACCTTCCTGGCGCAGTACCTGCTGCGTGAGCCGCTGCAGTCCGCCACCACCCAGCAGTTCCACATCAGTGGCAGCTGGGCCGACCCCAAGGTCGAAAAAGTCGATCAGCCCAAACCCGCAAAAGAGCCCGCCAGCCCGGCCCCGCCCGCAACGGCGGTGCCGTCAGTGAAGTAAGCTGCGGGCTCTGCGCCGCGCCCGCGCGGCGCGCGAAGGAGAACCCATGAAAGTCGCCGCCATCCAGATGGTCTCGGGCATCAGCCTGGACGCCAACCTCAGCGCCGCGCGCGCCCTGCTGGACCAGGCCGCCCGCAGCGGTGCCGAACTCGCCGTGCTGCCCGAGTACTTCTGCTTCATGGGCCAGCAGGACGCCGACAAACTGCTGCTGGCCGAGCAGCCCGGCCTGGGCACGGTGCAGGATTTCCTCTCAGACGCGGCGCGCGAACTCAAGATGTGGGTGGTCGGCGGCACCCTGCCGATGGCGACCGACGACCCGGCGCACGCCGCCAACGCCTCGCTGGTCTACGACCACAAGGGCCACTGCATCACCCGCTACGACAAGATCCATCTGTTTCGCTACGACAACGGGCGCGAGGCCTACGACGAAGCCACCGTGCTGCGGGCCGGCGAGACGCCGACCGTGTTCGACTTCCCGACCCGCCACGGCGAGCACTGGCGTGTGGGCATGAGCGTCTGCTACGACCTGCGCTTCGGCGAGCTGTATCGCATGCTCGCCGCCGACCTGCTGCTGGTGCCGGCCGCCTTCACCCACACCACCGGCCAGGCCCACTGGGAGGTGCTGCTGCGGGCGCGTGCGATCGAGAACCAGGCCTTTGTGATCGCCAGCGCACAAGGCGGTGTGCACGAGAACGGCCGCCGCACCTGGGGGCACAGCATGGTGATCGACCCCTGGGGCCAGGTGCTGGCGATGCAGGCCGAAGGCCCGGGCGTGGTGCTGGCCGATATCGACCTTGAACAGCTGCGTGGCGTGCGCGAGCAGCTTCCGTCGCTGCAGCATCGCAGACTGTGAACCGATGAAGCGACCACCGCGGCGCTGGCTGCTCTGGGGCGCGCTGCTGCTGCTGGTGGTGCTGCTGCTGGGCGTGCTGGTGTTCCTGGCGGCCGAGTACGAAGAGGCGCGCGACCAGGAAGCGCTCGAACGCGACGCCGCGGCGCTGGTCAGCGATATCCGCAGCGGCCTGGTGCGCAATGTGCAGACCCTTCAGGCGCTGCACAGCATCGCCCCCAGCGTCGGCTCCTGGCAGGACCCGGCCGCCGAGCTGCTGGCCCAGCACCGCGAGCTGGTGCGGCTGGAGTGGCGCGATCTGAACCTTCGGGTCCTCGCGCACCGTGATTCAAGCTTCGTCCCCGATCTGTACGGCCAGCTGGCCCGCGCGCAGGCGGCGCCCGATGTGCGCCAGGCCTGTGAAAACGCGCGCCGGCTCTCCGGCCCGTCGTTCTCGCCGAGCTATTTCTGGCCCATGAGCAGCGGCCTGGGAATGGAGCTGATGGAGATGTGCCTGCCGGTGGTGCGCGCCGGCAGCGCCGAGGGCTATCTGGTCGCGACCTACGCCCTGCCCGGCATGCTCTCGGAGCTGACCAACCATGCGCTGCTGCGCAACCGCGGCCTGGCCTTCACCGAGGTCGACGGTACGCGGCTGGCGCTGCACAGCACCGTGCCCGGCAGCCGCAGCCCGCAGATCGCGACCACGCTGCTGGACCTTCCGGGCCACACGCTGATGCTGCGGCTGGAGAGCCCGCGCCGGGTCGCCGGCCTGTTTCCCAACGTGCTGACCGCCGTCGTGGGGGCGCTGTCGCTGGCGCTGCTGGCGGTGCTGGTCCTGCTGGGGCGCGACATGCGGCTGCGCCAGCGCGCCGAGACCGAGGTGGCCCAGGCGCTGGCTTTTCGCAAGGCGATGGAGAACTCGCTGGTCACCGGGCTGCGTGCGCGCGACATGCAGGGGCGCGTCACCTATGTCAACCCGGCCTTCTGCCAGATGGTGGGTTTCCCGGCCAGCGAGCTGATCGGCACCGGCCTGCCCGCGCCCTGGTGGCCGCCCGAGCTGGTCGACGAATACCAGCAGCGCCAGGCCGTGCGCCTGGCCGGCCAGATCCTGCCGCGCGAGGGCTACGAGTCGGAGTTCCAGCGCAAGGACGGCACGCGATTTCCGGTGCTCATCATCGAGGCACCGCTGATCGACGCGCAGGGCACGCAGACCGGCTTCATGAGCGCCATTCTCGACATGAGCGAACAGCGCCGCGTCGAAGAGCTCAATCGCGCCTCGCTGGAGCGGCTGCAGGCGACCGCGCGCCTGGCCACTGTGGGCGAGATGGCCTCGCTGCTCAGCCACGAACTCAACCAGCCGCTGGCGGCCATATCGAGCTATGCCACTGGCACGCTCAACCTGCTCGACGACGGCGCCGGCCCCGACACGCCCGAGCTGCTGCGCCAGGCGATGCAGCGCGTGGCACAGCAGGCCGAGCGCGCCGGCCGCGTGATCAAGAGCGTGGCCGACTTCGTGCGTCGGCGCGAACAGGTGCGCGAGGCGGTAGCACCCGAACGCCTGGTCGAGGCCATCATGCCGCTGCTGTCGCTGCAGGCCAAGAAGCTGGGCATTCGCGTCCGCACCCACATCGCGCCCGGCTGCTCCGAGGTGCTGTGCGACCGCACCATGATCGAGCAGGTGCTGCTCAACCTCGCGCGCAACGGCATGCAGGCCATGCCCGAAGGCGACCCGCCCCAGGCCTCGGGGTGGCGGGTGCTCACGCTGTCGGTCGGGCAGTCGCGCCTGCACTCGGGCACAGACGACCCGCCGCGCAAGGTCTGGGTCGAGTTCGCCGTCACCGACCACGGGCGAGGCCTGAGCGACGAGGTGCGCGACAAGTTGTTCACCCCCTTCTTCACCACCAAGGCCGAGGGCATGGGCCTGGGCCTCTCGCTGTGCCGCACCGTGATCGAGCAGCACGGCGGCGCCCTGACCCACGAGCCGGCGCAGCCGCGCGGCATGATGTTTCGCTTTACTTTGCCGGGGGCGTGAGGTTCTTGACCTCCACCAACACGCTGCCCTTCTCGAACGGATGGATAACCTGCCTGTTGTCTGCCCCGTCCAGGAAAAACCCCGTGCCGACGAAGACCGTCTTGGATTCGGAGCGAAGCAATTCGGTGGCGCGGGCCTTCATGTCGCCGTACACCAGGAGGAAGCGCTCGTCCCGGTTCTGGGGGTTGACGAACACCGTCAACTCCTGCGACCCGTTGCGCTCCCTCAGTTTCGTGCTGGGGTAGTTGCGGGCCAGCGCGAAGTCGGATTTCAGCGTCTGGACGTGTGGCACCAGGCGTGTGAGCCGCTTCGACGAAGCCGCCTCTATCTCCCTGATCTCATTGCGCAGGCGCACCTCGTAGGGCGCCTGAAAGGGCGGGAGCTCGATCAAAAGATAGGGTTGTGGCCCATGCCCGAAGTCGTGGGTGGGCATCTTCTCATCGACATCAAAGCCCTGCTGCTCCGCCGGCAGCGACTGCCGCGGGGCCGTCGGAAAAATGTCCAGACGGGTGTCCGGCGCGGCCGGTCCGTCGGCCCGCGCGGGTTGAACGACCATGCACAGCAGCATGGCGAACGACAGAAGCCTCATGGCCGACCCCCGGTCAGCGCTTGAGATCGTCCGCAATGGCTTGCGCCACGGCTTCAAGACCGTCGACCAGGCACTTGCGCGCGAGGGGCGCCTGCGACACCACGGCGTCCAGGTTGGCGAACTTGCACTCGGGCGCTGCCGGCAAGGTCACGGTGTCCTTTGCGGCTGCGCCGTTGAAGCCATAGGCGTAAAGCTCCCGGTACAGCAGCTTGCCCTCTTTTCTGTCGAACACCTCTGCCCGCGCGTTGACCGCAGGCAGGTAGTCGGAGGTCGCGCCGGCCGCCATGTAGCTCGCATCGGCCCTCACCAGCAGGTTGGCGTCGGCACCCTGGATCGCCGTCAGCTTGTTCTTGATCTCCGGCTCGATATCGTCGCGTCGTAAGGGCACTGGCATGAGCTCATAGCCCTGCGCGGTCAGGGCAGCATTCAGCTTGTTGTGAAACAGGGTGGTGGGCCGGGTTTTCTCAAGGTCCAGGGCCGCCGTGAGTTTGGCCGTCTTGTTGTTCAGATCGACAGAAGCCACCATCATGCCAATCAGCCCGAAGCTGTTGCCAGCGTGGTTCACCACAACCGCGCCGATGTCCTTCTGTTCCTCGTACTGCGTGACCGCCAGATGCTTGATGTGTGGGGACGCTTCTGCGTTGAATGCTTGCTTGGGGACAGACCCGCAACCGGTCAGAAGGCCAGCCAGAGCGATGATTCCTGGTACAAAAAGACGGTGATCGAACATGAATCCTCCTTGAAAAAACGACTGAGCCGATAATTCTATAGGTGGCGCGGCCTTCGTTTTCAGCAAGGCGCAGAGGGCATCTCGACCTGGCCGGTGCTGCCTATATCATCCCCGCCATGACCCAGCACCCCGACGCCAAGGTGTTCATCGTCGACGACGACGCGGGCGTGCGCGAGGCGTTGGCCTGGCTCCTGCGCACGCGCCGCCTGCTCAGCGAGGGCTACGACAGCGCCGACGCCTTCCTGGCCGAGATCGCGGGCTGGAAGGCCGAGCCCGATGTGCCCTGCTGCATGCTGCTGGACGTGCGCATGCCCGGCACCAGCGGTCTGGCGCTGTTCGAGCACCTGCTGACCCTGCCCTGGAAAAGTGTGATGCCGGTGATCTTCCTCTCAGGCCACGCCGACGTGCCGACCGCGGTCGACGCGGTCAAGCGTGGCGCCTTCGACTTCTGTGAGAAACCTTTTTCCGACAACGCGCTGGTCGACCGCGTCGAACAGGCGCTGGGCCTGTCGGCGCAGGTGCAGGCCGAGCGGCGCGCCCAGCACAGCGTGCAACAGCGGCTGCAGAGCCTGACCGAGCGTGAGCGCGATGTGATGGATCTGGTGATCGGGGGCCTGCCCAACAAGCTGGTGGCCGACCGGCTGAACATCAGCGTGCGCACGGTTGAGGTCCACCGGGCCCGCGTGTTCGACAAGATGGGCGTGAAGTCGGCGGTCGAGCTGACCAACGCGCTGCGCCAGGCGGGCAGCCCTTGACCCTCAGTCTCGCTGGCGCTCCTGCTTGTCTTCCTGCTTGTCCTGTTGCGGCAGTTCGCCGCTTTTCCGCCCCGAGAACATGGTCCACCACACGATGAACACGAGCACCACCAGCGCGGCCAAAGCTTCGAGCAGCAAAAGGATCATGGGGCGGTGGGGCGGAGGAAGTGCGCGGTGGGTGGTCGCGGCGATTGTAGGCAGCCTGGCCGCCTGCACCAGTGTCCCGCCCTATGTGGCCCCTGGTGCGCCACCGGTGAGCGCCGACGAGGTGCCGCTGCCGCCGCCGATCCAGCGCCCGGGCGCGCGCTGGGTGCCGGCGCGCTGGGTCGACCTGCCGGGCTGGGGCATCGACAGCCTGCACGAGGTCTGGGGCGCCTGGGTGCGCGGCTGCGAACGCCCCGTCGCGGGACACGCGGCCCTGTGCGCCGAGCTGCGCCCGCTGACCATGGGCAGCACCGCCGAGCAGCAGGCCTGGATCGAGAACCGCTTTCAACCCTACCGCGTTGCCGACCCCGACGGCAGCAAGCCGCAGGGCTTGCTCACCGGCTACTACGAGCCGGTGCTGTCGGCGTCGCGACTTCCCACGCCGGGCCAGAAGGTGCCGCTGTATGCGCCGCCGGTGGGGGTGCGACCCAGTGCCGAACAGCCCTGGTTCAGTCGGCAGGAGATCGACACCCTGCCCGCCGCCCAGACCGCACTCAAAGGCCGTGTCATCGCCTGGCTCGCTGATCCGATCGACGCCCTGGTGCTGCAGATCCAGGGCTCGGGCCGGCTTGACATCAGAGAGCCCGACGGCAGTGTCAGACGGGTTCGCGTCGCCTTCGCCGCCCACAACGGCCACACCTATCAGAGCGTGGGCAAATGGCTGCTTGATCGGCGTGAAATCCGCGAAGGCAACTGGGAAGGCATCCGCGCCTGGGCGGCCCAGAACCCGCAGCGGCTCAACGAAATGCTGTGGAGCAACCCGCGCACGGTGTTTTTCCGCGAAACCCCGCTGAGCGAGCTCGATGCGAAGTTCGGGCCGCGCGGCGCCCAGGGTGTGCCGCTGACTCCCGGCCGCTCGATCGCGGTCGATCCGCAGAGCATCCCGTATGGCACCCCGGTCTGGATCTCGACCAGAGGCGGGGTGCTCAACCAGCAAAAGCTGGTGATGGCTCAGGACACGGGCGGGGCCATCACCGGCGCCGCGCGCGCCGATCTCTTCACCGGCTGGGGCACCTGGGGCGACCCGCCCTACCAGCTCGCCTCGCGGCTGAAGCAGCCGCTGCAGATGTGGGTGCTCTGGCCGCGTTGATGCGGTCAGACGCTGACCAGATCTTGCACGGCTCGCTGGGTCACACCCTTTGCGGGTTCGACGGGCGCTGCTCCCACTGCCAGGCGTGCTGAATCAGCGTCTCCAGCGCAGCGAACTGCGGTTTCCAGCCCAGCACTGACATGGCGCGAGAAGAGTCGGCCACCAGTCGCGCCGGGTCGCCTGCGCGCCGGGCCGCGTATTGAACCGCAATTTCCTTACCAGTCACACGCCGCGCCGTGTCGATCACCTCCTGCACCGAGAAGCCGCTGCTGTTGCCAAGGTTGTAGGCCTGGCTGGGGCCACCTGTCACAAGTGACTGCACGGCCCGCCAGTGGGCCTGGCACAGATCGTTGATGTGCACGTAGTCGCGGATGCAGGTACCGTCGGGTGTGTCGTAGTCTTGTCCGAACACGGAGATGTGAGAGCGGCGGCCCGAGGCGGCCTGCAGCACCAGCGGGATCAGGTGCGTTTCAGGCTCGTGTCGCTCGCCCAGCTGCCCTTCGGGGTCGGCGCCGGCGGCGTTGAAATAGCGCAGGCACACCGAGCGCAGCCCATAGGCCCGTTCGTAGTCGGCCAGCGCCTGCTCAACCATCAGTTTCGTGCGGCCGTAGGGGTTGATCGGCTGTCTCGGGTGGTCTTCGTCGATGCGCGCGGCCTGCGGCTCACCGAAGATCGCAGCGGTCGAGGAGAAGATGAAACGCTGCACGCCCGCCTTCCGCATGGCGTCCAGCAGGTTCAGCGTGTTCACGACGTTGTTCAGGTAGTACTTGGCTGGGTCAAGCACCGACTCACCGACCTGGATGTGCGAGGCAAAGTGCATGACGGCGTCAAAGCGCTGGGCCTGAAACAGCCGCTCCAGCAGTGCCCGGTCGGCGATGTCGCCCTCGACGAAGGCACCGTGGAGCACCGCATCGCGAAAGCCCCCGACCAGGTTGTCGAGCGTGGTTACCTCGCAGCCCGACAAGGCCAGGTGCTTGACCATGTGCGAGCCGATATAGCCCGCGCCCCCCACCACCAGAATGTTCATGCCTTGGCTCCATGGCTTGACCGACAACGTGTCAGTCTGACCCGGATCATCGCCGAATCAACCCTCGCAGGTCCAAGCCTCTTGGTGGTGCCACCCGCCACGTCCCCTTGCCGGGCGCCTCAGATCGCTGAAATATCGGTCTGCACCGGCCAGTGCATGGCCTGATGGCCCGGTGCGCTGACGCCGAATTCGTGCCGCAGCACCAGGGTGTAGCGCCCGGGGCGGGTGCTGCACAGCCGGTAGCCATCGCCCGCCGGGCTGAGGCTCACGTTGTTGTCGGACGGCGTGCGGAGTTCCCAGTGATCCACCCCGGGGGCGGCCAGACGCAGGCTCACGCAGAACCCGCGTTTCATGTTGGACAGAACCACCAGCCGCTGTTCGGCGCTCATGGCACCGTCTGCCCGGGCTTCGAGCTGCAGCGGGTGGCTGTTTTCCATGACCCGCATGACGGCGGGGATCACGATGCGTAAGTTGAGCGAGGCGCCTGCCCCCGAACCGGTGCTTTCGCTTCCCGTGACGAACCTGCTTTCACCCAGTCCCGGAGCGGGCGCCAGCAGCAGACCCAGGGCGGTGAGCGCGGGTGCCAGTGCAGAGCGAAACGAGGGGAACATGCGCCTGTATCGGCAGGCGGCGGAGCAACTTGAACACGGCGCACGGGTCGCGCGAAGCCGATGTCAGTTGCTGCGCTGCACCGGCAGGCTCAGCGTGGTGGTCTCGCGCAGCCGCACGTCGATCTTGACCTGCCCGTCGTCGACCACGCCCCAGGGCAGAGGCAGGGTTTCGTTGCGCACGCTGACGGTGCGCGGGCCGGCGGCGACAAAGGGGAAGCTGAAGCGGCCCTGGGCGTCGGTGCGCACGCTGTAGCGGTTGTCGAGCGCGACGGTGACGCCGGGTGCGCCGGTTTCGCTGGCGTCTTGCGTGCCGCTTCGGTTCGAGTCAAAGAAGACGGTGCCTTCGATGCGTCCACCGCCTTGCTGCGCCTTGCCGCCGAGCGGCACGCTGCGGCTGCCGGCGTCGACCTCGTAGCGCAGCACGAGCAGAAAGCTGCGGTCGCTGGTGCCCAGGGTGGTCTCGGTCGGGATCGGGGCCAGCGGGTCGAGCGGGCGGCGCACCGGCGTCTGGCCGACCGAGCGCGTGTAGTTGCCGTTGAGCGACCAGTGGCGGTTCAGGCGCCACTGGCCGCCCATGTTCAGGCTGTGGCGCTGCTGGCCGTTGTTGCGCCGCTCGGTGCTGAACTGCCCGCGCAGGTCGACCCCTTGCGCCAGTGGCGCCTGCAGCGCCAGGGCGGTGGTCCAGAAGTTGTCCTCGCCTCTTCCGCCACCGGCGCTGCTGTTGCTGTTGCTGGCGGCGTAGCGGCCGACACCCAGGCTGGTGGAGAGCGTCCAGCCCAGCGGGACGGCCCAGTCCTGGTCGTAGCTGAGGGTGCGCAGCGGCCCTTGCGCGTTGCGGCCGCCCGCCAGTTCGAGCCGCAGGCCGCTGTTGCCCCATTCGTTGGTGCGCCGCCAGTCGGCGTAGGCATTCCAGGCCTGTCCGTCGAAGCGGCGCAGCGCGGTGCCGGCGTTGAACTGGTTGTCGCGGTCGATGCGCCAGCGTGCGCTGGCCGAGGCGTAGCTGCCGCTGGCCAGTCGACCGGTGATGGAGCGCAGCCAGTCGTAGGACACCTCTGCGCTCCACTGGCGGGTGCGCCATTCGCTGCGCAGCGTGGCGCCCTGCACGTCGGAGGGCATGGCTTGCGCGGCCCAGCTCAGACCCGGCTGCAGCCGGTAGACGCTCAGGCCGTGCTGGCGCGGGCCTTCGTCCCACTCGCTGTCAAGCCAGAAACCGCTGGCACTGTCCTGGTCCATGCCGCCGCTGCGCGAGCGCACGAGCTGGGCCTGGCTGCGCCAGGTCGGGCCGTCGCGGCGCAGGGCCAGGTGGCTGGCGTCGGCGTCGACTCGGCCAGAGGGGTGGTCGAGGGTGGAGTTGGTCAGCGCGTCGGTGGCGCGTTCATGTTGGACGGCCAGTGACCAGCCGTCGGGCTCGATCGCGCGGGCGCCGGGGCTGCGCCATTGCGCGCCGGCGATGGTGCGCCGCCCGCCCAGGCCCTGGAAACCAGCGACCGGCTGGCTGGTGAGCCGGCCGGGTTCGCCGTGGGCGGCGAGCAGTTGCAGGCCCTGCCCGGTGTGGTCCCACTCGCCGCGCAGGCCGCGCAGGTTGGCACCGGGCAGCAGCACGCGCGAGGGTTCGCGGGCCAGGTCGGTGGCCGGGGCGCTGATGACGCCGAGCTCGTGGTGCCCGACCCAGCCACCGGGCAGCGGCAGGTCGCGCTGGCGCAGGGTCAGCGTCTGCTGGCGCGGGCTGGGGGCGATGCTGCCGTCGACCGAGAGCGCGCCGTGGTTGGGGGTTTCGATCAGGCCGTCTATCGCATAGGCCAGCCGGGCGCGGCGCGAGGTGTCGAAGGCCTGCGTGCCCAGGCGGGTTTCCAGCCGCAGGAAGCGCGGCCAGCCGTCTCGGTCGTAGTCGTTCTGACCGTCGTTTTCATCGGTCAGCGGTGCCAGGCCTTCGATCACGCGGTCCTGGTAGGGGGCGGCTGCCGGCTGCGCCAGTGCCAGGGCCGGGCCCAGCGCAGCGAGCCCGCGCAGCAGCCAGCCCGCAGGCGTCACTGGACTACCCTCAGTGCTGCGCGCTGAGGGGCTGAGCGCCTTCGGAACGGCCGGGCGGCGCTCATGGGGCGAAGCTCGCGTCCAGCGGCAGCTTGGCTTTGCCCGATTCGAGCTGGCCCTTGACGCGGATCGGAAACTTCAGCACCGGAGCGGTCTTGCCGTCGGCCGCAACGGCGCCCAGCGTGATGCGCCGGGTTTCGCCGGGCAGGATGGGCAGATCCGCGGGCGACATCTCGGCGCTCTGGCCGCTGGCGTCGGTGGCGTCCACAAAGCCCTCGAGCCGGCCGGTGGCGTTGCCGTCGTTGCGCACGCGGACCACCGCCACCGGCTGGCCGTTGGCCTGGGTGGTCTCGGTGCCGGCAATTGAAAGCGCGGGGGCGGCGTTGCCGATGGCGGCGTAGACGATCACGCCGATGCGCCCGCCAACAGGGAAGCTGACCGCGCCTTCGACCTGAGCGGCTTCCAGGCCCTCGACCATGATCGCGAAGCGGCACTCGCGCGGCGGCGTGTCGGCCGGCGGCGAAATTTCGAAGCGGTAGCGGTAGCGCGCGCCGGGCTCGATGGTCAGCTCTCGGCGCTCGATCGCCACCCAGGGGCGGCAGCTGTCGGCGCGAGCTCGTTGCTGAAGGTGACCTGGTTGTCGGCTTCGAGCGCCCAGTCGTTGGTGTAGATGCGGTAGTTGCCGGGTGTGCGGCCGACGTGCTGGATTTCCAGCACCTGGCGCAGCGGCTGGCCGGGCGCGGTCGCGATCTCGAAGCGCGGCGGCGAGATGAAGGCGGCAAAGCCCTGGGCCACCGAGACGCCGGGCGCTAGCAGGGCGGCGGACAGGCTCAGGGACATCAGAAGGCGGGTGGGCTGGCGGCGCATCGGGGGTCAGTCGGTATCGAACTCGAAGTGGAAGTTGAGGCGGCGGCTGGCGCTTTGCCAGTCGGGGCCGGAGCGCAGCCGCACCTGCAGCTGGTCGTGCAGGCTGTCGCTGCTGATCGTGCCAGCCCAGACCAGCGCGCGCTCGCCCGAGACCAGGCGGCCCGAGCGCAGTGGTCCGTTGGCTGTCCAGACAGCTTCGATGGTGGACGACTGGTCGCGCGGCAGCACCATGTAGACACGACCGCTGCGGCCGATCCAGTCGCGGGTGTCGATCTGGACATTGACGCGCACCCAGGTTTCCATGCCGCCGTCGCGGTCGCCCGGTGTCTGCGGCAGCCAGTCCATCTGCGCGGTCGGCGGCACGGTGTGGCTGAGCGGGTCGTCCAGGCGGTGGGTGGCTGCAAGCCCGGGGGTTGCAGCGCCGAGCGCAAGGGCCATGGCCAGCGGGACGGCAGCGCAGCGCATCACGGGCTGGTCAGGGTGTAGGTCACCCGGCCGTTGTAGGTGCCTGCGGCGCGGATGGCGCTGTTGGCGTAGCTGAAGGTGTGGCAGTTTTCGATGTAGGTGTTGGCGGGGATGGTGGCCAGGTTCTGGGTCGCGCCATTGAAGGTGCCGGCCGGAATCACGTTGGGGCTGCCGCTGCCAGGGGCCGCGACGGTCCAGCTGATCTGGCTGAAGGGAATCGTGTCGCCACCGGCGGTGGTCAGGCTGGCCGGCGAGGTCACCCGCAATGTGGCGCTGGCAGGGCCGTTGCTGGCGTTGCTGCGGCGGTAGGAGGCGCCGACGATCACCTGTGTCGACGGTGTCGGGCAGGTCGTGAAGCCGTCGAGCAGGCTGGTCGACTGCGTGCTGTTGCTGGTCATGGCCTGCGGCGTGCCGGCCAGCAACTGGGCACCCGTGAGGGTCGCGGTGACGCGGTTGATGGTGCCGTTGTTGCCATTGGCCGTGCCGTTGCCGACGTGCAGGAAGACCCGGCGTGAGGCGCCAGCAATGGAGAGCGACCAGGCGTGTGCATCAAACGCCGCAGACCCTGTCGCCGCCAGCAGGCCGGCGCCGATCAGGCGCAGGGCGGTTGGGCGCAGGGCGGTGTTCATGGCGACATTGTCTCCCGTCGGCAGGGCGGGAACCCATTATCTGGAGATCGCCGGCCAGGGCCGGCGGCTGTGCGGAAGCTGCCCGCGATCAGGGCATCGCGGCGGTGTAGGTCACCTGACCCGTGTAGGTGCCAGCGGCCGGCGTCACCGTGTTGGCGTAGGTGTATGTCCAGTTGGAGGTCATGTTGGTGACCCTGTTCGTCGCGGTGGGCGTGCTGGTGCCGCCGCTGAAGCCTGGTGCAGCCAGAGTGCCGTCGGAGACCACAGTCATCTGGGTGAACGGGATGGTGTCGCCACCACTGGTCAGGTTGGCCGGGTTGGTGGCGGTGATGGTGATCTGGCCATCGTTGCCGAGCACACGCACAGGCACGGTGCTTCCTGCAGGCGCAGGTCCGTCGTTGGTGATGCTGGCAGCCGCGCCGCCAAGGCCCACGTCCAGGGGGTTGCCGCTGTAGTCGAACGTGATGGTGTCGACGGTTCCGTTGGTGGCCAGGGGCGCCGCTGCGCCGGTGCCCACGCCCAGGAACAGAACCCGAGGGATCACCACGCGGAGATCCAGGCGGGCAGTGGCGGTGCCGGTACCAATCACCAGTTGCGATTCGGCCGAAGCCATCAGGGGGGTCGCCAGGGCCAGTGCCAGGGCGGACTTGAGGATCAGGGAAGACTTGTTCATGACGGTTCCTTCTTCATGGTTCTGGACGATCGATGAACACTTTTGCATGCCATCGTCCCGTTGCCAGGCTGGCCGCACTGTACTGTTTGGTGCCCGGCAAGCCAATAGAAGTGGCGGCAAAAATTCACGCTTTTCAACGACTTGCCGCCGTTGAATCAACCAACGGTCGAAGATCGGCGATCAGCGGCCCAAGAAAAATCTCAAGTTTTGCTGCCGCCGGTCGAGTTCACACTTTTTCGCGACAGGTGCGAGAGCGGCAAAGCACTCGCCGACTTCACCTCGCCCAGCGAAAACGAGGTGTGCAGGTCCTTCACATTCGGCAGGTGGATCAGCACCTCGCGCGCGAAGCGGCTGAACTCGCCGAGATCGGGGCAGACGACCTGCAGCTCGAAGGTGCCCGAGCCGCTGATGTAGTGGCAGCTCACGATCTCGGGGATTTTCTGGATCGCCTTCTCCATCTGGCCCAGCGCGTCGCCGCTGTTGCGCTCGGCGTCCAGCCGCACGAAGGCCAGCACGCCCAGGCCGATCTTGTCGCGGTTGAGTTCGGCCCGGTAGCCGGTGATGAATCCGGCCTCTTCCAGCGCCCGCACCCGCCGCCAGCAAGGCGCGGCCGACAGACCCACGCGGCTGGCCAGCTCGGCGTTGGTCAGGCGGCCGTCGTTTTGCAGTTCGTTCAGGATGGCGAGGTCGAACTTGTCGAGTGTTTCCATGGATGGCGGGTTTGAGAAAGAAGCTTTCCCAAGTCTCGCAATTTCGGGCATGAAAAGCAAACACCTGTCCGCGTCCGGGCCATACACTGTGCGGACGCTGAAACCGGCTGATCGCGCTGGATTTCAGGAGACAAGGGCCCATAAGGCGCTTTCCCACCCACAGCAGGAGACAAGACCATGAACGCACCGCTGCCCGAGCACGTCCGCAAGGCGCTCGAAACCGTCACCCTCGACGACAAGTACACCCTGGACCACGGCCGCGCGTTCATGAGCGGCGTGCAGGCGCTGGTCAAGCTGCCGATGCTGCAGCGCCAGCGCGACGCGATGGTCGGCAAGAACACGGCGGGCTTCATCAGCGGTTACCGCGGCTCGCCGCTCGGTGGCTATGACCAGGCGCTGCAGAAGGCGGCGCCGCACCTGAAGGCGCAGAACATCGTGTTCCAGCCCGGCGTCAACGAGGAGCTGGCGGCCACCGCGCTCTGGGGCACGCAGCAGCTGGGGTTTGCGCCCCAGGGCAGCAACAAGTTCGACGGCGTGTTCGGCATCTGGTACGGCAAGGGTCCGGGCGTGGACCGCTGCTCGGATGTGTTCAAGCACGCCAACATGGCCGGCACCACGCCCTGGGGCGGCGTGATCGCGGTGGCCGGCGACGACCACGTGGCCAAGAGCTCGACCGCCGCGCACCAGAGCGACCACATCTTCAAGGCCTGCGGCCTGCCGGTGTTTTTCCCGTCCACGGTGCAGGACATTCTGGACCTGGGCATCCACGCCATCGCCATGAGCCGCTTCAGCGGCGTCTGGGCCGGCATGAAGACGATCCAGGAGATCGTCGAATCCAGCGCCACCGCCATGATCGACCCGGAGCGGGTCAACATCGTGATCCCCGAATTTCACATGCCGCCCGGCGGCCTGCACATCCGCTGGCCCGACGCCGCGCTGGAGCAGGAGGCGCGTCTGTTTGACTTCAAGTGGTACGCCGCGCTGGCCTACATCCGCGCCAACAAGCTCAACCACAACGTGGTCGCCGGCCCGAACGACCGCTTCGGCCTCATCGCCAGCGGCAAGGCCTTCAACGACACCCGCCAGGCTCTGCTGGACCTGGGGCTGGACGACGCCACCTGCCGCCGCATCGGCCTGCGCCTGCACAAGGTCAACGTGGTCTGGCCGCTGGAGGCGCAGACCACGCGCGAGTTCGCCACCGGCCTGCGCGAGATCCTGGTGGTGGAAGAGAAGCGCCAGGTCATCGAATACCAGCTGAAAGAAGAGCTCTACAACTGGCGCGGCGACGTGCGCCCGCACGTGCTGGGCAAGTTCGACGAGGTCGAGGGCGACTTCACCGGCGGCGAATGGTCCATGCCCAACCCCAGTGCCCACACCCTGCTGCGCGCCAACGCCGACCTGTCGCCGGCCATCATCGCCCGCGCCGTCGCCAAGCGCCTGCGCAAGCTGGGTCTGCCGGAGGACGTGCAGGCGCGCATCGATGCGCAACTCGCCATCTACACCGCGCAGGAACAGTCGATGCAGACGCTGCTGACCAAGGGCGTGGAAGGCGCCGAGCGCCAGCCCTGGTTTTGCTCGGGCTGCCCGCACAACACCAGCACCAAGGTGCCCGAAGGTTCGCGCGCCATGGCCGGCATCGGCTGCCATTTCATGAGCATCTGGATGGACCGCGCCACCGTGGGCTTCACGCAGATGGGCGGCGAGGGCGTGCCCTGGGTCGGCCAGCAGCCGTTCAGCCACGACCAGCACATGTTCGCCAACCTGGGCGACGGCACCTATTTCCACAGCGGCCTGCTGGCCGTGCGCCAGAGCATCGCGGCTGGCGTGAACATCACCTACAAGATCCTCTACAACGACGCGGTGGCCATGACCGGCGGCCAGCAGGTCGGCGAGCGGCCCGAGGGTCACAGCGTGGTGCAGATCGCGCAGAGCATGCGGGCCGAGGGGGCGGTGAAGATCACCATCGTCACCGACGAGCCGGAGAAGTACGGGTCGGTGCAGGGGCTGCCCAGCGGCATCGCGATCCAGCACCGCGACACGCTGGACGCGGTGCAGCGCGAGTTCCGCTCTATCTTGGGCACCACGGTCATCATCTACGACCAGACCTGCGCCACCGAAAAGCGCCGCCGCCGCAAGCGCGGCACTATGGTCGAGCCGACCGAGCGCGTGGTGATCAACGAGCTGGTCTGTGAAGGCTGCGGCGACTGCGGTGTGCAGAGCAACTGCCTGTCGGTGGAGCCACTGGAAACCGAGTTCGACCGCAAGCGCCAGATCAACCAGAGCACCTGCAACAAGGACTTCTCCTGCGCCAAGGGCTTCTGCCCCAGCTTCGTCACCGTCGACGGCGGCCAGCTGCGCAAGAAGAAAGCGGACAACCAGGGTGCATGGACCGGCGGCGCGCTGCCGGAGCCCAGGCAGCCGGTCTTGAACGCCGAGGCCTGGGGCATCATCGTCGCGGGCGTCGGCGGCACCGGCGTCATCACCATCGGCCAGCTGCTGGGCATGGCCGCGCACATCGAAGGCAAGGGCATCGTCACGCAGGACGCGGCCGGTCTGGCCCAAAAGGGCGGCGCCACCTGGAGCCACGTGCTGATCGGCGCGCACCAGGACGTGATCCGCACCACGCGCGTGTCGGCCGCCTCAGCCGACCTGATCATCGGCTGCGACCCGATCGTGGCGGCACACAAGGAAAGCTGGCAGCGCCTGCGCGCCGGCCGCAGCCACGTGGCGCTGAACACGGGCGCTTCGCCCACGGCGGCCTTCGTGAAGAATCCCGACTGGCAGAACCCGGCGCAGGCCTGCGTGGACGCGCTGACCACCAGCCTGGGCGCCGAGGCGGTGGGCACCTTCGACGCCGAGGCCGCCGCCACGAAACTGATGGGCGACTCGATCTACACCAACCCCATGATGCTGGGCTACGCCTGGCAGCGCGGCTGGGTGCCGCTGGGCCTCACGGCCTTGATGCGCGCCTTCGAGCTGAACGCGGTGCAGGTGGAGAAGAACAAGCAGGCTTTCGAGTGGGGCCGGCGTGCCGCGCACGACGCCAAGGCCGTGGCCGCGCTGCTGAATCCCGTGGGCGAAAACGTGATCCGCTTCGTCAAGCGCGAGACAGTCGACAGCCTGGTGGCGAGCCGGGTCGAGTTTCTGAAGGACTACCAGAACGCCGCCTACGCGGGCGAGTACGAGGCGTTCGTGCGCCGCGTGCAAGACGCCGAAGCCAAGCTGGGCAAGACCGCACTGACCGAGGCGGTCGCGCGTTACCTGTTCAAGCTGATGGCTTACAAGGACGAGTACGAGGTGGCCCGCCTGCACAGCGATCCGGCCTTCCACGCCAGGCTGGCCGCGCAGTTCGAGGGCGACTTCAAGCTGCACGTGCACCTGGCGCCCCCGCTGATCGCCAAACAGAACGCCAGGGGCGAGCTGATCAAACAGAAATTCGGCCCGCTGGTGTTCACCGGCTTCCGTCTGCTGGCGAAGCTCAAGGGCCTGCGCGGCACAACGCTGGACGTGTTCGGCCGCACCGAAGAGCGCCGCACCGAACGTGCCTTGATCGGCGAGTACCGGGCCAGCGTCGAAGCGCTGCTTCAGGGCTTGAACGCCGACAACCACGCCCTGGCGCTGGACATCGCCCGTCTGCCGGAACAGATCAAGGGGTTTGGCCATGTGAAAGCGCGCCACCTGGCGGCGGCCCGCCAGCGCTGGGAGGGGTTGATGTCGCAGTGGCGTCAGCCTGCGGCCACGGGGGCCCGAGTCGCCTGAGCCTCGCCCGGTCAGGGCCATTGGCCTGGGGGGACGCCCGGAGTCGGGCGCGACTTACAATGACCGGTTGCGCCGAAAGGCCCGGCTGGGTGCGCCCGCCGGGCCTTCGGTTTGTCCCCTGTCCATCGTTGGAGATCTCCTGTGTTCATTTCTTCCGCCTACGCCCAAGCCGCCTCTGGTGGCAGCACCCAGGACACCCTGATGAGCATGTTGCCGCTGGTGCTCATGTTCGTGGTGCTCTACTTCGTGATGATCCGCCCGCAGATGAAGCGCCAGAAGGAGCACAAGGCCATGATCGAGGCCCTGGCCAAGGGCGACGAGATCGTGACCGCCGGCGGCTTCCTGGCCAAGGTGTCCAAGATCGGCGAGACCTACATCGGCGTGGAGCTCGCCGGGGGCATGGAAGTCCAGATGCAGCGCTCGGCCGTGGTCCAGGTGCTGCCCAAGGGAACGATTAAGTAACACCCCCGCGCCGCGCCTTGCAGCGCGTCACCCCCTCAAGGGGGGCAATGCGAGCGGCCCGGCGGAGCCGGTTCCGCCGCATTCTGGATTGAAGAGACCTCTGTGCCGAAGGGCCTGTCATGAATCGTTATCCGCTCTGGAAGTACCTGATCATCGCGGTCGCGCTGGTGATCGGGGTGCTGTATTCGCTGCCCAACCTGTTCGGGGAGTCGCCTGCGGTGCAGGTGTCGGCCGCCCGTTCGTCCGTGAAGGTCGATGAGACCACGGTGACCCGGGTCGAGCAGGCGCTGGAGCGTCAGGGCCTGAAGCCGACCCAGATCCAGTTCGAGGGCAGCTCGGTCAAGGCCCGCTTCGACAGCACCGACAACCAGATCAAGGCGCGCGACACCATCGAGTCGGCACTCAATCCCGATCCGGCCAGCCCGGGCTTCGTGGTGGCGCTCAATCTGGTGCCTCGCACGCCGGCCTGGCTGGCGGGCATCGGCGCGGCCCCGATGTACCTCGGCCTGGACCTGCGTGGTGGCGTGCACTTCATGCTGCAGGTCGACATGCCCGCCGCGCTGCAGCGCAAGGCCGATGTGTTGGCCGGCGACCTGCGCACCGCGCTGCGAGAGAAGAGCGTGCGCCACGGCGGCATCCAGCGCAACGGCGCGGCCATCGAGCTGCGCGCTCGCGACGAAGCCACAGCGCAGGCCATCGAAAACCTGATCGCCGACCAGTTCCCGGACCTGCTGGTGGTGCGCTCGCCCGAGGGTGCCGAGTTTCGTCTCTCGGCGACGCTCAAGCCGCCCGCAGCGCTGCGGGTGCAGGAGCAGGCGCTCAAGCAGAACATCACCACGCTGCACAACCGCATCAACGAGCTGGCGGTGTCCGAGCCGGTGATCCAGCAGCAGGGCGCCGACCGCATCGTGGTGCAGTTGCCGGGCGTGCAGGACACGGCCAAGGCCAAGGACATCCTGGGCCGCACCGCTACGCTCGAGGTGCGCCTGGTCGACGAAAGCACAGAGGGGCAGGCGGCCGAGAGCGGCTCTGGCGCGGTGCCATTTGGTTCGGAGAAGTACCCAGAGCGCAGCGGCCGTGCCGTGATCGTCAAACGCGAGGTGCTGCTGACAGGAGAGAACCTGACCGATGCCCAGGCAGGTTTTGACGACCAGCAGCAGCCGGCGGTGCACCTGACGCTGGACAGCAAGGGCGCGCGCATCTTCCGTGAAGTGACGGGAGAGAACATCGGCAAGCGCATGGCCATCATCCTGTTCGAAAAGGGCAAGGGCGAGGTCGTGACGGCGCCCGTGATCCGCTCTGAAATCGGCGGTGGCCGGGTTCAGATCTCCGGCAGCATGAATTCGGTCGAGGCCAGCGACACGGCGCTGCTGCTGCGCGCCGGCTCGCTGGCTGCGCCGATGGAGATCATCGAAGAGCGCACCATCGGCCCGAGCCTGGGCAAGGAAAACATCGAGCGCGGTTTCAACAGCGTGATCTGGGGCTTTTTGGTCGTGGCCCTCTTCATGTGCGCCTACTACATGCTGTTTGGCGTGTTCTCCAGCCTGGCGCTGGCCTTCAACCTGGTGCTGCTGGTGGCCATCCTGTCGATGCTGCAGGCCACGCTGACGCTGCCGGGCATGGCTGCCATGGCGTTGGCGCTGGGCATGGCCATTGACGCCAACGTGCTGATCAACGAGCGGGTGCGCGAAGAGCTGCGCAACGGCTCGGCGCCGCAGACGGCGATCAACGTCGGCTACGACCACGCCTGGGGCACGATCCTGGACTCCAACATCACCTCGCTGATCGCCGGCATCGCGCTGCTGATTTTCGGCTCGGGCCCGGTGCGCGGTTTCGCCGTGGTGCACTGCCTGGGTATCCTGACCAGCATGTTCTCGTCCGTGGTGTTCTCGCGCGGCCTGGTCAATCTCTGGTATGGCCGCCAGAAGAAGCTCAAGAGCGTGTCGATCGGCACGGTGTGGCGCCCCGAGGGTGGCAACGCAGTGGCCAATGCCGACTGATCCGGGAGTACCAATATGGAACTGTTTCGCATCCGCAACGACATCCCGTTCATGAAGCACGCCATCGTGCTGAACGCGGTTTCGGCCATCACCTTTGTGCTGGCGGTGTTTTTTCTGGCCACGCGTGGCCTGGCCCTGTCGGTGGAGTTCACCGGGGGCACGGTGATGGAGGTCGCCTACGAACAGCCGGCCGACCTGGAGTCGGTGCGCAAGGTGATTGAAGGACTGGGTTACGCCGAGGTCCCGGTGCAGAACTTCGGCACCTCGCAGGATGTGCTCCTGCGACTGCCGGCAAAGGCTGGCCAGAGCTCGGGTCAGCAGAGTGAGGCTGTGCTGGCCGCGCTCAAGGCACAGAACCCGGCCGTGACGCTGCGCCGCACCGAGTTCGTCGGGCCCCAGGTGGGGCAGGAGCTGGTCGAACACGGGTTGATGGCCCTGGGCCTGGTGATTGTCGGCATCATGATCTACCTCGCGATCCGCTTCGAGTGGAAGTACGCGGTCTCGGCCATCATCGCCAACCTGCACGATGTGGTCATCATTCTTGGCTTCTTCGCCTTTTTCCAGTGGGAGTTTTCGCTGGCGGTGCTGGCGGCGGTGCTGGCGGTGCTGGGCTATTCGGTCAACGAATCTGTGGTGATTTTTGATCGGATCCGTGAAACATTCCGCCGCCAGCGCAAGATGAACACGGTCCAGATCATCGACCACGCGATCACCTCGACCATCAGCCGTACCATCATCACTCACGGTTCGACCCAGATCATGGTGCTGGCCATGCTGTTGTTCGGCGGCCCGACGCTGCATTACTTCGCGATGGCCCTGACCATCGGCATCCTGTTCGGGATCTATTCTTCAGTATTCGTGGCCGCCGCGATCGCCATGTGGCTGGGCATCAAGCGCGAGGACCTGATCAAGGTGTCGGTCAAGAGGGCGTCCACCGATCCCGAGGACCCCAACGGCGGCGCGGTGGTCTGACGCTACGCACTTGTGCAGCGCTCTCATTTGGCGAGCACGGTAGGTACGGAGAAGGAAAAACTGTTGCCTTTCGTGTCATACTGATTCCCTGTGGCAACCTCCGATCAGCACGTCTCTTCCCTGGCCAAACAGGCGCGTGAACTCTTCGTGGTTCATGTGGGTCGTGCCCTGCCCGACCTGGTCAAGGCCTGTGAAGCCCGCCTGGTGGCGATTCTCGACCAGGCCGGCCCTGCGCGCGAGATGCAGGAGCGCCGTGACGCCTGGATGGCGTTTCAGAAATGCCAGGGCAACTGGCTGGGTCAGAGCAAGAAGGCCCTGCAGCGAACCCTGTTGCCCCGCTCCTCAAGCAGCTCCAGCTCGCAGACCATGACCGGTCGGCTTGAGCTGCTGGCCGAGGGTGCCATCGACGACCAGATTCTGGCGTCTCGCCTGGCGATGCGGGTGTTGGAGCTGGTGTCCACCGATCTCAACGAATTGCGCCTGCGCATCCAGCACCTGGAAAAGCGCCAGGAGCTGCCGCGGGGCGACGTGCTGCTGCCGGATGTGGTGGCGCGCATCCTGGTGGATCAATGGCTCGATGCGCAAATGACCCGCGAAGGGTGGGCACATGTTCAGGACGCAATGTATCCGGTGTTGGCCAAGAGCATGCATGCGGCCTACAAGGCGGCCAACGAGTTTCTGGTGTCCAGCGGGGTGATGAAGGAAATCGACCTGCAGGCCCTGGTCAAGCGCGCGCCCGGCGGGCGCTCGTCCGGGCCCGCCCTAGGTCCGGGTGCCGCAAAGGAAGGTGCGAACCCGTCTTCCTATGCATCAACCGGCATTGCCGGTGGCCATGGCGAAGGTGACACAGGGGGTGGCGGAGCGTCGTACGCGGGAGCTGCCGGGACAGGTCGCAGCAGCGATTTTTCGGGCGGCCCCGGCAGTTCGGGAGGGTTCGGACACAGCCAGCCCCCTCGATCATCGACCGTGATGGGGGTGCACGAAGAGACCCGCATGATGACCCACTCCTCGCCGCTGGCCCGTGCCAGGATGCGCGCGCAAGGGGTGGTGGGGCGGCTGCGGCGGCTGCTGGCCGACAAGATTGGCGGTGATTTCGAGGCGACCCAGATTCTGCCGACCTCCCCGCGCCTGCAGCAGGCGATGGCAGAGGTGATGCCAATCCCGATGCCCGAGATGCCGTCCACCGGTTCTGGCCTGTCCACCCGCGTGGGATCGGCCGCCATGGACATGAGCCATGTGGCGCAGGCGGCCACTGCCTTGCGGCAGCGCACCAACGAGCTCAAGCAGGCTGCCAACACGCCATCCGAGAAGGCCATCATCGAGGTGGTCGCCCTGATGTTCCAGAGCATCCTGGCCGAAGAGCGCATTCCACCCAGCGTGCGCGTCTGGTTCGCGCGGCTGCAGATTCCCGTGTTGCGGGTGGCGCTGGCCGAGCCCGAGTTTTTCAGTGCACTTCAGCACCCGGCGCGGCGCCTGATCGACCGCATGGGTTCGTGCGTGCTGGGGTTCGAGTCGAACGTCGGGTCGGCCGCCCTGGAGGCCGAGATCAAGCGCGTGGTCCAGGTCATCGAGCAGTACCCGGAAACAGGGCGTCGGGTGTTTCAGCTGGTGCTCGACGAGTTCCAGAAATTCCTGGCCTCCTACCTGAGCGAGCACAGCAGCGCCAGCCGGTTCGTCAGCGTCGCCCAGCAGGTGGAGCAGAAAGAAACCCTGTCGGTTCAATACACGATCGAGCTGCGCAAGCTGCTGGACGACATCGTCGTGCGCGACGAGGTGCGCGAGTTCCTTTTCAAGGTCTGGGTTGAGGTGCTGGCGGTGGCCAGCGTCAAGTACGGCATCAAGCACGAAGAGACCGCTTCGCTCAAACGCGTGGCGTCCGAGCTGTTGTGGGCAGCCAGCGCCAAACCTCACCGCAACGACCGCGCGCGCGTGATCCAGCAGCTGCCCGGACTGCTGCAGCGGCTGCGCCAGGGCATGAGCCTGCTGGGCTATTCGCCCAGCGTTCAGGATGCGCACATCAAATCGGTCAGCGACACGCTGGCCGATGCCTTCATGTCGCGCACCGAGCCGATTTCCCAGGAAAGCCTGGACAACTTGTCAGAGCGGCTGGCCCACCTCGAAGACTATCTGCCTGACAGCGGGGTCGGTGATCTCGATCTCGACAACGAAAGCATCGAGATGATCACCGGCGTTGACGCCAGCAACATCGAGGTGATCAAACACGGGGGCAGCCAGCCCAACGAGGCCATGCGCGCCTGGGCGCAGGAGCTGCAGATTGGCGCCTGGTTCGGGCTGGACCACAACGGGCGGCTCAACAGCGTGCAATTCGCTTGGCGCAGCGACCGCGGGCAGCTGTATCTGTTTGTCACCAATACCGGTCGCTGCTACCTGATTCAGGCCACTCGCGTCGCCGCTTACCTTCAGTCCGGCCTTTTGGTCCCGAGCGAAGACGAGGCCTTGACTGTACGCGCCACGCGCGAAGCGCTGGCCAAGCTCGACGCCAATCCCGAACGCCTCCTGAACTGAGGCGCCGCGCTGCGGCTTGGCTCAGCCCTGCCCGGTGCGCTGGAACAGTCCACCAGGTAGCCGATCCACCTGTCCGCCGAGTTCCAGCTCGAGCAGGCGCGCCTGCAGCGAGGCGGTGTCCAGGCCGGTTCGGGCCTGCAGCGCGTCCAGCCCGACGGGATCGAACCCCATCGCAGTGAGCAGACCGTCGCCGTCGTCTACCGTGTGCGGCTCGGTGGGCGTTTCCGAAACCACCAGCCTGAGGTCTTCGAGGATGTCCTGTGCCGACTCCACCAGCTTGGCGCCTTGCCGGATCAGGGCATGGCAACCGCGCGACTGAGGCGCATGGATGGAGCCTGGGATGGCAAACACCTCGCGCCCCTGTTCCGTCGCCAGCCGGGCGGTGATTAGGGAGCCCGAACGCACGGCGGCTTCGACCACCAGAGTGCCCTGGCTCAGGCCGGCAATGATCCGGTTGCGTTGCGGGAAGTTGGCCGCGAGCGGAGGGGTGCCCAGAGCGTATTCGCTGATCACTGCGCCGCGCTCGGCGATGCGACGCGCCAGGCTTTCGTGCTTTCTGGGGTAAACCGAATCGAGGCCGGTGCCGACCACTGCTATCGTGGTGCCGCCACCCTCAAGGGCACCGGTGTGCGCGGCGCCGTCTATGCCCAGTGCCAAGCCCGAGACGATGCAGACGTCTGCCTCAGCAAGGCTACGGGCGAACTGGCGGGCGTTGCTTTCGCCCTGGGGCGTGGGGTTGCGGCTGCCAACGACGGCCAGCTGGCGAGGATGGGATAGCGCACCGACCTGCCCCTGGACGTACAGCATCAGGGGTGGATCAGCGGTCTGCAACAAACTCGCCGGGTAGCGATCATCGGCCAATGTGATGAGATGGTTGCCTTGCTGCGACAGCCACTCTGTGAGGCGATCCACTGACGCGTCCAGGGTGGCCGGCACAACCTGCATGGCGCGGGCAATGCGGGCACTTGTGACGGTTTCCCAAGCGCTTGCGCTTTGTGTCCAGATAGATTCGGGCAACCCGAAAGCGGCCAGCAGCCGGCGTGCGGTGTCGTTGCCCACACCCGGGGTGAGCGCCAGCCTGAGCCAGGCGGCCCACGTGTCCCGGTTCATGGACGGCGAATCAGGGGTTGCTGAAGCGGTCGCCGATCTTCACGCCATCAACAATGTCCAGCACCAGGGCATAAGACACCTTGTCGAAGGTCTTGAATACCATCATCAGCCCGTTGGGCTCACCAGGCAGACGGATCTGTGGACGGCTGGCGTCGGTCTTGTCGACCTGGGAACGGGAGTCGCGCACCAGCGCCAGCACATGACCGGGCTCAACTCCGTGCTCGCGACCGCGGTTGATCGAGACCACCTGGTTCTGGGCCGCATAGCGTACGGCGTTGCCATAGACCGAGACGATTTGGCCGCTGGTGGGTTTGCCGGGGGCACGGGGCACGTAGTTCGGGAATTCGCGCGGCGGATCCGGCAGCAGCCGGTCGCCCACACGCATTTCTTCCTTGGCCTTGATGATGTCGATGGTCGCCGGGACGATTTCACCGGTGGCCACTGGTTTGGCCGGGGCCTTTTCCGCAACAGGAACGCGCTCGAAGTTGTGCGTTGTGTTCTCGTACTGCGGCTTGAAGATGTCCTTGCCCTCGGGCTTCTTGGCCTCGGTGGGAGGCGCCTCAACCTCGGCCTTGGATTCTGGCCGGGCCAGCTCGGCCTTTCCTAGGTACTGGGCCTCATAGGCCAGCACTTCGCCGGTCGACGGGTCTTTCAGCGGGACGGCATTGCGGAACACCCTGTACTGCAGCGGCTTGCCGGCGCCCAGCGTCAGGGCTTCCTCGGTCAAACTGCCCACGTCGCCATAGTGGCCACGGGCATAGGCGCGGTCGCCCAGGCTCAGCAGCACGCGGCTTTCGGGGGTGGCCACGATGCGCGCAGCCTTGGCAAAAGTGGCTTCGTCGACAATCAGCGGCTCGGTCAGAAAGGCCTCTATGGCCTGCATGTTGACCGGCGGGATGGCCGATTCGTTGAGGCTCTCGCTGCGCACGCGCGGTGAGACGCGCACGGTCGGAGAGTCGCCTTCGCCAGGTTTGCGGGTGCTCAGGCGGGCACGACCGCCGGTCTTGTCCAGGTAGAGAACCTGCCCGGGGTAGATCCGGTGCGGGTTCTTGATGTCCTCCATGTTCATGCCCCAGAGTTCGGGCCAGCGCCACGGGCTCTTGAGAAAGATCTTGGAGATGGCCCAGAGCGTGTCGCCGCGTTTGACGGTGTGGCTGTCGGGGGCGTTGGGGGCCAGTTCGGAGAGCGCCACGCCCGTTTGCGCCACCTGTGCGGCGGTGGCGCGTTGCCCGGCGCTGATCGGGTGGTTCTGCGCCATGGCGCTGCCAGCCAGCGCCGCCAGCATCAGCGCGCAGGTACCGATGACAGCGCGGCTGGGACGGGTGGCGGTCGAAGAGGTGTTCAATTGCATGTGTGGGCCCCTGGGGCTGGCGCAAACTGGCCGGTCACCGCCACCCAGCTATCCGGGCAACGGCGCATCAAGACTTGACAATTCGCATTTGATTCTGCGCCCAAGCCCTTGATTAGGCAATATTAATAGGCTTTCGCAACCACCCGGGAATGCAAAAGTGGCGAAAATAGCGACAAACCTCCCACCGTTGACAGAACGCAGCCAAGGCTGCCTTCGGCGCCCCATTGCCTTTCTCCCGGCTCCTTCAGGCCGGTCCCGCTGACATGAGCTCTCCCGACCTGCTGCCCATCCTTTGCTACCCCGACCCGCGCCTGAGCACCGTCGCCAGGCCGGTCCAGGTGGTCGACGACGTCCTGCGCCGGCAGATCGACCGCATGTTTGCCACCATGTACGAGGCCAACGGCATCGGCTTGGCGGCTACGCAGGTCGATCTGCATCAGCGACTGATCGTGATCGACGTGAGCGAGTCGCGCGACCAGCCGCTGGTGCTGATCAACCCGGTGATCGACTGGGCCAGTCCTGAGACCCGCAAGGGTGAGGAAGGCTGTCTGTCGGTACCGGGCATCTACGACGGTGTGGAGCGCTCGCTGGCGGTCAAGGTCACGGCGCTGGACGAGAACGGCCAGTCGCGCACCGTCGAGGCAGAGGGCATGCTGGCGGTCTGCATCCAGCACGAGATGGATCACCTGATGGGCAAGGTCTTCGTCGAATACCTCTCGCCTCTCAAGCGCAACCGGATCAAGAGCAAGCTGCTGAAGGCCCAGCGCGACGCGCTGAAGGGGTGACCGCCATGCGTGTCGTCTTTGCCGGTACGCCGGAATTCGCGCGCATCGCGCTGGAACGCTTGCAGGCCGCCGGGTTCGAGATCCCGTTGATCCTCACCCAGCCAGACCGCCCGGCGGGTCGCGGCATGAAGCTGCAGTCCTCACCGGTCAAGCAGTTTGCGCTGGAGCACGGCATTTCGGTGGCGCAGCCACGCAGTCTGCGGCTGGACGGTCGATTTCCTGATGAAGCGGCTGCTGCGCGCGAGGCGCTGCTGGCCGCTCGGCCGGATGTGATGGTGGTGGCGGCCTACGGCCTGATCCTGCCGCAGTGGGTGCTGGAGCTGCCGCAACGGGGTTGCCTGAACATCCACGCCTCACTGCTGCCGCGTTGGCGCGGCGCGGCTCCGATCCACCGCGCGATCGAGGCCGGCGACGCCACGACCGGCGTGACCATCATGCAGATGGATGCCGGGCTGGACACCGGCGACATGCTGTTGACCGAGTCGGTGCCGATTTCCGGCGCCGATACCGCCGGAGCCTTGCACGACCGGCTGGCTGAGCTGGGGGGTCGCATGGTCGTCGAGGCGCTGGAGCTGGTGGCCTGTGGTGGGTTGCGACCGGTGCCGCAACCTGCCGAAGGGGTGACGTACGCGGCCAAGATCGACAAGGCCGAAGCGGTCATTGACTGGGCTCGGCCCGCTGCCGAACTCGAACGGCGTGCACGGGCCTTGTCACCGACCCCCGGCCAGAGCACCACCCTGGATGGCGAGGGGGTCAAGGTCTGGCGGGTGGCGGTCGACGCCGCCGGGGTGCCTGCCGGGGTGCCGGGCCAGGTGCTTGCGGTCGGAGCGGACGGCATCCGCGTCGCGACCGGCGAGGGAGTGCTGACGCTGCTGGAGCTGCAGCGCGCGGGCGGCAAACGCCTGCCAGCGCGCGAGTTCCTGCAGGGGTTCGCGCTGGCGCCCGGGCAGGTGTTCGGCGCCGTGGCCTGATGTTTTTCCTGGCCGAGCACCGCCGCCGGGCGGAATTCCGGGAAGGCATCCGCGACCAGCTCACCGTGGCCATGGGCATCGGCGCCTGGGGTCTGATGACCGGCGTGGCCATGGTTCAGTCGGGCATGTCTGCGCTCGAAGCGCTGCTGATGACCCTGATCGTCTACGCCGGCAGTGCGTAACTGGCGGCGGTGCCGATGATTACCGCCGGGGCGCCGATGTGGGTGATTCTTGCTGCGGCGTTCTGCGTCAACCTGCGGTTCGTGGTGTTTTCCGCCCACTTGCGGCCTTACCTGATGCATCTACCGCGCTGGCAACGCCTGGTCAGCGGTTACGTGACCGCTGACCTGAGCTATGTGTACTTCGCCCGGCGCTACCCGCACCCCGGGCGCGACGCCGAAACGCTGGCGAGGCAACAGGCCTACCTGATGGGAAACTGCGCGGTGAACTACGTGGCCTGGATGGTGGCCAGCGTGGTGGGCGTGTTGCTCGCGAACGCGGTGCCCTTGGCCTGGGGGCTGGGATTTGCCGGCATCCTGGCGCTGGTGGGGGTGTTGTGTTCGCTGGCTTCATCGACACTTCGTGTGGTGTCGGCCGGGGTGGCCGGCGCGGCGGCGGTCGCGGCCTGGGCGCTGCCGCTGCGGCTGAACATCGTGGTGGCGATTGCGAGCGCAGTGGCGATCTGCCTGCTCATCGAACAGCTGCGTCAATCGGAGCCCGGCCATGTTTGACATCGATCTGCACACGCTGATCACCATCCTTGCGCTGGGCGCGATCACGGTGCTCACGCGCGGTTTTTTCTTCATTTCTGAAAAACCCTGGTCGCTTCCCCATTGGGCGCAACGTGGCCTGCAGTACGCGCCCATTGCCGCGCTGTCGGCGGTGGTCCTGCCCGAGGTGGTGATGAGTCAGGGGCAGCTGGTGCAGACCTGGCAGGACGCCAGGCTGTTCGCAGCGGTGGTTGGCGCAGGGTACTTTTTCTGGCGCAAAGGCGTGCTGGGGACCATCGTGACCGGCATGCTGGTCTACCTGCCGCTGCACATCGGCCTGGGCTGGTGAGGCGTGGCGTGGGAAAATCCTGGGAGTCCGGTGTGCCGAACCTTAAGTATTGCTTAAGGCGCCTCCGAGACGATTCGCAGTTTGCTTGCCGCGTCTCATTCAAATTCCTCTCATGACTGATATTCCTGCGGCGGCTGCCGCTGGTGCCGATCCACTGGTGTCGGTGCTGATCCCTGCGAAGAACGAAACCGGCAACATCGGCGCGCTGGTGGGCGAGGTGGTCGCCGCGCTGCGCCCCGAGTGCGGGTTCGAGATCGTGCTGGTCGACGACGGCAGCGACGACGGCACGGGCGACGAGTTCCTGCAGCGCTGCACCGAGCTGGGCGCGGCGGCCCGGCTGATCCGCCACCAGAAGAGCGTCGGGCAGAGCACGGCACTGATGAATGCGGCGCGCCAGGCGCGAGGTCGATATCTGATCACCATCGACGGCGACGGCCAGAACGATCCGGCAGACATGCCGGCCCTGCTGCGTTGTGCGCGCGAGACCGAGGCGCAGGGCGAGCATTTCTGCATCGCCGGTTACCGCAAGAACCGCCAGGACACCGAGTGGAAGAAGCTCCAGTCGCGCATCGCCAACGCGGTGCGCCAGAAGCTGCTGAGCGATCAGGTGCCCGACACCGGCTGCGGCCTCAAGCTGATCCCGCGCACGACCTGGCTGCAGCTGCCCTACTTCGACCACATGCACCGCTACCTGCCGGCGCTGGTGCTGCGCGTCGGTGGCGCCATCAGGGTGGTGCCGGTGAACCACCGCGCACGCCAGGCCGGCGTGTCCAAGTACAACGCCTGGAACCGGCTGTGGGTGGGCTTGGTCGACATGGCGGGTGTGATGTGGCTGACCCGGCGCGGCAAGCGCCCGGTGATTGCGCAGGTTCGTACGCTCGAGGCGCATGAAGAGTCTCGTTAAGCCGCTGCTGCTGACAGCGGTTCTGGCGCTGGCCTTCGCGTCCCTGCATCTGGGCTGGTGGGGGCCGGTCACCGAAGAGGTGCTGCTGCAGGACCTGTTTCGTCAGCACTGGGCGCTGGCCTGGCCGGTGTTCATCGCTGGCGCCGTGGTCTACACCGCGCTGGGCGGCCCGCGCCAGGTGCTGGCGTTTTCCTGCGGATTCCTGTTCGGAGGCTGGCAAGGGGCACTGATCGGCACGCTGCTGACCGGTGTTGGCGCGATGCTGACCATGCTGGCGGTGCACACACTCGGCTTTGACTGGGTCAGGCAGAAACACGCGCAGAAGATCGAGCTGATCAAGGCGGTGCTGGCCGAAGACACCTGGATCTGGATCTGCGTGATCCGGCTGATTCCGGTCGGTAGCAACCTGGTGACCAACATCGCTGCGGCGCTGTCCGATCTGCGGCCTGCGGCGGTGTTCTTCGGCAGCCTGCTGGGCTACCTGCCGCAGATGCTGCTGTTCAGCTTCGCGGGCTCGGGCATTGCGCTGCACGACAGCTCGCAGATCTGGGTCAGCCTGGTGATGCTGGTGGTGTCGACCGGGCTGGGGCTGTACCTGTACCACCACGGCTTCAAGCAACGGCTTCAACGTTTCAAGATTGAGCATGAACAACCCCGCGCAGCTTGAGGACGCGACCGTCCGCCGACAGACCCTGTTCTGGCTGCTGGCCACGGCGGTGGTGCTGCTGCTGGGCGTCGGGCTGCGCTATCCCTGGCCCGCCGACGAACCCCGGTTCGCGCAGGTGGCGCGCGAGATGGTGGAAAGTGGCCAGTGGCTGTTTCCCACGCGCGGCGGTGAGCCATATCCCGACAAGCCGCCGGTGTTCATGTGGCTCAGTGCGATCGCTTTCACGCTGATCGGCAACCTCAAGCTGTCCTTCCTGTTGCCCAGCGCACTGGCCTCGGTGGGCACGCTGCTGCTGGTTCACGACATCGGGCGCCGGCTGTGGAACCGTGAGGTGGCGCTGGCGGCGGTGCTGGTGCTGGTGTTCACGCCACAGTTTCTGCTGCAGGGCAAGGCAGCCCAGATCGACGCCGTGGTGACCTTCTGGATCACGCTGGGCTGCTACGGTCTGCTGCGGCATTTCATCACCGGCCCGCACTGGGGCTGGTACTTCACCGCCTGGGCCGCGATGGCGCTGGGCATCATGACCAAGGGCGTGGGTTTTCTGCCGCTGCTGATGCTGCTGCCCTTGGCAATCTGGGTGAGAAACCCAGGGTCAGGCGATGAGAGGATCTGGCGCTGGAAGCTGGCCTCGGGCCTGGCGGTGATGCTGGCAGTGATCGCGCTGTGGCTGGGGCCGATGCTCTGGCAGGTGCACAGCATCGGCACCGACACCATGGTTGCCTACCGCGACAACCTGTTGTTTCGCCAGACCGGCGAGCGCTTCGTCAACGCCTGGCACCACGTCAAACCCTGGCACTATTTCTTCACCCAGGCGATTCCGACCATCTGGTTCCCGCTGCCGGTGCTGTTGCTGGTGTTCTCCAGGCCGCTGGTGGCGCTGCTGCGCGAAGACCGGCGCGCGCGTGTGCTGCTGGCCTGGGTGGGCCTGGTGCTGCTGTTCTTCTCGATCAGCTCGGGCAAGCGCGAGGTCTACATCTTTCCGGCGCTGCCGATGCTGGCGCTGGTGGTGGGGGCGCTGTGGACGCGGGTGCGCCAGAGCACTGCGGCGCTGCGCACGGGCCGCTTCTTCCAGGGTTTCCTTTACCTTCTGGCCATCGTGATCGGCGGTCTGGGCGTGGCGCTTCGGGTGGCGCCCGAGCGGCTGCTGCGCAAGGCGCCGGAGTATGCCGACCCGATCACCGCGCTGGCGCTGCCGCTGATGGCCATGGGTGTGGCCCTGCTGGTGCTGCTGGTGCTGATCCGTCGACGCGATCTGCTGGAGCGTCTGGCCGCAGCCACGCTGACGATCTGGGTGTTCGTTGCGTTGCTGGTCTGGCCGCGGGTCGACCCGCACCGCACGCCGCAGGACCTGATGGAGCTGGTCGAACAGAAGCTGCCCGCGACCACTGAGCTGGGCTTGTTGCAGTTCAAGGAGCAGTTCCTGCTGTTCAGTCACCGCCCGCTGACCCACTTCAGCTACCTCGCGCCGATCGAGGAACAGGAGCGCAGCGCCTGGGTCTGGGTGCGCGAGGCGCCGCAGCGCTACCTGCTGGCGCCGACCCACGCCCGGCTGAGCTGCTTCGATGTGGAAAAAACCTTGGCGCTGGGCGAAGCGCACCGGCGTGAGTGGGTCATCTACGGGCCGCAGTCGGTGCGGGCGACCTGTGAGGCGCCGCAGCGCGGGCGCCGCTTTGTCTACCGTCCCGACACGCGCGGGGTGTTGCCATGAACCTGTTGGAATCTTCTCCCCTGCCGAAAGTGCTGGTCACCGGTGCCGCCGGCTTCATCGGCTATCACCTGGCGCACCGCCTGCTGAATCTCGGCCAAGCGGTCGACGGCGTGGACAACCTGAGCCCCTACTACGAGCCCAGCCTCAAGCAGGCGCGGCTGGACCGCCTGGGGACGCATCCCGGTTTCGTGTTCCACCGCCTCGATCTGTCCGACCGTGACGGCGTGGCCGCGCTGTTTGCGCAAGGTGGCTACGACATCGTGCTGCACCTGGCGGCGCAGGCGGGTGTGCGCTACTCGGTCGAGCACCCCATGGCCTACCTCGACAGCAACCTGGCGGGCATGCTCACGGTGCTCGAAGGTTGTCGGCACAGTGGCGTGAAGCACCTGGTCTACGCCTCGTCGAGTTCGATCTACGGCGCGGCGCGCGAGATGCCGCTGCGCGAGGACATGGTCACGGACTCACCGATCTCGCTGTATGCCGCGAGCAAGAAGGCCAACGAGTTGATGGCCCACAGCTACAGCCACCTTTACCGCATCCCGGCGTCGGCGCTGCGCTTCTTCACCGTCTACGGCCCCTGGGGTCGGCCCGACATGGCGATCTTCAAGTTCGTGCGCGCGATCTTCGAGGGCAAGCCCATCGACGTCTACAACCACGGGCACCTTCGGCGTGACTTCACCTATGTCGACGACGTGGTCGACGCGGTGCTGGCGGTGGCGGCGCGGCCACCGCAGGGCGAGGCCGGCCAGGTGCCGCACCGCGTGCTCAATGTCGGCCACAACGGCCCGGTGCCGCTGATGGAATTCATCGCCTACCTGGAGCGTGCCTGTGGTCGTGAAGCGATCAAGAACTTCCTGCCGATGCAGGCGGGCGACGTGCCCGACACCTGGGCCGACACCTCGCGGCTGAAGCGCGAGTTCGGTGTGCGCGCGGCCACCGACCTGCAGACGGGCGCACAGCGTTTTGTCGACTGGTACCGCGACCACTACGGCATGACAGGGCGCTGAGCCAGCCCGATGCGCAGCCAGGGCCGCGCCAGCCGCCAGCCGCCGAGCGCGATGCCGCCGCAGAGCAGAGCCGTCCACAGAGTGTGGCTGGGCGGATGCGCACCGCGCAGGGTCTGTGTCAGACCGGCCACGCCACCCGCCACCAGCACCACCCTCAGCCAGCGCCGTCCGTTGGCGGCGGATCGACCCACCACCGGCGGACACAGCCAGGGTAGGCACAGCGCGAGGAAGGCCAGGGCGCTGGAGGCGTGCCCGCCGGGAAAACAGCGACCGGTGCCGCCATCGCTGGCCCACAGCTTCCAGTGCGAGGTGTAGACCGCCGTGCCGCCGAACTCCCGCCACTCCCAGGGGCAGCTGGACCGGCTGGCGTGTTTGGCGAGACCGACCGAGAGCAGGGACAGGGTCACCAGCGTCAGGACAGCCCAGCGCTCGCGGCGCGACGGACCGCTGCCAGCCGGCGCCAGCGCCCAGCCCCACAGCAGCAGATAGGCCAGCGTCGACAGGCAGCGCCCGCCGTCGTGCAGCACCCCTTCCAGCAGCGGGTGGTGTTGCCAGGCAAAGCCTTTGGGCGTGCCGATCAGTCGCATCACCGGCAGGTCCAGTCCGCCGGCATCCCAGGCCAGGGTGCACAGGCACAACATCAGCCAGGCGCCCATCGGTCGGGTGTTGGAATCATGTGACATCGGGCCGCATGCTGGGCGGCGGAGTTTAAGAGCGCCTTAAGGGGGGCCGGGATAATCAAACTTCTTTTTTGCGATGCGCCTGGCGCTGACACGACGATGCGAGCACTTGTGGTGGAAGACGATCCCGGCATTGCCAGCGGCCTGAGCCTGTCGCTGCGCCAGGCCGGCTATGCGGTGGATATCTGCGGCGGTGTGGATGCGGCCTGGTCCGCGCTGAGCGTGGAACCCTTTGACGTGATGCTGCTGGATCTCGGTTTGCCGGACGGCGACGGGCTGGATCTGCTGGTGCGGCTGCGCGGTGTCGGTGACCGGCGCGCCGGGCGCGACCGGCTGCCGCAGAAGGACATGCCGGTGCTGATCATGACGGCGCGCGATGGCATCAGCGACCGCATCATCGGCCTGGACGGTGGCGCCGACGACTACATCGTCAAACCCTTTGACCCCAACGAGTTGCTGGCGCGGCTGCGGGCGATGCTGCGCCGCGCCAGTGGCCGCAGCAAACCGGTGATCGAGCACGGCGAGCTGGTGGTCGATCCGGCCACGCACTCGGTCGAGCGCGCCGGGCTGCCGGTGGCGCTGGGCGGCAAGGAGTTCGCGTTGCTGCTGACGCTGCTGCAGGCGCGGCCCCAGGTGCTGTCCAAGTCGCGGCTGGAGTCGGCGCTGTATGGCTTCGGCGAGGCGCTGGAGAGCAACGCGATCGAGGTGCATGTGCACCACCTGCGTCGCAAGCTGGGCGAGTCGCTGATCAAGACCGTGCGCGGAGTCGGCTACTTCATTCCGCAGGAGCCGGCGCCGGCCGCCGCTGCAGGGCGCTCGTGAACAAGCCGCCGGTCGCCGAGGCACGCCGCACGCTCTGGCGCCACCTGCTGGCCTGGACGCTGGGGGCTCAGCTGGCGGTCTGGCTGGTGATGGTGGCGGTGGGCTGGAACACCAGCCTGCGCGAGACGCGCAAGTTCACCGATGGTCACCTGGTGGCGGTGGCGCAGCTGTGGCTCGTGTCGGCGGCCTGGGACCGTGGGGACCAGCGCGGCATGGTGCCGGTGCAGCGGGAGGCGGTTCACGAATACGCGCAGGATGTCGCCATCCTGGTGTGGGAGAACGGGCGGCTGGTGACCGACAGCGACCGCCTGGCGGACGGCCTGGACCTCTCGAAGGTACCGGACAAGGGTCTGACGACGCTGGTGTTTCGCGATCCTCAGGGGGGTGCGCACGACTGGCGGGCGTATGTGGAAACCTACCGGGCCGACGGTCTTGAGCGCCGTGTCGCGGCCCTGCTCGACCTGCGCAAGCGCTATGTGCTGGCCGAAGACATCGCCGAACACCTGGCCTCGCCGTTCATGATTCTGCTGCCACTGGTGGCGCTGGTGATGTGGTGGACCATCCGGCGCGGCCTGCGGCCCCTGGACCAGCTCTCGGACGAGGTGGCGGCTCTCGACGCGTTTGCCGGGCAGCGGCTGGACACGCAGCACCGCTTCCGCGAATTTGCCAGCACGGTGACCGCCATCAACACCATGGTCGACACGCTGCAGGCGCAGGCGCAGCGCGAGCGCCAGTTCGCTTCCGATGTGGCGCACGAGTTGCGCACGCCGCTGGCGGTGATCACGCTGCAGGCGCGCGCCGCGCAGACGGACGCGGCGCCCGAACGCCTCGCGCGGCTGGAGCAGGAGGCGCTGCGCGCCGGCCGCATCCTGACCCAGCTGCTGGATCTCGCGCGGGCCCAGCGTGCGGCCAAACCGGGCCACGCCCATGCGGCCGAGGCGGCCCAGCCCACCGCGCTGGGCGCGGTGGCCGCCCACCTGCTGTCTTCCCACGCCCAGCTGGCCCACGAGAGCCAGCACGAGATGTCGCTGGCGCAGGACGACGGTGAGGTGCTGGTGGTGGTGCAGCCGATGCTGCTGGAACTGGCGCTGCGCAACCTGATCGAAAACGCGTTGCGCCACACGCCCACGGGCACCCAGGTCGAGGTGACGGTCTGGCGCGATGCCGAGGGCTGTGGTGTGTCGGTCAGCGACGACGGGCAGCGCAACGGTGCCAGCGCCATGCCCGCTCAGGCGCCGTCGGGGCTGGGTCTGGGGCTGCGACTGGTCGAGCGCATTGCCGAGCAGATGGGCGCTCGCCTCGAACGCGATGGCGGCGCGGGGTCGATGACCACGCGCTTTTCGCTGCGCTGGCGCGCCCCGGCCTGAGGTTTCGTCAGGCGCAGCTGGCTGGATCCTTAAATAAGCTTGGGTTAACGTCCGCGCCCTAATCTGCCGGATCCGATCTTTGACCCACCGACATGCAGACCTCTTCCCTGTCCCTTTCTTCCATGGCGTTGTCGCCAGCGACCCCTGCGGCTGAGGCAACCGGGCCTTCCGCGCCTGCCCGTTCCGCGGGCTGGGCGGTGTGGGGACTGGCGCTGTGGCTGACGGGCCCGGCGAACCTGCCTTTGTGGCAGCGCCTGTGGGGGCTGGGCGAGTCGGCCGGACACCGTGTGGAGGTCATGGCGCCGCTGGTGCTGGCGGTGCTGTTCCTGATCGCCGGCCTGCTGTCGCTGCTGGCCGTGCCGCGCCTGTTTCGCCCGCTGACGTCGCTGCTGGTGCTGGTGGCCGCCGCAAGCAGCCACTTCATGTGGCAGTACGGTGTGGTGATCGACGCCACCATGCTGGCGAACGTCTCGAACACCGATGTCCATGAGGTGAGTGACCTGATGTCCTGGCCCTTGTTCACCACGACAGCGGCGCTGGCCGGGCCTGCGCTGTGGTGGCTCTGGCGTCGTCCGGTGGCGACGTTGCCATGGAGGCGTCAGATGGGGCGCAACCTGCTGGGCGCGCTGGCTGCGCTGGCGCTGGCGCTGGCCGCCTTGATGGTGGGCTATCAGAGCCTGGCGACCCTGATGCGCAACCACAAGGAGCTGCGCTACATGATCAACCCCCTGAACACCCTGTATGCCGCAGGCTGGACGGTGGTCAAACGCCCGCCGCGCCTGGGGCAGGCGCTGACACCGCTGGGGGACGATGTGGCCCTGGGGGCCAGCTACGCCGACCAGCGGCGCCCGCCGCTGGTGGTGGTCGTGGTGGGCGAAACCGCGCGGGCCCGAAACTGGGGCCTCAACGGTTACGCCAGGTCCACCACGCCCAGCCTGGCGCGCTGGCAGGCCCGCGCTGGGCTGGTGAACTTCAGCCAGGTCACGTCTTGCGGCACCAACACGCAGGTGTCGGTCCCCTGCATGTTCTCGCACCTGGGTCGCCGAGAGGGAGGCGCCGAGCCCGCCACCAGCGAGAACCTGCTGGATGTGCTGCAGCGGGCCGGGCTGGCCGTGCTGTGGCTGGACAACCAGACGGGCTGCAAGGGCGTTTGCGACCGCGTGCCGCATGTCAATGTGCGCAAGGAACCGGTGCCTGGGTACTGTGAGGGTGGTGAGTGCTTTGACGAAGTCATGCTCAAGGGGCTGGACGACCGCATCCGCAACCTTGACCCCCAGCGCCGCGAGCGGGGGGTGGTGGTCGTGCTGCACCAGACCGGCAGCCACGGGCCGGCGTACCACAAGCGATCGCCAGCGACCCAGAAACCCTTCCAGCCCGAATGCCGCGACAGCGCGCTGAGCAACTGCGCGGCGCAGCAGGTCGTCAACGCCTACGACAACAGCATCGTCTACACCGACCGCTTCCTCGGCAGCACCCTCAAGTGGCTGCACGCGCAGGCCGCCTCGGGCCTCTACGACACCGGGCTGGTCTATGCCTCCGACCACGGCGAATCGCTGGGAGAGAACGGTCTGTACCTGCACGGCGTGCCGTTCGCGCTGGCGCCCCGGGAACAGACGCATGTGCCCATGGTCGGCTGGATGTCGGCCGGCCTGCAGCGGCGCATCGGCGTGGACACCGGGTGCCTGCGCAGCCGCTCGGCGCTGCCCCTGTCTCACGACCACCTGTTCCATTCGGTGCTGGGGATGATGGACGTGAACACCCGGGTTCGTGACCCGGCGCTGAACCTCTTCGCCCCCTGTGGCGGCGAGGCGGTCAGCGGCGCGCAGGCCGGTTGAGCCTGGCCGCCCCGGCGGCATTCCCTACAATTTGCCTTGGTATCCATCTCGCAGGCTCCCGCACCCGGAAGCTGCGCCGTCCGACCGAGGCCCCACATGCAATTCATCCGTTTCTCCGATCTCTGTGCCCAAGGCAAGGCCAAGGGCCAGCGTGTCTTCATCCGCGCCGACCTCAACGTGCCTCAAGACAAGGAAGGCCACATCACCGAAGACACGCGCATCCGCGCCAGCATCCCGGCCATCCAGATGGCGCTGGACGCCGGTGCCGGCGTGATGGTGACTTCGCATCTGGGCCGCCCCACCGAAGGCGAATTCAAGCCCGCCGACTCCCTGGCCCCGGTGGCCGCCCGCATGGGCCAGCTCATGGGCCGTGATATCCGAGTCGTGGCCAACTGGGTCGATGGCGATTTCTCGGTCGCGCCCGGCGAGGTGGTCATGCTGGAGAACTGCCGCCTGAATGTGGGCGAGAAGAAGAACAAGCCCGAACTCGCCGCCAAGCTGGGCAAGCTCTGCGACATCTTCGTGCACGACGCCTTTGGCACCGCGCACCGCGCCGAAGGCACGACCTACGGCATCGCCGAGACCGCGCCCATCGCCTCGGCCGGCCCCCTGCTGGCGGCCGAGATGGACGCCATCGGCAAGGCCCTGGCCAACCCGAAGCGCCCGCTGGTCGCCATCGTCGCTGGCAGCAAGGTCAGCACCAAGCTCACCATCCTGCAGAGCCTGGCCAAGAACGTCGACGGCCTGATCGTCGGTGGCGGCATCGCCAACACCTTCATGCTCGCCGCGGGCCTGAAGATCGGCAAGAGCCTGGCCGAGCCCGACCTGCTGGGCGAAGCCACGGCCGTGATCGCGGCCATGAAGGCGCGCGGCGCCGAGGTGCCGATCCCCGAAGACGTGGTCTGCGCCAAGGCCTTCAGCCCCGACGCCGTGGCGACGGTGAAAGCCGCCACCGACGTGGCCGACGACGACCTGATCCTGGACATTGGGCCCAAGACCGCCGCGAAGCTGGCTGCGCAGCTCAAGCAGGCCGGAACGATTGTCTGGAACGGCCCGGTGGGCGTGTTCGAGTTCGCGGCGTTCGAGAACGGCACCAAGGTGATCGCGCAGGCGATTGCCGAGAGCAGCGCCTTCAGCATCGCCGGGGGTGGCGACACGCTGGCGGCGATTGCCAAGTACGGCATCGAGAAGCAGGTGGGCTACATCTCCACCGGCGGTGGCGCTTTCCTCGAAGTGCTGGAGGGCAAGACGCTGCCCGCGTTCGAGGTGCTGGCGCGCAGGGCCGTCTGAGCGTGACCGGAGCGCGTGCCTGATCCAGGGATGCGGTGGAACCGGCTTCGCCGGGCCACTCGCATCGCCCCCTTGAGGGGGTGACGCCGCAGGCGGCGCGGGGGGACTTACCGCCTGGTCGGAATCCGCAGCACCACCCAGGCGCCGACCGCGCCCAGCAGTACAAGCACCGCCTGTGCGATCCAGCGGTGGCGGAAGCTCCAGATCGAAAAGCTCACCATCACCAGCATCGAGACCACGGCGATGGTCTTGGTGCGCCGCGTGAGGCTGCGGTTGGCCTCCCAGTCGCGCAGCATCGGACCGGTGAGCCGGTGGTTGAGCAGCCAAGCGTGCAGCCGCGGCGAGGCCTTGGCGTAACAGGTGGCGGCCAGCAGGATGAACGGTGTGGTGGGCAGGCCGGGCAGCACCACGCCGATCAGGCCCAGCACCAGCGACACCGAGCCGGCGACCCAGAGCAGGCCGCGCACCAGGCGTGAGTGACGGACTGGCGCCGTGTTCTGGCTCACCCGACGACCCTCATGGGGCGAAAAGGCCCAGCGGGTGGCGCGCCATCGCGATGCTCGCCATGAAGCCGACCACGGCCAGTGCGGCGACAAAACAGAGCGCCCTGGCGGCGCGCGTGGGCGCACGCTTGAGCGCCAGCGTTCCCAGCACGATGTAGACGATCAGCAGCACCAGCTTGGCCAGCAGCCAGTGGTTCTGCGTCGGGTTGAGCTGAAGCAGCCACCACAGCGTGCCGCCCGCGAGCAGCAACAGCGAGTCGATCACCGGCGCCAGCCCGCGCGCCCAGCCCCCCATCGGCCAGGACTGTCCCGCCAGCACACCCAGACCGCGCGCGGCGAAAAGCGCGACGCTGAGCGTCACCAGGGTGATGTGCAGCGGCAGCAGCCAGGGGTAGATCGCGGCGACCAGTTCGGGAGACGGCATCGTCCGCGCATCATAGGTGGCAGCGGCGAAGCGAGGGGGCTCAACCACCCAGGAAAGGGTAGTCGGTGTAGCCCTTTTCTCCCCCGCCGTAGAACGTCATCTTGTCCGGTTTGTTGAAAGGGCCGCCCGCCCTCAGGCGTGCCACCAGGTCGGGGTTGGCGATGTAGGCCTTGCCGAACGCCACCAGGTCGGCGCCATCGGCCACCGCCTGTTGTGCCAGCGGCAGGTCGTAGCCGTTGTTGAGCATCCAGGCGCCGGTGCCGCCTGCGTTGCGGTAGGCGGCTTTGAACGCGCCGTAGTCGAACGGCCGGTCGGGCAGCTCGCGCGGGCCGCCGGTCGAGCCTTCGATCACGTGCACATAGGCCAGTCCATACGCCGCGAGTTTGCGCGCCACGTGCTCGAACAGCGGCTGCGGGTCGGTGTCCACGATGTCGTTGGCCGGGGTCACGGGCGAGAGGCGGATACCGGTGCGGCCGCCGCCGATGGCCTCCGTGACCGCAGCCACGACCTCCAGCAGCAGTCGCGCGCGGTTGGTGATGCTGCCGCCGTAGTCGTCCTTGCGGTGGTTGGCGCCGGTCTTGAGGAACTGGTCGATCAGGTAGCCGTTGGCGGCGTGGATCTCGACGCCGTCGAAACCCGCGCTGATCGCGTTCTGCGCGGCGTGGCGGTAGGCCTGCACGATGCCCGGGATTTCTTCGGGTTCCAGCGCGCGCGGCTCGGAGGTGTCGACGAAGGTCGGCACACCATCCTTGATCAGCACGGTCTTGGTGTGGGCGCGAATGGCCGAGGGTGCGACCGGCTTCTGGAAGTGCGGCTGCAGCTCGACGTGCGAGACGCGGCCCACGTGCCAGAGCTGGGTCACGATCTTGCCGCCCCGGTCGTGCACCGCTTTCGTGACGCATTTCCAGCCGTCCAGCTGCTCGATGCCATACAGGCCCGGCACGTCGGCGTAGCCCTGGCCCTCGTGGCAGATCGCGGTGGCTTCGGTGATCAGCAGACCGGCGCTGGCGCGCTGCGCGTAGTACTCGGCCATCAGCGGCGTGGGAATGGCGTCGGGCGCGCGGTTGCGCGTCAGCGGCGCCATGACGATGCGGTTGGCCAGGTGCAAGTCGCCGGCGGAGATGGGGTCGAAGAGGGTGGTCATGGTGGCGGGAGGGGTGAAGCAAGGCTTACAGCCTACGCCGAAATCGTCGCCGCCACCGTCGCCTGGCGTACACGGACCGCGACCCACGGGCAACCCCTTCGAGCGCTGCAGCGGTCCGGACAAAGGCCCACAATCGGGCGCATGAACGCCCTGAAAGACATCCGCCTGTCCCTGCTCGATCTCGTCGCCGTGCGCGAGGGCGGCACCGTGGCCGACGCCCTGGCCATCGCGCTGCGCACCGCGCAGCACGCCGAGTCGCTCGGCTTCACCCGCTACTGGCTGGCCGAGCACCACAACATGAGCGGCATCGCCAGCTCGGCCACGGCCGTGCTGGTAGGCCACATCGCGGGTGGCACGCAGACCATCCGTGTTGGCTCGGGCGGCGTGATGCTGCCCAACCACGTGCCGCTGGTGGTGGCCGAGGCATTCGGCACCCTGGCCGAGCTCTACCCCGGCCGCATCGACCTCGGCCTGGGCCGCGCGCCCGGCACCGATCCGCTGACCATGCGCGCGCTGCGCCGGGACCGGCCCGAGACCGAAGAGGACTTTCCGCGCGACGTGGCCGAGCTGCAGCGCCTGCTGGGTGATCCGCAGCCCGGCCAGCGCCTGATCGCCATGCCCGGCGCGGGCACGAAAGTGCCGGTCTGGTTGCTGGGTTCCAGCCTGTTCTCGGCCCAGCTCGCGGCCGAGCGCGGCCTACCCTATGCCTTTGCCTCGCACTTTGCGCCGCGTTACCTGCTGCAGGCGCTGCACCTGTACCGGCAGAACTTCAAGCCGTCCCCAGTGCTCGACAAGCCCTACGCCATCGTCGGCGTGCCGCTGATCGCCGCACCGACCGACGACGAGGCGGAATACCTTGCGAGCAGCACCTACCAGCGCGTGCTGGGCATCCTGACCGGCAAGCGCGGCCAGCTGCCGGCGCCGGTGCATGGTTTCATGGACCAGCTGGACACGCAGGCGCGCGCGGCCATCGCCGACTTCCTGGCCTGCGCCGTGGTGGGCGGGCCGGACACGGTGCGCGCCGGTCTGCAGCAACTGGCCGATGCGACCCAGGCCGACGAGTTCATGCTGGTCAGCGACGTGTTCGACCCGGCGCTGCGCCTGCGCTCGCTGGACATCGCGGCGGCGGCCATGCGGGAGGCGCTGCCCGCCTGAGCGAACAGTTGTTTCTTGCTAGAGATGCGGTGGCGTGCGCATCTGCTCCGGCGTCGTGAAATAGGCGGACGACGCTCCCATCCCTTCCCGCGCCAGCGCAAACTCGTGCCGCGCCACGCTGCGCAGGTGCACCTCGTCCGGGCCGTCCAGCAGGTGCAGGGCGCGGCCCCAGGTCCAGAACTGCGCCAGCGGCGTGTCTGGCGACAAGCCCATGGCGCCGAAGACCTGCATCGCGCGGTCCACCACGCGCGTCTGCAGGCCGGCGGCCACCACCTTGATGCCTGCGACCTGCGCGCGCACCGCGGCGGGCTCGGCCTGCTCGGGGTGATCCAGCAGCCAGGCGCAGCGCAGCACCAGCAGGCGCGCCTGTTCGATCTCGATGCGCGACATGGCGATCCACTCCTGCACGTTGGCGTAGTCAGCCAGGTACTTGCCGAAGCTGCGCCGCTCCAGCGCGCGTTCGGTCGCCAGGGCCAGCGCCAGCTCGCACTGGCCGATGGTGCGCATGCAGTGATGCACACGGCCCGGTCCCAGGCGCGCCTGCGCCATCGCGAAGCCGTGACCCCATTCGCCCAGCAGGTGGTCGACCGGCACGCGCGCGCCGCGCAGCACGATCTCGCAATGGCCTTCTGGCGCGTGGTGGTGCACCACCGGGATGTTGCGCACCACCTCCAGCCCCGGTGTGTCCATGGGCAGCAGCACCATGCTGTGCTGGTGGTGGGCATCTGCCGTGTCTTCGCCCTCGTTGCGCGCCATCACGATCAGCACGCGGCAGTTCGGATGCGCCACGCCGGTGATGAACCACTTGCGGCCGCTCAGCACGAGGTCGTCGCCCTCGCGCCGCACCGTGGTCTGCAGGTTGGTCGGGTCCGACGAGGCCACGTCGGGCTCGGACATGGCGAAGGCGGAGCGGATCGTTCCATTCAACAAGGGCATCAGCCACTGTTCGCGTTGCGTTGGCGTGGCGAAGCGGTGCAGCAGTTCCATGTTGCCTGTGTCGGGCGCGCTGCAGTTGAAGACTTCGGCCGCCCAGCTGAGCTTGCCCATGGCCTCGGCCAGCGTTGCGTAGTCGAGGTTGCTGAGGCAGGTGCCGGGTTCATCGGAACGCAGACCGGGCAGGAACAGGTTCCACAGACCAGCTTCTTTCGCCAGCGTCTTGAGGTCTTCCAGGAAGGGCGGCGGGTATAACCCGTCCTGCACCGCCTGGTGCCAGGCGGCATTGTGCGGCAGCACATAGGTCTGCAGAAACGTGTCCAGCTGGCGCAACAGCGCCTGGGCGCGGGGGCTGTGTTCAAAGTCCATGTGCGCATTGTGGAAAGACCTCGCGAAGGTGAAGGGCGCCTGTGTGACAAGGTGTCCACAGACCGACCCATCCGACAGCCGGTAGGGGTGGTTCTTGACCAAGAGCAAGGCTGATGTGGACAGGGATCGCTAAGCTCCCCAAGCGGTTTTTTGCGCCGCCAACGGGAAATCTGACGATGAATGCACGCGATGTGATGGGGGCGGTGGCGCCTGGAGACGGCGAAACCGCCACCCGCGCCGAGGCGCTGATGCGCCAGGCGAACGAGGGCGGCATGCACACTTGGCGGCTCAAGGGCCGTGAGCTGCTGCCGGTGGTGCAGGGCGGCATGGGTGTGGGCGTTTCGGCGGGAGGACTGGCCGGCGCCGTGGCGTCGCTGGGCGGGGTCGGGACGGTGTCGTCGGTCGACCTGCGTCGGCTGCATCCCGACCTCATGGCCGTGACCGGTCACCTGGAAAGCGGAAAGGAACCCGACGCCCGCGATCGCATCAACCACGCCAATCTCGTCGCGCTGGACCGCGAAATCCAGCGCGCCCGGCTGATCTCACAGGGCCGTGGCCTGATCGCGGTCAACATCATGAAAGCGCTGTCGGCCTACGAAATCTACGCCCGGCAGGCGCTGGAGAGCGGTGCCGACGCGATCGTGGTGGGCGCCGGCCTGCCGCTGGACCTGCCCGAGATCGCCAAGGACCATCCCGAAACGGCGCTGATCCCGATCCTGTCGGACGCGCGTGGCATCCAGCTGATCGTCAAGAAGTGGGAAAAAAAAGGCCGCCTGCCCAGCGCCATCGTGATCGAGCACCCGCGCCTGGCCGGCGGCCACCTGGGCGCGGCCAAGGTCGCTGACCTGCAGGACCCGCGTTTCGATTTCGATAACGTGATCCCGCCGACGCTGGAATTTTTCAAATCGGCCGGGCTGGAGGGAAAGATTCCCTTGATCGCCGCCGGCGGGATCTCGACGCGCGAAGACATCCTGCGACTGCAGGCCCTGGGCGCCAGCGCGGTGCAGATGGGCACGGCCTTTGCGGTGACGCTGGAGTGCGACGCCGACCCGGCGTTCAAGCAGGTGCTGGCCGAGGCAAGGCCGGAAGACATCGTCGAATTCATCAGCGTGGCCGGGCTCCCGGCGCGGGGTGTGCGCACACATTGGCTCAACAAATACCTGCGCGTGGAGCCCAAGCTCAAGGCGGTGGCACACGTCAAGGACCGCTGCAACATGGCCTTCGATTGCCTGGCGCATTGCGGATTGCGGGATGGCAAGGGCGACATGGGCCAGTTCTGCATCGACCAGCAGCTGGCCCATGCCATGGAGGGCGATCAGCAGCGCGGCCTGTTCTTCCGGGGGGCGGGTTCCCTGCCGTTTGGCAAGGACATCCGTTCGGTCCATGATCTGATGTCGTGGATGGTGGCCGGGGTTCTGCCGGTGGGTGTCGAACCTGTACCATCCCACGCCTTCAAGACAGGAGCCAACGCATGAAGCGCGACCCGAGCCCAGGAGCACAGAACCTCCGGGACCCCCAGCCCATCAGCCTCGATGTGCTGGAAGAAAAATACCTCAAACCAGGCGAATATTCGGTCGACGACCTCTTCCGCCGCGTGGCCAAGGCGCTGGCCTCGGTGGAAAAAGAACCCATCCGCGCCGAGTGGGAGCGCAAGTTCCTCGACAACCTGTACGCGGGCGCCATCGGTGCCGGCCGCATCATGAGCGCCGCCGGCACCGACATCCAGGCGACCCTGATCAACTGTTTCGTGCAGCCCGTGGGCGACTGCATCCAGGGGTTTGACGACGAAGGCTTCCCGGGCATCTACGAAGCCTTGCGCGAAGCCGCCGAAACCATGCGCCGCGGCGGTGGGGTCGGCTACGACTTCTCGCGCATCCGCCCGCGCGGCGCCGAAGTCAAGGGCACGCACTCGATGGCCTCGGGCCCCTGCAGCTACATCAACGTGTTCGACCAGTCCTGCTCGACGGTTGAGAGCGCCGGTGCGCGCCGCGGCGCCCAGATGGGCGTGCTGCGCATCGACCACCCGGACGTGCTGGACTTCATCACCGCCAAGCGCACGCCCGGCCGCTGGAACAACTTCAACGTCTCGGTCGGCGTGAGCGACGCCTTCATGGAAGCCGTGGCCGGCGACCAGCCCTGGGAGCTGGTGCACAAGTCCAAGCCCGGCAGCAAGGCGATGGACAAGGGCGCCTACCAGCGCGCCGACGGCCTCTGGGCCTACCAGACCCTGCCCGCGCGCGAGCTGTGGGACACCATCATGACCTCGGCCTACGACTTCGCCGAGCCCGGCATCCTGTTCCTGGACAAGATCAACCAGGACAACAACCTGCGTTACTGCGAAGGCATCGCCGCGACCAACCCCTGCGGCGAGCAGCCGCTGCCGTCCTACGGCTGCTGCGACCTCGGCCCGGTCATCCTGACCCGTTTCGTACGCAACGCCTTCGGTTTCGGCGGCGTGCCGGCGTTTGACTTTGCGGCTTTCGAGCAGTCGGTCGCGACCCAGGTGCGGGCGCTGGACAACGTGCTGGACGTGACCTTCTGGCCGCTCGAACAACAGCGCAAGGAAGCGCAGGACAAGCGCCGCATCGGCGTCGGTTTCACCGGCATGGGCAACGTGCTGGCGATGCTCTGCGTGCGCTACGACCGCGAAGACGGCCGCAAGGTCGCCGCACAGATCGCCGAGCACATGCGCGACGCGGCCTATCGCGCCTCGATTGAGCTGGCCAAAGAAAAAGGCGCCTTCCCCAAGTTCGACGCCAACGGCTACCTCGAACCCGGCACCTTCGCCAGCCGCCTGCCCGAATCCATCCGCCAGGCCATCCGCACGCACGGCATCCGCAACAGCCACCTGCTGTCCATCGCCCCCACCGGCACCGTCAGCCTGGCTTTTGCCGACAACGCCTCCAACGGCATCGAGCCGCCGTTCTCCTGGATGTACCGCCGAAAGAAGCGCGAGCACGACGGCTCCACCCGCGAGTACGCGGTGGAAGACCACGCCTGGCGCCTGTACCGCGAGCTCGGCGGCGATGTTGACAACCTGCCCGATTACTTCGTCAATGCGCTGGCCATGAGCGCGGGCGAGCACATCGCCATGATGGAAGCGGTGCAGCCCTTCGTCGACACCGCGATCTCCAAGACGGTCAACGTGCCGGGCGACTACCCCTACGAAGACTTCAAAAACCTGTACCTCAAGGCCTGGCGCGCCAGCCTCAAGGGCATGGCCACCTACCGGCCCAACAACATCCTCGGCTCGGTGCTCGACACCGGCACGCCCGAAGCCAAGACTGAGGCGGCGCCGGTGCCCGCGGTGCCGGTGGACCCGATGCGCACCGTGATCGAAAGCCGCCCCAAGGGCGCGCTGTCGGCCGTGGCCGACAAGATCGAGTACTGGACGCAGGAAGGCCACAAGACGCTGTACATCGTGGTCTCGTTCCTGCCGGTGCCCGCCGCCGACGGCGTGGGCACGGTCGAGCGCGCCATCGAGTTCTTCATGCCCGTGGGCCAGAACGGCGAGTCGCAACAGTGGATCACCTCCACCATGCGCATGCTCTCGCTGGCCGCGCGCGGCGGATTCCTTGGCCGTGCCTTGTCCGACATGCGCAAGGTCGCCTGGGACCGCGGCCCGGTGCGCCTGGGCACCTACCAGAAGGCCGACGGCACCCACGTGCCGATGTGGCACGACTCCGAGGTCGCGGCGATTGCGTTCGCGCTGCAGAACATCATCGCGCGCCGCAACCAGCAGGCCGACACCGCCGCCGTCGCGATGCCACACGCGCCCGCCGCACCCGAGCTGGTCGGCATGTCCACCGGCATGTCGAGCAGCGTGATGGCCGGCAAGAAGTGCCCCGAGTGCGGCGCGCACGCCATGATCCGCAAGGACGGCTGCGACTACTGCACGTCCTGCGGGCACCTCGGCAGCTGCGGATGAGCATTGAAGGGCGTGGGGTGTTGCCGGTGCGCCCGAAAGGTTCGCCGGTCGCCATGCCCTGGCAATGGGCCAGCCTGTGGCGTGCGCCGCACCGGCTGGCCTTTTTTTCGGGGGTGCTGCTGCTGGTCGCCTCGGCCGTCTGGTGGGCGGCGGTGCAGGTCGACCGCGTTAGCGGCGTGTTCGGGTTGACCCACGCCGTCTCCCCCACGATGACCCACGCGGCGGTGATGGTGCTGGGCTTCATGCCGCTGTTTTTCGCCGGTTTCCTGTTCACCGCCGGCCCCAAATGGCTGGGCGTCGAGGCGCCGGACGCGAAGGCCCTCACGCCCATCCTGGCTTTGCAGGTGGCCGGCTGGCTGCTGTGGCTGGCCGGTGCGCATGTGCACCTCCATGTGGCGGTGAGCGGCGTCTTCATCGCAGCGGCCGGGCTGGGGGCGCAGAACCTGCTGTTCTGGCGCCTGTGGCGCGCCAGCCGCGCGCCCGACCGGGTGCACTCCACCGTGATCGCCGTCGGCGGGACGCTCGGCGCGCTCTGCGCCGCCGGCATCGGGGCCGCGTTGCTGCTCGATGCCTGGTCGGTGGCGCTGGCCCTGGTACACACGGCGCTCTGGGGCTTCATCGTCGCGACCTACGTCAGCGTCGCGCACCGCATGATTCCCTTCTTCACCTCCGGCGCGCTGCCGATGATCGAGGCCTGGCGCCCGTTCTGGGTGTTGTGGCTGATGCTGGCGACGGTGGTGCTGGAGATTGCCTCGGTGTGGCTGATGCTCGCCGGCTGGGGCGAAGGCACGGCCTGGCGCCTGCTGCGCGGCGCGCTGGAACTGGGCGTTGGCGGTGTGCTGGTCTGGCTGGCCTGGGTCTGGGGCCTGGTGCAGAGCCTGAAGATTCGTCTGCTGGCCATGCTGCACGTGGGCTTTGTCTGGTTCGGTCTGTCGCTGCTGCTCTCGGGCCTGTCGCAGTGGCTGCTCGCGGCTGGCGGCGTGCCCACGCTGGGCCTGGGCGCGCTGCACGCGCTGACCATGGGTTTCCTCGGCTCCATCCTGCTGGCCATGGTCACGCGCGTGGCCTGCGGCCACAGTGGCCGTGCGCTGGTGGCCGACGCCACGGTGTGGTCCCTGTTCTGGATGCTGCAGGTGGCGGTGCTGCTGCGCATTGCAGGCACCCTGCCCAACGCCAGCGGGCTCTGGCTGGCCGCGGCCGCGCTGACCTGGGCCGGTGTGGTGCTGGTCTGGGGCGGGCGGCTGGCGAACTGGTTCGGTCGACCGCGTGCCGACGGCCGGCCGGGGTGAGCCATGGATGCCCGCACCCCCGATAGCGTCGGCGCCGACTGGGCCGAACTGGCCGCCGAGCTGATGTCGGCGCGCCGCACGGTGCTGCCGTTCCGCCTGGGCGAACCCGGCCCCGACGAGGCACAACTGCAGGCCATCCTGTCGGCCGCCGCCTCGGCGCCCGATCACCGCTGCCTGCTGCCTTGGCGCTTCATCGCCGTGCCCGCCGACCAGCGCCAGGCGCTCGCAGACGTCTTCGCACAGGCCCTGCTGGAGCGCGACCCGGCCGCCGAGCCGCACGACCTCGCCAAGGCGCGAGAAAAAGGTTTCCGTTCGCCCTTTCTGGCCCTGCTGGTGGTGGACGAGACCAAGGGCGACGCCGAGATCGGCCTGGCCGAGCGGCTGATCTCCGCCGGCGCTGCGGCGCAGAACATGCTGCTCATGGCCACCGCCCTGGGCTACGGCTCGGCGCTCACGGCCGGGCAGTCGGTGCGCTCGACCGCGTTGCACCGCTTCTTCGGCCTGCGCGAGCGTGAACAGGCCGTGTGTTTCCTGAGCATCGGGACCGCGCTCTCGCACGGCAAGACCGTCGTGCGCCCCGCCGTGGCCGACTACCTCAGCACCCTGAACCACGTCGGCCCCGGCTGACACGTTTTTCGAACCGGATCTTCCATGGACATCAGCACCTTTGACGACCTGCTCGCCGCCGCGCGCGCCCAGCCCCTGCCCCAGCGCCTGCTGATCGTGTTTGCTGCCGTCGAGCTGCCCGACGACGCCTCGCCCGCCGAACGCGCAGCATTTGAAAAAGGCCAGGGCGGCGCGCTGGTGCCGCAGATGTGCGTTGACAAAAGCCCCGACGAGCTGAGCTCGTTCGAGCAGCTCAAGCAGGAGGCCGTCGGCTTCGGCCAGCCCTGGGGCATGCTCTTCGCTGCCGCCATGTCGGGCGCGGCCGGCAAGCCGGTCACCAGCGCCGACGCCGAGGCGCCATTGAAGAAGATGGTGGAGGCCATCCGCCAGGGCCGCATCCAGAATTTCATTCCGTTCGACCCGCTGGGTCGCGCGGTGCTGCTGGACTGACGGCCATGGCGGGCATCCACCTGCACCAGATCAGCCAGCCTGGGCAGCACGCGCCCGGCGTCGGTTTCGAGCAACCGTTCGAGATGCTCGACGCCTGCCACGAGCGCGTCGAACGCATGCTGGGCCTGCTCGGCAAGATCCGCGAACACGTGAAGCAGAGCGGTGCCGATCCACAGGCCCGCGACGCCGCGCGCGACGTGATGCGCTACTTCGACCAGGCGGGTCCGCACCACCACGAAGACGAAGAACGCCACGTTTTCCCGCCGCTGCTCGCGCAGCGCGACCCCGCCGTGGTGGCCGTGGTCATTCAGCTCAAGCAAGACCACCGGGAGATGGAGGCGCAGTGGGCGCGGGTGCGGGTGGCGTTGATGGCGCTGGTGAAGGCGGGCGAGGGCTGGCCCGGGTTTTCAGCGGACGATCAGCAGTGCTTCGACACTTATGACGCGCTGTATCGGCGGCATTTGCTGGATGAGAACGGGGTGGTGTATCCGGCGGCGCGCTCGGTGATCCGGGGGGCGGCGCTGGAAGCGATGGGGGCGGAGATGATGGGGCGGCGGGGGGTGTTTGACGGAGTTCACCTTCCGCCTTTTCGGCTGCTTCAAGAATCTCGGGCTTTACATGAGACGCGCAGCAGACCTGATTCACAAGGGCCTTCATAGGGCCGTGAGGCTGTATTTCAAACGCGACAGTGGGAGTACTGCGCTTCCTCTTGTGAGTCAAAGTTGGCGGGACCAAACCTATGCTTGTTGAGTTCGATTTGCCTGAAGTCCACGAACCCAGTGCTGAATTCTCAAGCTACTGGATTCGCTACATCTTCGTGAGTAGTCCGTCACAGGATCGCACCGTTAACGCCCTTGCCAGCACATACATGCGGCTTGTAGAGGGCGCGATCATCGAGTATCGACTCGCATCCACCGCATTGCGCGAGGTTTGGTCAGATCACACCGCAGTACAACTTCGCAAGATGCATCGAGCGATATCTCACTTTGAGAGTTGTGTGACGAATATGCATCGCGCGATCTCGACCTACCGCCGCCTTCGCAACCATCCCACCCGCGACCCAATGTCAGCAACCTTGGTTGAGCCAAAGCCTGGATTCGTCTCTGACAAAGTTGCTACCCCGATTCGGAACGTACGGGATGCGATACACCACCTTGAAGAAAAGCTGATGGGGGGAGAAATTCGCGATGGAACCCAGATCGCCCTTGCAGCTACTGGTCCTGAAGTTCCGCACCCTCATGAGGCGGGGCAGACAATAAAAACGATTGATCGCCTCTCGATAGGAGACCATGATCTGCTCTTCCGTGAGATCGCGCGATCACTTGGAGAGATGGAGGCGATGGCGATAAAAATTGCTCAATTCGATCCACGTATACCTCAACTGACAATCGCCAACGAGGACGGTCGCCTCAGGTAAAGCGTGGGGCCTTCTTGCATCATCAATTTATTCGCGATCCGGCTCAGAGACGATAGTCAAACCGCCGGGCCGACGTTCAGCGCGATCTCGGCCACACCTTCGACGCGACCTGTGATCCGGTCGCCATTGACCACCGCGCCCACGCCCTCGGGCGTGCCGGTGTAGATCAGGTCGCCGGGTTGCAGGTGGTAGAACAGCGAGAGGTCCGCGATGATTTCGCGGATGTTCCAGATCAGCTTGTCCACGTTGGACGACTGCTTGGTGGCGCCGTTGACTTCGAGCGCGATGGCGCCCTGGTCCACGATCACGCCTTCCATCGGCACGATCTCGGAGCAGACCGAACCTTCTTCGATGTCCTTGCCCAGGTCCCAGGGGCGGCCCTTGTCGCGGGCGATCAGTTGCAGGTCGCGGCGGGTCATGTCCAGCCCGGCGGCGTAGCCGTAGATCACCTCGTGCGCGTTCTCGGCGCTGACACGGAAGCCGGGCTTGCCGATGGCCAGCACGAGTTCCATTTCAAAGTGGTAGTTGTTGGTGCCGGGCGGGTAGGCCACGGTTGCGCCGCTCTGCACCAGGCTCTGCGGCGACTTGGTGAAGTAGAACGGCCGCTCGGCGCTTTTGTCGACCGGCTTGCCCATCTCGACGGCGTGCGCGTGGTAGTTGCGGCCGACGCAGAAGATGCGGTTGATGGGGAAGCGCTCGGTCTTGCCACGGATGGGCAGGGACTGGACTGCGGGTGGGGCGAAGAGGTACTGGGGCATGGGATTCGGTGAGAGAAGTTATCGGGTCTCGTAGACGCCCAGCTTGCGGTGCAGCGGCGATTCGTCGGCGATGAAGACGAAGGAGGGCTGATCGGCTGAGCGGTTCGTCAGCGTCACCGGCTCGTAGCCCGGCGCGCAGCAGGTGTCGGCCTCAACCAGGCCAAAGGTCTTTCCGCAGGTGGACACATCGACGCCGCCTTCGATCAGGTGGAACACCTGCGATGGCGAGCGGGCGGGCAGGGTGAGCGTCTGGCCGGGCTTGAGCATGAGGGCGTAGAAGCCCAGGATGTTTTCTGCGTCGCCGCCGGTTTCGGGGTTCACGTAGGTCACCTGCACGCACTCCAGCTCGGGCTGGTTGGCGGCCATCGAAACCAGCGCGGCGCGCGTGTCCACCCAGGGGTAGCGCAGCATCGGGTAGCGCCTGTCGCTGCGGCTGAACACCTGCGTCGGCACCACGCCAGCGCGGGTCCAGGCGCGGTCGCCGCTGCCTTGTTTGACGGTCTGGCGCGAGCCGTTGATGTGGTAGCTGGCCTCCATGTAATAGACCAGCGGCAGGTCCAGCACATCGAGCCACACCACCGGGTCGCTGCCGTCGTGGCCGTGTTCGTGCCACAGGCCGGTGGGCGTGAGGATCAGGTCGCCGCGGCTCATGGGGCACTGCTCGCCGTCGACCGTGGTCCAGGCGCCTTCGCCCTCGACCACCATGCGCACCGCGTTGGGCGTGTGGCGGTGGCTGGGCGCCCACTCGCCGGGCAGCAGCAGCTGCATGCCGAGGTACATGGCCGGGCTGGCCTTCATGTTTTCCAGCCCGTGGCCGGGGTTGGCCAGCACCAGCACGCGACGCTCGGCCTTCTCGATGGGTGTCAGCTCGCCGGCCTTGAGCAACAGCGGCTTGAGCGTGGCGTAGGGCCAGTGCACGGCTTGCGTGGCGCGGGTGGGCACGCCCGGCGGCAGCACGGCACGCAGGCTGGGCCACAGCGGCACCAGGTTGAGGTTCTTCAGATCGTCGCGGTAGTCCTGGGGCAGGTCTTCCAGGCGGCCGAGTGCGTGGCTCATGGGTGTCTCCTCTGGTGTCCCGTGTGGCTAGCGGCGAAAAGGCCGCACACAAATGATCAGCATACTCATGATAAGAGCGCTGCTAAACTGCGTCAACGCCTTCCGCTGCCGCCATGGACACCCCCGAATCCCCCGAGATCGACATCGACCAGCAACCGGGCTACGCGATCCGGCGCCTGCACCAGATTTCGGTTGGCGTCTTCTTGCAGGAAGTCGGCGAACTGGGCGTGACGCCGGTGCAGTACGCGGCGCTGCAGGTGGTGGGCAACCAGCCCGGCATCGACCAGCGCAGGTTGGCGCGCTGCATCGCGCTGGACGCCTCGACGACGGGCGGTGTGATCGACCGGCTGGAGGCGCGGGGCTGGCTGGAGCGGCGCATGTCGCCCGACGACCGCCGCACGCGCCTGCTGCACCTGACCCCATCGGGTGAACAGGGCCTGGCCGACACCTTGCCGGCCATGCTGCGCGCGCAGGAGCAGATCCTGGCGCCGCTGACGCCGCGCCAGCGCAGCGATTTCATGCGCCTGCTGCAGGTGCTGGTGACGCAGAACAACGACCTCAGCCGGGCACCCAGCGACAACCCGGCGCGCAGCGGTCCCGGTGGCATGTCGTAACCCGGTGGTAACAAGTTTCCAAGATAATGCGAAACCAAGTTACAACGCCGACCGACATTCCACCCCGACGGAGACCCCCCGACATGCCCCAACGCGCCACCAAGATCGTCGCCACACTAGGCCCCGCCTCGAACACCCCCGAGATGCTAGAAGCCATGATCCGGGCCGGCGTCAATGTCGTGCGCATGAACTTCTCGCACGGAAAGGCGCAGGACCACATTGACCGCGCCGACATGGTCCGTGCGGCGGCCAAACGCGCCGGCCGCGAGGTCGGCATCATGGCCGACCTGCAGGGCCCCAAGATTCGCGTCGGCAAGTTCGCCGAAGGCAAGGTGATGCTCGAACCCGGACAGGCGTTTGTGCTCGACGCCTCGCGCACCGAGCCGGGCGACATCGGTGGCGTGGGCCTGGACTACAAGGAACTGCCGCGCGACGTGAAGGCGGGCGACACGCTGCTGCTCAACGACGGGCTGATCGTGATGACCGTCGACAAGGTGCTCGGCGACGCGGTGCACACCACCGTCAAGCTCGGTGGCGAGCTGTCCAACAACAAGGGCATCAACAAGCAGGGCGGCGGGCTGACCGCGCCGGCGCTGACCGCCAAGGACATGGAAGACATCAAGACCGCGATGAGCCTGCAGGCCGACTACGTGGCCGTGAGTTTCCCCAAGAACGCGACCGACATGGAGCTGGCGCGCCAACTGTGCAACATGGCTGCTGCGCAATACAACCACAAGCCAGGGCTCATCGCCAAGATCGAGCGCGCTGAAGCGATTCCCGAGCTGGACAACATCCTCAAGGTGTCCGACGGCATCATGGTCGCGCGCGGTGACCTGGCGGTGCCGCCGCCAGATTGGCCCGCCCGCGCAGCAGTGGTGAAATCGTCGCCAGAAAGGCGATGGGCACCGCGAAATCCAGCGCATATTCCGGCGGGATCGTCTGGCCGAACACCACCCCAGCCCAGGTCGCCACATACCACAGCGGGCAGATCGGCACGGCAATGCCAAAGAAGAACGCGGCCTTTTCCGCCACGGTCGCTGTGGGCCTGCGCTCATATTCCACCATGCTGGCGACAAAGCACTGATCCATCAGGCTATAGGCCAGCAGAGCCCGCACCGGCGCCGAAGTGGCACCAAGATGCGGCGCCAATGCTGCGGAATACATCGCCATCCGCAGGTTCACCGCCAGCGCCGTCAGGATCACGATCAGCAGCGGCGCGCCTTCCTGAATCAGCTGCACCGCCGCGAATTGCGCCGCCCCTGCCACCACGATCACCGAAAAGGCCATGGTTTCGAACAGCGTCATCCCGGCAGAGGTGGCCACCACCCCGAACACCAGCCCGAACGGCACCACAACCAGCAGAAACGGCAGCGATGTCACCAGCCCGCGCAGAAAGGCGCGGCCAACGGGCGATGAGAGCGAGAAGGTCATTCCGGGTTCCGGCTTTACGGACAGGCCCAGAGGGCTTAGGCCTTTGGCCTGACGGATGCAATCGGAGATGGTGTGGTGCAGATCTTCGGCGTGGTTCTCTGCGGGGGCGCCGGGCGGCGCATGGGCGGCGCCGACAAGGCACTGCTGCGGCTGGCCGGGCAGCCGCTGGTCACCCATCTGCAAGACCGGCTGGAACCGCAGGTGGCCCGGCTGGCACTTTCGGCCAATGGCGATGCGGCCCGGCTGGCCTTCACCGGCCTGCCGGTTCTGCCCGATGGTGCGGGGGCTGGCCCGCTGGCGGGGATTCTGGTCGCGCTGGATTGGGCCGCCACCGCCGGCGCCGATGCCGTGGTCAGCGCAGCGGTGGATACCCCCTTCCTGCCCTGCGATCTGGTGCCCCGGCTCTGGCTGGCGGGGGATGGCGGGCTGGCCGTGGCGCGCTGCAATGGCCGCCTGCATCCCACGGCGGGGCTCTGGCCGATATCCCTGCGCGCGGCCCTGCGCGCACAGCTGGACGCGGGGCAGTTCAAGGTGATGGCCTTTGCCGAAGACGCGGCCGTGGCCGATTTCTCCACTGACACGCCCGACCCTTTCCTCAACCTCAACACGCCCGAGGATCTGGCTCTGGCGGAACGCGCGCTGGCAGAAACATGACCGGCTTCACCCATATCGCCGTGGTCGATTGGTCGGCGGCATCAAGCCCCAGCCCGGCCCGGCCTGCCGCCGATGCGATCTGGATCGGCGTGCATGGGCCGGATGGCGCCGGGCAAACCTACCACCGCACCCGCGCCAGCGCCGAATCCGCGCTGCGCGATCTGGTGGCGCGGCCCGGGCGCTGGCTGATCGGTTTCGATTTTCCGATGGGCTATCCTCAGGGCTTTGCCGCACGGCTGACCGGCACGCCACGGGCCGAAGCGGTCTGGCACTGGCTGGCCGCACGGATCACCGATGCGCCCGACAATCGCAACAACCGCTTTGCCCTGGCCGCAGAGATCAACCGCCAGTTCGGCGGCGGCCTGTTCTGGGGCCGCCCCGCCACTCTGGATCTGCCGGATCTGCCGCCCCGCCGCACCACCGATCCTGCGGCGCTGGGTCTGGCCGACCGGCGCGCGGTCGAACGGCTGGTGCCCCGCGCGCAGCCGGTGTGGAAGCTGTATACCACCGGCTCTGTCGGCTCGCAGGCCCTGATGGGGCTGCCGGTCATTGCCCGTCTGGCCGCCCTGCCCGATGTCAGCGTCTGGCCCTTTCACCCCCCGTCGCGCGTGGTTCTGGCCGAGGTCTATCCCTCGCTGCTGGGCGCAAGGATCACGGCGGAACCGGGCATCAAGGATGCCACACAGGTGCGCCTGCTGGCCCGCGCCTTCTGGCAGCTGGCGCAGACAGACCGGCTCGCCCCGCTGCTGGATGCGGCCCCCGCCCCGGCCCGCAGCGAAGAAGGCTGGATCCTTGGCGCAGGCCATGCCGCCCTTCTGCAACAGGCGGCAGGATGACCGTCCGGCTGCATCTGGGCATCTTGCCGGCCCATCGCCAGGCCGCGGCACAGCTCTACTGGCAGGCTTTCGGCGGCAAACTGTCCCGCGTGCTGGGGCCAGAAGCCAAGGCCCTGGCCTATCTGGATCGTGTCATCCGCCCCGATCACGCCATCGCCGCCACAGAAAATGGTGCCTTGCTGGGGCTGGCGGGCTTCCGCACCCCCGAGGGCGGCTTTGCCGAGGGCAGCCTGGCGGATCTGCGCGCCGTCTATGGCCGCTTTGGGGCCAGCTGGCGCATGGCCGCCCTTACCGCCCTGTCGCATGAAATCGACAATGGCCGCTTCCTGATTGACGGCATCTGCGTGGCCCCGGCCCATCGCAGCCGCGGCATCGGCGCCGCGCTGATCGACGCGCTCTGCACCGAGGCTGCGCGGCGCGGCTATGGCGCCATCCGGCTGGAGGTGATCGACAGCAACCTACGCGCCCGCGCCCTCTATGAACGCAAGGGCTTTCGCGTGCTGCGCCGCGATCATCTGGGGGTTCTGCAGCTGGCCTTCCGCTTTGCCTCGGCCACCATCATGGTGCGCAGCCTGCGGTGAAGGGCTTGCCAGATGGCCGGCAACAGCTAGGCTGGCGTGATTCCGCAACCAGAGGGCGCCATGACACCCGAATTTCTGCTGACCGCCTTCATCGTCTGCATCTCCCCCGGAATCGGGGTGATCTATACCCTGTCGATGACGCTGGGCGGTGGGCTGCGCGTCGGCATCTGGGCTGCCATCGGCTGCACGCTGGCCACCGTGCTGCATATGGTCGTGGCGCTGGCCGGGCTGGCCGCCGTGCTGCTGACCAGCGCATTGCTGTTCCAGACGGTGAAATATGCAGGCGTCGCCTATCTGATCTGGATGGCCTGGGCCGTGCTGAAGGGCCATGGCGGCATGGCGCTGACCCCGGCCACCCCCGCCCCGCCGCTGCGCATCCTGTGGCGCGGCGTACTGCTGAACATCCTGAACCCCAAGCTGCCGCTGTTCTTCGTGGCCTTCCTGCCGCAATTCCTGCCCGCCAGCGGCGCCACCCCGGCGACGATGATCGAACTGGGCGCCGGGTTCACGCTGATGACGCTGGGCACCTTTGTGCTTTATGCCGCACTGGCCGCAGGCGGGCGCCGCAGCCTGCTGGAAAGCCCCCGCATCATGACATGGCTGCGCCGGATTTTTGCGGCCTCTTTCGCCGCGCTTGGCCTGCGACTGGCCCTGGAACGCACCGCCTGAAGCGCAGGGTTCTGGCCATGGCCGCCGGATCGCGCTAGGGCTGGCGTCAAACGGGGGGCTGTCTGCCCCCCACGGCCTGCGGCCGCCCCCCGAGGATATTTGGACCAAGATAAAGATGCCCGATCTGTTCGCCTATACTGACGGAGCCTGTTCCGGCAACCCCGGCCCCGGAGGCTGGGGCGTGTTGATGCTGGCGCGCGAAGGCGAGGCGGTGGTGAAGGAACGGCGGCTGCAGGGCGGCGAGCCGGATACCACCAACAACCGCATGGAGCTGCTGGCCGCCATCTCGGCGCTGGAGGCGCTGAGCCGCCCGTCAGAAATTACCGTGGTGACCGACAGCGCCTATGTGAAGAACGGCGTCACCAGCTGGATTCACGGCTGGAAGCGCAATGGCTGGAAAACCGCCGACCGCAAGCCGGTGAAAAACGTCGATCTCTGGCAGCGGCTGGACGAGGCGCAGGCGCGGCACAAGGTGGTGTGGAAATGGATCAAGGGCCATGCGGGCCATGCCGAGAACGAGGCCGCGGATGAACTGGCCCGCGCCGGCATGGCGCCGTTCAAGAAAAAGGGCGCGGCATGACGCTGATTTCGGCGCTGGATCTGGCTTCGGTCGCGGTTTTCGCGCTGACCGGCGCGCTGGTGGCCAGCCGGTCGCAGCTGGATATCGTGGGATTCATCTTCATTGCCTGCCTGACGGCGGTGGGTGGGGGCACGTTGCGGGATGTGCTGATCAACCGCGATACGGTGTTCTGGATCGGCAATCCGGCGGTTCTGGCGGTGGCGGCGGGGGCGGCGGTCGTGGTGTTCTTTGCGGCGCACCGGCTGGAAAGCCGGTATCGCGCGCTGGTCTGGCTGGATGCCTGCGCGCTGGCGGTGGCGGTGCCTGCCGGTGTGGGCGTGGCGATGGGCGCCGGGCTGGGTTGGCCCATCGTGATCGTGATGGGGATGATCACCGGCTGCATGGGCGGGCTGATGCGCGATGTGGTCTGCAACGAGGTGCCGCTGGTGCTGAAACAGGGTGAAATCTATGTGACGGCGGCCTTTGCCGGGGCTGTGGTGGCGGTGATCTTTGCCGCGCTGGGGCTGGAGGGCGGGTTGATCGGCTGTGCGGCGGTGACCTTTCTGCTGCGCGCCGGGTCGCTGGGCTTTGGCTGGAAGCTGCCGGTCTACCGGGGGCGCGCGCCGCGCAACGGGCTGCGCTGAGCGGATCCTGGGCGCATGAAGCCTGCGGGGGAGGTTTTGGCTTTCAAAGCGTGATCCTGCGTTTATAACGACCTTATGCCGCGCAAGAAACTTATCCCCGATCTGGCCGTTTTTGCCGCCATCCGCCAGCTTCTGGCGCAGGGCGGTGAAAAATCTGTTTCTTTTTCGACAGTTGCGCAGGCCACCGGGCTTGCGCCGCCCACGCTGGTGCAGCGGTTCGGGTCGCGGGATGCGATGCTGCACCATGCGCTTTCCGCCGCCTGGACCGAGCTGGAGGCGACCACCCGCGCCGCCGAGGAACAGGCGCCGCTGAACGCCAAGGGCGCGCAGGCCTTTCTGAAGGCGCTGGGGGCGGATGCGCCTGAAACCGCGGATCTGACGCTGCTGGCGGCGGATTTCCGCGATCCGCTGCTGCGGGCGCGGGCCGAGGCCTGGCGGGCGCAGGTGGAAAGCGCGCTGGCCCTGCGGCTGGGGGGCGGGGCCAAGGGGCGCGAAACGGCGGCGCTGCTGTTCGCCGCCTGGCAGGGGCAGCTGCTGTGGCAGATGGCGGGCGGCAAGGGGTTTCGCCTGAAAGACGCGCTTAAACGTCTGACAGATTAGGATTTTTCAGAAAGCCCCGCGTCACGCCAGCCGGTCTGGCAACGCGAATCCGCGCAGCACATCTTCGGGCGGCATGGCGCGTTTGCCTTCGCGCTGCGCCAGGGTGATATCCACCGCGCCGCTGCCGCAGGCGATGCGCAGGCGTTTCAGATCGGGATCGGCCAGCACCTGCCCCGGTGCCCCCTGCCCTTCGGCCAGACGGCTGCCCAGCAGCTTGAGCCGCTCGCCCCCCACATCGCACCATGCGCCCGGAAAGGGCGACAGGCCCCGGATCAGGCGATCCACCTCGGCCGCCGGGCGCGACCAATCCACCCGCGCTTCGGCCTTTTCGATCTTGCTGGCATAGGTCACGCCTGCGTCGGGCTGTATGTCTGGCTTGCGTCCCGACAGATCGGCCAGCGCATCAAGGATCAGCCGCGCCCCCATCTGGCTGAGCCGGTCATGCAGCTGGCCGGTGGTTTCTTCGGCCCCGATCGGCGTGGCCTCGCGCAGCAGCACCGGGCCGGTATCAAGCCCCGCCTCCATCTGCATGATGCAGATCCCGGTCTCCGTATCGCCCGCCATGATGGCGCGGTGGATCGGTGCCGCACCCCGCCAGCGCGGCAGAAGCGAGGCATGGATGTTCAGACAGCCATGCCGCGGCGCATCCAGAACGGCCTGTGGCAGGATCAGACCATAGGCCACCACCACGGCGACATCGGCCTGAAGCGCGGCAAAATCGGCCTGGGCTTCGGCGCCTTTCAGGCTGGTGGGGTGGCGGACCGGCAGGCCCAAAGCCTCGGCCCTTGCCTGCACCGGCGAGGGGCGATCTTTCTTGCCGCGCCCGGCAGGCCGGGGCGGCTGGGAATAGACGCAGATCACCTGATGGTGGGCGGCCAGCGCCTCCAGCACCGGAACCGAAAATTCCGGTGTGCCCATGAAAACGATCCTCATCCCCGCGCCTTCAGCTTTTCGGCGCGCTGGATCAGCATCTTGCGTTTCAGCGGTTTCAGATGGTCGAAATACATCCGACCATTGCAATGGTCGATCTGATGCTGGGCGCTGGTGGCCCAGATGCCGACGAAATCACGATCCTCGATCTCGCCCGCCGCGTTCAGGAACCGCACGGTGACAGCGCGGGGGCGGCTGATGACGGCAGAGACGCCGGGCAGATTGGGGCTGGCCTCTTCATGTTCGCGGAACTGGACCGAGGCGTGCAACACCTCGGGGTTGGCCATCAGCACGGCCTTGCCGCGTTCCTCGCTGCAATCGACGACGGCGAGGCGCAGCATGACGCCGATCTGCGGGCCACCCAGGCCATAGCCGGGCATCGCCTCCATCGTATCGACCATGTCGCGCCAATGGGCGCGGATGTCATCGGTGATCGCCTCGACCGGGGCGGCCGGGGTGTGCAGGCGTTTGTCGGGCCAGGGCAGGCAGCGGCGGGCGGTCATGCGATATACTCGGCTTCGGCCTGGGCGCGGGCATCGGGCGGCAGGCGGTCAAAGGTCACGATCCCGTCGAGGTGATCGTATTCATGCTGGGCGCAGATCGCATCGAAGCCGGTCAGATCTTCGTCACGGGTCACACTATCAAGGCCGGTCCAGCGCAGGCGGATCGCGGCGGCGCGGGTGATTTCGGTGGTGATGCCCGGGATCGACAGGCAGCCTTCGGGGCCCGCAACAAGGGTTTCAGAGCGCCAGAGGATTTCGGGGTTGATGCAGACGCGCGGGCTGCGCGGGCCGTCCTTCCAGGTGGTATCCATCACGAAGATCCGCAGCAGTGCGCCGACCTGCGGGCCGGCAAGGCCACGGCCCGGCGCTGCATACATCGTATCCAGCATATCGGCGGCCAGGGTGCCGATTTCTGCGGTGATTTCGGCCACCGGGGCGCAGGGGCTTTGCAGGCGGTGGTCGGGCCAGCGCAGGATCGGCAGCACGGTCATGGCCTAGCCCCGCCCGCGTTCGCGTTTCAGCTTTTCCATCTTGCGGGTGATCATCTGGCGTTTCAGCGGCCCCAGATAATCAATGAACAGCTTGCCGTTCAGATGGTCGATCTCGTGCTGCACACAGGTGGCCCAGAGACCTGCGAACTGTTCTTCCTGCCGCTTGCCATCCAGCCCCAGCCATTGCACGCGCACTTCGGCGGGGCGCTGCACCTCGGCATATTGATCGGGGATCGACAGACAGCCCTCTTCATAGGTCGAACGATCCTCGGACGACCAGGTGATTTCGGGGTTGAACATCACCAGCGGGCGCGGCGCATCGGGCGCCTTTTCGCAATCCAGCACGATCAGCCGCCGGGTGATGCCGATCTGCGGCGCGGCAAGACCGACGCCGGGGGCATCATACATGGTTTCCAGCATATCCTCGGCCAGCTTGCCGAAATCCGGCGTGACCGAGGCGACGGGATCGCACAGCTTTTTCAGGCGCGGATCGGGATGAATGAGGATCGGGCGTTTCATGGGGCCTGATTTACTTGGTCATCTTGCTGCACGCAATGGTGGAGGCGGGGCAGAAAAAGCGCGATCGGGGGGCGGATATGCAGAATTTCCTTCGCGGCTTTGTTCCGGCCCGGGGGTGGACCGCGGGCCGAAGCCGCAGCTTTGCCGGGATTTTCGGGAGAAATTCCTATTTTGGCGCAGCATATTGGCACATCGTTCCGGCGGCTTTATCCTTGGGGCCGCTCTTGCAACGCCCCTGCGCCCGGTTAGGCTGCGCGCAGCAGAAGGAAGACCCATGACCACCGCCCCGGATTTTGACGAACAGATCAACCGTATCGGCACCCATTCCGTGAAATGGGACATGATGGAGGCGCTCTATGGCGTGGCGCCGGAAACCGGGCTGCCGATGTGGGTGGCCGATATGGATTTTCGCCCGCCGGCCTGCGTGCAGGGCGCGGTGGAGGCGATGGCCGCGCATGGGGTTTACGGCTATTTCGGCGATGACCGGGCCTATCTGGCGGCGATCTGCTGGTGGATGAAGACCCGGCATGGCTGGACGGTGGACCCGGCGGCGATCTTCACCACCCATGGGCTGGTGAACGGCACGGCGCTGTGCGTGGATACCTTTACCCTGCCGGGCGAGGGTGTGGTGCTGATGACGCCGGTGTATCACGCCTTTGCCCGCGTCATCAAAGCGGCCGGGCGGCGGGTGGTGGAATGTCCGCTGACAGTGACCGAAGGGCGCCACGGCTTTGACACCGCCGAATGGGATGCCCGGATGACCGGGACGGAGCGGATGCTGATCCTGTGTTCGCCGCATAATCCCGGCGGGCGGGTGTGGAGCCTGGCAGAGCTGCAGGCGATTGCCGCCTTCTGCCAGAAGCATGACCTGATCCTGGTGTCGGACGAGATCCACCATGATCTGGTCTATCCGGGGCAGAAGCATACCGTCATGCCGCTGGCCGCGCCGGAGATCGCGACCGGCTGGTGATGATGACGGCCACCACCAAGACCTTCAACATCGCGGGCAGCCATTCCGGCAATGTCATCATCCCGGAAGAAACCCTGCGCGCCCGCTTTGCCGCACGGATGGCGGCGATGGGGATTTCTGGCAATTCCTTCGGGCTTGTCATGGCGACGGCGGCCTACAGCCCCGAAGGCGCGGCCTGGGTCGATGCGCTGATGGCCTATCTCGATGGCAACCGGCAGATCTTTGATGCGGGGGTGAATGGCATCCCCGGCCTGCAGTCGATGCCGCTGGAGGCGACCTATCTGGCCTGGGTCGATTTTTCGGGCACCGGCATGGCGCCTGCGGAATTCATCGCGCGGGTGGAACAGGGCGCAGGCATCGCCGCCAATCATGGCGCCAGCTTTGGCACCGGGGGCGAGAGCTATCTGCGCTTCAACCTGGCTACGCCGCGCGCCAATGTCGAGGCGGCGGTGGCACGGTTGCAGAAGGCCTTTGCCGATCTGCAGTGATCTGGTGGGGGCCCGGCACGACCGGGCGCCCGCCTTACAGCCGGGGCAGCAGCCCCGCGGGGGCGTTTTCATCGCGCACATAATCCAGCGGCGGGGTGTCGCTGACGGTATTGCTGCGCTTGAAGCTGCAGACCAGCAGGCCGTCCTCCTGCCGGGTGGCAACCACCAGCCCCTGCAGGATATGGCGGGCGCCATCGAACACGTCGATCACGCCGCGCAGGCGGGGCGAAAGCCCGGCCTCCAGCACGATGGTATCGGCGGTCAGCTGCACGACGGGGAAGACCGCCTGCCCCAGCTGCACCCGCAACCGGCTGCGCTGCGCCTTGCGCGTCTGCGCCAGAACCAGCCCCTCACGCACGTCTTTTGGCAGAAATTCCAGCATGGCCCGTTCCTCCTCCTGCTTTCCAGTTTCTGCCGAAACCGCATAATATCAAGGCACAACCCGACAGATTTGCGACATTTCCGCCATTCTTGCGTGACGCAGCCTTTTGGCACCACCCCTGTTGCACAAAAGGCGCAGCGCTGCGCCCAGCCCGTGCTGTTGCCAAAGGCGGCGGAATCGGCCATCCCTTCGGCAGCTGAAACGGGGGAACCATGCAGCCTCAGGCGGAACCGGATCATGGCGGCGGCGTGGATGCGGCCGCCGCGCGCTGGGGCGGGGCGCGGGCCGACTGGCTTGATCTGTCGACCGGCATCAACCCCGTCCCCTATCCGCTGCCCCCGCTGCCCGCAGATTGCTGGACAGCGCTGCCCGACCGGGCGGCGATGGCGCGGCTGCTGGCGGCGGCGCGGCAGTTCTGGCAGGTGCCCGCCGGGGCCGAGATCGTGGCGGCCGCCGGGGCCTCGGCGCTGATTGCGCGGATGCCCGCGCTTTGCCCCGCCGATGCGGTGATTGCCGGGCCGACCTATAACGAACATGCCCGCGCCTTTCGGCTGGCCGGGTTGCAGGTGGCCGACAGCGGCATGGCGCCGGTGAAGGTGATCGTGCATCCGAATAACCCTGATGGCCGGTTGTGGCCGCTGACCGAGGCGGGCAGCCGTCTGACGGTGATCGACGAAAGTTTCTGCGATGTGATGCCCGAGGCCAGCCAGATTGCCCGCGCCGCCGATCCGGGCGTGGTGGTTCTGAAAAGTTTTGGCAAATTCTGGGGGCTGGCCGGGCTGCGGCTGGGATTCGCCATCGGGCGGCGCGAGACGCTCACCGGGCCTGCGGGGCATCTGGCCGATCTGCTGGGGCCGTGGTGCGTCTCTGGCCCGGCGCTGGAAACGGGGGCGGCGGCGCTGGCCGATCCGGGCTGGGCCGTGGCCACGCGCGCCCGGCTGGTGCAGGATGCCGCGCGGCTGGATGCGCTGATGCAGGCGCGCGGGGCGCAGCTGCAGGGGGGCACCCCGCTGTTCCGGCTATATCAGGTGGCGGATGCAACGGCATGGCAACAGGCGCTGGCCCGGCACCGGATCTGGACCCGGATCTTCCCCTATGCGCCCGGATGGCTGCGCTTGGGCCTGCCCCCCGCCGATGGCTGGGCCCGCCTTGAAACCGCGCTGGAGGATCTGTGATGCCTGCCACCCTGCTGCTGCCCGCCATGCTGCTGGATGCCGCCCTGGGCGAGCCGAAATGGCTGTGGTCCCGCCTGCCGCATCCTGCCGTGCTGATGGGCCGCGCCGTGGCGCAGGCCGACCGGCGGCTGAACCATGGCGCCGCCCGGCGGATGAAGGGTGTGGCGGCGATGGCCGGGCTGGGGCTGGGGGCGCTGCTTCTGGGATGGCTGATCCATCTGATCCCCGATGGCGGGCTGCTGGAGGTGCTGGCCGTGGCTATCCTGCTGGCGCAGCGCAGTCTGGTCGATCATGTGCGCGCTGTGGCGCGGGGTCTGCGCATGTCGCTGGCCGAGGGGCGGCGCGCGGTCGCGATGATCGTGGGCCGCGACACGGCGGCGATGGATGAGCCGGCGGTGGCCCGCGCCGCCATCGAAAGCGCCGCCGAAAACCTGTCAGACGGGGTGATTGCGCCGCTGTTCTGGTATCTGGTCGCGGGTCTGCCGGGGCTGCTGCTGTACAAGATCACCAATACCGCCGACAGCATGATCGGCCACCGCACCCCCCGGCATGAACAGTTCGGCTGGGCGGCCGCGCGGTTCGACGATCTGCTGAACCTGATCCCGGCACGGCTGACCGCGCTGCTGCTGGTGCTGGCGCATTGGCGCCCCGATGCCAGCCGGGTGATCCTGCGCGATGCGCCGCTGCACCGGTCGCCCAATGCGGGCTGGCCGGAAGCGGCAATGGCCGTCGTTCTGGGCATATCGCTGTCTGGCCGGCGCAGCTATAATGGCGAGATGAAATCCTTTCCCTGGGTGTTTCCCGAAGGGCGGCGCCACCCCGGCCCGGTGGAGATCGAGGCCGCCTGTGATGCGCTGTGGCGGGCTTGGGGGCTGATGCTGGCGCTAACCCTGCTGATGGTGATCCTGTGACCCTTCCCCCCATAACCATGGCCGAGTTGATGGCGGCCCTGCCCGATGTTCTGGCCGCGCCCAAGGACGATGCCCCCATCCTGCAGCTGTGCTTTCGCCCCGGTTACAACCAGCGCAGCTTCCCCGAGGCGCTGGAGCTGACACGGGCGCGCGGCATCCCCGGCGAAAGGTTCGAAACCGCGCCCTGGGCCAGGCTGCCCGATGGTGCTGGCGATCCGCGTATCCAGGTTTCCATCCTGCCGCGCCGGGTGCTGGATCTGGTCTGGCGCGACCGTGACGGCACGCCCCACCCCGGCGACACGGTGATCGCCGATCTGGACACGACCGAGGCCAACCTGCCGGTCGGCACCCTGCTTCAGGCCGGAACCGCGCTTCTGCGGGTGAGCGACCTGTTCAACGACGGCTGCGTGAAGTGGAAGGTGCGCTATGGCCGGGATGCCAAGGACTGGATCGTGCAGCCCGGGCACGAGCCGCTGCGCCTGCGCGGCGTGCTGTGCTCGGTGGAGCGGGACGGGGTGATGCGGGTGGGAGATAGGCTGCGGAAGGTGTGAGGGGGGGGCGACCCGAGCACTTTCGGGCCGCCAAGCCACAACCAAATCACATCTAATCACATCTAATCACATCTAATCACAAATGAGAATTTGGGGACTGTTAAATACCGCCCCAAAAAAACTGAGTCCTCCGCAAGGAATTAGACAATTTTCAACGTTTTCAGAAGTCCGTTGTGCACACAAAGTGGCTTATCCAAATCAAGAACTTTATTGTCACTATTGTATGCAAAAATGCGATGCCCACCAGTAATTACATTACCGATAACACCAAAGTGATACAAAATCTTCAATATTTGAGATTCGGTTAGCTTGGAACGATCGGCCGCAGGCAGTGTATTCTGCAACTCTCTAAATCGATCATTGAACTCCTTCTTCGTAAATATTATTTTTCGCATCCTCGATATAACGTTCAGAACCTCACTAATCTCATCCATTACAGGAAAAATCTCATCAACTATCTCACGACGCATATATGCCGAGTGCGCATCCAATCCCTCTAAAATAGATGGATTGTCAATTTTTCCGCTACTGCGTGAGTCTGCTACGCGAGCAGCTTCACGGATATAGCTTATCACGTCCCGTGGCCGACCAAATGTTCTACTAACGATGTATCTGAATGTATCGTCAGGCCGTCGCTTCTTGTGGCCCCACCTGGTTTCGGTGACAGAAAATACCTGTTGCCACGCATCAGAAACCTCAACACTCTGACCACATAACTCGGAAGCCCTAGACAGGCGAAAATTAATCAGCTTTCTCAGCTGCGCCTCGTCCCACCTTAAAGTCACGGATCTATCAAGCCATTTATTCTTGTCATTATCGCGACACAAATCGAATATGTCATCGCGCAAAAGTATCACAATCTTTATATTGCTAAGCCTTAGATCTGACCTGATACTCTGCGACGCCTTAAACAAACTAATAAGCAGCTCAAAATATCCACTCTTTCTGTCTGGATTCAAAACATCCCTATAGTCCTCATCGAGCTCATCGAATATAACATAGTAATCAGATTCATCAATTTTATTCTTTATGAAGTCAACCAGAGTCGCATTTGCTGCTGGGAAGTCAAAAACTCCAGCCTCGCTTGAGAGTGAGCCACCGCCCCCAACACCAAGAAATGATAAATTATACTCCCTACTAGTTATTGTTCTCACAGATCGAGATAGCGCGCCCTTGACTTCAAAGCTAAACGCCTTACTCAAATCAAAGTCACAACCCGAACAGACAGATTCATTCTCACCCATCATGGAACATATGTAGTGATATATTACATACTTCCAAACAGAAATGTACTGATTTGGCCTTGTATAATCGCGATCAGCAAGGTCATATAGAGAATTAAATGGAAAGTTCTTGAAAGACAGAAGCCTAGAAAACCTATTGTGGTCGTTTTTACTATGCAAATACTCGGCAATTGCTGTCTTTCCCGTTCCCTTACGACCAATTACATAATTCTTTTGGCCATTCTCAATTTGCGTCACATCATCAAAGTGGAAAAAGTATCTGCTCGTATCTTCATCCTTGGCCTCAATTGACCAATTGGATATCTCTTTAAGAATACTGCTCATCCCGCCCTCCCAAAAACACGTCGCATGGCGCATAGCGCAATCTAAAACGAAAAAGACATTCTATCAATAGCTTTGAATCCCACTTGCGGCATTTGCTTTATGTCGCACGCTATCAAAATGCAGATCTAGCTTTGGGAATGGGCAGTGTAGTTTGCCTATTCATGGCCTGATGCCGCCCTCCACACCCATCCCCCTCCCCCGCCCTCCAGCGCGGTGCAGCGCTGCTTGCCCGGCCAGCAGCATCGCCAGCCGGGCCTCGCGGGTCAGAACGTCAGCAGATCGAACGGGAACACCGCGATCTCCTGGCCGTTGTCGCCGACGTTGCAGCCACTGAACCCCGGGCGGAACTTGCCTGCCAGCAGCATGTTTTCATGCGTGCCGCGGCAGATGTACAGCTTGGCACCATTCGCCTCGGAGCCGCCCTCCACCGCATTGGCGGGAATCGCGCCGGTGAAGGCTTGCCAGTTGCCCTGGCCCATCAGCACCTGATAGGGCGCGACGCGCTGTTCCTGCCCGCCATAGCCGATATTGCAGCTCTCGTTGGTCCACATGCCGGTCATCCCGGTATGGAAGCCGCCGTTGTAATAGGCGCCACAGACGAAAACCACCATGCCGTCCGGCGTGGTGCCTGCGGTCAACATGTCGGGGCTCAGCTTCCCCGTCGGGTTGTCGGCCCACTGAAGGCTGCGGGGTGCGGCGGGTGCAGCTGTCACGGCCTGCGCCGCCTGCGGGTTCTGGGCGCAGCTGTAGACGCTCTTGGTCGCGGCATTCGATCCGCGCAGCGAGAAAGTCGCTGTTTCCTGGCCCTGCCCCGGCACGTCATAGATGAAGCTGACCGAATTGGCATTGGCAAACAGGTCAAGCACGCCGTCGGGTTCAGAATTGGAAGATTGATAGCCCCGCCATTCCGGGCCATGCGGCATGTCCAGCAGCTGCGCCGTGCCGGGATCACCGTCAAACACCACCTGAACCTGCGTATTGCCGTTCTGCGCATTGCTGCGCGCGGTCTTGAAGCCAATCACGGTATAGGCTGCGCTGTGTTCGAAGAGCATCGCGGCCCCGCCCCCGGCAGAAACCGTGGCATGGCAGCTATACACTTGACCACCATCGCTGTTGCGGAACAGCGCCCAGTCCCCGGCGGTGTCATATTGCACAGAGTCAGCCTGCGCAGAGATTGGCATCAAGGCAAGCGCGAACGCGGCCGCAAGGGCCGAAACGGGAATATGACGCATAGAAAGCTCTGGTTAGGGTTTCAGCCATGCGCAGGAACCCGCGCGCGGTCACGATGACCAAAAGTTGATGCAAGGCAAGAAAAATCCCATGGAACTGGCGCAAAGACGAACCGGCACAATTGCGGGCAGAACGGCAGGATTCAGCAGATTATCGCAAGCTGCAAGGGCCGGGCGGGCAAGGGGCCGGGCGGCCTTACATCCCCTCCACATCCCGCCTGCCGCGCCGCCAGGCGATGAAATGCGCCTCGGCCTCGCCGGCCAGCGCGGCCCAGCGGGGCAGGACTTCGCGGCCCGGAAGCGGCATCACCAGGCGGGCCTCGCCCTGCAACAGCTCCATGCGGGCCTCGCCCATGCGGCGGTTCCAGATCTCCATCGCCTCGGCAGGCGGGGTGACGTTCCAGGGCAGCACCAGCTGCCAGCCATCGCCCAGGGGTTCGGCCAGGGGTTCGGCGCGGAATTCGGGGGCCTGGGGGGCCACGCGGGCGTAGATGCGGCCGCCCTCGGCCTCGATCCCGCAAAAGCCTGCGGCTTGCAGGGCTGCGATTACATCCTGTTCGGTCATGCCACCAATGCCTCGGCCTTTTTCAGATCGACGGAAACCAGCTGGCTGACGCCCTGTTCCTGCATCGTCACCCCGAACAGCCGGTCCATCCGCGCCATGGTGACAGCGTGGTGGGTGATGATGAGAAAGCGGGTATCGGTGCGGCGGGCCATTTCATCCAGCAGATCGCAGAACCGGGTGACATTGGCATCATCCAGCGGCGCGTCCACCTCATCCAGCACGCAGATCGGCGCGGGATTGGCGAGGAAGACGGCAAAGATCAGCGCCAGCGCCGTCAGCGTCTGCTCGCCCCCCGACAGCAGGCTGAGCGTGGCCAGTTTCTTGCCCGGCGGCTGGCACAGGATTTCCAGCCCGGCATCCAGCGGATCATCGGATTCCACCAGAACCAGCCGCGCCTCGCCCCCGCCAAACAGATGCGGGAACAGCGTGCCGAATGACCCGTTCACCTGTTCAAAGGCAGCCAGCAGGCGTTCGCGGCCTTCGCGGTTCAGGCCTGCAATGCCGCCGCGCAGCTTTTTCACCGCCTCTTCCAGATCGGTCTTTTCCTGCGCCAGCTGATCATGTTCGGCCTGCACGGCGCGGGCATCCTCTTCGGCGCGCAGGTTCACCGCCCCCAGGGCCTCGCGCTGGCGTTTCAGGCGGTTCACATCCGCCTCCAGCGTATCGGCGGCGGGCATGGCCTCGGGGTCGAGGTTGAGGCGGTCCAGCAGCGCTTCGGGCGCGAGTTCGGTGTCTTCGCGGATGCGTTCGGCGGCATGGGCGGCGGTTTCGCGGGCGGCATCGGCGCGGGCCTCGGCGCGGGCGCGGGCTTCGCGCGCCTCGCCTGCGGCGCGTTCGGTCTCGCGTTCGGCATCCTGTGCGGCGCGCAGGGTGGCCTCGGCGGTGGCGAGCGCTTCGGCGGCACGCTGGCGGCGGGCCTCGGCTTCGGCGATGGCCTCGCCCAGTTCCTCGCGGCGGATGGCGATATCTTCGGGGGCGGCGCCGGCCTCGGCCAGCTCTTCTTCGGCCTCGGCGCGGCGTTCGGCCAGTTCGGCGCTGCGGCGTTCGGCGGTTTCAAGCCGGTGGCGCCAGCCGGCCTGTTCCTTTGCCACATCCTGCAGGCGGCGCACGCGGGCCTCGCCTTCGCGGCGAACCTCATCCTGCTGCGAGCGGCGCGACATCATGGTGATGCGCGCGGCCTCGACCGCCGTGCGCAGGGTTTCCACCATGGAGCGGGTGGCCTCCAGATCGGGCAGCGCAGCGAGGGTGCCATCGGCCTCGGACAGCCGGGCGCGGGCGGCCATCGCCTCGTCTTCAAAACGCGAAACGGCCAGACGGGCGGCCTCCAGCTTGCCTGCGGCGATGGAGCGATCCGCTTCGGCCCGGGCCAGCGCGCGACCTGCTTCGGTCACCCGTGCGTCGGCACTGCGGCGGGCATCGCGGGCCAGCTGATCGCTGCGCGCCAGATCGGACAGGCGGGCCTGCAGGGCCTCGTGTGCGGTCCGCGCCGCTGCGGCACGGTCGCTGACCCCGGCCAGTTCCTGCCGCAGCTGGGCCAGCCGGTTCAGCTGACGCAGGCGCAGCGCGGCGGCAGAGGGCATATCGGCCGCGGCGGTGCGGAAGCCATCCCAGCGCCACAGGTCGCCCGCAAGGCTGACCAGCCGTTGCCCCGGCAGAAGACCGGCCTGCAGGGCGGCAGCCTGTTCCGCGGCAACGATACCGATCTGGGCGATCCGGCGGCGCAGCACATCGGGCACCTGCACATGATCGGCCAGCGGCTGCACGCCGGCAGGCAGGGGTGGCACATCCGCCAGATCCGGCAGGCCAACCCAGCCGGAGCCGATATCGGCCACCTGCACCTCGGGCGCGCGCAGATCATCGGCCAGCGCCGCGCCCAGCGCGGCCTCGTATCCCGGGGCGACCTGCAGCCGGTCCAGCAGCTGTTCGCCTGCGCGGGTCTCGCGGTCCACCAGCCGGGCCAGCGCGGCCACTTCGGCGCCCAGCGCATTGGCCTCACCCTCGGCGGCGGATCGTGCGGCACGGGCCTCGGCCTCTTGCGATTGCACATCGGCGCGGGCCTCTTCGGCCATGGCCAGCGCCTCTTCTGCCGCCTCGGCCTGGGCCACGGCATCTTCCTGCGCCTCGGTCGCGCTGTCCTGCGCCTCGGCGGCACGTTCCAACGCTTCGGTCGCCAGTTCCACCGCATCGCGCGCCCGCAAGGCCTCGGCCTCGGCGCGTTGCAGGGTGGCGGCGGTATCGGCGCGCAACCGCTGCGCCGACTGATGCCGGGCCGCAAGTCGCGCCATATCTTCTGTGCGTTCCGACAGCTGCGCCTCACGGTCGGACAGGATGGCCGCCGCTTCGCGCGCCGTCTCCACCGCTTCGGTCAGCCGATCTTCATGCCCATCATGGGCACGGGCCAGCTGCTCTGCCTCCCAGTCCAGCCGGGCGATGGTGTCGCCAGCATCGCGGTTCAGGCCGGTCTCCCGCTCCATATCGCGGCTGAGCTGGGTGATCCGGGCGCGCAGGGCCTCGATCGCCTGACGGGCGCGGGCCTCCTGATCGGCCAGGGCATCGCGCTGCACCATCAGCCGCTGCAGGATGGCGCCGGCAATCGCCTCTTCCTCGCGTTTGGGGGGCAGCACATCTTCGGCGGCCTGACGGGCCCTGGTGGCGGCCCGCGCCGCCTGTTCGCCCTGCACCGCGCCCAGCAGGCGCTGGCGCAGCAGTGCCTCGGCATCCGCCCGGGCCAGATCGGCCTCGCGCCAGCGGCGATACAGCAGCATCCCTTCCGACCGGCGCAGATCCTCGCCGATCTCGCGGTAGCGCGCCGCCTGCCGGGCCTGCCGGGCCAGCGTCGCCAGCTGGCTGGCCAGCTGTTCCAGCACATCATCGACGCGCGACAGGTTCTGTTCGGTGGCGTTCAGGCGCAGCTCTGCCTCGTGCCGCCGCTGATACAGCCCGCTGATCCCCGCCGCTTCTTCCAGAATCCGCCGCCGGGCCTTGGGCTTGGCGTTGATCAGTTCGGAAATCTGGCCCTGCCGCACCAGTGCCGGCGATTGCGCCCCGGTCGAGGCATCGGCAAACAGCATCTGGATGTCGCGCGCCCGCACATCGCGGGTATTGGCCTTGTAGGCCGATCCGGCATCGCGGGTGATGCGGCGCACGATTTCCAGCTGATCGGCATCGTTGAACCCCGAAGGCGCCAGCCGTTCGGCATTGTCGATCACCAGCGCCACTTCGGCAAAATGCCGGGCAGAACGGGTGGCGGTGCCCGCGAAGATCACATCCTCCATCCCGCCGCCGCGCATGGCGGTGGGGCGGTTTTCGCCCATCACCCAGCGCAAGGCCTCCAGCAGGTTGGATTTGCCACAGCCGTTCGGCCCCACGACGCCTGTCAGGCCTTCGTGGATCACCAGTTCCGTCGGATCGACGAAACTCTTGAAGCCGTTCAGTCGCAGGCGGGTGAACCGCAAGGGATGTCTCCGTCAAGGGGCGCCATGGTCGGGCCATCCCCCTAACGAGTCAACCGCGCCGCCGCAATCCGCCATGGCAGGGATTGACCGGCCCGCCCGGCCCCGGCCAAAGTCTGCGCATGTCCATGCCCCTGCCCATCACCGGCCGCTGCCTCTGCGGCGCCACAAGCTACCGGATCGACGCCGCGCCCCTGTGGACGGCACATTGCCACTGCGCCTTCTGCCGCCGCGCCACCGGGGCGGGCTTTGGCAGCTATCTGGCCGCCGCCGAAGGTGCCGTGACATGGGAAGGGCCGCCACGGCAAAGCCATAGCACCAGCCCCGGGGTGTTCTGGGATCGCTGCGCCATCTGTGGTTCGCCGCTTGCCTATCGCTCGCACAGGTTTCCGGGCGAGGTGCAGGTTCATGCGGGCACGCTGGATGATGCCGCCGCCTTCCGCGCGGATGAGGAGGTGAGCATGGCCGAACATCTGGGCTGGACCGCGCTTGCCGATCCGCCGCCGCATCAGATGCGCCCCGGCGATGACCCGGCGCCGGTGCTGGCGCTGATCCGCACGGCCTTTGCCTTCATGGAGGGGCGGATTGATCCGCCCTCTTCCATGCACCGGCTGACAGGCGCGGATATCCAGCGGCAGGCGGCAGAGGGCGAGGTCTGGCTGATCGGGGCACAGCCGCTGGCCTGCGTGTTCCTGACGGCCAAACCCGATGCGCTGTATATCGGCAAGCTGGCCACGGCGGCGGCGGCCCGGCGGCAGGGGCTGGCGCGGCGGCTGGTGGGGCTGGCCGAAAGCCGCGCCCGCGCGCTTGGCCTGCCCGCGCTGGAATTGCAGGTGCGGGTGGAACTGGTGGAAAATCACGCCGCATTTTCCGCCATGGGTTTCAGCAAGACCGCCGAAACCTGCCACCCCGGCTATCACCGCCCCACCAGCCTGACCTTCCGCAAAATGCTGGCCTGACGGGGCCTTCCCTCGGCGCCTGCTTTGGCGCAGGTTTGGCGGCAGGAAACCGGAGCCTGCCATGATCCCTGCCCTGCTGACCCTGCTCTTGTCGCAACTTGCTGGTGAAACCCTGTCGCGGGCGCTGTCCTTGCCGCTGCCCGGCCCGGTGCTGGGGATGCTGCTGCTGATCGCGGTCTTTGCCGCCTTTCCCAAAGCGGTAGACCTGGTGCGCCCGGTGGCGCAGGGCATCCTGGGGCATCTATCGTTGCTGTTCGTGCCTGCGGGCACCGGGGTTGTGGGCCATCTGGACAAGCTGGCGGCGCAGGGCCTGCCGATCTTTCTGGCGCTGGTCGGATCAACCCTGCTGGCGATTGCGGCAGGGGCGCTGGCCTTTACCGCCGTGGCCCGGATGACCGGCACAGAGGAGCCGGAGGCATGACCGATTTCGCCGAAATCTGGAGCTATCTGTCCGAAGGCCCGCTGCTGTGGCTGACCGCGACGCTGGCCGCCTATGCCATCGGCGATGCCTGTTTCCGCGCGGCGGGGCGCAAGCCCTGGGTGAACCCGGTGCTGATCGCGGTGCTGCTGCTGGCCCTGCTGCTGCAGATCAGCGGCACCAGCTATGCCACCTATTTCGAAGGCGCGCAGTTCGTGCATTTCCTGCTCGGCCCCGCCACCGTCGCGCTGGCCCTGCCGCTGTGGGATAATCTGCCCCGGCTGCGCCGCGTGGTGCTGCCGCTGGCCGCCGCCCTGCTGGCCGGATCGGCCACGGCGGTGGTCTCTGCCCTGGCCATTGCCAGCGCCATGGGGGTGGAGGGCGAGATTCTCGCCTCGCTCGCCCCGAAATCGGCCACCGCGCCGGTGGCGCTGGGGATATCCGACCGGCTGGGCGGATCACCGACGCTGACCGCCGTGCTGGTGATCCTGACCGGGATCATCGGCGCGATCTGCACCACCCCGCTGCTGAACGCGCTGCGCATCCGTGATTGGCGGGCGCGCGGCTTTGCCACCGGCGTGGCCGCGCATGGCATCGGCACGGCGCGGGCGTTTCAGGTCAATGCCACCGCCGGGGCCTTTGCAGGCCTCGGCATGGGGTTGAACGCGGTGCTGACCGCCTTTCTGGCCCCGGTGATCTTGCGGCTGTTTCAGTAAACGCCAGAGGTGGTGCCCAAAGCCTCGCGCAGCGCATCCTGCAGCGGATCGCCGGTGCTGCCCTGCTGCGGCTGCTGCGCGCCCTGCGGCGCCTGCTGGCCCTGACCGCCCTGCGCCGCTGGCACATTGCCCGAACCGGCCGCCGCCCCGCCCGCACCGGCGCCTGCCGCCGCATCCAGCTGCGACGGGCTGACACCGCTTTGCGGCACGGCCTTGGCTTCGGGGATCTTCATCAGCAGATTGGTCGGCGGGATGCCCTCATGCACCCGCTTCATCACCTCGTGCCAGATCTCGGCAGGCAGTCCGCCGCCGGTCACGCCGGTCAGCGGGCGGTTGTCATCATAGCCCATCCAGACCCCCACCACATAATGCGCCGAAAAGCCGATGAACCACGCATCACGCGCCGCATTGGTGGTGCCGGTCTTGCCCGCCACCGGCGTATCGCCCAGCCGCGCCCGCGTGCCGGTGCCGCGCTGCACCACCTGTGTCAGCATATAGGTCAGATATTCCGCCGCTTCCTGGCTGATGATCCGTTCCCCGATGCCGCCGCCCTGCCCGATCAGCTCGGCATCATCGCCCTGCAGTTTCAGCGAGACCAGCCCATAGGGCTTGACCGATGAGCCGCCGTTCAGGAAGCCGGCATAGGCGCCCGTCATTTCCAGCAGCGTGCTTTCCGAAGCACCCAGCGCCAGCGCAGGCCCCGCCGCCAGATCACTTTTCACGCCAAAGGCCTGCGCCACCTCGCGCACCTTCTTGCGCCCCACTGCCTCGGAGATCCGCACGGCAGGGATGTTGCGGCTTTCGGCCAGCGCCTGGGTCAGGGTAATCATGCCCTTGAACTTCTTGTCGTAATTTTCGGGCGTCCAGGGGCCGGACCCCTTGATGTTGATGGTCAGCTTTGTGTCTTCCACGAAATCGGCCGGGGTATAGCCCAGATCCAGCGCGGCGGCATAGGCGAAGGGCTTGAACACCGATCCGGTCTGCCGCAGCGCCTGCGTGGCGCGGTTGAAACTGCCCGCCGCCGCGATCTTGCGCCCGCCCACCATGCCGCGCACGGCGCCATCCGCGCTCATCACCACAATGGCGGCCTGGGCGGTGCTGCTTTCCTTCACCTTGGTATCGAACACATATTGCAGCGCATCTTCCGCCTTGCGCTGAATCTGCTGATCCAGCGTGGTGCGGATGATGACATCCTCTGTCGTGTCCTTGGTCAGGAAGGCAGGCCCCGATTCCATTACCCAATCGGCAAAGAACCCACCCGCGTTCTTGGCCGCGGCCTCGGACAGCTGCGCCGGATTGGCGCGGGCCTGATCGGCCTGCGCCTCGGTCAGATAGCCCTGATCCTGCATCAGGCTGATGATGACATTCGCCCGGTCCTGCGCGCGTTTCAGGTTGTTGGTCGGCGCATAGCGCGACGGCGCCTTCAGCAGGCCCGCCAGCATCGCCGCCTCGGCCGGGCTGACATTGGCGGCCGATTTGCCAAAATACCGCTGCGATGCCGCCTCGAACCCGCGGGCGCCCGCGCCCAGATAGGCCCGGTTGAAATAGATCGTCAGGATTTCGGCCTTGGAATATTTCCATTCCATCGCCATCGAGAAGGGAATTTCCTTGATCTTGCGCCAGACACCGCCGCCCCGGCAGTCTTCCTCGTATTCCGCTTCGCTTTTCCACGCCGCCGGATCATAGGCCACGCCCAGACACAGCAGCTTGGCCACCTGCTGGGTGATGGTTGAACCGCCATTGCCCTCCAGCGGGCCACGGCCTTCGGCCATGTTGATGCGAATGGCGCTGGCAATGCCGCGCGGGCTGATGCCGAAATGGCTGTAGAACCGCTTGTCCTCGGTCGCCACCACGGCATTGCGCAGATGTTCCGACACCGTGTCAGAGGTGATGACACCGCCGAAAGTCTCGCCCCGCCAGGCAAAGACCTGCCCCTCGCGGTCCAGCATGGTCACCGACCCGCGGGCGCGCGCATCCACCAGATTGCCGACACTGGGCAGTTGCTGGTGGAAATAGAAGGTCGCGCCAAACAGGATCACGCCAAAGATTGCCGCAATCCGCCAGCCGGTGCCCCAGACGATCCGCCAGATGAACCCGAAGAAGCCATACAGCACGCGGCGGATGATGCCGCGCTGCTTGGCCACGGGTTTCTTCTTTGCGGCAGGCTTGCGGGGCGGCGCGGGCTTCTTCGGCGGGGGCGTGCCACGGCCGCCACCACCGCCCGACCCACCGCCAGAGCGGGCATAACGCTTGTCCGCCACCAGGGGCGTCGTTCTGTTTCCTGATCCGCTCATGCCCGCTTGCCCATGCTCTCGTCTTTGTTTTGCCGGAATCTTACTTCGTTGGCCCCCGGTTGTGGAGACCTGCTGACCTGCGATTCGCAATTCAGTTCCGCATAAACTTTCACCATCATGCCTAATATGTGTAACTTTTGGGCAGATGCGACCTAAGCGGGCATCCGCCGACCTGCCGTTTTCTTGTGCTTCGCCCCCAATCGCCGCCTTCTTGGGCACGCAAGGCCCCGCAGCGGGTCGTCTGCCAGGAGAAGGGGACGAACGTGAAACTGATCATCGCAGCAATCAAGCCGTTCAAGCTGGAGGAGGTCCGCGAGGCGCTGACCACCATCGGCGTGCGTGGCATGATGGTGACGGAAATCAAGGGCTTCGGCTCGCAATCCGGTCACACCGAAATCTATCGCGGCGCCGAATATGCCGTGAACTTCGTGCCGAAGGTGCGTCTGGAGATCGTCGTCTCCGACAGCCTCGCCGACCAGGTGGTGGAGACGATCCGCACAACCGCGCGGACCGACAAGATCGGCGACGGCAAGATTTTCGTGCTCGACGTGGAACAGGCCGTGCGTGTCCGCACCGGCGAAACCAACGACGACGCGCTCTGAGATAAGGGTGGAAGGGGAAAACAAAACCATGAATACACTGACGAAACTTTCCGGCCTGACGGCGCTCTCCGCGCTCGCGGCCCTGCCCGCCTGGGCGCAGGAGGCCGCTGAAACCGCGACCGAGACAGCGACCGAGGTTGTGGCCGAAGTCGTTCCGGTGATGGACAAGGGCGACGTCGCCTGGATGATGACCTCGACCGTCCTCGTTCTGTTCATGACGCTGCCGGGCCTCGCCCTGTTCTACGGTGGCCTTGTGCGCACCAAGAACATGCTGTCGATCCTGATGCAGACCACCCTGGTTGCCTGCGTGATGATGCTGGTCTGGGTGATCTACGGCTATTCCTTCTCGTTCGGCGGCAGCACCTCGGCCTTCTGGGGCGGCACGGCGAAACTCTTCCTGTCCGGCGTCACCGCCGACAGCATGTCGGCCACCTTCTCGGCCGGTTATGTGATCCCGGAATATCTGTTCATCGCCTTCCAGATGACCTTCGCGGCCATCACCCCGGCGCTGATCATCGGCGCCTTTGCGGAACGCGTGAAATTCACCGCCGTTCTGGCCTTCTCCGTGCTCTGGGGCACCTTCTGCTACTTCCCGATGGCCCATATGGTCTGGGATGCGAACGGCCTGCTGTTCCAGCATGGCGCGATCGACTTTGCAGGCGGCACCGTGGTGCACATCAACGCCGGTGTGGCCGCTCTGGTCGGTTCGCTGGTGATCGGCAAGCGCGTCGGCTACGGCAAGGAAAACATGGCTCCCCATTCCATGGTCATGACCATGATCGGTGCCTCGATGCTGTGGGTCGGCTGGTTCGGCTTCAACGTCGGTTCCAACCTTGAATCGAATGGCGGCGCCACCCTCGCCATGATCAACACCCTGGTTGCCACGGCTGCTGCTGCCGTTGCCTGGTCGGCTCTGGAAGGCATCGCCCGCGGCAAGGCCTCCATGCTCGGCGCGGCCTCCGGCATGATCGCCGGTCTGGTTGCCATCACCCCGGCCTGCGGTACGGTTGGCCCGATGGGCGCCATCCTGCTGGGCGCCGTGGCTTCGGTGATCTGCTACTTCTTCGTCACCGTGGTGAAGATCAAGCTCGGCTACGACGACAGCCTGGATGTGTTCGGCATCCACGGCATCGGCGGCATCGTCGGCGCCATCCTCGTCGGCCCGCTGTCGGCTGCTGGCTTCGGCGGCGTGAAAGGCGACGATTACGCCATCGGCGCCCAGACCTGGATCCAGATCGAATCGGTCGCGCTGACCATCGCCTGGACCGGCATCATCTCGTTCCTGCTCTACAAGCTGGTGGATATGACCATCGGCCTGCGTGTGGACAGCGACAGCGAACGTCAGGGCCTGGACCAGACTTCGCATGGTGAAAGCGCCTATCACGGCTGATCTGCCGGGCGGGCCAGACCGGCCCGCCAACCTCTCCGCGTCATGGATCCTCCTCCCCCGTGGCGCAAAGCAGAAGGCCCGGAGCATCACGCTCCGGGCCTTTCTGATTTTCAGGGTATCGCTTGCGGCGCGTTACAGAACGGCAGCCACGGCGCGGGCCAGAATCGGCACGGTGGCCACATTCAGCCCGGCGATGTTGATCCGCGAATCGCTGACCATGTAGATGCCGAATTCCTCGCGCAGGCGCGCCACCTGTGCCTCGGTCAGCCCCAGCAGCGAAAACATGCCGCGATGCCGCGCCACGAAATCGAAGCGGTCGCTGTTGGTCGCCTTGCGCAGCTCTTCGGCCAGCTGCGCCCGCAGGCCCAGCATCCCGTTGCGCGTCTCTTCCAGCTCGGCCTTCCAGTCGGCGGTCAGACCGGCATCCTGCAACACCGTCATCACGGCCCGGATGCCGTGATCGGGCGGGAAGGAATAGGTCTGCCGGTTCAGGAAGCTCAGGTTGCCCTGCGTGATCTTCGCCTGTTCGGCATCGGCGGAAATGGCCATCAGGATGCCCGCACGATCCCGGTAAACCCCGAAGTTCTTGCTGCACGAAGCCGCGATCAGCACCTCGGGGAAGGATTGCGCGATCAGCCGGGTGGCCGCCGCATCTTCGTCCAGCCCGTCACCGAAGCCCTGATAGGCCAGATCGACCATCGGCAGCGCCTGTTTGGCCTGCAACAGCGCGATCACTTCGGCCCATTGGTCCAGCGTCAGGTTCGCGCCGGTCGGGTTGTGGCAGCAGCCATGCAGCAGCACCACATCGCCCGCCTTGACCTGCGCCAGATCCTCCAGCACCGCGGCAAAATCCACCGCGCCCGACACCGCATCGAAATAGCGGTATTCGGCAACCGGCAGGCCCACGAATTTGATGATCGAGATATGGTTGCCCCAGGTCGGCTTCGACACCCAGACCGTGGCGCCCGGATTGGCCATCTTCGCCAGATCAATGGCCAGACGCACGGCCCCCGTGCCGCCCGGCGTCGCGATCGACGACAGACGATCCGCCGCCACCGCGCCGTCCAGGATCAGCTGGCGCATTTCCATGTTATAGCCCGGCTCGCCGGTCAGCGCGGTATAGGTCTTGCTGTCCTGGGTCTCCCAGATCTTCTTCTCGGCCGCCTTCACGGCACGCATCACCGGGGTAAGCCCGGTGGCATCCTTGTAGACGCCCACGCCCAGGTCGATCTTGTCGCCCCGCGGATCATCCTTGAACATCTGGATCAGCTGCAGAATCTTGTCCTGCGGCTGTGCCTTCAGTGTTTCCAGCATCGGCTTACCCTTTCGCCACCTTCAGATCCTCATACATGCCCCATTCGGCCCAGGATCCGTCATATACCGCCCAGTTGCGGTGCCCGATCCGCTCCAGCGCCAGCGCCAGAACCGATGCCGTCACCCCCGACCCGCAGCTGGTGATGACCGGCTTGCCCAGATCGACCCCCGCCGCCGCGAACACCGCGCGCAGATCGGCCGCATCCTTCATCGTGCCATCCGCGTTCAGCACCATGCCAAAGGGCACATTCTTCGATCCCGGAATATGGCCGGACCGCAGGCCCGCCCGGGGCTCTGCCACCTCGCCGCGAAAGCGCGGCGCGGAACGGGCATCAATGATCTCTGCCAGACCCAGCTTGCTGGCATGGGCCACCTGCGTCACATCCTTCACCAGCCCGGCCTGACGGCTGACGGTGATGTGGCGGTCGCGCAGAACCGGCGGCATATCCTCGATCTCGCGCCCTTCGGCACGCCATTTCGGCAGGCCACCATCCAGCACGGCGATATCGGTCTTGCCCATCAGCCGGAACAGCCACCAGACGCGGGCCGCCGAAAACAGCCCCGATCCGTCATAGACCACCACCTGATGCCCGTCGCCCACGCCCATCGCCCGCATCCGGCTGATGAACTTCTCGGGCGGCGGCGCCATATGCGGCAGGGCCGAGCGCTGGTCTGAAATTTCGTCGATGTCGAAGAACCGTGCGCCGGGGATATGGGCGGCGTCATATTCCGCCTTCGCATCGCGCCCGGCATCGGGCAGATACCAGCTGGCATCCAGCACCCGCAGATCGGGGTCTTTCAGATGCGCGGCCAGCCAGTCGGTGGACACAAGCGTTTTCGGATCGTCCTTGAAGGCAGTCATGGGTGGCGGCTCCTCCTGCAACGGCACCGCTTTATCACACGCGCCCTTGCAGGCAAGCCCGCAGCACCCCGACGTTCCGGTTAATGCGCCTTCAGCAGCCGCTGTTTCTGGCGATCCCAGTCGCGCTTGGCCTCGGTCGCGCGCTTGTCGGCCAGCTTCTTGCCCTTGGCCACGCCGATCTTCACCTTCACCAGCCCGCGGTCGTTGAAGTGCCACTGCATCGGCACCAGCGTCATGCCCTCGCGCCCGGTGGCATTCCACAGCCGCGACAGCTCGCGCTTCGAGACCAGCAGCTTGCGCCGCCGCCGTTCCTCATGGCCCCAAAGATGCGCTTCGCGATAGGGCGCGATGTAAGAGTTGATGAGCCACAGCTCCCCCCCCTCCACGCTGGCATAGCTTTCGCCCAGGTTCGAACCGCCCTTGCGCAGCGATTTCACTTCCGATCCCAGCAGCATGATGCCCGCCTCAAGATCGCTCTCGATGAAGTAATCGAACCGCGCCCGGCGGTTTTCGGCAATGATCTTGGAATTGGGGTCGGATTTCTTGCTCATGATCGCCCCGAGATAGGCGAGCCTTGGTAAAAAGTCTAGGGCTGCGCCACGCGCCGCGTGCGCAGCAGCGTATAGATCCCCGCCAGCACCACGATGGCCGATCCGATATAGGTCAGCGTATCGGGGCGTTCACCAAAGACCAGCACGCCCAGCACCAGCGCAAACACCAGCCTTGTATAGCGGAAGGGCGTCACCACGCTCACCTCGCCGCTGCGCATCGCCACGGTCAGCGCCCAATAGGCAAAAACCCCCACCATGACCGCCAGCCCCAGCTGCACCCCATCTGCCGCCGAGGGCGCCACCGCCCCGCCCTGCCACAGCAGCAGCCCCGCCCCGGTCGGCACCATGGCGGCAAAGCCATAGATCCCCAGCTGGAAATTGCTCAGCACCTTGGGCGCGGCCCGCGTCGCCAGATCGCGCCCGGCAAAGCCGATCAGCCCGGCCACCGCCAGCAGCGATGACAGGGTGAACCCCTCCAGCCCCGGCCGCAGGATCACCAGCACCCCGGCCAGCCCGATGGCAATCGCCGTCCAGCGCCGCCAGCCCACCCGCTCGCCAAAGATCAGCGCAGCACCCGCCACCACCACCAGCGGCGTGGCCTGCAGAATGGCGCTGGCGCTCGACAGCGCGGTAAAGGCAATGGCCAGCGTGTAGAACAGCCGCCCCAGCACCTCGAACCCGGCCTTCAGCAGCATCCGGGGGCTGGCCACTGCCGGATGCCACAGCGCCTGCCCCTGCGCCCGGGTCAGCGCGGCAAACAGCAGCGTGCCGCCCGTGCCGAACAGGATCAGGATCTGGCCGACCGGCATCCCGCCCGCCGCCACCCGCTTCAGCAACATGTCCTCGATGGCAAAGCCCAGCATGGCCAGAACCATGAACAGACTTCCGCGCAGATTGTCGCTCATCGCATCCTCCGGCAGAAAAACGGGGCCCCATGAAAAAGGACCCGGATCGCCCGCGCCCCTTTATCTTGGCCCAAATATCCTGCGGGGGTCCGGGGGCGCAAAGCCCCCGGCGCTGGCCACCCCGCGCTCAGATCAGCCCGGCATGTTCCATGGCCGCGCGGATTTTTGCCTTGGTGCCATCAGTCAGCCCGACCAGCGGCAGCCGCACTTCTTCGGAACACATGCCCAAGAGCGACAGGCCGTATTTCGCCCCCACCAGACCGGGTTCGATGAAGATCGCCTCATGCAGCGGCATCAGACGGTCCTGATACTCCAGCGCCGCTGCATAATCGCCGCGCAGCGTGGCCTCCTGGAATTCGGCACACAGGCGCGGCGCCACATTGGCCGTCACCGAAATGCAGCCCACGCCGCCATGCGCATTGAATCCCAGCGCCGTCGCATCCTCGCCCGACAGCTGGATGAAATCGGCACCGCAGCTGGCGCGCTGCATCGACACCCGCTCGATCTTGCCGGTGGCATCCTTCACCCCCACGATGCGCGGCAGCTTGGCAAGCTGGCCCATGGTTTCGGGCATCATGTCCACCACCGACCGGCCGGGGATATTGTAGATGATGATCGGCAGGCTGCTGGCATCATGCAGCGCAGTGTAATGCGCGATCATGCCCGCCTGCGTCGGCTTGTTGTAATAGGGCGTCACCACCAGCGCCGCATCGGCGCCCACGGCTTCGGCATGGCGGATCAGCCCGATCCCTTCGGCGGTCGCATTCGATCCGGCCCCGGCAATCACCGGAACCCGGCCCGCCACGGTCTGCACCACGATCTCGATCACCTGACCATGCTCTTCATGGCTCAGCGTCGGGCTTTCGCCCGTGGTGCCCACCGGCACGATGGCATGGCTGCCCTCGGCAATATGCCATTCCACCAGCTTCTTGAGCGTATCCACATCCACAGCGCCGTTCTTGAACGGCGTGACAAGGGCAGGCATGGACCCTTTGAACATGACACGCATCTCCACTTGCTGGGGCAGACTCGCCCGATGATATCCCGGCCTCTCTACCCGCCGCGCAACGGATTGCCAAGTTCTGCCATGCTGTTCCGCCCATGCTGTCCGGGATGTGAGTTGCCAGCGCCGCGTCATTCCGGCACCCTGCCGCCATGCAGATCCTCCGCGCCCTTTCGCTGGCCCTTCTGGCCCTCGCCCCGCTGCCCGCCACCGCCCAGACCGAGGCCGCAGCCAGCCTGCGCCTTGCGCTGAACGAATCCGGGCGCGGCAACTGGGAGGCTGCGCTGCAGCAGGCCCGCAGCAGCAGTGCCGTCGGCCAGGATATCATCCAGTGGCAGCGCCTGCGCGCAGGCACCGGCACGCTGACCGAATACGAGGATTTTCTGGCCCGCCGTCCCGATTGGCCCGGGCTGCCGCTGCTGCACGAAAAAGGCGAAACCGCGGTCGCCCGCGCCAGCGATCCTGGCCGCGTTCTGGCCTATTTCGGCCAGAACCTGCCACAGACCGGCGCAGGCAGCCTTGCGGTGATCCGCGCCCTGCTCGCCCAGGGCCGCGGCCCCGAAGCCGAGGCAGAGGCCCGCCGCGCCTGGGTGGATCTGTCCTTCTCCGCCGAAGACGAACGCCAGCTGTTCCAGCTTTACCCCGGCCTCACCGATCTGCACGCAGACCGCCTGTCACGCCTGCTGTGGCAGGGCCGCACGCGTGAGGCGGAACGGATGCTGCCCCGTGTCTCTGGCGATTGGGCCGCCCTTGCCCGGGCCCGCATCGCGCTGCTCGATCGCGCCGAAGGCGTCACCCGGCTGGTCGATGCCGTGCCTGCCGCACTGGCACAGCATCCGCTGCTGGCCCATGCCCGGATGGATTGGCGCATCTGGCGCGATCTCTGGCCCGGCGCCACCGAACTGATGCTGGCCCATTCCGAAACCGCTGCCCTGCTGGGCAGCCCCGAAGCCTGGGCGAAACGCCGGGCACAGCTGGCCCGCCAGCTGCTGCGCGATGGCGATGCCCGGCAGGCCTATCGCATCGCCGCGCGCCACAGCCTGACCACGGGGGGCGATTATGCGGATCTGGAATTTCTGGCAGGCTTCATCGCGCTGCGCCGCCTGAATGATCCCGAAACCGCCTATCGCCACTTCCGCCATCTCGAAGACAACGTCTCCACCCCGATCTCGCTCAGCCGCGCCTATTACTGGCAGGGCCGCGCGCTGGAGGCGATGGGCGACCCGCAGGCCGATGCCACCTACCGCCGCGCCGCCGAACACCAGACCGCCTATTACGGCCAGCTGGCCGCCGAACGGCTTGGCCTGCCACTGCAGGCCAGCCTGCTGGCCCCGCTGGCCGCCCCCGATTGGCGCAGCCGCCCCTTCGCGCAATCCTCGGTGCTGGAGGCCGCGCTTCTGCTGCTGAAGGCAGGCGACCGGGTGCAGGGCAAACGCTTCATCCTGCATCTGGCAGAATCACTCTCTGCCGCCGATCTGGCCAGCCTCGCCGCCCTTGCGCTACAGATCCACGAACCGCATATCGCGGTGCTGCTGGGCAAACAGGGCGCCGAACGCGGCATCATCCTGCCCGATGCCTATTTCCCGCAAACCCCGCTGGTGCCGGATCAGGGGCTGTCGGTGTCCCGCCCGCTGGCCCTGGCCATTTCGCGCCGCGAATCCGAATTCGACGTGGCGGCGCGCAGCCCGGCCGGCGCGCGTGGCCTGATGCAGCTGATGCCCGAAACCGCCCGCCGCATGGCCGCCGACCGGGGCGAGGCTTTTGATCCCGCCCGGCTGACCACCGATCCGGCCTATAACGCCCGCCTCGGCACCGCCTATCTGGCGGCGCTGGTGCAGGAATTCGGCCCCTCCGTCGCGCTGGTGGCTTCGGGCTATAACGCAGGCCCCGGCCGCCCGCGCCGCTGGATCACCGAATTCGGCGATCCCCGCCGCCCGGATGTCGATGTGGTGGATTGGGTCGAGATGATCCCCTTTGCCGAAACCCGCACCTATGTGATGCGGGTCTCTGAATCGCTCACCATCTACCGGGCCAAGCTGCGCGGCAGCCCCGGCCCGGTCCGGCTGACGGCAGAGCTGAAAGGCTGATCCCCGGCGCAGGCGCGGAATGGACAGGACAGACGCCTCCGGCGGGAGTATTTGGGAAGGAGCAATGCACAGGCGGATCAAGGTGATGGCAAAACGGCGCGCCGTTTTCCCTTACCTCTCGACCTTCTGCATATTGCTCCTTTGCAAATACTCCCGCCGGAGGCATCCGCAGCCAGAGCAGCGCAGGTTCCCGAGGGGCGCGCAGAAGAAAAGCGTCAGGCCCGCAGCGGCAGGCGCGGATCACGCGCCAGGCGCAGCCAGGCCACCATGCCGGTGAAGAAGCCAAGCCCCGCCAGCAGCGTGGCAATCATCATCTGCCCGGTCTCGGCCCGATCCGCCGAAAACGCCAGATAGCCAAAGGCCCAGAAGCCGGACCAGCTGATGACACAGACAAGGGCTGCAAGTTTGCTCATGAGGTTCCTCCCAAAACCGCGCGTGCGGCCCGGAGCATGGGGCAGAATGTCGCAGCAATCCAGCAGATTCTGCGACATTCCGCCCCATGTGCCTCAGCCATAGCTGCGGCGGTCCTCGATCACCTTGCCATCATTGGGCAGGCTGCCCGGGGTCACGATTTCCACCCGGCCCCGCAGCTTCAGCACTTCCAGCACCGAACCTTCGTAAAGCGCGGGGTTGCTGGCGCGGCTTTCCACCTGCACCGTCATCGCATCCATCTCGCCATCCCGGGTGGCGATGACGCGGGCGCGCGCCACCTCCTCATGCCGGGCCACAAATTCGGCCACCTGTTCGGGGCGCACGAACATGCCCTTGATCTTGGTCGTCTGATCCGCCCGGCCCATCCAGCCCCGGATGCGCAGATTGGTGCGGCCGCAGGGCGAAACGCCGGGCATCAACGCCGACAGATCGCCGGTGGCAAAGCGCACCAGCGGGTAATCGCGGTTCAGCGTGGTCACCACCACTTCGCCCACCTCGCCCATCGGCACCGGATCGCCGGTGCCCGGGCGCACGATTTCCACCACCACGCCCTCGTCGAGGATCATCCCCTCCATCGCCTCGGATTCATAGGCGATATTGCCCAGATCGGCGGTGGCGTAGCATTGCAGCGTCAGGATGCCGCGATCCGCATATTCGCGGCGCAGGCTGGGGAACAGCGCGCCGCCACCCACCGCCGCGCGGGTGATGCGCAGCCGCTCGCCCAGCTCATCGGCGCGATCCAGAATGATCTTCAGATAATCCGGCGTTCCGGCATAGGCCGTGCTGCCCACATCCACCGCCGCGCGCACCTGCAGATCGGTCTGCCCGGTGCCCGCAGGCAGCACAGCCGCCCCCACCGCCCGCGCGCCGGATTCAAAGATCATGCCGGCGGGCGTCAGGTGATAGCCGAAACAGTTCTGCACGATATCGCCGCGCCCCACGCCGCAGGCATGCAGAAACCGGCCCATGCGCCACCAGTCTGCCGTCGTCCGCCCGATTTCATAGATCGGCCCCGGCGATTGGAACACATGTTCAAACGCCCCGCCCGCAGGCAGAAAGCCACCCAGCGGCGGATGCAGCTTCTGCGCCCCCGACAGATCCGCCTTGCGGATCACCGGCAGGCCGGCCAGCGCCTCGGCCGAGGTGATGGCCGCAGCCTCCACCCCGGCCAGGCTTACGCCCATGGCCGGCGTGGTCTTGGCATGGGCGATCAGCCAGGGCAGATCGCGCGCCAGATCGCTGGCGCGCTGATCGGCGGATCGGGTTTCCAGACTGTCGAAATATGCCATATCGCCATCCCCCCTCACGCCAGCCACCGCTTGCGGCGGCGATAGCTGCGCACATCGCGGAAGGATTTCCGCCCCTTGTCCGACATGCCCAGATAGAATTCCGCCACATCCGGGTTTTCGCGCAGCTCCTGCGCCGTGCCTTCCATCACCACCCGGCCCGATTCCAGGATATAGCCGGTATGGGCATAGCGCAGCGCCACATTGGTGTTCTGTTCGGCCAGCAGGAAGGTCACGCCCTCGCCCGCATTGACGGCCTTCACGATCTCGAAGATCTGTTCCACCAGCTGCGGCGCCAGCCCCATCGAAGGCTCGTCCAGCAGGATCATTTCCGGGCGCGACATCAGCGCGCGGCCCATGGCGACCATCTGCTGCTCACCACCCGAGGTATAGCCCGCCTGCGATTTGCGCCGCTCGCGCAGACGCGGGAAATAGTTGTAGACCATCTCCAGATCGGCGGCCACGGCGCCCTTGCCATCGGTGCGCGTATAGGCGCCGGTCAGCAGGTTGTCTTCCACCGTCAGATGTTCAAAGCAGTGCCGCCCCTCCATCACCTGGATCACGCCGCGCTTCACCAGCTCGGCGGGGTTCAGATCCTGCACCCGGTCGCCGCGATACAGGATGGACCCCTTGGTGACGGCGCCGCGTTCCGAATGAAGCAGGTTCGATACCGCCTTCAGCGTCGTGGTCTTGCCCGCGCCATTGCCCCCCAGAAGCGCGGTAATCCCGCCCTTCGGCACATGCAGGCTCACGCCCTTCAGCACGAGGATCACATGGTTATAGATCACCTCGATATTATTGACCTCAAGCAAAGTCTCGGGGGTGTGGGTCGCATCAAGCATGGTTCAAGCCTCGGGCTTCGGGAAGGAAGGCCCCCACCCGGGGGCCTTCACGTCTGTCAGGTGCAGCGTCGGTCAGTTGCAGCGCTCGGCGATCTTGTTCTCGGCGGCAAAGGCCGCAGAATCCTCCATCACCAGCGGGTCCAGCACATCCTTGTCCGGCTCGATGAAGCCGGTCAGCAGGTTCCATTTCTTGGCTTCCGCATCCCATTGCTGGATCATCGCCGCCCCGGCACCGCCGTGGTCGGCACAGCTGGCGGTGATCGGCTGGCCAAAGTTCGGCAGGCCCAGCTCGGCCATCCGCGCTTCGGTGATCTCCAGCTGTTCGAACCCGTCGCGCACCTGCGCCGCATTCACCGCGGCCGTGCCGTGGATTTCCTGCGCCTTGCGGATCGCCTCCGAAATCACCAGCGCCGCATACATGCCGCGCGAATAGACCGCCGTGCCCACCTGATCGCCGGCGCCCGCCGCCTTGCCCGCATCCACCACATATTTCTGCAGATCGGCATAAAGCGGGTAATCCTGACCCACGCCGTTGAAGGTCAGAGCCTTGTAGCCATTGGCCCCAGCCCCTGCGGGCCCCACGTCATTTTCAGACCCGGACCACCAGATGCCGATGAAATTCTCCATCGGGAACCGGATGTTCGCGGCCTCCTGCACGGCGACCGAGTTCATCACGCCCCAGCCCCAGAACAGCACATAATCCGGCTTGTCGCGGCGCACCTGCAGCCATTGGCTTTTCTGCTCCTGGCCGGGGCTGTCGATCGGCAGTTCGGCCAGCGTGAAGCCGTGCTTCTTCGAAAGCTCCTGCAGCGTGCGCAGCGGCTCCTTGCCATAGGCCGAATTGTGATACAGCAGCGCGATCTTCTTGCCTTCCAGGCTGCCGCCATTCTGCTCCAGCAGATGCTTCACCGCCACGCTGGCGCCATCCCAATAGTTCGCGGGATAGTTGAACACCCATTCAAAGACCTTGCCGTTCGCCGCCGAGGTGCGGCCATAACCGGGGGTGTAAAGCGTGATGCCATCGGCCGAAACCTTGGGGATCAGCTGATAGGTGATGCCGGTCGACAAGGGGTTGTAGACCAGCGCGCCGGTGCCCTTGGTCGCCTCGTAACATTCCACACCCTTTTCGGTGTTATAGGCGGTCTCACATTCCGGCACCTGCACCTTTTCGCCGCCGATGCCGCCATCGCGCTCGTTCAGCAGGGTGAAGTAATCGTTGAACCCGTCCGCATAGGGGATGCCGCCCGCCGCAAAAGGCCCGGTGCGATAGCTCAGGTTCGGCACCACCAGATCGGCCAGTGCCGGCGCCGCCCCGGCTGCGGCAATCGCCGCAGCTGCAAGCATGGTGAAGGTCTTTTTCATTCTGTCATTCCTCCCGTTTGAACCCATGACCCCGGGCCTCCCCGCCCCGGGTCCGATCTCGCACCCGCCCCGCCTCAATGCGGGAAGGGCCAAAGCCTCAGCTTTTCTTTCGCCACGCGCCACAGCTGGGCCAGCCCGTGCGGCTCCAGGATCAGGAACACGATGATCAGTGCCCCCACGATCATCAGCTCCACATGCGCCGCCAGATCGGTGGGCCAGCCCATGCCCTCGACCAGCACGTTCTTCAGGAACACCGGCAGCAGCACCAGAAACGCCGCCCCGGCAAAGCTGCCGAACAGGCTGCCCAGACCGCCGATGATGACCATGAACAGGATCAGAAAGCTTTTCTGGATGCCGAAAGCCTCGCCCACCTCGGCCGCCCCCAGATAGACGGCAAAGAACAGGGCACCGGCCACACCGATGAAGAAACTGCTCACCGCAAAGGCCGTCAGCTTGGTGGTCAGCGGGTTCACCCCGATGATCTCGGCGGCAATATCCATGTCGCGGATCGCCATCCATTTGCGCCCCACCGCCCCGCGCGTCAGATTGCGGGCCAGCCAGGCCAGCGCGAACAGGATCACCGCACAGAACAGATACTTGGCCCAGGCGGGCGTATTCGCCCCCGTCACCGCAATGCCGAACATCGTGCGCTCCGGCGCGGTGATCTGCCCCGAGGCCGAATAGTTGTAAAACCACGGCACCTTGTTGAACAGCCAGACCAGAAAGAACTGCGCGGCCAGCGTGGCAACCGCCAGATAGAACCCCTTGATCCGCAGGCTGGGCAGGCCGAACAGCACGCCCACCCCGGCGGTCACACCCCCGGCCAGCAGCACATGGATCAGGATCGGCACCTCGGGGAACCCGGTCATCAGCTTGTAGCAGGCATAGGCCCCCACCGCCATGAACCCGCCGGTGCCCAGCGACACCTGCCCGCAATAGCCGGTCAGGATGTTCAGCCCGATCGCCGCAATCGCATAGATCAGAAAGGGCACGAACACCGCATTGGCCCAGTAATCATTGATGACAAACGGGATGATCCCGAAGCCCACCACCAGCACCGCGTAATAGCGCATCCGGTCGAACCGGATCGGAAAGGTCTGGCCGTCATCCACATAGGAGGTCTTGAAATCCCCCGCTTCCCGGTAAAACATCAGCCCTGCCCTCCCATCGCCCTGCCTTTATCTTGGTCGAAATATCCTGGGGGTTTGGGGGCTAGCCCCCAACCGCTCGCCATTGGCGCCATCCTCAAACCCTCTCGATGATGCGTTCGCCAAACAGCCCCTGGGGCCGGAAGACGAGGAAGACCAGGGCCAGCACATAGGCGAACCAGTTCTCGGTCGCGCCGCCGATCAGGGGCCCGGCGAAGAACTCGAACAGCTTCTCGCCCATGCCGATGATCAGCCCGCCGACAATGGCGCCAGGGATCGAGGTAAAGCCGCCCAGCATCAGCACCGGCAGCGCCTTCAGCGCGATCAGGCTCAGGCTGAACTGCACCCCGGATTTCGACCCCCACATGATCCCGGCCACCAGCGCCACGAAACCGGCGATGGACCAGACCAGAACCCAGACGAAGCGCAGCGAGATGCCAACCGACAGCGCCGCCTGATGGTCATCCGCCACGGCGCGCAGCGCCCGGCCGTATTTGGTATATTGCGAAAACGCGGTCAGCGAGGCGACCAGAAGCGCCGCCACCACCGTGGCCACGATATCCAGCCGGTCGATGAAGAACCCATAGCCGAACAGGTTGAAGGTCACTTCGTCGATGGTTTCAGAAATGCCCTGCGGCAGCCCCACATCCAGCGTCTTGATATCGGCGCCCCACATCACATCGCCCAGACCTTCCAGGAAATAGGCAAGGCCGATGGTCGCCATGAACAGGATGATCGGCTCCTGGTTCACCAGATGTTTCAGGATCAGCCGTTCGATCAGGATCGCCAGCCCCACCATCACCAGCGCCGTCAGCGCAATCGCCACCAGCCCCGGCAGCTGCCAGCCGAAATGGTGCAGGTCGGTGCCGAAGATCGCGTTGATGACATGGGCAAAGGGCACCTGCCCGTTCTGCAGCCCCACCAGCGTCAGCGCGGCAAACAGCGCCAGCACACCCTGCGCATAGTTGAAGATGCCGCTCGCCTTGAAGATCAGCACGAAGCCCAGCGCGACCAGCGCATACATGACCCCCGCCATCAGCCCGTTGAGCGAGACCTCCATCGCATAAATCAGCTGGTCAGGCATGGTTCTGCTCCCTCTGCTCTGTCCCGACAATAACCAGACGCAAACCCGACGCGGGCCGGACGCGGTGCTTACGCATGGGCCACCCCCAGATAGGCGTCGATGACCGCCTGATTGTTGCGCACCTCATCGGGCGGGCCGTCGCCGATCTTCTTGCCGTAATCCATCACCACCACCCGGTCGCTCAGATCCATCACCACGCCCATGTCATGTTCGATCAGGCAGATCGTGGTGCCGAATTCGTCGTTCACATCCAGGATGAAGCGGCACATGTCCTCCTTCTCCTCGACGTTCATGCCGGCCATCGGCTCGTCCAGCAGCAGCAGTTTGGGTTCGGCGGCCAGCGCGCGGGCCAGTTCAACCCGCTTTTTCAACCCATAGGGCAGACGGCCCACCGGCGTTTTGCGGATGTGCTGAATCTCAAGAAAATCAATGACTTTCTCGACCTTTTCCCGATGCGCCGTTTCTTCCTTCTGCGCCCGTCCCCACCAGATCGCCTGTTCCAGCAGCCCGGTTTTCATCTGCGTCAGGCGGCCGGTCATGATGTTGTCCAGCACGCTCATGCCCTCGAACAGCGCGATGTTCTGGAAGGTGCGCGCAATGCCCTGCTGTGCCACCTGATAGGGCTTCATCGGGGCACGGCGCTGGCCGCGAAACCAGACCTCACCCTCCTGCGGCACATAGAAGCCACTGATAACATTGAGCATTGACGATTTACCGGCCCCGTTCGGCCCGATGATCGCGCGGATCTCGCCCTCGCGGATGTCAAAGCTGATATCGGTGATCGCCTTCACCCCGCCAAAGCGCAGCGTGATGTTTTTCATCTCCATCAGCGCGCCCCCGATGCGGCGGCCGTCGGCTGTGGTGTAGCCGCTCTGGATGTCATTCATGCCGCTGTCCTGCAGGTTCATGCCGGCAGTCCGCTGCCGGCGCAGCTGTACCGGCGCAGGCCACCTGCCGCATCGCAGCATCTTCGCACGCGTCGCCCGCGATCAGCGCCCTTGCGGCCATCCTCATAGGTCACTTCGGTTTCGGTATAGACGCTGTCCGCCCCGTCATAGAGCCCGGCGATCAGATCGGCGAATTTTTCGGAAATGATATTGCGGCGCACCTTGCGCGTGCGGGTCATTTCGCCGTCGTCTGCGTCCAACTCCTTGTGCAGAATACAGAATCTGTGCAGCTGACACCCCGCCAGAATGGGATCTGCGGCGACAGAGCGGTTCACCTCCTCCACATGGCCGCGGATCATGTCATAGACCTGCGGATGCCCCGCCAGTTCCTGATAGCTGGAGTAGGCGATATTGTTGCGCTCGGCCCAGTTGCCCACCGCCGTCAGGTCGATGTTGATGAAGGCGGTGCAGCGGTCGCGGCCATTGCCGAAGACCACGGCCTCCAGGATGCTGGGATAGAATTTCAGTTTGTTTTCAACGTATTTGGGCGCGAACAACCGGCCATCGGCCATCTTGCCCACATCCTTTGCGCGGTCGATGATGCGCAGATGCCCGGTATCCGGTTCAAAGAACCCGGCATCGCCCGTCGCCACCCAGCCTTCGGCATCCTTGGTGCTGGCGGTGCTTTCGGGGTTCTTGAAATAGGTCACGAAAGTGCCGGGCGAGCGATAGAACACCTCGCCATTTTCGGCGATCCGCACCTCGACTCCCGGGCTGGGCACGCCCACCGTATCGGCGCGCACCTGGCCATCGGGCTGCTGGGTGATGAACACGCTTGCTTCGGTCTGGCCGTAGAGCTGTTTCAGGTTGATGCCCAAAGCGCGGTAGAAATCAAAGATTTCCGGGCCGATCGCCTCGCCCGCCGTATAGCCCACCCGCACGCGGGAAAAGCCCAGCGTGTTCTTCAGCGGCCCATAGACCAGCTTGTCCCCGATCCAGTAGGCCAGCCTGTCGCCAAGGCTGACCGGCTTGCCATCCAGGATGGCGGGGCCAACGCGACGGGCGACCTTCATGTAATGGTCGAACATCGCCTTCTTCACGCGGCCCGCATCTTCCATGCGGATCATCACCTGCGTCAGCTGGCCTTCGAACACGCGCGGCGGCGCGAAGAAATAGGTCGGCCCGATCTCGCGCAGGTCGGTCATCATGGTGGCGGCGCTTTCGGGGCAGTTCACGCAGAAGCCCGTCCACATCGCCTGCCCCATCGAGAAGATGAAATCGCCCACCCAGGCCATCGGCAGATAGGCCAGCACCTCATCGCCCGCCCTCAGCCCGTCGAACGTGGCGGAATTCTTTGATGGTCTCGATGATATTGCGGTTCGACAGCACCACGCCCTTGGGCTTGCCCGTGGTGCCTGACGTGTAAAGCATGACACAGGTGCTGTCATAATTCAGCTCGGCAATGCGCCGGTCCAGCTCGGCATCAAAGCGGTTGTGACCCGCCTTGCCCTCGGCCTCCACATCGGCCAGCGCGTTCATCTGCGCATGGTCGTATTTCCGCATCCCGCGCTTGTCGACATAGACGATCTGTTCGACATTGGGCAGCCGGTCCTGGATTTCCAGCACCTTGTCGACCTGTTCCTGATCGCCCGCGATCACGAAGCGCGCGCCGCAATGTTCCAGAACATAGGCCATCTCTTCGCCCGTCGCGTCCTGATACAGCGGCACCGGCACGGCGCCGCACATCTGCGCCGCCACCATCGACCAGTAAAGCGCGGGGCGGTTGCGCCCGATCACCGCGACATGATCGCCGCGGTTCAGGCCCAGCGCCAGAAAGCCCAGCGCAAGCGCGCGGATTTCTGTCGCGCCCTCGGCCCAGGTCCAGGCCTGCCAGATGCCGAATTCCTTTTCGCGCCAGGCCGGTTTTGCCGCATGGATGCGGGCATTGCGGGCCAGAAGCGCCGGAATCGAGGTGAACTCGTCCGTTGCTGCCATAAATCATCCTCCCTGCGCCCGTCTGGGGGCGGCGTGCCGGGGGAACGATTCTCCCTGTCGTTTCCTCCGGCCTGTGCAGGAATGGCGGGCAATGGTTGCGCGATTTTTTCGCAAATCTTGCGAATTGTAACAGGGGACATTTGCCCCTTTCGCCGCCGCCAAGACGGGTGTTAGCCATGGGTGTGGGGCGGAGGAACAAGCGATGGATGACGCAAGGGCCGCGCTGACGCGGGCGGGGCTGAACCTGATTCAGCAGGCATTGTCGATCTATGACAGCGATCTGCGGCTGGCGCTGTGGAACCGCCGCTTTGTGGAAATCTTTGCCCTGCCCGATCATCTGGCCACCGAAGGCGCGCGGTTCGATGAAACCATCCGCTATCTGGTCAGCCGGGGCGAATATGGCGTGGTGGATGACCCCGAGGCGGCAGTGCAAGCCCGGGTGCAGGCCGCCCGCGCCTTTCAGCCGCATTACATGGAGCGGGAAAGGCCCGGCGGGCGCTGGATCTCTGTCGAAGGGGCGCCGCTGCCGCAGGGCGGCTGGGTCACGGTCTATACCGATATCACCGAGGTGAAGCTGCAGGAAAAGATGCTGCGCGCGAGGTCGGTGGAACTGTCGGACCGGGTTCTTTCCAATTCGGAACGGCTGGCGCAGGCCAACCGGGCGCTGGCCGCCACCATCAGCGCGCTGGAAGAGGCGCAGCGCGAACTGACCGAGATGGAGGCGCGCACCCGGCTGACGACCGAAATGATGCCCGCCCATATCGCCCATATCGACCGCAACCTGCGCTATACCTATTCGAACCGCCGCCTTGGGCTGGTTATACCGGGGCGGCCTGCCAATATTCTGGGCCTGACCGGACGCGAGGCGCTGGGAGAGACCAGTTTTGCCAAGATCCTGCCCTGTCTGAACCAGGCGCTGGCGGGCGAGCCTTCGGTGCTGGAATTCACCGATGATGATACCGGGCGCCGCATCCGGGCGGCCTTTACCCCCGATCAGATCGGGGAAGGGCCGATCAACGGCGTCTATATCCTGTCGATGGATGTGACGGCCGAGGCGCAGGCCCGCGCCGCGCTGGCGCAGACCCGCAAGCGCGAACTGGCGGCGCAGCTGACCTCGGGCGTGGCGCATGATTTTGCCAATCTGCTGACCATCATCCTCGGGCTGCAGGGGCGGCTGGAGCGCATGGATCTGCCGGAAGAGGGCCGCGCGCTGGTGGCGGGCACCCTGTCTGCGGCGCGGCGCGGCGGCGTGCTGCTGGACCGCATCGCCTCGATCTCGGGCCGGCCTGCGCTGAAACCGGCGGCCACCGATGTGGCGGCGCTGCTGGCCGATCTGCAGCTGCTGGTCACCCCCACCCTGCCGCCGCGCTGTCGGGTGGAGGTGCATCTGGGCGGGCGGCTGCCGTTGCAGATGCTGGATGCGGGCGGGCTGCAGGATGCGCTGCTGAACCTGGTGCTGAATGCCCGCGATGCGATGGGCGAAACCGGCGGGCTGATCCGGATCTGCGCGCAAACCCTGCGCGACACCTGGCTGGAAATCCGGGTGGAGGATGAAGGCCCCGGCTTTTCGCCCGAGGCGCTGGACAAGGCGCTGGACCCGTTCTTTTCCACCAAGGGCGGGCAGGGATCGGGGCTGGGGCTGTCGATGGTCTATGACCACATCACGCTTGCAGGGGGGACCGTGCGGCTGTCGAACCGGGCAGGCGGGGGCGGCGCCGTCTCGCTTCGCCTGCCCTATCGTCCGGTGGCGGAAACCGTGCCGCCGCTTCTGGTGCTGCTGGTCGAGGATGATGACGATATCCGCGAATCCGTGCGCGCCCTGCTGCGCGACGCGGGCCATGCGGTGATCGAGGCCGCCAGCGGGGAGGAAGCGCTGGCGCTGGCCGAGGTGCCGGGCATCGGGCTGGTGCTGTCGGATATCCAGCTGGGCGGCGGCATGACCGGGGTGCAGCTGGCCGAGCGGCTGGCCGCCATCCGCTATCCCGCCCGGCTCTTGCTGATGAGCGCACTGCCCCCCGCCGATCCGCGCCGCGCCGGGGCACCGGCCCCGGTGCTGACCAAACCCTTTGATGCGGCAATCCTTGCCGCCGCCATGGCAGAGGCCCTTGCATGACCCGCCCGCCCCATATTGCCATTCTGGACGACGAACCCGAAATCCGCCGGATGCTGGCCGATGCGCTGGAAGAGGCGGGGTTCCGCACCACCAGCCACAGCCGCGCCACGGAATTCGAAGCCGCGCTGAAACGGATGACGCCGGATGTCTGTCTGGTGGATCTGGGCCTGCCGGACCGCGACGGGCTGGCGGTGGTGCATCGGCTGGCGCTGGAATCGGGGGCCTCGATCATCATCATTTCGGGCCGGGCGCAGGTGCAGGATCGTGTGACCGGGCTGGAGCTGGGGGCGGATGATTACATCATCAAGCCCTTCGATCCGTCCGAAGTGGTGGCCCGCGTGCGGGCGCGGCTGCGCAAATCCCGCCCCGAGCCGGATCGCGGCGGGCAGGTGGCGCGGTTCAACGGCTGGACGGCACAGTTCGACCGCTATCTGCTGATTGCGGCGGATGGCGTCGAAGTGGCCTTCAGCCATGCCGAGGGCGAGGTGCTGCGGCTGTTCCTGGAAAGCCCCAAGCGGCTGATTTCACGGGCACAGATGCAGGAATCGCTGGGCGGCGCGGCGGGCGAAAGTTTCGACCGGGCGATGGATGTGCGGATCTCGCGGCTGCGCACCAAGCTGGGCGAAGACCCGAAGAACCCCACGCTCATCAAGACGATCTATGGCGCGGGCTATATCTTTCTGGGCGATGTGGTCTGGGAATGATGGTGCAATGGCGAGCCGATCTGCCGCACAAATCTTGCGCTGAATCAGATTCGGGCGTATTCAGCGGGTCATGCACGGGTTCATCTACTTCAACATCACCGATCATGCGCGGCTTCCGGCCCGCTTCTTCGGCATGACCCGCACCGTCCTCGCACGTCTTTGATGCGGCGGGCGCCGCTGCGCGCCCCATGCCGCATGACCACAGCCCATCACAGCTATCCCATTTGAAGAAGGTGAGAGCCATGACCGCTCCGCGCACGCTCTATGACAAGATCTGGGACGACCATGTTGTCCATCAGGCCGAAGACGGCACCTGCCTGCTGTATATCGACCGCCATCTGGTGCATGAAGTCACCAGCCCGCAGGCCTTTGAAGGGCTGCGCATGACCGGCCGCAAGGTGCGCGCGCCCGAAAAGACCATCGCGGTGCCGGATCACAACGTGCCCACCACGCTGGATCGCGCCAATGCGGCCACCATGACCGAAGACAGCCGGATCCAGGTTGAGGCGCTGGACAAGAACGCCCGCGATTTCGGCGTGAACTACTATCCGGTGTCGGATGTGCGGCAGGGCATCGTGCATATCGTCGGCCCCGAACAGGGCTGGACCCTGCCGGGCATGACCGTGGTCTGCGGCGACAGCCACACCGCCACCCATGGCGCCTTCGGCTCGCTGGCGCATGGCATCGGCACTTCGGAAGTGGAACATGTTCTGGCCACCCAGACGCTGATCCAGAAGAAATCCAAGAACATGAAGGTGGAAATCACCGGCTCGCTGCGCCCCGGCGTGACGGCGAAGGATATCACCCTGTCGGTGATCGGGGAAACCGGCACCGCCGGCGGCACCGGCTATGTCATCGAATATTGCGGGCAGGCGATCCGCGAGCTGTCGATGGAAGGCCGCATGACCGTCTGCAACATGGCGATCGAAGGCGGCGCCCGCGCGGGCCTGATCGCGCCGGATGAAAAGACCTTTGCCTATTGCATGGGCCGCCCGCACGCCCCGAAAGGCGCGGCATGGGAGGCGGCGGTTTCCTACTGGAAGACGCTGTTCACCGATGAAGGCGCGCATTTCGACAAGGTGGTGACGATCCGTGGCGAAGATATCGCGCCGGTCGTGACCTGGGGCACCAGCCCCGAAGACGTGCTGCCGATCACCGGCACCGTGCCTGCCGCCTCTGATTTCACCGGCGGCAAGGTGGAAGCGGCGCAGCGGTCGCTGGACTATATGGGCCTGACGCCGGGCATGAAGCTGACCGATATCAAGATCGACACGGTCTTCATCGGCAGCTGCACCAATGGCCGGATCGAGGATCTGCGCGCCGCGGCCGCGATCCTGAAGGGCAAGAAGATGGCGCCGGGGATGCGCGCCATGGTCGTGCCGGGCTCGGGCCTGGTGCGGGCGCAGGCCGAAGAAGAGGGTCTGGCGCAGATCTTCATCGACGCCGGGTTCGAATGGCGTCTGGCCGGCTGCTCCATGTGCCTGGCGATGAACCCCGACCAGCTGCAACCGGGCGAACGCTGCGCGGCCACCAGCAACCGCAACTTCGAAGGCCGTCAGGGCCGCGGCGGCCGCACCCATCTGATGAGCCCGGGCATGGCGGCAGCGGCGGCCATCACCGGCCATCTGACCGACGTGCGCGAATTGATGGCGGAAACCGTGTAAGGCAACAGGCATGGCCGCTTTCAGCGACTACATCATCTATGTCGATGAAAGCGGCTCGCCCAACCTGCAAGCCGATGCGGCAGACTTTCCGGTCTTCGTGCTGATATTCCTGATCGTGCGCAAGGATCACTATGTCGGTTCCCTTGTGCCAAGTGTTCAAAGGCTCAAATTCGATTTCCTTGGACATGATCAGATCATCCTGCATGAACGGGACATCCGGCGCCAAAGCGGCGCCTTTGCCTTCCTGCAGACCGACGCCGAATTGCGCGCAGCCTTTCTGGATCGAGTGACCGAGATCGTTGAAGCGGCTGATGTCCAGGTGGCCTGCGCCATCATCGACAAGCCGCAGTTGCAGAAAAGATATGCAAAACCTTGGGATCCCTACGAGCTTGCGCTGACATTCTGCATGGAGCGGGCTGCAGCTGTGCTGTTCGAGAACGATCAGGCCGACCGCGAAGTGACGGTTGTATTCGAAGCACGCGGATCAAAGGAAGATCAACTGCTGGAACTGGAATTCCACCGCATTGCCAATGGTAGCCCGCGCTTGGGAAAACCGTCAGTACCCATCACCTCGATGCAGTGGAAGCCGCTGTTCATCGACAAGAGGGCGAACTCTTCGGGCCTGCAGATGGCAGATCTGATGGCGCGCCCGCTTGGTCTGCAACGGCTGCGCCCCGGCCAGCCCAATCGCGCCGCCACTGTTGCCAGAAGCAAGGTCGTCTTCCCGGATCCGAAGATCTTCCCCTGAAAAAGCTATGGGCCGCCGAGAAACCCCAGCAGCCCATCGCCGACCGAAAAACTCCAGCCCATTAGGTGTCAATATGGCATCAGGGCGCCTAAAATTCAACGGCTGAACGAACGGAGCAGCAACCATGGACAAATTCACCACCCTCACCGGCATCGCGGCCCCCATGCCGCTGGTCAATATCGACACCGACATGATCATCCCCAAACAGTTCCTGAAGACGATCCAGCGGTCGGGCCTTGGCAAGAACCTGTTCGACGAGATGCGCTATACGCAGGACGGCGCCGAAATCCCCGATTTTGTGCTGAACCAGCCCGCCTATCGCCAGGCGGAAATCATCGTCGCGGGCGACAATTTCGGCTGCGGGTCGTCGCGCGAACATGCGCCTTGGGCGCTGCTGGATTTCGGCATCCGCTGCGTGATTTCCACCAGCTTTGCCGATATCTTCTTCAACAACTGCTTCAAGAACGGCATCCTGCCCATCGTGCTGCCGCAAGAGGCCGTGGATGTGCTGATGGAAGACGCCCGCAAGGGGGAAAATGCCCGCATGACCGTGGATCTGGTGGCGCAGACCGTCACCACATCCGACGGGCAGAGCTTTGCCTTCGAGGTGGACAGCCACCGCAAGCATTGCCTGCTGAACGGGCTGGACGATATCGGCCTGACGCTGGAAAAGGCCGCCGCGATCGACAGTTTCGAAGCGCAGACCAAAGCCCTGCGCCCCTGGGCCTGAACTCGCCTTCAAGCTGAAATTACCATGGCCGCCACGGGTTTGCCCCGTGGCGGCCATATTCTTTGTCCAGTTTGGTGCAAGAAAGCGACACTGCGCCTTGGTTTGGCCCGTCTTGGGAATATCCCTGAAACGGATTGTTGCGGCTTTGGCTGAAAGTAGGCACAATTTGGGCAAGAATGAGGCAGCCCGCCACAATGTGCGGGGAACGATGGGAAACAGGACGCGACGATGGATCGCGTCCGTCCGGTTCGAGGAAGGCAGGGCAGTGGTGACACGGCTGACAGGTGCGGCGTTTCGCGCATTTCTTGTGATGGTTCTGATCATCACACCCTCGGTGCTTCTGCCGGGCACGGGCGCCGACGGGCGCGAGATGGTGGCGCTGGTGGCGCTGTTTGCCGGCGCGCTGACCTTTACCGAATACAAGACCACCTATCCCGGCCTTGTCGAATTCCGCGATGCGCCGCCGCTGAACCGGATGCGGTTTCTGATCCTGTTCTTCACCGTCTTCCTGCTGACCGTGATCGAGAAGAACCTGGTTGCCCCCACCACCCTGACCCGGCTGGTCAGCGCCATCGGCATGGTGATCGGCGAGGCGATGGATTTCCCCTATTCGCCCGTGCGGCTGGCCACGATCATGATGACCCAGAACGCCCCGCCCGCGCAGGTGGTGGCCGTGCGGACGGCCGCCGGGGTGGCCTATCTGCTGTCGCTGGTGGGGCTGATCTATTTCGTGCTGCTGCTGAAGATGAAAAGCTGGCCCTCCAAGACCGGCGTGTTCAATGTCTGGATCAACCTGCCCACCTTCGATCCGACCACGGGCGGCGATGTGGTGGCGCGGCTGGAACGGGATGCCAGGATCAATATCGCCTTCGGCTTTCTGCTGCCCTTCCTGATTCCCGCCGTGGTGAAGATCGGCGCTTCGGGCTTTGATCAGCTGACGCTGAAAACCCCGCAAACCCTGATCTGGACGCTTACCGCATGGTCCTTCCTTCCCTGCAGCCTGTTCATGCGCGGCATTGCGATGAACAAGATCGCGCAGATGATCCGCGAACAGCGCAGGCTTTCGGGCGCCGTGCCGCGTTCGGGCTTTCAGCCGGCCTGATCGCGCTGGCCCTGATCGCGCTGACCTTGTGCCTGCCCGCCGCAGCCGATCCGCTGCGCGTGGCGACCTGGGGTGCCGATCTCAGCCGCCGGGGCCCGGGGCTGCTGCTGGCCGAGATCACCAAGGGCGAAAGCGCCGAACTGGCGGCGGTGATCGCGGTGATCCGGGCGCTGGATGCCGATCTGCTGCTGCTGACCGACATGGATTTCGACACACAGCTGGTGGCGCTGGCCGCGCTGCAGGCCCGGCTGGCCGCCGAGGGGATGCCCTATCCGCATGGCTTTGCGCTGCGGCCAAATGCCGGTGTGCAGAGCGGGTTCGATCTGGATGGCAACGGGCGGCGGGCCGAAGCGCGCGATGCCTGGGGTTACGGTGAATTTGCGGGCCAGGGCGGCATGGCGCTGCTGTCGCGGCTGCCCCTGGCGGTGGATCAGGCGCAGGATTACACCGGCTTTCGCTGGGCCGATCTGCCGGGCGCGCTGCTGCCCGCCGATCTGACGCCCGAAGTGCAGGCCGCGCAGCCGCTGTCCTCTGTCAACCACTGGCAGGTCGCGGCAGAATTGCCGGGGGGCGGGCAACTGGCGCTGCTGGGCTGGAAAGCCACGCCGCCGGTGTTCGACGGGCCGGAAGACCGCAATGGCCGCCGCAATCATGACGAGGCCGCCTTCTGGCTGCAGCTGCTGGCGGGCGCCCTGCCCTATCCGCCCCCAGCGCAGCCTTTCGTGCTGCTGGGCGATGCCAATCTGGATGCCGAACGGGGCGACGGGCGGCGCCAGGCGATCCGCGCCCTGCTGGATCATCCGCAGCTGCAAGACCCGGTCGGGCAGACGGCCACCGCCGATTTCGCCCAGCCCCCCGGCCCGTTGCGGGTGGATTATCTGCTGCCCTCTGCCGGGATCACGGTCAGGGGCGCGGGCGTGCTGCGCCCCGAAACCGCCCCGGATCTGGCCACCAATCTGCGTGCGGCGGGGCGGCATTTCCCGGTCTGGGCCGATCTGGATCTGCGCTGACCGCGTGAAAACCCCAAGCCTGCTTGACCCGAATATCCCGAAACGATAGGCCAGCCGCACAACTTTCTTGCAGCGCAGGAGCCTTTCCGTGGCCAATCCTTCCATTCTCATCCTTGCCGGCGACGGCATCGGCCCTGAAGTCATGGCCGAGGTCAAAAAGATCATCGGCTGGTATGATGCGAAACGCGGCATCAGCTTTGATGTGAGCGAAGATCTTGTCGGCGGCTGCGCCTATGACAAGCACGGCACCCCGCTGCATGATGATACCATGGCCAAGGCGCAAGAGGTGGATGCGGTTCTGCTGGGCGCCGTGGGCGGGCCGAAATACGACGTGCTGGATTTCAGCGTGAAGCCCGAGCGCGGCCTGCTGCGCCTGCGCAAGGAAATGGATCTGTTTTCCAACCTGCGCCCGGCACAGTGCTTTGACGCGCTGGCCGATTTCTCCAGCCTGAAAAAGGATGTGGTCGCGGGTCTTGATATCGTCATCGTGCGCGAGCTGACGAGCGGCGTTTATTTCGGTGAACCCCGCGGCATCTTCACCGAAGGCAATGAACGTGTGGGGATCAACACCCAGCGCTATACCGAATCCGAAATTGCCCGCGTCGCCCGCAGTCGGCCTTTGAACTGGCGCGCCGCCGCGGCAACAAGGTCTGCTCGATGGAGAAGGCCAATGTCATGGAATCGGGCATCCTGTGGCGCGAAGTGGTGCAGGAAATCCACGACAAGGAATATCCGGATGTGGAACTGAGCCACATGTATGCCGATGCCGGCGCCATGCAGCTGTGCCGCTGGCCCAAGCAGTTCGACGTGATCCTGACCGACAACCTGTTTGGCGATCTGCTGTCGGATATGGCGGCGATGCTGACCGGCAGCCTGGGGATGCTGCCCTCGGCCTCGCTTGGCGCGCCGATGGCCAATGGCCGGCCGAAGGCGCTTTATGAACCCGTGCATGGCTCGGCCCCCGACATTGCCGGGCAGGGCAAGGCGAACCCGATCGCCTGCATCCTGTCGTTTGCCATGGCGCTGCGCTACAGCTTCGATCTGGGCGACGAGGCGACGCGGCTGGAACAGGCCGTGGAAAAGGTGCTGGCCGATGGCGTGCGCACTGCCGATCTGATGGGCCCCGAAGGCGGCACCCCGGTGTCCACCAGCGCCATGGGCGATGCGGTGATCGCGGCGCTGGACGCCAGCCTGTAAGGCGTCATTCGTCGAAAAGCCTTCTGGCGGCCTCTTCGCGTGAAGGGGCCGCCGCTGCGGCCACGGCGCCGTAGTGCACGATGCGTTCGGTGTGGAACAATACCCGTTCCAACCAGCGCAGCGCATCCGTCAGGGCAAACAGGTCTGGCGGGCTGACCAATCCCACATGTTCGCGCAGCAAGACCGACCGGCGCATCCGCGCCATGCGGCCACCCAGCGTGCCATGCAGCCGCGCCAGACGCAGGGCCAGCCGGGGGTCGGCGGGCGTCTGCGCCGCCCGTTCCAGCGCGGCGGCCAGCATCCGGACCGGGCGGCGGAACACCGGATCGGCCACCAGCACCGCCAGCCGTTCTTCCTGCCCGGCCCGCTGCGCCAGTCGGCCCAGGTGATCGGCCAGATGCAGCAGCGCCGCCTGCCGGTTCTGCCCCGCCGTGCCGCCTGCTGGCAGGGCCACCCGCATCAGGAAATCCTCCAGATCCGCCACGGCAAGGGCCAGCCCCGCTTCCTGCGCGGCCCCGGTCTGCCGCAGTGCCGCTGCCAGCCGCGCGCATTGCACCGAAGCCAGCGCCGCCGCCGCGCCGCGTGCCGCATCCTGTGCCACATCGGCATCGCCCAGCAAACGGCGGTCCAGCGGTTCGGGCAGTGGCCCGCTGCCGCCCGGCACCAGCCATTCGATCCCGCGGGCGAACCAGGGCAGCACCGGCAGCAGCAGCAGAACCCCCGCCAGATTGAACCCGGTGTGAAACACCACCAGCGCCGTCTGCGCATCGCCCATCAACAGGCGCTGGATCAGCGGCATCAGCGGCAGCGCCAGAAAGGCCAGCCCGGCTGTCACCACATTATACCCCACATGCGCCATGGCCGTGCGCCGCATCTCGCGCGCGCCACCCAGCGTGGCCAGCACCGATTTCGCCGTGGTGCCCAGATCCATGCCCACCACCAGCGCCGCCGCCTGCATCAGCGTCACGCTGCCCGATCCCAGCAGCACCAGCGCCACGGCCACCCCGGCGCTGGAGGACTGGATCACCATCGTCACCGCCGCGCCGATCAGCACCAGCGCCAGCCGCCCCAGCCAGCTTTCCCCCGGCAGCCAGCCCCCGGCCAGCAGACCGCTGACCTGCACGGTCGCGGTCTGCATCATCTCCAGCCCCAGAAAGATCAGGCTGAACCCGGCCAGCGCCATGCCCACCTGCCGTTGCAGGCCGCGTGTCACCGCCGCCCCCAGCGCCGCAAGGCACAGCAGCGGCAGCGCCACCGTGCCCAGTTGCAGCTTCAGCCCCAGCACAGACACCATCCAGCCCGTGGCCGTGGTGCCGATATTGGCGCCGAAGATCACGCCAAGCGCCTGCGGAAAGCTCATCAACCCGGCGCCGACAAAGCCGATCACCGTCAAAATCACCGCGCTGGAGCTTTGCAGAAGCGCAGTGCCGATCGCCCCGCTCAGCACGCCGCGCAGGGGCGTGGTGGTAAACCGCCCCAGCGCCGCCCGCATCCGCCCCGAGGCCAGCGCCTTCAGCGCATCGGTCATCACCATCATGCCGAACAGAAACAGCCGATGCCCCCCGCAAACCCCAGCCAGCCCTCGTTCATTGTGGTGCCCCCCTGCCGGATCAGTCTCTGCCTTCGTCCCCCATCCCGCAAGCCCACCACCGGATTGAGCGAGGCGCAGATTTCTGGCATCACGGTGTTAGCGCCAACGCGCGGCAGGGAGGATTGCGGATGACCGGGAATGTGAAAGGTGCCCTGCTGGCACTGGCGGCCTTTGCGATCTATTCCACCCATGATGTGGTGGTGAAATTCCTGGGCGTTCACTACCATGCCGTGCAGATCGTGTTCTTTGCGGGCCTGCTCAGCTTTCCTCTGGCCACGCTGATGCTGATGAACGACCGCACAGATGGCACCCTGCGCCCGGTGCATCCCTGGTGGATGGCACTGCGCACCGTATCCACCGTGATTACCGGGGTTTCGGCCTTTTATGCCTTTTCGGTTCTGCCACTGGCGCAGACCTATGCCATCCTGTTTGCGGCGCCGCTGCTGATTACCGTTCTGGCCATTCCGGTGCTGGGCGAAAAGGTCGGGCTGCGGCGCGGGCTTGCGGTGGGGGCCGGGCTGATCGGCGTTCTGATCGTGCTGCGCCCCGGGGCCGCCCCGCTGAGCATGGGCCATGCGGCGGCGCTGGCGGCGGCGGTGTTTTCCTCGCTGTCATCGGTGGTGGTGCGCAAGATCGGATCCGAGGAACGGTCTGTCGTGCTGCTGCTCTATCCGATTGTCGGCAACTTCATCGCTTTGGGCTGTGCCCTGCCCTTTGTCTATCGCCCGATGCCGGTGGAACATCTGGGGATGCTGGGCATCATCGCCGCTTTCGGCTTTGTCGCCATGATGCTGGTGATCGCCGCCTATCGCCGGGCCGAGGCGGTGATCGTGGCGCCGATGCAGTATTCGCAAATGATTTGGGCCGCGATCTTTGGCTATCTGATCTTTGGCGAAACCCCGGATGAATGGACGGTGGCCGGATCTGCGGTCATCATCGCATCGGGCCTCTACATCGTGCTGCGCGAGGGGCTGACCAAGGTTTCGGAAAACCGCCCGGTGCTGGAATCCCGCTCGCGCCCCGAAACCGGGGTGATGCCGCGCATCTCGTCGATGCTGCGCCGCCGGGCCGAACGCTCCGAAGGCTGAGATCGGCACAGATTTTCACCATCGCCCCTTGCAAAGCCCCGCAATCCGGTTTAACCCCCACGCCACGGTCGGAGCGTAGCGCAGCCTGGTAGCGCACCTGCTTCGGGAGCAGGGGGTCGGAGGTTCGAATCCTCTCGCTCCGACCAATATTTTCCCGAAATTCAAGAACTTCCCCAAGGGCGCACAGCACTGCCGCCTTGCCTGTGTCCTGATGACGCGGCACTGGCCGGTTGCCAGCCGCCCGCCGCGGTGATCTGATCGCAGTGGTAATCGCATCGGAGGCCCGCATGGCGCAGGCGACGTGTTTCACCCTGCCGGGCACGGCCATTCAGGTGCTGTGCCCGCCCGCACAGCTGGATTTCTTCGACAGCCAGTCCGTCACCCTCGCCCATGCCCTGCCGCCGCTGGTGGCGTGGAACATGGTCATGGCGCAGCCGTTGCCGGGGATGGAGCTTGCCTTTCGCATCCGCGATGCGATTTCGGCCCGGTTCGGCGTGCAGCGGATCGGCGGGTTCAGCGGCAGAACTGCCGATCATGTGGCCGTGGGGGATCGGCTGGATTTCTTTCTGGTGGAACATGCCAGCCCGGAAACCCTGACCCTGACCGCCCGCGACCGGCATCTGGATGTGATGACCTGCATTTCTGCCGAGGGAAGCAGGCTCGCCATCACCTCCTCTGTGCTGACGCACAACCGCTTTGGCCGCGCCTATATGTGGCCGGTCGGCCCGGCCCATCGGCTGATCGTGCGGTGGATGCTGGCGCGGCTGCGCCGCCAGGCCGCCGCGCCCCGGCCGCACACATTGCCGTGAGGCACCGCACCGCACCGTCAGAACCATATCGGTTTGCCATTTTGCCCGCCTATACTGGCCCTGATTTTCCAGCATGGAGCCAGATGATGAAGACCTTCTCGCGACTCGTTCTTGGTGCGGCGCTGCTTTCGGCGGGCATGGCCTTTGCCGAGGGTGAGGCCACCGATCCGACAGTGCAGGCCCGGCAGGCCCTGATGAAAACCGTGGGCATGAACACCAAGATCCTGGGCGATATGGCCGGTGGCAAGGCGGAGTTCGATGCCGCAGGCGCCGCAGCCGCCAAGGCGGCGCTGGCAGCGGCGGCCGCCGATATCGCGGCCAAGTTCGAACCGCAGGCCACCGATCCGGCAACCGAAGCCAAGCCGGAAATCTGGACCAACTGGGATGATTTCGTGGCCAAGGCCGATGCGCTGAAAGTGGCTGCCGAAGCGATGGATGCCAGCTCGCTGGATAGCGTCAAGGCCGGCATGGGCGCCATCGGTGGCAGCTGCAAGGCCTGCCATTCCGTCTATCGCATGTAACTCCGACCAGATCCGGTGCCCCGCCGCGGCGGGGCGCCACATCAGCCGCAGGTCACGCTTTCGATGGCGCCTGCATCATTCAGCGTGATGTTCAGACGTTCCGCCGAATAATCCATGGTCACGGCCATACCCGGGCGGATCAGGCGCATCGGGCCACGAAACCGCATCCCGGCCAGCGCCGCTTCTTCCTGCCCCACCAGCCCCTGCAGGCCGGATGCCCCGCAGGCATCTTCGGTGATCGGGGGCAGCGGCGGGATACCGGGCGAAGGCGGCGCCCCGCCATCCACGCATCCCGCAAGCAGGGCCGCCGACAGCAGACCGGGGAACAGCCACAGGGTTCTGGTCATGTCGCTGCGCCTCCTGCGCGGATCGGTCAGCCGCAGGTGATGCGGACGATACTGCCCAGGGCATCGGTGTGGAAGTTGATGCGGAAGGAATCATATTCCTCCTGGCTGATGATGCCGCCGGGGCGCACCATCCGGCTGGGCCGGGTCAGCCCCGCCGCATTCACCGCCGCCTCGGTCTGGCCGATCAGATACTGGTGATCGGCCGCCTTGCAGGTGTCAGGCTCCCGGTCGTTCAGGCCCGGGGTCAGATCCACCGGCAGGCCCGTCACCGGATCAAGGCCGGGCGGCAGCGCGGGCGGCACATAGGCCGGTTGCGGCGCGGGCGCCGGGGCGCAGGCGGCCACCGCAAGGATCAGAAGAAGTGCTGAAGATTTCGCAAGTCCAATCATAAGTGCCGTATCCCGCGTTGCATTTCCCGATTCTTTGGCACAGCTTGGCACAAATTGACAGAGGGAGAGGCCAATGCGCACCCGTGCCGCCGTAGCTGTTGCCGCCGGAAAACCGCTTGAAATCATGGAAGTGAACCTTGATGGCCCGAAAGGGGGCGAAGTGCTGATCGAGATCAAGGCCACCGGCATCTGCCACACCGACGAATTCACCCTGTCCGGCGCCGACCCCGAAGGGCTGTTCCCGGCGATCCTGGGGCATGAGGGCGCGGGCGTCGTCATCGAATGCGGCCCGGGCGTCACCTCGCTGAAACCGGGCGATCATGTCATCCCGCTGTATACGCCGGAATGTCGGCAATGCCCGTCCTGCCTCAGCCAGAAGACCAACCTCTGCACCGCGATCCGCGCCACGCAAGGCCAGGGCCTGATGCCCGACGGCACCACCCGGTTCTCCATGCTGGATGGCACGCCGATCTATCACTACATGGGCTGCTCGACCTTCGCCAACCACACGGTCATGCCGGAAATCGCGCTGGCCAAGGTGCGCGAAGACGCGCCCTTCGACAAGATCTGCTACATCGGCTGCGGCGTCACCACCGGCATCGGCGCCGTCATCAACACCGCCAAGGTGGAAATCGGCGCCAAGGCGGTGGTCTTCGGTCTGGGCGGCATCGGCCTGAACGTGCTGCAGGGCCTGAAGATGGCCGGGGCCGACATGATCATCGGCGTCGACATCAACAATGACCGCAAGGAATGGGGCGAACGCTTCGGCATGACCCATTTCGTCAACCCGAAAGAGATCGACGGCGACGTCGTCCAGCATATCGTCAACATGACCAAAACCCCGGTCGACCAGATCGGCGGCGCGGATTACAGCTTTGACTGCACCGGCAACGTCAAGGTGATGCGCGACGCGCTGGAATGCACCCACCGCGGCTGGGGCGAGTCGATCATCATCGGCGTGGCCCCGGCTGGCGCCGAGATCAGCACCCGCCCCTTCCAGCTGGTCACCGGCCGGGTCTGGAAGGGCACCGCCTTCGGCGGCGCGCGGGGGCGCACCGATGTGCCGAAAATCGTCGACTGGTACATGGACGGCAAGATCGAGATCGACCCGATGATCACCCATCACCTGACGCTGGAAGACATCAACAAGGGCTTCGACCTGATGCACGCGGGCGAAAGCATCCGCTCTGTCGTGGTCTACTGACCCCCTACGAAAGAGTTGCGCATCCAGCGGGCCCCGCCCTTTCACGGCGGGGCTTTTCTGCATAAATCAGGCAGAGTTGAACGAAGACCTGTCACATTTCGGCTCCATTTTCCGCTTACTCGTGCGAAAGATGTGGCAGTATGCATGACGCAACCTGCACCAGCGAAAGGCAGCATGAATGGCCGATACCTATCAACCGTTCGATGTCGAAAGCACCTTCGACCTCGCGCCGGTCTCGATGTGGATCGAGGATTTCAGCGGGGTTCAGGAGAAATTCACGGAATGGCGCGCCGAAGGTGTCACCGATCTGCGCAAATGGCTGCTGGAAGATCTGGATCGCGTGGCCGAATGTTCCGGCCGAATCAAGGTGCTGCGTGTCAACCGCAAGACGCTGGATCAGTTCGAGGCCCGCGATCAAGATGATCTGGTGGAAAACCTGCATCTGGTCTTCCGCGACGAGATGCTGCGCACCCATGTCAACGAACTGGCGCAATTGTGGGAGGGGAAAACCTCTTTCGAAAGCGCCGCCGTCAATTACACGCTGACCGGGCGCCGGCTGGATATCCAGCTGAAGGCCACCGTTCTGCCCGGGCACGAAGCCGATCTGGGCCGCCTGCTGCTGACCGCCGAAGATGTGACGGAACGTGAAACCGCCCGCACCGCCGAACGCCGCAGCAGGCTTTATGCCGAGGGCATTTTCGAACATTCGCCCGTCTCGCTCTGGGTCGAGGATTTCAGCCGCATCCGCATCATGCTGCAGGGCCTGCGCGACCGGGGCATCGCGGATCTGCGGGTGTTCACCGATGTGCATCCCGAATTCGTGCGCCAGTGCATGCAGGAAATCCGCGTTCTGGATGTGAACAAGGCCACGCTGGACATGTTCGGCGCGCCCGACAAGGCGATGCTGCTGCGCCGCCTGCCCGAGGTGTTCCGGGGCGAGATGGAAACCCATTTCCGCGAACAGCTGATTGATCTCTGGGGCGGCAATCTGTTCCACAGCCGCGAAGTCGTCAATTACGCGCTGGATGGCACCGAACGGGTGGTCATCATGCAGTTCTCGGTGCTGCCCGGGCATGAGCGTGACTGGGATCGCGTGCTGATCGCGCTGACCGACATCACCGCCCGCAAGAAGGCCGAGGCCTATCTGGCCTATCTGGGCAAGCATGATGTGCTGACCGGGCTGAACAACCGCGCGCATTACATCGAACTGATGAACACCTATGACCGGCAGATGCTGCGCAGCCTGTCTGCCGTGCTGATTGATCTGAACGGCCTCAAGGAAGTGAACGATGAATGGGGCCATGATGCGGGCGACGCGCTGCTGCGCCGCACCGGCGAGGTTCTGCGCGAAGCCGTGGCCGGCAGCATCGCCGAGGCCGCCCGCATCGGCGGCGACGAATTCGCCATCCTGATGCCAAAGGCGGGCGAGGCCGAGGCCGAGGCGATGGTGGAAAACATCCATCGCCTGCTGGCGATCAACAACCGCTTCTACAGCGCCAGGCAGCTGTCGCTCGCCATGGGCCATGCCACATTGCGCGCAGGCGAAACCGTCGAGGCGCTGACCCGCCGCGCCGATCAGAGCATGTATGAAATGAAACGCGCCCAGCACGCCCAGCAGCGCAAGGTCAGCTGAGCACGGGGGCGGCGATCAGGGGGCGGGGCGGGCAGATGGCCGGAACACCGGGCCTGCGGATGCTGGAACAGGCGGGGGTTGCAGTCACGCTGCACCCCTATGCCTATGATCCGAAGGCCGATCAGGTCGGGCTGGCCGCCGCCGTGGCGCTGGGGCTTGATCCAGCGCTCACCCTCAAGACCCTGATGGTCGAGGTGGATGGCAAACCCGCCTGCTGCGTGATCCCGTCAGACCGGACATTGTCGATGAAACGGGTGGCTGCGGCTTTTGGCGGCAAGGCGGCGGCCATGATGCCGCCACCCAAGGCCGAACGGCTGACCGGCTATCATGTGGGCGGCATCTCGCCCTTCGGCCAGAAACGCCCGGTGCCCACGGTGATCGAGGCGGCGGCCTGCGGTGCGGAAAAGATCTGGATCAATGCCGGGATGCGTGGCCTGCTGCTGGGCATCGCCCCCGCCGATGCGCTGCGGGTGCTGGCGGCACGGGCTGTGGCTCTGGTGGCGTGAGGTGCGTGAAGGGCTGCGCCCCTCACCCCCTCCCTCTCCCCCAAGGGGAGAGGGGGCCGCCTCATAAATTGGCAGAATTGTCTATCGTGCCGGGTGCTCCCACCCTCTCCCCCCGGGGGAGAGGGCAGGGTGAGGGGGCGCCCAACCCAAGGCAAAAGCGCTCAGCGCGCCTCCTGCCATTCCGGCAGCGGGAACAGCCGGTCATAGGCCCAGTTGAACGCCAGCGCATAGCCCATGTAGAACAGCGCAAAGGCCAGATCCAGCAGCAGCGCTTCCCACAGGGTGACCTGCATCCACCAGGCGATGAACGGCATCAGCACCAGCAGCAGCCCCAGTTCGAACAGCACCGCATTGACCACCCGCGCCAGCGGTGTCTTCTGCGTCGTGCCGGTCAGCCGCTCCAGCGCGTGATCAAAGCCCCAGTTGTAGATATAGGTCCAGACCATGGCGAGGGTGGCGCTGCCCGCAGTGACCACGCCGATATGGGCCAGATCCTCGTCCATCGTCAGCGCCGCAATCGGCGTGATGATCAGAAGACCCAGGATTTCAAAGCTGATGGCGTGACGAAGACGGTCGCGGAAGCTGCGCATGATATGCCCCTTTGCGGCAATCGGCGGGCCGTCCCGCGGGGGTATAAGATCGGAGGCCGTCCTCCCGGCTGAAACATACGCATCGGTACGGAAATTTCAAGCCCGCGTCTCTGGCCCGTGTATCAGGCTCGCGCCTCTGGCCCCCGTATCTGGCCCGCCTCTCAGGCCCGCATCGCCGCCCGTTCCCGCGCCGAGATATACAACGCGCAGCCGATCAGCACCGCCACCCCGGCAAAGGTCCAGATATCGGGAAAATCGCCAAAGAACCACCAGCCCGCCACCACGGCCATCACCATTTCCAGATAGGCCAGCGGCGCCAGCAGGCTGGCCTCTGCGCGGTCATAGGCCATCACGATCATCCCATGCCCCAGCGTCGACAACAGCCCCAGCGCCACGAACAGCCCCCATTGCGCAGGCGTTGGCTCCTGCCACACCACCCAGATCACGGCGCTGACAAAGATCGTGCCCAGCAGGCTGGTGCGGAAGGTGGTCACCATCGGATGATCCCGCCCCGACATGCGCCGCGTCACCAGAAAATACAGCGCCAGCGCCGCCCCCGCCGCCAGCGCCAGCCCCATGCCGCGGTTGAAGGCCTGAAATCCGGGCCGGATGATGATGAGCGTGCCCAGAAACCCCACGGCCACCGCCACCCAGCGGCGCGGGCCGACATGTTCGCCCAGGATCAGCGGCGAAAGCAGCGTCACGATCAGCGGCTGCACGAAAAAGATCGCCAGCGCATCGGCAATCGGCAGGAACTTCAGCGCATAGAAGAAACAGAAGGTCGCGGCGATCAGCAGCAGCGCCCGCAGGGCATGAAGCCCGCTGCGCCCCGGCAGCACGCCGCGCGGCCCTTCCGCCATCAGCGCCAGCGGCAGCGTGGCCAGCGTGCCCATCGCCATGCGCGCCCAGACGATCTGCAGCACCGGCACGCCCTGCTGCCCCAGCATCTTCGCCACCACATCCAGAAACGGCAGCGTCGCCATGGCCGCCGCCATCAAAAGAATACCCGTGACCGGACTTGCCGCTTTCTGCATGGTTTCCCCCCGCGCGCCCCGCCCCTTGCTAAGGCCCGCAGCGCGGAAAGCCAAGCTCAGCCCGGAATGTCGATCACCACGCTGCCCATGCGGCCCTGTGCCGCCTGCCGCCGGTGGGCCTCGGTGATCCGGGACAGCGGAAAGCGGCTGTCGATCCAGGGCACCAGCCAGCCGGCCTCGGCCCAGTCCGCCAGCTGGCGCAGGTCTTCCGCCCGTTCCGGCACAGACCCGCTGCGCACCGGATATGTGCGCAGCGGATTGGCCAGCCCGCCCAGCATCTGCGGCAGATCGGCAGCCACCAGCAACAGCCGCCCGCCCGGCAGCAGGCAGCGGCGCAGTTCGGCGGTTGCATAGGCGCCGGTGGTATCCAGCACGATATCCCAGCGCGGCCCGGCCTCGGCCGGGCGCGCCTGCGCCAGACGCGGCAGCACGGCCCGCGCGCCCAGCGCCCGCAGGCTGGCATCACGGTTGCCGCGCGCCAGCACCGTCACATCGCCGCCCATCACCACCGCGATCTGCACCGCCGCCGCGCCCACCGCCCCGGCCGCGCCGATCACCAGCACCCGGTCTCCGGGCCGCAGCTGCCCCTTCTCGCGCAGAAATCCCAGCGCCGTCACCCCGCCGAACAGCAGCGATACCGCCTCGGCCGCCGAAAGGTTGCGCGGCGCGGCGGTGATGGCGCCGGTCTCGGGCATCACCACCTGTTCGGCATGACAACCGAAGGCCAGGCCGGTCAGCGCGATCACCGCATCGCCCGGCGCGAACCGTGTAACCCCGGCGCCCACGGCCAGCACCCGCCCCGCACAATCGCTGCCCAGCACCGGCCGCCTGGGGCGGCGCAGACCAAAGGCCAGCCGCCCCGCCAGACCAAAACCGCGCGGCAGGTCCTGCGACCGGATCCGACGGTCGGCGGCGGAAACCGTGCTGGCCTCGACCCCGATCACCACCTGGCCCGGCCCCGCCACCGGCGCGGGCAGGGTGCCAAGCCCGATGACCTCGGGCCCGCCATAGCCGGTGCAAATTGCGGCCTGCATCCTGTCTCCTGTCGCGGCTCTTCCCGCCAGATGACACCATGCACCCGGCCCGCGTCCATAGGCTTGGCGGTGCAAATCCGGCGGATAGCGCCCGGGTTTATGCCGCTTGGCCCTTTCGTTTCACGCCCTGACCTGCGATTGTGCCAAAAAGGAGACACCGCATGTCTGACCCCCGCGCCCCGAACGCCCGCGCCCCCCGCCTCTGCGTTCTGATCGACGCCGATAATGTGCCCGCCGGTTATGCCGAAGCGATTTTCGAAGAAATCGCCGCCCTGGGCGAAGCCAGCGTGCGCCGCATCTACGGCGATTGGTCGGCGCAGCGTCTGGGCGGCTGGGCCAAGAAGGTGGCGGCGCTGGGGCTGGTGGCCGATCAGCAGTTTTCCAACACCAAGGGCAAGAATGCCAGCGATATCGGCCTGGTGATCGCGGCGATGGATTTCCTGCACTCCGGCCTGTTCGACGGCTTTGTTCTGGTCAGCTCTGACAGCGATTTCACCCGCCTGGCGGCCCGCATCCGCGAACAGGGTCTGGATGTCTACGGCATCGGCGAGAAGAAAACCCCCGAGGCCTTCCGCATGGCCTGCAAGCGATTCATCTATGTCGAAAACCTCGGCAGCGATGACAGCGAAGAACCGGCAGCGGAACCGGGGATCGAAGCCCCCGGCGCCCCGGTCCGCATGGCCGAACCCCGCCCGCAGGGCCGCCGCGAGAAAGAGCCGCCGCAGAAGGCCATCCCGCTGATCGTGGCGGCGATGCGCGCGATTGATCCCGAAGGCGAATGGTATTCGCTGGGCCAGATCGGCCAGTATATCACCCAGGCCAACCCCGACTTCGACACCCGCACCTATGGCAGCGCCAAGCTGTCGGATCTGGTGCGCAAGATGTCCAGCCGGTTCGAGGTGAAACCCGGCCCCGGCGGCCAGTTGCTGGCGCGCGATCTGTCGTGACGCAGGCCCGACGCGGGCGGGACGCAGGGCGGACGGCGGCGTGACAGTTTGACCCGGCCCGCCCCGCCGAACGGGCTTGCGTTTGGCACCGAAAGGCCTAGATTTAGAAAAGTTCTAAATTGGTGCTTTCATGCTGTCCTCCCTTGCCGCCCGCCGCCGGTTTTCCGATCTGTCGGAACAGGAAATCCTCGCGCTCGCCATCTCTTCCGAAGAAGATGACGGGCGCATCTACCGCAGCTATGCCCAACGCCTGCGCGCCGATTATCCGGCCACGGCCGCAGTGTTCGACGGCATGGCCATCGAAGAAGATGGCCACCGCCAGCAGCTGATCGACCTGCATCGCAGCCGCTTTGGCGAGGTGATTCCGCTGATCCGCCGCGAACATGTGGCGGGCTTCTATGCCCGCCGCCCGGTCTGGCTGATGGAAAACCTGAGCCTTGAGACCATCCGCGCCGAAGCCGCCGCGATGGAAACCCAGGCCGAAGCCTTTTACCTGCGCGCCGCGCAATCCAGCAGCGATGCCGCCACGCGCCGCCTGCTGGGAGATCTGGCCGCCGCCGAGGCAGACCATCACCAATCCGCCGAAGATCTTGAGAAGAAACATCTTTCCGGCGATGAACGCACCGAGGAAGATCTGGGCGCGCGGCGGCAGTTCATCCTGACCTGGGTGCAGCCGGGGCTGGCCGGGCTGATGGATGGATCGGTTTCGACCCTGGCGCCGATCTTTGCCACCGCCTTTGCCACGCAGGATACCTGGACCACCTTTCTGGTGGGCACCGCCGCCAGTGTGGGCGCAGGCATCTCCATGGGCTTTACCGAAGCCGCGCATGACGACGGCGTGCTGTCCGGCCGTGGCAGCCCGTGGAAGCGCGGCCTTGCCTCGGGCGTGATGACGACGCTGGGCGGCATGGGCCATGCCCTGCCCTATCTGATCCCCGAATTCTGGACGGCCACCGCCATCGCCATGGTCGTGGTGTTCGTCGAGCTTTGGGCCATTGCCTGGATCCAGAACCGCTATATGGAGACCCCCTTCCTGCGCGCAGCACTGCAGGTGGTGTTGGGCGGCGCGCTGGTCTTTGCGGCCGGCGCCCTGATCGGCGGCGGCTGACCCCGGAACGGGCGCCGCCCGCCTCGGGCCCCGCTGGAGCCCTCGGCAGGCGGCATTGCCATGGAGAGCGGATTTCGCGCCCGTCTGCCCGGCAATCGCGCGGGCGGCGCCGGTTTTTTGAGTATTTGGGAAGGAGCAAGGGCAAGAGCCCGGTCACGGGGATGGAGAACGGCTTTCCGCCCTTTGCGCTGCGTGATAGCAAGGCGCATGGACCAATTGCCCTCAAAAGATCAGATCCGCCAATGGATCGCCGAGAACCCCACGCTCGCGTCGAAGCGCGATATTGCCAAGGCTTTTGCCATCAAGGGCAGCGCCGAGCGTATCGAATTGAAACGCCTGCTGAAAGAGCTGGAGCTGGAGGGCGCCGTCACCCGGCGCAAGCGGAATTTCCGCGAGGCGGGCACCCTGCCCCCCGTCAGCATCCTGCGGGTGCTGGAGGCGGATGCGGCGGGCGATCTGTTTGCCGAACCGGCGGAATGGCAGGGCGAGGCGGATGCGCCGCGCGTGCATCTGCTGACGCGGGCGGGCGATCCGGCCCTGGGCAAGGGAGACCGGATTCTGGCCAAGCTGGCCCCGGTGGAGGGCGAGGATTTCCCCTATGAGGCGCGGGTGATCCGCAAGCTGGGGGTCAATGCCATCCGCGTGCTGGGCATCTTCCGCAGCAGCCACGAGGGCGGGCGGATCGTGCCGATCGACAAGGGCGGCATGACGGAATGGCGCGTGCCCGCAGGCCTGACCATGGACGCCCGCGACGGCGAGCTGGTCGAGGCCGAACAGGCCGGGCCCAAGCGCATGGGCCTGCCCTCGGCACGGATCGTCGAACGGCTGGGCGACCCCACCGGGCCGCGCGCCGTCAGCCTGATTGCCATCCATCAGCACGGCATCCCCGACCAGTTCCCCGATGCCGTGATCGCCGAGGCCGACCGGGCCGAACCCGCGCCTTTGGGCGACCGCGAAGACCTGCGCCATCTGCCGCTGGTGACCATCGACCCGGTGGATGCCCGCGACCGGGATGACGCCGTCCATGCCCATGCCGATGAAGACCCGGGCAATCCGGGCGGCTATATCCTGTGGGTGGCGATTGCCGATGTGGCCCATTATGTGCGTCCCAATTCGGCGCTGGACCGCGAGGCGCGCAAGCGCGGCAATTCCACCTATTTCCCCGACCGGGTGGTGCCGATGCTGCCCGATACGCTGTCAGGCGATCTGTGTTCGCTGCATGAAAACGTCGATCGCCCCTGCATGGCGGTGCGGATGAAGATCGACGCGCAGGGCAACAAGATCGGCCACCGCTTTACCCGCGGCCTGATGCGGTCGCGCGCCTCGCTGCATTATGGCCAGGTGCAGGCCGCCATCGATGGTGCGGTGGAACCGAAGCTGGCGCCGTTGATGGCCGAGGTGATCGCGCCGGTCTATGCCTGTTATGAGGTGCTGAAACGCGGGCGGGCCATCCGCCAGCCACTGGATCTGGATCTGCCGGAACGCAAGATCATCCTGAGCGACGAAGGCAAGGTGCTGTCTGTCGCCTTCCGCGAAAGGTTCGATGCGCACAGGCTGATCGAGGAATGCATGATCCTCGCCAATGTCGCGGCGGCAGAAGAGCTGATCCGGCTGAAGCGGCCGCTGCTGTTCCGCGTGCATGAAGAGCCCAGCCCCGAAAAGCTGGAGGCGCTGCGCGAAGTGGCGCAGGCTTCGGGCTTTACCCTCGCCAAGGGTCAGGTGCTGAAGACCGCGCATCTGAACCGGCTGCTGGCCCAGGCCCAGGGGACGGAATTCGACGAGCTGCTGAACATCTCGACCCTGCGCAGCATGACGCAGGCCTATTACGCGCCGCAGAATTTTGGCCATTTCGGGCTGGCCCTGCAGAATTATGCCCATTTCACCTCGCCCATCCGGCGCTATTCGGATCTGATCGTGCATCGCGCGCTGATCCTGGGGCATGGCTGGGGCGATGACGGGCTGAGCGCCTGGGATATGGAAAATCTGGAGGAAACCGGCAAGCTGATCTCGGATGCGGAACGCCGGTCGATGGCGGCCGAACGCGATACGGTGGACCGCTATCTTGCCGCCTATCTGAGCGACCGGGTGGGGCAGACCTTCACCGGGCGGGTATCCGGCGTGCAGAAATTCGGCCTGTTCGTGAAGCTGGATGAAACCGGCGCCGACGGGCTGATCCCGATCCGCGAGGTGGGGCGCGAGTTCTTCTATTTCGACGCCGACAGCCAGCAGCTGACCGGATCGGATACCGGGCTGACCATCGGGCTGGGCGCCCGCGTCACCGTGCGGCTGGCCGAGGCGGTGCCGGTGACCGGCGGGCTGACGCTGCAACTGCTGGAGATCGAGGGCGGCGCCCTGCCCGCCCCATCCAAGAAGGGCGGGCGCTATGCGCCGCGCAAGCCGGTGCGGGCCGCCATCGCAAAACGCAAGGTGCTGCGCAAGCGGCGCTGAGGTCAGGGGGCGCTCGCGCCCCCTCTGGGCGCGCTGCGCCCATTCACCCCCTGAGGGTATTTGGGCCAAGAGGAAAGAGGGCGCCGCGCGCCTTGCTGCTTCCTCTTGGCCCAAATACCCTCGGGGGGAGGGGCCGCAGGCCCCGTGGGGGGGCAGACAGCCCCCCGGCAACGGCCACCACCTGCTGCGCCCCCCGATGCAGGGCGCGATTTTCGGCAAGTTTCCCCGGCGCCCGCGCGGAGTGCTTTCCCCCTGCCCGGCTTGCCGCTAGACTGGATCCCGAGCAGAAAACAATCAGCCGCAAGGGCCGTTCATGCGTATTTCCCGCCCGCTTCTTTGCCTTGTCCTCGCCACCGGCCTTGCCGCCTGCGGCGGGGGCGGATCGACCTACAGCCCCACCGGACCGAGCCCCATCGTGATCAAATACGGACGCGACCAGAACCCCGATCCGGCCAAGGTGGCCGGGCTGAACCAGTGGATCGCGGGGTTCCGCGCGCGGGCCCAGGCCTCTGGCATTTCGGATGGCACCTTTGACCGGGCCTTTGCTGCCGTGGTCTATAACCCCGAGGTCATCCGCCGGTCGGAAAATCAGGCGGAGTTCAAGAAATCCCTGTGGGAATATCTGGAAACCGCCACGTCGGACAAGCGGGTGGCCACGGGCCGCGCGATGCTGGCGCAATATGCCGGCGTGTTGTCGCAGATCGAGGCGAAATATGGGGTGGATAAAGAGGTTGTCGTTTCCGTCTGGGGGATGGAAAGCTCTTACGGCGAGCGGCGCGGCGATCTTCCGCTGATCGAGGCGCTGGCGACCATGTCTTATGACGGGCGCCGGGCCGGGTTCTTTGAACAGCAGCTGATCGGTGCGCTGAAGATACTGCAGGCGGGGGATATCGACCCCGGCCACATGACCGGCAGCTGGGCCGGGGCCATGGGGCATACCCAGTTCATCCCGACATCGTACCTTGCCTATGCCGTTGATTTCACCGGCGACGGGCGGCGCGATATCTGGGCCGACGACCCGACGGATGCGCTGGCCTCGACCGCCGCCTATCTGGCGCGGTCTGGCTGGCAGCAGGGTCTGCCCTGGGGGGTGGAGGTGACGCTGCCCGCCGGATGGTCTGGCCCGGTGTCGGGCAAGAGTGCCAAGCGGGATGCAAGCGAATGGGCGGCGATGGGTATTCGCCCGGCGGCGGGGGGCAGCCTGCCGCCCGGCCCATCGGCGCTGTTCCTGCCCGCGGGCGTGCGCGGCGCGGCCTTCCTGATTACGCGCAACTTCCATGCCATCGAGCGGTACAATGCCGCCGATGCCTATGTGGTGGCGGTGGGGCATCTGGGCGACCGGCTGAAGGGGAAAGGCCCGCTGGTCACGCCCTGGCCCGCGGGCGACACCACGCTGCGCATGGCCGAGCGGATGGAGCTGCAGGAACGGCTGACCCGCATGGGGTTTGACACCGGCGGGGTGGATGGCAATGTGGGGGCCAAGACCTATGCGGCGGTGAAGGCCTATCAGGTGTCGCGCGGGCTGCCGCCCGATGGTTTCCCCGACCGCGAGTTGCTGGAGATGCTGCGGCGGGGCTGACCGGATCGGCGCGGGCTTTATCCCCGCGCCGCTTTCGCATATGCACGGGCCAAACGGGAGGCGTGCATGAGCTTCAATACCTACGGTCATCTGTTCCGCGTTACCACCTGGGGCGAAAGCCACGGGCCGGCGCTTGGCGCAACGGTCGATGGCTGCCCGCCGGGCGTGACCATTGATGCGGTGGCGATCCAGCACTGGCTGGACCGGCGCAAGCCGGGGCAGAACAAGTTCACCACGCAGCGCAAGGAGCCCGACGAGGTGAAGATCCTGTCGGGCACCTTCGAGGGTGTCAGCACCGGCACGCCAATCCAGCTGATGATCGAGAATACCGACCAGCGGTCTAAGGATTATGGCGAGATTGCCAAGGCCTTCCGCCCCGGCCATGCCGATATCACCTATCACCAGAAATACGGGCTGCGCGATTATCGCGGCGGCGGGCGGTCTTCGGCGCGGGAAACCGCCGCGCGGGTGGCGGCGGGCGGTGTGGCGCGGGCGGTGCTGGCGCATCTGGTGCCCGGGCTGAAGATCAGCGGCTATATGGTGCAGATGGGCGGCCATGCCATCGACCGCAGCCGGTTTGATGCCGCCGAGATCGAGCGCAACCCGTTCTGGTGCCCGGATGCCGAAATGGCCCGGTTCTGGGCCGGATATCTGGATGATCTGCGGATGAACCATGATTCGGTCGGCGCGGTGATCGAGGTCGTGGCCTCGGGCGTGCCCGCAGGGCTGGGGGCGCCGCTTTATGCCAAGCTGGACAGCGATCTGGCCGCCGCGATGATGAGCATCAATGCCGTCAAGGGTGTCGAGATCGGCGAGGGTATGGCGGCTGCGGCACTGACCGGGGTGGAAAACGCCGATGAGATCCGCATGGGGGCGAACGGGCCGGAGTTCCTGTCGAACCATGCGGGCGGTATTCTGGGCGGCATTTCCACCGGGCAGGATGTGGTGGTGCGCTTTGCGGTGAAGCCGACCTCGTCCATCCTGACGCCGCGCCGTACCGTGACTGCGGCGGGCGATGAGGTGGAGCTGATCACCAAGGGGCGGCATGATCCCTGCGTGGGCATCCGCGCCGTGCCGGTGGGCGAGGCGATGATGGCCTGCGTGATCCTGGATCATCTGCTGATGGACCGGGGCCAGACCGGCGGACAGCGCGGCCCGATCGGGTAAGGTGCAAAAGTTTTCGAAAACTTTTGCAAATTTCTTTGAAGAAATTTGCCGCTCCCCCGCGCCGGACTGATCGGCTGATCTGTTCAGGCCTTCGCCACGGCGGGGGCCTGTTTCGACATCTGCACCGCCAGAATCCCCACCATCACGATGGCCACGCCGATCATGTCGTTCAGCCGGATCGCCTCGCCCAGCAGCAGGGCGGCGATGGCCACACCGAAGAAGGGGTTCAGGAAGTGGAAGGTGGCAGCCTTGACGGCGCCGATACGGCCGACAAGGCCGAACCACAGCACGGTGGCCACAATGCCCGGCATGACGATCTGATAGGCCATGGCAGCCAGCCAATGCGGAGAGACCGTGATCTGCCAGCTGTTGCCAAAGCCTGCGATGCCCCAGAGCACCGCCGCCCCGACCCACATCTGCAGGCCAACGACGATCCACAGGTTGCCGCCAGAGGCCGCGCCGCGCACCATCAGCGTGGCCAGTGCCAGCGCCAGTGCCGCCACAAGGCAGAGCGCGATTCCCAAAGGCTCTGCCCCGCCCTGCAGCCGGGTGGCCATGATAAGCCCGACGCCCCCCAGCCCTAGCGCCAGCCCCAGCAGGCCCAGCGGACGGATGCGTTCACCGAACAGGGCCCAGCCCAGCGCCGCCACCAGAAGCGGCATGGTAGAGGCGATGATGGCGGCCAGCGACGCCTCGACCCACTGCATCGCGACGAAGTTCAGGCCCAGATAGATCGCATTCTGGCACAGGCCGAAGATCAGCGTCGCCCGCCATTGCGCGCGGGACAGCCGCAGGCTCTGGCCCATCAGCAGGCCGACCGCCAGCGCCAGCCCGCCCGACAGGGTAAAGCGGATCGCGAGTGACAGGATCGGGGGGGCATCGGCCACGATCACCCGTGCGGTCGCATAGGCCGAAGACCAGATGATGGCAAAGGCCAGCCCCATGGCAAGCGCGCGCAGATCCATGCCGGGGCTCCTTCTTGGCGGCAATCCGGCGCCACCCTGACCGAGCGGCGGCGGAATGTCCAGCCGGGTTCAACCCGAAGGTGAAGACGGTCAGAAGGCGTTCATCACGACGAAGATCGCGGATTTCACCAGCCCATAGGCGATGCCGCCCACCCAGACAAAGGCGCCGACCGTGGCCGCGAGGCCCAGCGCCACCCAAAGCCCGTCGCGTTCCAGCATGGCCAGCGCGATGATGCAGACGGCGGCGGCGGGCAGCAGGTTGCCCAGCGGCACCGGCAGCGACAGCAGGACGGCCAGCGCCAGGCAGACGAAGCCCAGCACCCGTTCCATGCCGGGCGAGACCAGCGGCCACCAGCGCTGTTTCAGCATCCGCTCGGCCCGGTTCAGGATCGGCGTCGCGCGGGCAACGATGATGCGGAAAGCCTCGGTCGACATGGACCTGTCCGCGATGAAGCGCGGCAGCCAGGGGTCGCGGCCCAGCATCAGCTGGAACGACAGATAGACCAGCGGCAGCCCGAGCACCGCCGCCAGACCGGGGGGCGAGGGCAGGATATTGGGAAAGGCGAAGATGAACAGCAGGGCGGCAATCGCCCGCCCCTCCATCGCGCGCAGCAGATCGCCGACGGTCAGGCGTTCGCCGGGGTGATCGCGGGCCAGATCCTCCAGCAGTTCGGAAAAGCGGCGCGGCATACGCGGGGATGCGGCAGCCAGAAGCGGCGAGGCGGGCAGATCAGGCTCTTGCGCGGACATCTTTCACCTGCACCAAACGGCTGGCACCACAGTTAGGGGGCCATCCGCCCGCCCGCAAGGGGCGTTGCGGCCCCGGGCCAAAAGGCCGGGGCCGCAACCTTGGGTCAGCCGTCGATGCGCTGTGCCGGGGTTTCGCGGGTTTTCCACAGCGACCAGACGACACCGGCACCCAGGATCGAGAAGGTGATGCCGAGCGACCAGCTGGCCGGGAATTTCTCCCATCCCATCAGATCGGCGACGAAGACCTTCGATCCGATGAACACCAGCAGCAGGGCCAGCGCCTGTTTCAGATATTCAAAGCGGTGCAGCACCGCCGCAAGGGCGAAGAACAGCGCCCGGAGGCCAAGGATCGCGAAGATGTTCGAGGTATAGACGATGAAGGTATCGGTGGTGATGGCAAAGACGGCGGGCACGCTGTCGACGGCAAAGATCAGATCCGCGATTTCGACCAGCACCAGTGCCAGAAACAGCGGGGTCATATGGGTGACGAGGCGACCCGCCTTGTTCGGTTTCTTCACGAAGAAGGCATTGCCATGCAGCATATCGGTGACCCGGAACCGCTTGCGCATGAATTTCAGAACCGGGTTCTGGTTCAGATCCATCTCTTTTTCTTCGGTGACCAGCATCTTGATGCCGGTGAACACCAGGAAGGCGGCGAAGATATACAGAACCCAGTGATATTCCGCGATCAGCGTGGCGCCGAGGCCGATCATGATGCCGCGCAGCACGATCACGCCCAGAATGCCCCAGAACAGCACCCGGTGCTGCAGGTGGCGGGGCACGGCGAAGAACGAGAAGATCAGGGCGATGACAAACACATTGTCCAGCGCCAGGGTCTTTTCCACCACGAAGGCGGTGAAATATTCCGCCGCAGAGGTGGCGCCCAGCTGATACCAGACAAAGCCGCCGAAGCCCAGGCCGAGGGCGATGTAGAAGGCAGACAGGCGCAGGCTTTCGGCAATGCCGATTTCATGATCTTCCTTGTTCAGCACGCCCAGGTCAAAGACCAGGATGGCCAGAACAAGGCCCAGAAAGGTGAACCACAGCCAGAGCGGTGTTCCGAGAAACAGGGTAAACAGCAGCGTTTCCATCGGCATCCTCTATGTATGACAGAGCATGTCAGGAAACATCCGCAGAACAACCGGGCGCCACCGAGCATGCTCGATGCGGTCCGACATCACGCGATTGTCGCGTCAGAGGGGCCCGGTCCGCTGCAAGCCAGATGGGGGGCGATTTGGCGAATTCAACCCCGACCCGCCATCTTTGTGGCCGCCAGCAGCGCCGCCAGACCTTCGCGGTAGGTGGGATATTGCAGGGCAACGCCCAGCAGCGCCTTCATCCGGTCGTTCCGCACGCGCTTGCTTTCGGCATAGAAGCTGCGGGCCATCGGCGTCATGTCGGCATCCTCGATCCGCACGGCGGGGGGCACGGGCAGGCCCAGCAGATCGGCGGCATGGGCCAGCACATCGGCGGGCGGGCAAGGGTCATCGTCACAGACATTGTAGACCGCGCCCGGATCGGGCCGCTGGATCGAAGCCTCCAGCACCCGGGCGATATCTTCGACATGGATGCGCGAGAAGAACTGCCCCTCTTTGAGGATGCGCTGCGCCGTGCCATCCAGCACCTTGCGGAAGGGGCCGCGGCCCGGGCCATAGATGCCGGCCAACCGGAAGATATGCAGCGGCAGGCCCAGGGCCTGCCATTGCGCCTCGGCCAGGACGCGCTGATGGCCACGCTGGGTGCCGGGGGTCAGGGGCGTGTCTTCATCAACCCAGCCGCCCGCATGATCGCCATAAACCCCGGTGGTGGACAGATAGCCCGCCCAGACCGGCCGCGCCTGCGCAAACAGCCCGGCATGGGCCACCAGCACCGGATCGCCTGCCGCATCGGGGGCGATAGAGCCGAGGATATGGGTCGCCTGCGCCACGGCGGGCGCCAGATCGGTGCCCGGCCAGATCAGCGGCTCTACCCCCTGCGCGCGCAGGCGTTCGGCCTTTTCGGCGCTGCGGGTGGTGCCGATCACCCGCCAGCCCTGCGGGATCAGCCGCGTGGCCAGCGCCTGCGCCGAATATCCATGCCCAAGGGTGAGAAGCACATGTGCCATACCGCCTGCCCCGCTTTCCGTTTCAGCTGCGTCATCGCCCCGTGACAGGCCAGAGTTAGCGCTGACGCGCAAGACTTGATTTGACAAGGCCTGCTGAGGCACAAAGAGCGACCAAGAATGGATGTGATCGTGAAACAGATTTCGCAGACCTACCTGACGCCGTCCGATGCGGCGCCCGAAGCCTTTACCGATGCCGCCGCCGCCGTTGACCGGCTGGAAGCGCTTTATGCCGAGGCGATTGATTTTCTGACAGGCCAGTTCAACCGCGTGATCCAGGGCGGGCGGCCCGAGACGCGCATCCGCGCCTGGTATCCCGAGATCCGGCTGACGACCACCAGCTATGCCAAGACGGATTCGCGCCTGTCTTTCGGCCATGTGGCGCAGCCCGGCACCTATGCCACCACGGTGACGCGGCCCGACCTGTTCCGCAACTATCTGATCCAGCAGATCGGGCTTCTGGTGCAGAACCATGGGGTGCCGGTGCAGATCGGCTGGTCGGATACGCCGATCCCGGTGCATTTCGCGGTGGCCAACCGCCCCGGCATTTCGGTGCCGCAGGATGGCGCCCTGGAATTTCCGCTGCGCGACGTGTTCGACGTGCCCGACCTGTCGACCACCAATGATGACATCGTGAACGGCCAGCTGGTGGAATATCCCGACGGGTCGCGCCCGCTGGCGCCGTTTACCGCGCAGCGGGTGGATTATTCGCTGGCGCGTCTGGCGCATTACACCGCCACCGATCCGGTGCATTTCCAGAACCATGTCCTGTTCACCAACTATCAGTTCTATGTCGATGAATTCGAGGCCTATGCCCGCAAGGTTCTGGGCGATCCGGCCTCGGGCTATACGTCCTTCGTGGCGCCCGGCAATGCCGAGATCATGGCGGCCGATGGCAGCCTGCCGCTGCTGACCAAGATGCCGCAGATGCCGACCTATCACCTGAAACGCGCCGACGGGCAGGGCATCACGCTGGTGAACATCGGGGTCGGCCCCTCCAATGCCAAGACGGCCACCGATCATATCGCCGTGCTGCGCCCCCATGCCTGGCTGATGGTTGGCCACTGCGCCGGGCTGCGCAACAGCCAGAGCCTGGGGGATTTCTGTCTCGCCCATGCCTATCTGCGCGAAGATCACGTTCTGGACGATGATCTGCCGATCTGGGTGCCGATCCCGGCGCTGGCCGAAATCCAGATCGCGCTAGAAGATGCCGTGGAAGAGGTGACGCAGCTGGAGGGATACGAGCTGAAGCGCATCATGCGCACCGGCACCGTGGCCACCATCGACAACCGCAACTGGGAGCTGCGCGATCATTCCGGCCCGGTGCAGCGGCTGTCGCAATCCCGCGCCATCGCACTGGATATGGAAAGCGCCACCATCGCCGCCAACGGGTTCCGCTTCCGGGTGCCCTATGGCACACTGCTGTGCGTGAGCGACAAGCCTTTGCATGGCGAGCTGAAGCTGCCCGGCATGGCCAGCGATTTCTACAAGACCCAGGTGGCCCGCCATCTGCTGATCGGGGTGCGGGCGATGGAATCCCTGCGCGACATGCCGGTGGAACGCATCCACAGCCGCAAGCTGCGCAGTTTCGAGGAAACCGCGTTCCTGTGAAAGCGCCGCTGCGCGGGCGGCCCGTTGCGGAAGGTCGCGCAAAAGGCCGAACAGGGCTTGAACTTTGCGCCGAAAACCTGTGTAGGACGGGGCATATTGCCCCGCCTGCGCGGGGCCGGACGATCCCGCGAGGCAGCGGGCCAGAAGCAAGGAACAGGAAATGTCCAAACCGATGACCAAGACGCAGCTGGTTGCCGCACTGGCGGAAACCATGGGTGCCGACAAGAAGGTGGCCAATGCCGCGCTGGACGCGATCGCCGAAATCGTGGCGCGCGAAGTCGCCACCGGCGGCGCCGTGACCCTGCCGGGCCTTGGCAAAGTGCTGTGCCGCGAACGCCCCGAGCGTCAGGTGCGCAACCCGGCCACTGGCGAAACCGTGACCAAACCGGCCGACAAGCAGGTGAAATTCACCATCGCCAAGGCGCTGAAAGACACCGTGAACGCCTGATTCCAGGCGCCGGTGCGAGACAGAGGCCGCCCTTCGGGGCGGCTTTTTTTTGGCCCCAGATTTCGGGCTGCCACGGCGCGCGGGTTGTGCCAAGCTGTGCCGCAGCCATGGGCGAAACGGCAATGCGCAACCGCGTTGCGTCGGCAACCCCGCGTGGTGGCAAAACCGGCCCTGTTTCGGGCCTTTCTGGCGAAAGGACTTGAGCATCTGGCTATTGCAAAAAAATGTAGGTATAATTTATCCTTCGTGACAAGCCTCCGTATATTGCATGTCCAGACTGAAAGGCATTTTGCTATACAGGAACGCCTATGAAGTATGTTCTACCTGCTCCCGATCTAGCCGCATTCAACTGCCCATACTGTAGAGCCTTTGCACATCAGGAATGGTATGCTGGTGCAGCGTACCGCTTTGCATGGCCACTGACAGCTTTTCCGGCCCCCACAGAGCCAATTACCCCTAAAAAGTTAAATCCGCCAAAGATATTTGAAACAGAGATCTACAACAACAGTTCCAGAGTTGGCGGCCTCAGATTAAGTAGATGTGCAAACTGTCAGAATGCTACAGTCTGGATAAACGATTATATTGTATTCCCCCAAACCAACAGAACCCCACCTGCTAACCCCGACATGCCAGAAGACATTCGGCGTGACTATGATGAAGCAAGTGCGATACTAGCACAGTCCCCCAGGGGTGCCGCTGCTATAATCCGCTTGGCAGTGCAAAAGCTCTGTAAGGAACTAGGCCAACCTGGTCGCAACATTAACCAAGACATTGGAGCACTTGTAAAAGGTGGACTGGACCCCCGCGTGCAGAGGTCTCTTGATGCAGTGCGAGTGATTGGCAACGATGCTGTCCATCCAGGTCAGATTGACCTCCGAGACGATCAGACGACCGCAGAAGTACTATTTAAGTTGCTAAACATTATTGTTGAGAAAACCATATCTGAACCAAATCACATTAACGAGATATATGAATCCTTGCCTGCAGACAAGTTGAGGGGAATAGAGGACCGAGATCGTTAATAAGTTTCATGCAGCCATTGAGACATGGAACTTTTGGCAAATGTCGGGCAGGCGCTGCCCGGGCCGCTGGTAGCGGCCTTTTCGGGCAGGGGGATGGGTTCAGCCGGTGCGAGGGGGCGGCGCGCTTACGCCCGCAGGCCCACCACCGCCACGCCCAGCGTCTCCAGCACCTTGGCTTCGATCTGCGGGGCGTTCATGCCGGCCAGGGCATACATCGCCTCGGGGCTGGCCTGATCTATGAAGGTATCGGGCAGCACCATCGACCGGAAGCGCAGGCCGCGGTCAAACACGCCCTCATCGGCCAGAAGCTGCGCCACATAGCTGCCAAAGCCGCCGACGGCGCCTTCTTCCACGGTAATCAGCGCCTCGTGATGGCGGGCCAGCTGCAGGATCAGGTCGCGGTCCAGCGGCTTGGCAAAGCGGGCATCGGCCACGGTGCAGGCAATGCCGCGCGCCGCCAGCGCCTCGGCCGCCACCAGCACCTCTGCCAGACGGGTGCCAAAGGACAGGATCGCCACGCGGCTGCCCTCGCGCACCACCCGGCCGCGGCCGATCTGCAGGGGCGTGCCGCGCTCCGGCAGTTCCACCCCCACGCCATCGCCGCGCGGAAAGCGGAAGGCGCTGGGGCCTTCGTCATACGCAGCGGCGGTGGCGACCATATGCACCAGCTCTGCCTCATCCGCCGCGGCCATCACCACCATGCCGGGCAGGTTGGCCAGGAAGGCCACATCGAAACTACCCGCATGGGTTGCACCATCCGCCCCCACCAGCCCGGCACGATCAATGGCAAAGCGCACGGGCAGGCGCTGGATCGCCACATCATGCACGACCTGATCGTAACCGCGCTGCAGGAAGGTGGAATAGATCGCGCAGAAGGGTTTCAGCCCGCCCGCCGCCAGCCCGGCGCTGAAGGTCACCGCGTGCTGTTCGGCAATGCCCACATCGAAACAGCGGCGCGGAAAGCGTTCGGCAAACAGGTTCAGCCCGGTACCATCGGGCATGGCCGCCGTCACCGCCACGATCCTGTCATCGCGGCCCGCCTCGGCGATCAGGCTTTGCGCGAAGACCTTGGTATAGCTGGGGGCGTTGGATTTGGCCTTCTGCTGCTCGCCGGTCAGCACGTCGAACTTGGCGGTGGCATGGCCCTTGTCGCGCGCGGCCTCCGCCGGGGCATAGCCCTTGCCCTTTTTCGTGATGACATGAATCAGCATCGGCCCCGTTGCCCGCGCCTTCACCGTGCGCAGGACCGGCAGCAGCTGATCCAGATCGTGGCCATCCACCGGGCCGATATAGCTGAACCCCAGTTCTTCGAACAGGGTGCCGCCCACCGTCATGCTTTTCAGCATTTCCTTGGCGCGGCGCGCGCCTTCCTGAAACGGTTCCGGCAGCAGGCTGACAGCGCCCTTGGCCGCCGCCTTCAGCTCCTGGAACGGGGCGCCGGCATAAAGCCGCGACAGGTAAGAGGACAGCGCGCCGACGGGGGGCGCGATGCTCATCTCATTGTCGTTCAGGATGACGAACAGCCGCTTTTTCAGATGGCCTGCATTGTTCATCGCCTCGAAGGCCATGCCCGCGCTCATCGAGCCATCGCCGATCACCGCAATGGCATCGCCCGGGTCGCCACCCAGATCGGCCGCCACCTTGAACCCCAGCGCCGCCGAGATCGAGGTGGAGCTATGCGCCGCCCCGAACGGATCATAGGGGCTTTCCGACCGTTTGGTGAAGCCCGACAGCCCGCCCTCGGTGCGCAGGCTGCGGATGCGGTCGCGCCGCCCGGTGACAATCTTGTGCGGATAGCACTGATGGCCCACATCCCAGATCAGCTTGTCGCGCGGGGTGTCGAACACGGCGTGCAGCGCCACGGTCAGCTCTACCACGCCCAGGCCTGCGCCCAGATGGCCGCCCGTGACCGACACCGCGCTGATGGTTTCGGCGCGCAGCTCATCGGCCAGCTGGCGCAATTCGCGATCGCTCAGCGCCTTCATATCGGCGGGGATGCGCACGCGGTCCAGCATCGGGGTCTTCGGTCTGTCGGTCATGGCGCCCCTCCCCGGGGTATCAGCTTTGGCGCGAGATAACGAAGCGCGCGGCTTCGATCAAGGCAGAGGCCCGCGCACCATAGGGCGAAAGCGCGGCTTCCGCTTCGGCAATCAGCTGGCCTGCGCGGGATTTCGCCCCCTCCAGCCCCAGCAGAGACACGAAGGTGGCCTTGCCCGCCTCGGCATCCTTGCCGACGCGCTTGCCGGTGGTGGCCTCGCTGCCTTCCACATCCAGAATGTCATCGGCAATCTGGAAGGCCAGCCCCAGCGCCGTGGCATAGGCGCGCAGCGGCGCCCGGTCGGCCCCGGCCAGAATCGCCCCGGCCTCGGCCGAAAAACAGATCAGCGCGCCGGTCTTGCCCGCCTGCAACCGGGTGATTTCAGGCAGGGTCAGCGGCACGGGCGCGGTTTCGGCGGCAATATCCAGTGCCTGCCCCAACACCATACCCTGCGCCCCGCTGGCCTGCGCCAGCCCCGCCACCAGCGCCAGCCGCCGGTCGGCAGGCCCCAGCGCCGGATCACAAAGCAGTTCGAACGCCAGCGTCTGCAGCGCATCGCCCGCCAGCACGGCGGTCGCTTCGTCCCATTTCACATGAACGGTGGGCAGGCCGCGGCGCAGATCATCGTCATCCATGCAGGGCAGATCGTCATGCACCAGGCTATAGGCATGAAGGGCTTCCACCGCCGCCGCCGCACTCACCGCCGCATCGGGAGCGATGCCATGCAGGCGCGCCGATTCCAGCACCAGAAAGGCGCGCAGCCGCTTGCCACCCTGCAGGGCATAGCGCATGGCCTGCACCACCGGCACATCCTCCTGCGCCGCCAATGCAGCCTGCAGACGGGCCTGCACACGGGCGGCATCCTGCTGCAGCAGATCGGGAAAGCTCACAGCCCCTCTGCCGGGGCGGTGCCGACCGCCCGGCCCTCCTGCGCGCGGATCAGCTCCACCTTCTCTTCCGCCGCCTTCAGCTTGTCGCCGCAATGGGCCTTCAGCGCCGCGCCACGCTCATACAGGGCAATGCTGGCCTCCAGCGCCACATCGCCGCGCTCCAGCTGGGTCACCACGGCTTCAAGCTGGCCCATCGCCTCTTCAAAGCTCATCTCGGCAATCGGTTTCTCGCTCATCAGCCTCTCCGCAGCAGTTCGTCCACATGGGCGGCCACGCTGGCCGCCAAAGCGGGCAGATCATAGCCGCCCTCCAGCGCAGATACCACCCGCCCGCCGCAACAGCCATCCGCCAGATCGCAGATCGCCGCGGTCAGCCAGCGGAAATCCTCCACCTGCCAGGCAAGCCCGGCCAGCGGATCATCTTCATGGGCATCGAAACCGGCGCTCACCAGCACCAGCTCGGGCCGGAAGGCCGCCACCTGCGCCAGCGCCGGGCCCCAGGCCGCCCGCATCGCCGCCCCACCCGACCCGGGCCGCAGCGGCAGGTTCAGCATCTGCCCCTGCGCGCCCTGCTCTGTCGCCGCGCCACTGCCCGGATAAAGCGGCATCTGATGGCTGGAGACGAACATCGCCCGCCCCTCCTCCCACAGCAGATCCTGGGTGCCATTGCCGTGATGCACATCGAAATCCAGCACCGCGACCCGCGACAGGCCGTGGTGATCCAGCGCCCGCTTCGCGGCAATCGCCACGCTGCCGAACAGGCAGAATCCCATGGCCGTCGCCGTTTCGGCATGATGCCCCGGCGGACGGCAGGCGACAAAGGCATTGGCGGCCTCGCCCGCGATCACCGCATCCACCGCCGCACAGACGCCGCCCACCGCGCGCAGCGCGGCGGTCAGCGATCCCGGCGCCAGATAGGTGTCGCCATCCAGCTGCGCCCAGCCCGCCTGCGGCACCGCCCGTTCCACCCGCGCCAGATAGGCCTCGGGGTGGCAGCGCAGCACATCGGCCCGCGCCGCAACAGGTGCCGCGCGCCGGTCCAGATCGAACCCCGCCAGCGCCTTGTCCACCGCCAGCAGCCGCGCCGCCTGTTCCGGATGCCCCGGCGGCTCGCGGTGCAGCAGGCAATCGGGATGCGAAAACAGCAGGGTTCCCATGGCCGGCTCCTTTATCTTGGCAGAAATATCCTCGGGGGGAGGCCGCAGGCCGTGGGGGGCAGACAGCCCCCCGACCCCGCCACCATCCGCTCAATCCGGCTGCAGCATATAGCCCGATCCGCGCACCGTCTGCAGGTAACGCGGCTGTTTCGGATCGGCCTCGATCTTGCGGCGCAGCCGGGTGATCTGCACATCCACCGCGCGTTCCTGCGCCTTTTCGCCCGGCTCCACCTCGCCCGGCCCCAGATCACCCACCAGCATCTCGCGGCTCACCGGCTCGCCCGGGCGGGCGGCGAAGATCTTCATCAGCTGCGCCTCGGTCGCGGTCAGCCGCACCGGCTCGGTGCCGCGCCACAATTCGCCGCGCTCCATGTCATAGCGCACCTCGCCCAGATGCAGCACCTTCGGCCCCGCGGCCTCGGGCTTCACGCTGGGCACCCGGCGCAGGATGGCATTGATGCGCAGCAGCAGTTCCTTCGGCTCGAAGGGTTTCACCAGGTAATCATCCGCCCCGGCCTCCAGCCCCTCGATCCGGTTGGCGGTTTCGCCCTTAGCGGTCAGCAGCAGAATGGGCATCGCATATTTCGCCCGCAGATCGCGGGTCAGCGCGATGCCGGTTTCGCCCGGCATCATCACATCCAGCACGATCATGTCGAATTCCAGCCCGGCCAGCAGGCGGCGCGCCTGCGCGGCATCCCGCGCGATGGTCACCAGAAAGCCGTTGCGCATCAGGAACTTCTGCAAAAGCCCCCGGATGCGTTCATCATCATCCACCACCAGAAGATGTGCCTGCGTGTCGCTCATGCGCCCGCCTCCTTCAGGGTCTGGTACTGCCTGCGCAGTTCGGGGTCCATCATCGCCTCCAGCACGGTGCGGAAGCCCTGCACCGCCACCGGCCCCGCCGCGCGATAGGCCGCCCGCATCCGGGCGCGCTGCGCATCCGACAGCTGCCGCTCCAGATCCTCGCCCTTGGGGGTCAGCACCAGATGGCGTTCGCGCTTGTCCTGCCGCCCGACCCGGCTTTCCACCAGACCATCCTCGATCAGCGTGCGCAGCACGCGGTTCAGGCTCTGCTTCGTCACACCGAGGATCGACAGCAGGTTGTTCACCGTGGTGCCCGGGGCGCGGTGGATGAAATGCAGCGCGCGGTGATGCGCGCGGCCATAATCCATGCCATCCAGAATCCGGTCCGGATCGGCGGTGAAGCCGCGATAGGCGAAGAACATCGCCTCGATCCCCTTGCGCAGCTGTTCGTCGGTCAGAAACAGCAGGCTTTCGCCCCCCGCTCCCGGCCCGGTTCCCGGCTCTGTCATTGCCGCCTCCCTCACTTCGCCGCGAATTTACGTCAGCCTTGTTGACTTTCCAAGTTCCAAATGTTAGCGAAGCCTCGATTTTGCGCAACTTTACGCCCGGATCGGACCTTTCTTGCGCAACATTCGGAAAAGCCGAGGAGGATTTCATGGCTGGATATGACGACCGCGACGGTAAGATCTGGATGGACGGCACGCTTGTCGACTGGCGTGATGCCAAGGTTCACATCCTGACCCACGCTTTGCACTATGCCTCGTCGGTGTTCGAGGGCGAGCGCTGCTACAATGGCAAGATCTTCAAGACCACCGAACATTCGGAACGCCTGCTGAAATCGGGCGAGCTGCTGGATATGCCGATTCCCTATACGGTGGAGCAGATCAACAAAGCCAAGGACGAGGTTCTGGCCGCCAACGGGCTGACCGACGCCTATGTGCGGGCCGTGGCCTTCCGCGGGGCGGGCGATGAAATGGGCGTGGCCTCGCTGGGCAATCCGGTGCGGCTGGCGATCGCCTGCTGGACCTGGGGCGCCTATTATGGCGATGCCAAGATGAAGGGCGCCAAGCTCGACATCGCGAAATGGAAGCGGCCCTCGCCGGAAACCATCCCCACCGCCGCCAAGGCCGCCGGTCTCTACATGATCTGCACCATGTCGAAACATGCCGCCATGGCCAAGGGCTGTTCGGATGCGCTGTTCTTCGATTATCGCGGTTATGTGGCCGAGGCGACCGGGGCGAACATCTTCTTCGTCAAGGACGGCGAAGTGCATACGCCCAACCCCGATGCCATCCTGAACGGCATCACCCGGCAGACCGTGATCGGGATGCTGCGCGCCAAGGGCATCACCGTGCATGAACGCTACATCATGCCGGAAGAGCTGGAAGGGTTTGAACAGTGCTGGCTGACCGGCACCGCCGCCGAGGTGACGCCGGTGGGCCAGATTGGCGATTACACCTTTGAAGTGGGCGCCCTGACCCGCGACATCGCGCTGGAATACGAGGCTTTGGTGCGCGCCTGATAGCGGGCGAGAGGGGGCGCTGCCCCCGTCGCGCCTTGCGCGACTCCCCCGGGATATTTGTGCCAAGATAAAAGCAGGCCCGGTTCCGCAAGGTTCCGGGCCTGTTTCTTTGGGATCATGTTCTGGAGATCATTCCAGAATCGTCACCACATGGACATTGCCCTTGATGGCGTTGGAATAGGGGCAGATGAAATGGCCGCGGTCCACCATGCGCTCGGCCAGGGCCCGATCAACGCCCGGCAGGCTGACCTTCAGGGTCACAGTGATGCCAAAGCCGCCTTCGGCGCGCGGACCGATGCCGACCTGGGCCTGAACCGTGGCATCGGCCGGAACCTCGCCGATCTTTTCATTGCTGGCCGCAAAGCGCAGCGCGCCCATGTAACAGGCGGCATAGCCCACCGCGAACAGCTGTTCGGGGTTGTTGCCCTTGCCCTCGCCGCCCATTTCCTTCGGCACGCTCAGCGTGACGGCCAGTGCGCCATCCAGCGTGGCCGATGTGCCATTGCGCCCGCCGCCCTTGGCCTCTGCTACCGTGCGGTACACTACTTCCTTGACCATGTTCTTCTCCTATATCGCTTGCGATCATATCGTGCACGATACAATATGCGATGCAGGAGTCAAGCTCTTGCGATAGTATCGCACGCGATATATTCTGCCTGCATGACAGAGAGCCCAGCTTCCCTGGCGCAGAGGCTGTGCTTTGCGCTTTATTCCGCCAATCACGCCATGCAGGCGGCCTACAAGCCATTGCTCGATTCCGTGGGGCTGACCTATCCGCAATATCTGGTGCTGACCCTGCTCTGGGATCAGGACAACCAGCCGATGAGCCGGATCGGCGCCGCGCTGCAGCTGGAAAGCAATACGCTGACCCCCATGCTCAAACGGATGGAGGCGGCAGGTCTGGTGACCCGCAGCCGCGACAGCCAGGATGAACGCCAGCTGCGCCTGAAGCTGACAGCTGCGGGACAGGCCCTGCGCCAGCAGACAGCCGAATTTCCGCATTGCATCACCGAAAAGACCCGGATGACGCCCGAGGCGCTGTCAGCCCTGCGCCACAGCATCGCCGAGCTGCGCAACACCCTGCGCGGCGCCGCCCGCAGCCAGCCTGACGAAACTCAGACCTGACGGCCCCGCGCGATGCGGGCGTATTCGGCCATGCGGCGGCCCGCTGCGGGCTGGGTCGCCATCTGCGCCACGGGGCGGCGGCGGAACTGCTGCCAGAAGGTGCTGGCATCGTCATGCGCCAGGCGCAGGAACTGCTTCAGCCGCGCGCCCTCTGACGGTTTGCGCCTGTCGGCAAGATGTTTGCTCATGGGAAACTCCTCCTCTGCTCCGCGGGCATCATAGCGCGAATCAGGGCATTTCCCTAATGCCACCGGCCAGATCCAGCCGATCCACCGCCCAGGCGGCCGCCTCGGCCACCACCGGGTCGGGATCGGCGCACAGCGCAGCCGCCACCGGGCGCAGCTGCGGCAAAGCAGAATTCCCGATGGCATAGAGCACGTTGCGCACAAAGCGGTCACGCCCGATGCGCTTGATCGGGCTGCCCGCAAAGCGCGCCCGGAACCCCGCATCATCCAGCGCCGCCAGATCGGCCAGTTCCGGTGCGCCGACACGTGGCTGATAGCCGATATCCCGCGCCGCCTGCGCGAACTTGTTCCAGGGGCAGACCGCCAGGCAATCATCGCAGCCATAGATCCGGTTGCCCATCAGTGCCCGCAGATCCGGGTCCACCGGGCCTTTGTGTTCAATGGTCAGATAGGAAATGCAGCGCCGCGCATCCAGCTGATAGGGCGCCGGAAAGGCGCCGGTCGGGCAGGCATCCAGACAGGCACGGCAGCTGCCGCAATGGCTGCGCTCTGCCGCATCCTTCGGCAGATCGGCGGTGGTGAAGATGGCGCCCAGAAAGAACCAGCTGCCCAGATCGCGCGACAGCAGGTTGGTATGCTTGCCCTGCCAGCCCAGCCCCGCCGCCTGTGCCAGCGGTTTTTCCATCACCGGCGCGGTATCGACAAAGACCTTGATCGCCGCGCCCTCGGGCAGCTGATCCATCAGCCAGCGCCCCAGCCGCTTCAGCCGCCGCTTCACCAGATCATGGTAATCCTTGCCCTGGGCATAGACGCTGACCGCCGCGCGATCCGGCTGCGCCAGCACGGCCAGCGGGTCCGTTTCGGGCGTATAGACCTCGGCCAGCATGATGACCGACCGCGCCTCGGGCCAAAGCGCCGCCGCATTGCCGCGCCATTCCTCGCGCTCGGCCATCCAGCCCATCTGGCCGTGATGCCCGGCCTCCAGAAAGACGCGCAGCCGACCGGCAGTTTCGGGCGTGGCATCGGGCGCACAGATACCCATGCCGGAGAATCCCTCCTCCTGCGCCCGTGCCGCCAGCCGCGCTTTCAGCCCTGCCATCCCGTCTGTCATGGGCCGGTTCTGCGCCAGCCGTCGCGCTGCCGCAAGCCCCGGTCTCAGCCGAACAGGAAATCACCCTGCACCAGCGTGTCCGCATCGACACCGCGCAGCAGCACCTGCATATCGCCCAGCGTCACCAGCGTATGCGCGCCCTGCTGTTTCAGAACCAGATCGTCAAAGCCCGCATCGGCATCGAACACCAGCTGATCCGCGCCGGTCCCGAAATCGCGCACCACATCGCGGCCGCTGCGGCCAATCACGAAATCATCGGCCCCCAGCCCGCCGACAAGGATATCCTCGCCCCGGCCGCCCTGCAGCACATCATTGCCGCGGCCGCCAAACAGCAGATCGGCCCCATCGCCCCCGCGCAGCGAGTCATTGCCGCCAAAGCCAAAGATCGTGTCATCGCCTGCGGCGCCCCGCAGCAGATCGCCGGTGGCGCTGCCCATGATCTCGGGGCGGTTCAGCACCGATACCGGCACCCGCAGTTCCTTGCCACCATCCGCAAAGCTGATGCCATCACCCAGGGTGATGACGGCGTGCAGCGTTTCGTTCCGCTCGCGCAGGTCATCGGCCACGCCTTTCAGCTCGAAGGTCACGATCTCGTCGCGGGTTACGGGTTCACTCGAATCAAAGCTGAACGAACCGACCGTGCGAATGACATCATCGGCGCTTGCCGTGCCCTCGCTCACATCGAAAGAGGTATCCCCCGCGTAATGTTCGCCGGTGCCGGTGATGCGCAGCCGGAACACCAGGGTGCCGCCTTCGGCCACATTGAAACTGAATCCGCCCAGAAGTTTTGCCGTGAATGCCATGCCATCCTCCCCAGTTCCGGGTAGATTAGCAGAAAAGCAGCAAAGTCGCGTCAGAAATCCAGATCGGCATAATGGCCCGGCGGCGGGAAGCCCGGCACCTGATCGGCCAGCAAGGCCCGGAAGGAGGGCCGCGATTTCAGCTTTACATACCAGTCCTTCACCACGGCATGGCGGTTCCAGTCGACATCGCTGATGTAATCCAGACAGCTGAGATGCGCGGCAGCGGTGAAATCGGCCAGGGTCATGCTGTCGCCCGCCAGCCAGCGCCGCTGATCCAGCAGCCAGGCCATGTAATCCAGATGATACTTGATCCGCGTCGCGCCGGATTTGACATTCTTGCTGTCGGGATAGCCCAGCGACATGACCTTCTTGTTCACCCGCTCATACAGCAGCTTCGATGTGACCTCGGCATGGAACTTGTCATCGAACCAGGAACAGAGCCTGCGCACCTCATAGCGCGCTTCGGGGTCGCGCGGCATCAGCTGCGGCGCGGGATAGGTGTCTTCCAGCCATTCGCAGATCGCCTGGCTTTCGCTCATCACCTTGCTGTCGATGCGCAGCACCGGCACCTTGCCCGCCGGGTTGCGGCGCAGGAAATCGGGCGATTGCTCCCAATAGCGTTCCTCGACCAGCTCCACCTCGATCCGCTTTTCGGCCAGCGTCAGGCGGACCTTGCGGCAGAAGGGCGAAAGGGGAAAGTGATACAGACGGATCATCGCAACGCTGACTTTCAGGACGGGGATGATCTTCATTGCCGCGAAGACGGGCCAAGTGCAATGGCTATGGCACGAAAGACGGCAAAAGCGGCGGCGGATCACCGCCCGGCAGCGGTCAATCCTCGAAACAGGCGGCGCGGCCATCGGCGGCAATGGTTTCCGCCCCCGACAGGATCTGCGCGGCGCGCTTGCGGGTCACCGGCCCCGGCTTCACCGGGCTACGCCCCTTGGGATCGGGCAGGATCGCCGCCAGCCGCGCCGCCTGCGTGGCCGAAAGTTCCGTGGCCGGGATGCCGAAGTAATGCTGCGCCGCCGCCTCGACCCCAAAGATGCCTTCACCGAATTCCGCGACATTCAGATAGACATGCAGGATGCGCCGCTTGGTCCAGACCAGCTCGACAAAGGGTGTCAGCACGCCCTCCATTGCCTTGCGCGCCCAGATCCGCCCGTGCCACAGGAAAACATTCTTCACCACCTGCTGGCTGATGGTCGAGGCGCCGCGATTGCCGCCCGCCGCCAGCGCCGCCCGGATCGCCACCATGTCAAAGCCCCAGTGCAGGCAGAAATTGGCATCTTCTGCCGCCACCACGGCCCGGGCCATCACCGGGGCGATATCCTCCATCGCCACCCAGTCCTTTTCGATGCCGCCCAGCCGCCAGCGTTCCTGCAGCTGATAGATGTTCGCGGGCACCGGCACGAAGGCATAGATCAGGATCAGCGCCCCGAAAAAGCCGATGAACAAGGCCAGACCGCGCTGCGCCCACAGCCAGATCCGCCGCCACAGCGGCAGGGGCGGCGGGGCAGGCAGCGGTTCGGGCGGCAGGTCGGCCTGCGCCTTCTTGCGGCTGCGGGGGGCCGCAGGTTTCGCGGCCTTGCTGCCGGTTCTGGGGGTCGGGGTCTGCGCCATAGGCCAGCATAGGCCCGATGCTGCCGCCCGGGTCAAGGCGCGGCCTGCCGCCCGATCCCCGTCGCCCGCAAAATTCCGGTTTCCGTAAAAAATCCGGGTTTGCGCAAAAATTTCGCCCTGCGGCGGAATAGGCGGCGCCGTGGCCCGTTCTTTCACCACGATCCAACAGCGAAAGGACTGACAGATGACCGATATCTCCCGCCGCGCCCTGCTGACCCGGCTTGGCCTTGCCGCCGGTGCGGCCTATGTCGCGCCCGGCCTGATCGGCTTCGATGCCGCCCATGCCGATGACATCAGCAAGCCCTCGGGCCGCGACAAGAAAAAGCCCAGCCGCCCGTCGAAACCCAGCCGTCCGAAGCGCGGCAAGCACAGCCGCCCGTCAAAGCTGACGCGGCCGACGCGCCCCACCCGCCCGTCGAAACCGACACAGCCCACGCGCCCCACCCGGCCCAGCCGCCCCGGCCGCAACCGCGAGGATTGAGCCATGACCCGCCCCGCCCCCTCCATCGGCCCGGCCCGGATCGCACTGCGCTTTGCAGGCCTGCATCAGGATATCGTGCTGCCCGGGCGGGGCGGCCTTGCGGATGCGCTGCACCGCACCCTGCACGGCTGGGCGGCACAGCGCCGCCCGGCCACCACCCGCCCAACGGCGCCGCTTGCCGTGGTGACAGAAGGCCGGAATGGCCGCTTCAACCTGACCTCTTCTCATCTGGATGATCCGTTCGAAGATCTGCCCCGCGCCAGCACCGTCTGTGCCCTGATCGCCGATCTGGCCGAGGCGTTCTGCGCGGCCCGCCCCGGGCGCATCGGCCTGCATTGCGGGGCGGTCTCGCTGGGCGATGGCCCGCTGATGCTGCTGACCGGGGCGGCCCGCGCCGGGAAAAGCACGCTGGTGGCGCGGCTGGCGCTGGAACACGATGCCCGGGTGTTCTGCGATGATATCCTGCCGGTCGAACCCGATGGCACCGCCCTGGCCTTGGGCGCGCCGCCGCGCCTGCGCCTGCCGCTGCCGCCCCGTCTGCAGGCCCGCGCACCGCAGATCGGGCTGGCCGATACCGATTACGGCTATCTGGAAACCGCAACCCTGGTGCCGCACGGCACCACCGCCCGCCCCGGCGCGCTGGTGGCGCTGCAGCGCAGGCCCGGCCCGGCTGCACCATCTGCCGCCAGACCGGGCGCTGTGGTTGCTGCTGGGCCAGTCGATCACCGGGCATCCCGATGCCGCAAGCGCCTTTGCCCGTGCCCGCGCGCTGTCGGAGGGCCTGCCTGCCCTGACGCTCGCCTATGAGGATCTGGACGAGGCCGTGGCCCTGCTGCGCCGCGCCTTTGCCGCCGATGCGCCGGAACCGGAACCGGCGCTGCCCGATCCGGCGCCGCATCCCGCTCCGCCGCCGCATCCCGCCCGCCAGCTGCGCCGCAGCCCCGGCACCGCGATCCGCCGCCATGGGGATGGGCTGTTCCTGTGGCAGATCGGCGGCACGCGGCTTTGGCATCTGAACCCGCTGGCCCGCGCCATCTGGCTGCTGCTGGAGGCACCGCAGACCCCCGCCATGCTGACAGCCACGCTGGCCCCGCTGTTTCCAGAGGCCGATCCGCAACAGGTGGCCGCCGATATCGGCGCCTTTCTGGGCACCGCGCTGGAAGAAGGCCTGCTGGCCTGACGCGCCCTCCCGGCATGAAAAAGGCCCCCTTGCGGGGGCCTTTCCAACTGTTCTTGCAGGCTTATTCCGCCGGAACCGCCGCGCGCTCATCGCTCAGCGGATAGGGCAGATGGATCAGCATTTCCTTCGGGCAGACCTGCAGGAAATTCGCCCGCTCGGCCTCCCAGTTCGACAGGATGCGCTGGCCCTTCTGGCTGCCGGTTTCCGCCACATGACGTTCGATCAGGCCTTTCAGCTGCGCCTCCCAATGCGGATGGCTGACCGCGCAGGTGACCAGGCTTTCCAGGTTCATGAAATCCTCGGCCAGCCCGTCGGGGTCATACAGATAGGCCATGCCCCCCGTCATCCCCGCGCCGAAGTTCGCCCCGATGCGGCCCAGGATCACCGCAACCCCGCCGGTCATGTATTCACAACCGTTGGAGCCGCAGCCCTCCACCACCACCGTCGCACCCGAGTTGCGCACGCCAAAGCGTTCGCCCGCCCGGCCTGCGGCAAACAGATAGCCATCCGTCGCGCCATACAGCACGGTATTGCCGATGATCGTGTTTTCATCCGCCTTCAGCGGCGAAGACATCGTCGGCCGCACCACGATCAGTGCCGCCCGACAGGCCCTTGCCGACATAGTCGTTGGCATCGCCCTGCACTTCGATCTTCAGCCCGTTCACCGCAAAGGCCCCCAGAGACTGCCCGGCATTGCCGGTCAGCTTCACGGTCAGATGGTCGGGCTGCAGGTTGTTGCGCATCCCGAACCGCCGCACGATATGGCTGGAAGACCGCGTGCCGATGGTGCGCAGCGTGTTGCGCACCGCATAGGACAGCTGCATCTTCTCGCCATCCTCAAAGAAGCGCGCGCCATCCTTCACGATTTCGGCGTCCAGCGTATCGGGCACCACATTGCGCGGCTTCGACCGGTCGTAGGTGATCTTCTGCGCCCCATCCACGGTAATCAGCAGCGGGTTCAGGTCCAGATCATCCAGGCTGGCCGACCCACGGCTGACCTGCGTCAGCAGATCGGCGCGGCCGATGATTTCATCCATCGACCGGGCGCCGATGCTGGCCAGGATCTCGCGCACTTCCTGGGCATAGAAGGTGATGAGGTTCACCACCTTGTCCGCCGTGCCGGTGAACTTGGCCCGCAGTTCGGGGTTCTGGGTGCAGACGCCCACCGGGCAGGTGTTCGACTGGCACTGACGCACCATGATGCAGCCCATGGCGATCAGCGCGGCAGTGCCGATGCCATATTCCTCGGCCCCCATCATCGCAGCCATCACCACATCGCGGCCCGTGCGCAGCCCGCCATCGGTGCGCAAGGTCACCCGCTCGCGCAGGTTGTTCATCGCCAGAACCTGATGCGCCTCGGTCAGGCCCATTTCCCAGGGCAGTCCCGCATATTTGATCGAGGTGCCGGGGCTGGCCCCGGTGCCACCATTGTGGCCCGAGATCAGGATGGTATCGGCCTTGGCCTTGGCCACACCGGCCGCAATCGTGCCGACACCGCTGGCCGAAACCAGCTTCACCGTCACCTTGCACCGCGGGTTGATCTGCTTCAGATCGTAGATCAGCTGCGCCAGATCCTCGATCGAATAGATGTCATGGTGCGGCGGCGGCGAAATCAGCGTCACGCCCTTGGTGCTGTGGCGCAGCCGCGCGATCAGATCTGTCACCTTCATGCCCGGCAGCTGGCCGCCCTCGCCGGGCTTGGCGCCCTGGGCCACCTTGATTTCCAGCTCTTCGCAGGCGTTCAGATATTCCGCCGTCACGCCAAACCGGCCCGATGCCACCTGCTTGATCTTGGCGCAGGGGTTGTCGCCGTTCGGGAACGGGTGCTGGTGCGCCGGATCTTCGCCGCCCTCGCCGCTGTCGGATTTCGCCCCGATGCGGTTCATGGCGATGTTCAGCGTCATATGCGCTTCCGGGCCAAGGGCACCCAGCGACATACCCGGCGTGACAAACCGCTTGCGGATCGAGGTGATGGATTCCACCTCTTCGATCGGCACCGGCTTGCCCACGGGCTTGATATCCAGAAGGTCGCGGATATGGATCGGCGGATTGGCTTTCATCGCCGCCGAATACTGCTTCCAGATGTCATAGCTGGCGCGATCACAGGCCGCCTGCAACATGTGCATCGTCTGTGCTTCCCAGGCGTGTTTCTCGCCGGACCGCCGCGCCTTGTAGAAGCCGCCGATGGGCAGCACATCGCTGCCACCCCGCCAGCCGCGCACATGGATTTCCTCCAGCTTCTGCTGGATGCCATGCAGGCCGATGCCCGAAATGCGGCTGTGCATCCCCGGGAAATATTCGGCGCACATGGCCCGGCTCAGCCCCACGGCCTCGAAGTTCAGGCCCCCGCGATAGGACGAGATGACCGAAATCCCCATCTTCGCCATGATCTTCAGCAGGCCCGCGTCGATGGCATCGCGATAGCGGCGCATCGCATCGGTCAGGCTGCCCTCCAGCAGACCGCGCGCGATGCGGTCTGCAATGCTGTCCTGCGCCAGATAGGGGTTCACCGTCGTGGCGCCACAGCCGATCAGCACGGCAAAGTAATGGGGGTCGATGCACTCGGCCGAGCGCACGTTCAGGCGGTGAAGGTGCGCAGACCCTTGCGCGTCAGCCAGCTGTGCACGGCGCTGGTGGCAAGGATCATCGGCATCGCCACCTTGTCTTCACCCTGATGTTCGTCCGACAGCACGATATGGCTGGCGCCCGACCGCACGGCATCTTCGGCTTCGGCGCGGATACGCTCCAGCCCAAGGCGCAGCGCCTCCTGATCGGCCCCGGCGGGGAAGGTGCAATCAATCACCGCCACCTGCGTGCCGAACTGGCGCAGCATCACCGCATATTCGGCATTGGCAATGAACGGGCTTTCCAGCACCAGAATTTCGGTCTGGGCGCTGCTTTCATCCAGCACGTTCTTCAGGTTGCCGAACCGCGTCTTCAGGCTCATCACCCGGCTTTCGCGCAAGCTGTCGATCGGCGGGTTGGTGACCTGGCTGAAGTTCTGGCGGAAGAAATGCGACAGCGGGCGATATTGCTTCGACAGCACCGCCGCCGGCGTGTCATCGCCCATCGAGGCGATCATTTCCTTGCCGTCTTCGGCCATCGGCGCCAGAACCTGTTCCAGCTCTTCCACCGAATAGCCCGCCGCGATCTGCCGCTTGCGCAGCTCGGCGCCGGTAAAGGTCTGTTCTTCCGGCACGTCGCGCAGCATCGAATTCAGGTCGATGACCTTTTCGATCCAGTCGCCATAGGGCTGGCTGCCCGCCAGACGGTTCTTGATGTCGACATCATGATACAGCTTGCCGTCGCGGGTATCGACGGCAATCATCTGCCCCGGCCCCAGCGCGCCCTTTTCGCGGATCGTGGTTTCATCCACCGGCACCATGCCCGCTTCCGACCCCGCGATCAGCAGCCCGTCGCCGGTGACGACATAGCGCATCGGCCGCAGCCCGTTGCGGTCCAGCCCGCCGCAGACCCAGCGGCCATCCGTCATCGCCAGCGCCGCCGGTCCGTCCCACGGCTCCATCACGGCGTTGCAATAGGCGTACATATCCGCCCAGGCCTTCGGCATGTCGGTCGTCGTCTTGCTCCAGGCTTCGGGCACCAGCATGGTTTTCGCCATGGGGGCGCTGCGGCCCGACCGCACCAGAACCTCGAACACCGCATCCAGCGCGCCGCTGTCCGATGTGCCCGACGGGATGATCGGCTTGATGTCTTCCGCCGCTTCCCCGAAGGCACTGGAGGCCATGCGGATCTCGTGGCTCTTCATCCAGTTGACGTTGCCCTTCAGCGTGTTGATCTCGCCGTTATGGGCCAGCATGCGGAAGGGCTGCGCCAGCCACCACTGCGGGAAGGTGTTGGTGCTGTAGCGCTGGTGGTAGATCGCAAAGGTCGATTCGAACCGATCATCCTGCAGGTCGGGATAGAAGACCGAAACCTGCTCGGCCAGCATCATGCCCTTGTAGATGATCGACCGGCACGACAGCGAACACAGGTAAAGCCCCTGGATATGCGCCGCCAGCGCCGCCTTTTCGATCCGGCGGCGGATGATGTACAGTTCCCGCTCGAACTGTTCCTGGTCGATATCCTTTTCGCAGCGGATCAGGATCTGTTCGATCTCGGGCCGCGTCGCATTGGCCTTGTCACCCAGCACCGAAATATCCACCGGCACATGGCGCCAGCCATAGATGTAATGGCCCATCCGCAGCACTTCGGTTTCCACGATCGTGCGGCAGCGCTCCTGCGCGGCAAAATCGGTGCGCGGCAGGAACACCTGCCCCACGGCCACCAGCTTGTTCACATCCGGCTCATGGCCGGTGCGGCGGATCACGTCGTAAAAGAACTTGACCGGGATCTGCACATGGATCCCCGCGCCATCGCCCGTCTTGCCGTCGGCATCCACCGCGCCGCGGTGCCAGATCGCCCGCAGCGCGTCGATCCCCGATTGCACCACCTTGCGCGACGGCTTGCCCGAAATCGCCACCACAAGGCCGACCCCGCAGGAGGAATGTTCGTCATCCTCCTTGTACAGCCCGTGCTCGTGCATCCAGGCGCGCTTGGTTTCCTCGGCCTTCACCCAGGCTTCATCATAGATTGTCATGGCTCACTCCTCTGGGTTGGCTTGCAGCGAGGCCTCAAATTCGGCCCCGGTCAGTCGTGAATGGTGGCCCGCGAAGGCAAAGCCGTCGGGCTTGGTGTCGATATAGATCTCGCGGGTCAGCGGCAGGCCGTTGGGGTCATCCAGCGTGCCCGCCGACAGATAGTAATCGGCGGTGGCGGCATCGGGCTGGGTCAGCCGATACCAGAGCCCGGATCCGCAGCGCGCGCAGAACGACCGCGCCGCCCAGTCGGACGAGACATAGGTGGTCACATGCTCGGCGCCCTCCACCCGCATGGCGGCGGCAGGCACCATGACGCTGAACGCAACCCCACCCGAAACGCGGCGGCACATGGTGCAGTGGCAGGCATGAAGATGCAGTTGGTCCGCATCCAGCGCCGCGACATAGCGCACCGCGCCGCAAAGACAGCCGCCCGTCCGCTCACCGCTCATGGCGCACCTGCTGCAGCAAACGGTCCAGCGGCCCCTGCGACATCAGCGCGCCACATTCGAAAATCGGCTGCGTGGCGGCAAAGCCCGGCTCGCCCGGCAGGATGAACTGCATCGGGCTGCCATCCACCGGCTGCCAGCCCGTGCCATCCCACCATTCCGACGGGCCTGCAAAGAACAGCCGCCATTCGGGATGGATATATTCATGCCCCCGCGCCCGGCGCAGGATATTGCCCGCATCAGGGTCTATCTCGGTGATATCTCAAATTCGGTCTGGTCCAGCGCGCACGCCTGTCGATGGTCACCGTCTTGCCGGTCAGCTGGTCAAACCCGGTCACCCGGCTGCGGGCGCCATCATCCTTGGTCAGGCGGAAATCGAAATCATCCCGCCCCCCCGACAGAAGCGCGCTGAAATGCGCGCCGGATCGGCCGGCCCCGCATCCAGCGACTGCCGCAGATCGGGGTTGAACTCATAGCTTTCCACCCATTCGCGTCTCGCGCATCTGATCCGGCTGAGGAAATAGACCCCCTCCTGATCGAAATCCGCGCGCCACTGATCGCCCGGCTGATCCGCCGTGCAGCGATAATGGTTCGACACCCGGCAGCCGCGCGATTGCACGGTCAGGAATGTCTCACAGCCTTCGGGCGCGATGAAGCTGCCCGCCTGTGCGGTTGCAGGCACGGCCAGAGCCATGGTCAGAACCAGAGTGCAGATCTTCATGCCGCCTCCCGCCCTTCCGGCGGTCACCTGACACCCGCGCATCGTGTTCGCGCAGAAGGACTTGCCGCAAACGCAGGGCTGCGCCCGTCAAAGGCCAGTTGCGACCACCTCTTCCAGAATACCCCGCCTGCGTCCAGCCGCTTCACCGAATCGTGCCGCACATCGGGCAGCATGAACAGCGCGACATTCGCGGCCTTCGGCACCAGACGCAGCTGCGGCGCCTCGCGGCGGTGCTTTCCGAAGATCACATAATACTGCGTCCCCGGCCGCATCTGCTCATCCGCGCGGCGGATGCGATATTCCGCGATATGCTTGCGGAACATCGGCCAGCGCGGCTCGTCCGGCACCACCGAAGGATCGACCGAAAACTGCGGCGACAGCGCCAGAACACGGCTCAGCCGCACATGGCCCCCCAGCGCCAGCGCCGAAAACCCACCCATCGAATGGCCCACTGCCACAACCTCGTCCACGCCCAGACGCGCGGCCTCGGCCTGCACCAGCCCTGCCACCTCTTCGATCAGGCCCGGCGCATTCAGCCAGCTGCGCGCCGGATCGGCAAAGAACAGCGCCGGATCGCCTGCAGGCCCGGTGGCCACCCGCGCCAGCTCCAGCGGCGGGGGTTTGCTGCGGTCGGTGCCGACGCCGGAAAACGCCACCACCAGCCGCCGCCCCTGCCCCGGATGCCGCCAGATGCGCAGCCGGTCATCATCGCGCAGCGTCTCGACATGGATCGGGCGGCGTGCGGCGGGCTGTGCCGGTACGGGCGCTGCCGCGCCGCCCTGCCCCTCGCTTTGCCTTGCCCTGTCCATCGCCTCGCGGCCTTTCCTGATCGGGTCAGACATGCTGCCGCATCCCGCCGCAGTCACGCCACCACACCCCGCCCCGCTGTCAGCCCGGTTGTCCCGACAGAAGCCATACGGGGTGCATACGTTTTCCATACGCCATGCGCCCGGGGCTTTTGCCCCTCACTCTGCCGCGACACTCGCCGGCTGGGCGATGTAATCCGCGATGGCATCCGCCGCTTCGCGCCCGTCGCGGATGGCCCAGACCACCAGCGAGGCGCCGCGCACGATATCGCCTGCCGCAAACACGCCGGGAATGGCGGTCTGATGCGTGCGGAAATCGGCCTTGATCGTGCCCCAGCGCGTCACCGCCAGATCCGGCACGCCCCAAAGTTTCGGCAGGTCTTCCGGCTCGAACCCCAGGGCGGTAATCACCAGATCGGCGCCTTCGACGTAATCCGCACCCTCGATCACCTCGGGCATCTGCCGACCGCTGGCATCCGGCGCGCCGAGGCGCATCTTCTGCACAATCACGCCTTCAACCGCGCCATTGCCGGTAAAGCCTTTGGGCGCAGAAAGCCAAACGAATTCAACGCCTTCTTCTTCGGCATTCTGCGTTTCGCGCTGGCTGCCCGGCATGTTTGCCCGGTCGCGGCGATACAGGCACTTCACCGAAGTCGCGCCCTGACGGATGGCCGTGCGCACGCAATCCATGGCCGTATCGCCACCGCCGATGACCACGACGCGCTTGCCCTCGGCGTTCAGCTCGCCGCTTTCATAGGCCTCGACATCGTCGCCAAAGCTCTTGCGGTTCGAGGCCGTCAGGTAATCCAGCGCCTGCACGATACCCGCCTGGCCAACGCCCGGCGCGCCCACATCCCGCATCTTGTAGACGCCGGTGGCGATCAGCACGGCATCATGCTGGCCACGGATGGCATCAAAGCTCAGATCCTCGCCCACCTTGCAGTTCATCACAAAGCTGACGCCCGATTGTTCCAGCTGTTCAACCCGTTGCATCACAACAGGTTTTTCCAGCTTGAAGCCTGGAATCCCATAGGTCATCAGCCCGCCTGCCCGATCATAGCGATCATAGACCGTGACCTGAAAACCCTTGCGGCGCAGCATGTCGGCCGCCGCCAGCCCGCCGGGGCCCGCGCCGATGATGCCCACGCTTTCGGCGCGCTCCACCAGCGGCTTCACCGGCTTGACCCAGCCGTTTTCCCAGGCGGTATCGGTGATGTATTTCTCGACCGAGCCGATGGTCACCGTGCCATGACCCGATTGTTCGATCACGCAATTGCCTTCGCACAGCCGGTCCTGCGGGCAGATGCGGCCGCAGATTTCGGGGAAGGTATTGGTGGCCTGGCTCAGCTCATAGGCTTCCTGCAGCCGCCCTTCGGCAGTCATGCGCAGCCAGTCGGGGATGTTGTTGTGCAGCGGGCAATGCGACTGGCAATAGGGCACGCCGCACTGGCTGCAGCGGCTGGATTGCTCGGTCGCCTTCTGGGCTGCGAACTCCCGGTAGATTTCGTGGAAATCATTCGCGCGCAGATTGGCCGGACGCTTTTCGGGCATCTCCCGTTTCACGGTCACAAACTGGAGCATACGTTCCTTGGCCATGTCGGCGCCTCCCTGCGGCATATCGGTGGGTGCGTTTTGATACCGCAGGTCAAATCTGAATAAAAGTCAGCAATACTGACTTAGTTTGCGGTTTTTTCAGGAATGGATCAGTTTTTCTGCCCCATTCTTGAAAAACAAGGTCAGCACAGCTTACCAATAATCTTAAAAACCCAACGAAAGCAGGGTTAAGGCAATAGAGCCGATGATGATTCGCCACCAGCCGAACAGCGCATAGCCATGCCGTGACACATAGCCCAGCAGCCACTTCACCACGAGAACCGCCGAAATGAAGGCCAGCACAAAGCCCACGGCGATCTCTGAAAGGGCACCCTGATCCAGAACTGCCCGATTTTTCCACAGATCATAGGCGAAGGCGGCGGCCATGGTCGGCATCGACAGGAAGAACGAAAACTCGGCCGCGCCCCGCTTGCTGACACCCAGCAGCAGCGCCCCCACGATGGTCGCACCAGAGCGCGAGGTGCCCGGCACCATGGCAAGGCACTGGATGAAGCCGATCTTCAGCGCCACCCCCAGCGGCACATCCATCGCATCTTCGTATTTCGGAGTCAGCTTCAGCCGGTCCACCCACAGCAGAATCACACCGCCGATCACCAGCATGGCAGCAATCAGCCGGGGCGTTTCAAACAGGACGGATTTGATGAACCCATGCGCCAGAACGCCGATCACCACAGCCGGCAGAAAGGCCAGCGCCACCGCCACGATAAAGCGAAAGGCCTTGGGATCTTCATGCGCGGTGGAAAACACCTGCCACAGCTTGGCGGCATAGACGGAAAGCACCGCCAGCACCGCGCCCAGCTGGATCACCACCTCGAAGCTGCGGCCCGCGCTTTCGAACCCCATGAAGTGACCGGCCAGAAGGATATGGCCGGTCGAAGATACCGGAATGAACTCTGTCAGCCCTTCCAGTATCCCCAGAACGGCGGCAGCAATCAGCGACTGATCGGCCAAGGGTCAGACTTTGCGCAGATTTTTGGCCGAAGCCTTGATCGCCGCATATTGCCCGGTCGGGCGGTAGGGCCACAGATATTCCGGCAGAACCGCGCCGATGGCATTGGGGGTGATGCCCAGATCGGCAAAACCCCGGGCGCCGGGCGCCACCACATTGTCGCGATACAGGTTCTTCAGCTGATCGCCGGTCAGCACCTTGTTTTCGATCAGACCCAGCGACAGCGCCTGCACCGCATCAAAGCCAAAGGCCATCAGGCGCCCGACAAAGCGCGGCAGCGGCAGCACAAGGCGCCGACGCTCCACCACGCCCAGCATGACATGCATCAGATCGGCAAAGCTGGCGACATCCGGCCCGCCAAGCTCGTAGATACCCGGTTCAGCCTGACCCAGCACCGCCTTCACAGCGGCAGAGGCCACGTCTTCGACATGCACGGGCTGGAATTTCGTGCCGGCCGCGAAGATCGGCAGGACCGGGCTGTTGCGGGCCATGCCGGCAAAGCGGTTGAAGAACTGGTCTTCATTGCCGAAGATCACCGAAGGCCGCAGGATCACCGCCGACGGGAAAGCCGCCAGAACCGCAGCCTCGCCTTCGGCTTTGCTGCGTGCATAATCACTGTCGGACCCGGCATCGGCGCCGATGGCCGAGATCTGCACCAGATGAGCCACGCCCTCTGCCGCGGCCAGACGGGCGACGCGGCCCGCACCTTCGGCCTGCACGGCACCGAACTTGTTCTTGCCCACGGCGTTCAGGATTCCGACGCAGTTCACAACGGCATCGGCGCCCAGCAGCGCAGCACGCACGCTGGCATCATCGCGGATATTGCACAGGACCGGCTCTACCTGGCCGACCGCGCCATAGGGGCGAACGAACAGCGCCTCGTTCGGGCGACGGACGGCGACGCGGACGCGCCAGCCCTCTTTCGCCATGCGCCGCGCGATGTATCGCCCGACGAAGCCCGAACCGCCATAGATCGTGACCAGCTTGCTCATCCTGCGAGCCCTTCCCGGAATGGTGCTAAGTTGCTTCACTCCATAACTTTAAGGGCTTTGCCAAACAAGCCGCAAATCCCTTCGGATTTTTTTGCCGCAGCCTGTTGACACCCCCGGCCCACAGCCGTAAACACCGCCCCACGACATCGCCCAGATGGCGGAATTGGTAGACGCGCTGGTTTCAGGTACCAGTGTTGCAAGACGTGGAGGTTCGAGTCCTCTTCTGGGCACCAATTACCAAAGGCCCGGCCCCTTCACAGGTGCCGGGCCTTTTGGTTTTCATCCCGCTGATTTCCCTGCCGATTTCAAAGCGTCCGGCGTGAAAATGGGCGATTGACAGCCCCCGCCGTTCTGCTTAGACAGCCCCCACGACATCGCCCAGATGGCGGAATTGGTAGACGCGCTGGTTTCAGGTACCAGTGTTGCAAGACGTGGAGGTTCGAGTCCTCTTCTGGGCACCAATCACCAAGGCCCGGCCCCTTCACAGGTGCCGGGCCTTTGGTTTTTGGCCACAGCCGTTGACCCGCCGCAGCCACAGGTCTATCCCGGCGCAGCAACAGCGCGGAGGCGGCCTTGGCAATCCATCTTTACAAGACTGATCTGCCAGACGGCCTGACGCTTGGCCCGGTGGTGGCGATCGACACCGAAACCATGGGGCTTGATCCGCGCCGCGACCGGCTGTGCGTGGTGCAGCTGTCGGTGGGCGACGGCCATGCGCATCTGGTGCAGATCGCGCGCGGCCAGACCAGCGCCCCCAATCTGGAACGGTTGCTGACCGATCCGGCGGTGGTGAAGCTGTTCCATTTCGGCCGGTTCGACATTGCGGCGATGAAACAGGCCTTTGGCGTCACCACGGCGCCGGTCTGGTGCACCAAGATCGCATCGCGGCTGATCCGCACCTTCACCGACCGGCACGGGCTGAAATATCTGCTGCAAGAGCTGGTGGGCGTCGATGTATCGAAGCAGCAGCAGATGTCGGACTGGGGCGCCACCGATCTGACCGAGGCGCAGAAGGAATATGCAGCATCGGATGTGCTGTATCTTCATGCGCTGAAAGCCGCGCTGGAGGCCCGGCTGATCCGCGAAGGGCGGATGGAGCTGGCGCAGCGCTGTTTCGATTTCCTGCCGGTGCGAGCCGAGCTTGATCTGCTGGGCTGGCAGGAACCTTCGGATATCTTCAGCCACTGATGCCGGGCTATGGTGCCGGGGATTGAACAGCGGCGCGCGGGGCGCCATCTTCCTCCCCGCAGGTAGGTAAAGGAGCGACCCCGCGCATGGACAGTCATTCCCGCCTTGTCGGATGGCTGAAGGTTGCCCTGCCGCTGATGGCGCTGGCGATCCTGTCGACGCTGTTTCTGGTGGCGCGCAAGGTCGATCCGGATGCAGCACTGCCCTATGCCGAGGTGGATATCGCGGAACGTATCCGCGAACCGCGGATGACAGATGCGGCCTATGCCGGCGTCACCAAGGATGGATCGCGCATCACCGTCACCGCCACAGAGGCGCGGCCGGGCGATGGTAGCGGGGCATCGGCGGCCAAGGTATCGGCACAGCTGGCGACGCCCGATGGTGCCCATACCGCGCTGACCGCCGGGGCGATGCAGGTGGAACAGCAGGCAGGCCAGGTTCTGCTGCAAAGCGGCGTGCTGGTGGCGACCTCGACCGGATATGAATTGCGCACCGATGCCATGCGGCTGGCGCTGGACCGGACCGGGGCGGAAAGCCTGGGTCCGGTGGAAGGATTCGGCCCGCCGGGGCGCATTACGGCGGGTGGGATGCAGATAAGCCCCTCGGAAGCCGGCAAGGGGGCGTATCTTCTGGTTTTCAATGGCCGGGTCACCCTGATATACGATCCGCAATCAGATCGCTGAGGCCATGATGTTTACGCTTTTCCGTGCCGTGATCCTGCTCTGCGCCCTTGGCGCAGCATCCGGCGCCATGGCGCAGCAGGCCTCGGTGGCCTTCGGTGGCCTGAAACAGGATACCACCCTGCCGGTCGAGGTGCAGGCCGACAGCCTGGCCGTCAATCAGGCGGATGGATCGGCGGTCTTCACCGGCAATGTTCTGGTGGGTCAGGGCGAGATGCGGCTGTCTGCGGCCAGTGTGCGGGTGGAATATGACGACGGTGGCAAGGCGATCCGGCGGCTGCACGCCTCTGGCGGCGTGACGCTGGCCAGCGCCTCTGAGGCCGCCGAAGCGCGCGAGGCGGTCTATACCATCGACAGCGGCGAAGTGGTGATGACGGGCGATGTACTGCTGACCCAGGGGCAAAGCGCCATTGCGGGCCAGAAACTGGTGATCGACCTGAAGGCAGGCACCGGCGTGATGGAAGGCCGGGTCTCCACCGTCTTTGTGCCGGGGAAAAAGTGATGCCCTTTGATTCGGCCAATGTGGCTGCGGGCCTGCAGGTGCGCAATCTGCGCAAAAGCTACAAGAAGCGCCCGGTGATCCGCGATGTCACGCTGGATCTGCACCGGGGCGAAGTGGTGGCGCTGCTGGGCCCCAACGGATCGGGCAAGACCACCTGTTTTTACGCCATTGCCGGCCTGGTGACGCCCGAGGGCGGGCAGGTGCTGATTGATGGCAAGGATGTGACCGCGCTGCCGATGTACCGCCGCGCCCGGCTGGGCGTGGGCTATCTGCCGCAGGAAATGTCGATCTTCCGGGGGTTGTCGGTCGAGGACAATATTCTGGCCGTGCTGGAGATCCGCGAATCCGACCCCCATACCAGGCGCGAACGGCTGGAAGAGCTGCTTTCCGATTTTTCGATCACCCATCTGCGGCGGGCGCCAGCCCTTGCGCTGTCGGGTGGCGAGCGGCGGCGGGTGGAAATCGCGCGCTGCCTTGCGGCCGATCCGAAATATCTGCTGCTGGATGAACCTTTTGCCGGGGTAGACCCGATCGCCGTGGGCGAGATTCGCCATCTGGTGCAGGATCTGAAATCGCGCGGGCTGGGCGTTCTGATCACCGATCACAACGTGCGCGAAACGCTGGAGATCGTGGACCGCGCCTATATCCTGCATGATGGCACAGTGCTGATGAACGGCACCACGGACGAGATCGTGGCCGATGAAACCGTGCGCCGCGTCTATCTGGGCGAGAACTTCCGCATGGTCTGAGCGGGCAGCTGCCCCTTTTTACGCAAGCGTCACGAAGCAGTTGACAACCAGCGCTGCCCGGTCTCCAAATACGGGGATGCGAGCGTCAACCGCCCCTTTCACCACAGCCCCGCAGGCAGGTTTCTGCCCCCGCTCCTCTGGTGTCAAGGTATTGGCGGACCCATATAAAATTCATCAGCGGGTAACCCTGCATGATGCAGGATGTGCCTTGCTGCCATCGTGAAGGAGGAGCCATGCGTTACCAGATCAGCGGAAAACAGATCGACATCGGTGAGGCACTTCAGACCCATGTGAAGGCCGAGCTGGGCGAGGTGGTGGATAAATACGCCCAACGCCCGACCGAGGTTGTGATCGTCTTTTCGCGCACTGCGCATGAGTATTATTGCGAGGCCACGATCCATCTTTCGACGGGTCTGAACGCGGCGGCCAAGGGCCATGCGTCCGAAATCTATGCCGCCTTCGAGGCCTGCCGCGAAAAGATGGACAAGCAGCTGCGCCGCTACAAGCGCCGCCTGCGCGACCATCACCGTGACCGCACGGCACCTGTTGAATTCGACGGTGGTTCCTCCTATATCCTCGCCGCATCTGAAGAGCCCGAGGATAACGACGCCACCGAAATGCAGCCCATCGTGATTGCCGAGATGGAGACGAAGATCCCTTCGATCACCGTCGGCGAAGCCGTGATGCAGCTGGAACTTGGTGCGCAGAAGATGCTCGTGTTCCGCAATGAAGGACACGGTGGGGTGAACGTCGTATATCGCCGCGATGATGGCAATATCGGCTGGATCGACCCGCGCAACAGCAAGTGACGCGCCCGCGCGTCCATCACAGGCGACCCTGATGGAACTTTCGAAGATTCTGAACCCACAGGCCGTCAGGGTCGTAAGCCAGATGACCAGCAAGAAGCGCCTGTTCCAGGAGCTGGGCGAAATGGCGGGCTCGGCCTACAAGCTGAGCGCGGCCGTCGCCACGGATGGTCTGCAGGAACGTGAAAGCCTTGGCCCCACAGGTGTGGGCCATGGCATCGCCCTGCCCCATGCCCGGCTGGAAGACCTGCCGGGTATCGTGGGGGTTTTCGTGCGGCTGGAAAAGCCGCTGGATTATGACAGCGTGGACCGCCAGCCTGTCGATCTGGTGTTCGGGCTGTTCGCCCCCAAGGATTCGGGCGTGGAACATCTGAAGGCGCTGGCGCTGGTCAGCCGCACCATGCGCGACAGCGGGATCTGCGCCAAGCTGCGCGCGAATACCGATCCGTCGAAGCTTTATGCCATCCTGACGGAAACCCGCGCGCCGCAGGCGGCCTGACCGGGCGCCTGCCAGTCAGCGGGCCTGCCAGCGGCCAAAGCCGAAACCCATGTAATCGCGGGCGCAGGCCTCGCGCGTGGCATCTTCGATCTCGTCATCATAAAGCTGGGCCAGAAGCGGATCTGCGGCCTCTGGCAGAAAATCTGGGGCGGATTGCCCCAGTTCGGCGGCCAGAAAGGCCAGCCCTGTGGCAAGCCTGTCTTCGCGCAGCACCAGATCCGGCCCCTGAAACTGGGCAAAGCCCTGCAGGATCGCGGTCTGGCTGGCCAGATGCGCGTCGATCTTCTGGCCGGTCTGGCCAGAGAGATAGGGTTTGAGCCAGCGCAGGAAGGCCAGAAACCCATGGCGTTGCGCCTCTGCCTCGGCGCCATCTTCGGGCAGCGGCAGGTGATAGGATTTCACCAGCAGGCGGCGCAGCCCGGCATCATCCTGCCCCTGCACCACCCGCTGATAGGCGCCCCAGGCGCGGGGCAGCGGGTGACGGATCACCGTGAAGCTGCGATGGCCGGGATGGGCGCGTTTCCACTGGCGCAGGGTTTTCTGCACGAAGCGGCCGGTCAGCGGTGCCCCCAGCGCGGCAAGCCAGGCGGTGATCGCATTTTCAGGCCCGCCTTTCACCGGCATGAACAGCGCGCCTGCATCGGAGGCCACGAAGGATGGGATGGCCGCCGTGCGCCGGGGTTCGAAATTCGGGCTGCGCGACAGGTTGAAACGGTCCAGCCGGGCCAGCGCCTGTTCCATCGCCGGGGCGTTGACCACCTTTTCGGTGATGTCTTCGGGGTTCTGCTTTTTCAGCTTGGGGTCCAGCGCCTCCAGCCGGGCGGTGACACCCAGGAAGGCGGCAAGGCCGTTCAGCACGGCCAGATCGTTCAGATCTTCGTAATCAATATAGAAAGCGGTCTGGCCAGAGGTCTGCAGCCGGTTCAGCAGCGTGACCTGAAATTCCTGCAAGGCGCGCAGATGGCGTTCAAATTCATCGGCATCGAATTCCACCCGCGCGGTTTTCAGCTTGGAAGCGTTGGTCAGCCGCCATTGCCCGGTATCCTGCGCGATTTTCAGGCTGACATAGCTTTCCACCGGATTGCGGGTCAGGATGATCTTGGCGCAGGCCGGATCGGCCAGAACCGCGTCGATCACCCGGGCGTCGTGATCGTGGAACAGACGAAACCCGGCCAGCCCGGCGGTTTCGGCCCGCATCCGTGCCAGAAACCCCAGCGGATCGGCATCCCGCGCCGCAAGGTCGATGCCGAACAGGCTTGGGTTATCCTTCTTGCCGATGAAATGCGGGTTGAACAGCTCGCCATGGCAGGTCACCCCCTCCAGCGCGTTCAGGTTCGCCTCCAGGAAATTGGAGCCGGTGCGCATTTCGGCAAACATCACGAAAGAGGTGAATTGCGGCGTCACGTCACTTTACCAGATAGGGGCGGCCACGCCGCGTTGAGGTGGGGCGCGGGTCGTCGCCCGCCGGAAAATCGCCCATCAGCACCGGCTGCATCCCCTGATTGCGCAGGTTCTGCAGGAACTGGCCGAAGCCTGCCAGATCGGCCATGCGCGGCGCCTCTGTCAGGCGGCGGCCGGCGCGCGGGTTGATCTCGTCCAGGATATCCTGCAGCGGGGTCATCGGGTCTTCGATGAATTCGGCCAGCGACCAGATCCGCAGCCGGGCCTTGACCGCAGGCAGGCGCAGCAGATCCACCTGCGCAGCCTCGATCTTTTGCAGGCGCGCGGCCTCTTTGCGGATTTCGGGGAAATCGAGGCTGGCGCGGAACAGGGGCACCGCCCAGGCGCCGGTGATGACGGAAATCTGTGCCTGCGGATCGCGCATCAGAAAAGGCAGGATCTTCTGGCTGTCGGCGGGGCCATATTGAAAGCACTGCCGTTCGCCCCGGGTGTTCCACAACAGGTTGGTCAGAAAGCTGCGCGGGTTGTAATCGCGCAAGGCGGCACTGTCGCTGAGCGCGCCATTATAGCTGGTATCGCCCCCGGCGAATTCGACCCGGGCGGGGGCAAAGAGATGGCCATGCACCCGCACCCCGGCGGCCTTGCCCAGCCAGGTTTCGAAATTTTCGAACAGGTCGGAAAAGCCCTGAAACACCGAATAGGGCGCGGCGGACATGGTATTTTCCCAAGCGGGATTGGGGAAGCGGCTTTGCATGTACAGCCCGGCGCGGCCCTTGGTGCGGCGTTCCACCGCGCGGGCAAACAGCCGGTCGATCTTGCCGGGGTTGGGTTCGGCGGCCTGCTGTGCCCCGGCATGGGGCGACAGGAAGGCGCGATACAGCCGGTCGGCCTGCGGCCATACCTTGCGCGCCACGAAGCAATCGGATTTGCGCAGAAGCTGCAGGTGATCGTCGTAGAAGATATGCGGTTTGCCCTGAAAATCGAATTTATGCAGCGTGAGCGAGCGGCTTTCGATCCGGGTGGAGACCAGCCGCACCAGCGTTTGAAAATAGCTTTCATCCGGAATCCAGACGCGCTGGAAATAGCGGTCGAATTCGGCGCGGCGGGGATGTTGCAGGATCGCGGTCAGACTTTCGCGTGTCAGGCACCACCACTGGCTGCCCAGATGCGGGGCCAGCCCCGCCGGGATGCGACGGCGAAAGCCGACGCGGCGTTGCAGGCGCACATAATCATCGAACAGCCGCCGGTTCTTGCGCCAGGAAAACGGAAAGCGCAGGGTGAAGCGTTCGATGTTCAGGCCCCCCACCGTCCATCCCACATCTTCGGTGGTGACGCTTTCGATGAAATCTGTGCCCGGCCGCGCCGCCAGATAGGCGGCGAGTTCGCTGACCGGGCGCAGCGGCAGGCAAGAGCCGGAGGCGAGGCAGACATGGGAGACCTGCGGGAAATCGCGCAGCATCAGCTCTGCCGCGGCCTGGGTTGCGGCGACCAGCCCCCAGGTGCCCCATTCACAGGCAAAGCGCGGGGCAAAGCGGATATCGGCCTCGCCCGCCAGATCCCGGGTGAATTTGCGGTAGGTGGCGGCTTTGACCCGGCGATCGACATGGATCACCACCGGGCAGCCCTGCCGGGACCAGTGCCGCGCCACCTGCGCCGCACGGTCAAAGGCGGTGTGGCAGAGCATGACAAAGCCGACGCTCATCCCCGCAGCACCTTCATGCCCAGTTTCCTTTCGACATCAGCCCCAGAATCTCCAGCTGGCGCCAGTTGATGTATTTCTCGCTCCACTTGCACCACAGATCGGGGCTGGCCTGCAGACCATCGCGGTAGGCGCGGTATTCATGGCTGGCGGCATAATGCTGGCCGCGGGTCATTTCCTCTTCGGCCTTGGCGGCGAAAGTGTCGATGAATTTGGCGTGCAGCAGCACACCCGAGGCTTTTTCGCCCCCCCATTCATCATAGACGAGGTTCAGCCCGCGCGGCAGCAGCATGTGGGTTGAACTGACATAGGCATAATCGCGATGCCATTTCACCAGCGGGATCTTGTTCAGCGCAGGCGCCCGTTCCGGCAGATCGGGAAAGAACACGCGGGCGCGCGGGCCCCCCTGAATCCACAGGTTGCCATAGCGCCTGTTGCGGGTGATCGCGTAATTGCCACTGTCGAACCAGCTGGCAATTTCGAACGGGTCTTGCCCCTCGCGGTAGGGTTGGGCGCTGATCGGGCCGCGGGGATACATATCCAGCAGCATGGCGGGAAAGCTTTTGATCGAGCTGGCATCGAGCCAGTCTGTCAAGGCCCGCAGGGGCCGGGTATCGCAGAACGGGTAGACGAAGAATTCATCCGGATCGACAACCAGCGTCCAGTGGCCATGGCCATAGCGCATCTGCAGCCAGTTCAGCCAATCCACCCCGAAGCGGGCGCGTTTGTAGCTGGCGCCCGTGGTCCAGAGCGACACATCCGGCTGTTCGGCCAGATATTCGCGCGAGCCATCGTCGCTGCCATTGTCCACGATCAGGAAATGATTGATGCCCAGGGCGCGATAGTATTGCAGGAAATACGGCAGGCGGATCTTTTCGTTGCGCAGGGTGGAAAACAGCAGGATCGCACCGGGACGGATATCGCCCACGCGGCTGACCACCGGCGCCAGTTCGCGCCGCTTGCGGAAGGCGCGGATGCGCCAGCGTTTGCGCGCCAGCCGCAGCCCGTATGTGGAAAGAATACCCAAATCCGTTGCCCTGCCCGTGTCTTTTCACCGGCTTTATCAGATGCTGCTTAAGACCGCATTGAAATGTTGGCCCCAATCCGGGGGCTGCCACCTGCGCCCTGCCTGTTCCGGCGGCTTGTCTGCCGCCTGCATGATTGTTTCCAGCCAAGCGTAATCATCGCTGACCGGCAGGTAAACCGGATAGTCGCCCAGGATTTCTTGCAGCACCGGCAGCGGATTGGCGATCACCGGGCAGCCCAATGCCGCCGCTTCGGCGGGGGGCAGGCCAAAGCCTTCGGCAAAGCTGGGAAACAGCAGCGCCCGCGCGCCCTGCAGCAGCGTGATCAAGGCGCCATCGGGCAGGCCCTGCGCCTCGATCACGCCCGGGGGGCGGGCCTCCAGCCTGCGAAAGACGGCGTCATTGTTCCAGCCGCGGCCACCAGCGATCACCAGTTGCGGCAGACGGTCGGGCGGCAGGCGGCTGGCCAGTGTCTGCCAAAGATCCAGCAGGAAGGCGTGGTTCTTGCGCGGTTCGATCGTGCCGATGGCGATGAACCAGGGCCGCGACGGATCGAAGCCCGGCAGGGCCACGGGGGCGGCGGGGGCCAAAGTGATGCCCAGCGGCGCCACGATCCCCGGCGGCACGCAGCCCAGCCGGGCCAGCTGTGCCTCGGTCCGGGTGCGGGCATCGCGGGTGGTGTGGATCACCAGATCAGCATGACGGGCGACGGCGGCCATCTTGCGGGCAAAGACGGCAGGGATGCCGGGGCGGGTATATTCGGGGTGATCGAGCGGGATGACATCATGCACCAGCACCGCCCGGCGCAGCCCCGCACGGCCCAGAGCCGCAAGCCTGCGGGCAGACAGATTGGCATGGCCAGTGTTGAAATAGACGGTGCCCGGCGGCAGATGACGCAGCAGCACAGGCAGCGCCAGATCGGGGGCGGCCCGCAGGGCCAACTGCCGCACCGTGAATTCGGCCGCTGCGCGCAGCGGATCTTTCCGGCCCAGCAGGCGCGCGATGCCAGAGGCCCGGCGCAAAGGCTGTCGGCCATGGGCCAGCGCGGCCACCCCGGCAGCCCCCCGGCCATCCAGCAGCAGATGCCCCCAGGCCGTGCGCACCAGACCAAAAAGGGGGAGGCCCTGATGGGCATCCCCCGCGATGAAATGATCCAGATAGGCCAGCTCGACCCGGTCAACCCCGGTCAGCGCGCCCCGGCCCAGACGGGAAACAAGGCGCGTCAGATCCAGCAGCCGGGCGGCAGGCACGGATTATTGCGCGGCTTTCAGCTGCGCCATGGTGTCATGCAGGTAATCGGTGAATTCATCGCGCAGTTCGGGGCGCGACATGCCGAAGGCGACAGTGGCCTGCAGGAAACCGGCCTTGGAGCCGCAATCATAGCGCTGGCCACGGAAGCGGTAGCCATAGACGCCGGTGCCTTCGGGACCGATTTCCTTGGCGATGGCATCGGTCAGCTGGATTTCGCCGCCGGCACCCTTCTGCACGGTGTTCAGGTTCTGCAGCACCTTGGGCGACAGGATATAGCGGCCGATGACAGCGAGGTTCGACGGCGCATCTTCGGCCTTGGGCTTTTCAACCATGCCCTTGGCCTTGACGATGGTGCCCATGTCATTTTCGATATCCAGCACACCATAGGACGAGGCCTTGGCGGGCGGCACTTCCATCGCGGCGACCATGTTGCCGCCGATCTGTTCGTAAGCCTCGACCATCTGCGCGAGGCAAGGCTTTTCAGCGGCGATCACGTCATCGGGCAGCAGAACGGCGAAGGGCTCGTTGCCGATCAGACGGCGGGCGCACCACACGGCATGGCCCAGACCCAGCGGCTGGTTCTGGCGCACATAGGCGATGGCACCGGAATCCATGTTGGTGGCATTCAGCACTTCAAGCAGTTCGGTCTTGTTCGAATCGCGCAGCTTGTTTTCCAGCTCGGGTGCGCGGTCGAAGTAATCTTCCAGCGCCGATTTGCCGCGCGAGGTGACGAAGATGAATTCTTCGATGCCGGCCGCGCGGGCCTCGTCAATGGCATATTGGATCAGCGGCCGATCCACGAGGGTCATGATCTCTTTCGGGATCGACTTCGTGGCGGGCAGGAAGCGCGTGCCCATGCCGGCGACCGGGAAAACGGCTTTTGTAACTTTGTTCGGCTTCATGATCGCATACGACCTTTTCAAGCTGTTCTGCTGCCCCATTATGACAGCGCCTCTGTCAACCATTCACTTTCGCGCAACAATCAAACGGACCCGAGGGCCAGAATATCGCCAGATCAATGGTCAATCTCTGGTTTTGGGCATATCGCAGTGCGAAGCTTGACTCAAGTTTTCAACAATAGAGATGGCGGAAGTTGGGCGCAGCTTCGCCCATTTCGCGACTTCGACGTGAAGCCTGTGCCGGAAACTGCCCAAAACCGGGGGTCTGGCGGTTCGTTCTGCAATCCCGAACAATCCGCCGGTCTGAATCCAGTAGCCGCGGGGATGGAAACGATGATTGTGTCGCAGGATTGTGGGGCTGAACCGGAACAATGTCACGATATTCCGTTCGGCCACGGCTGATTCGGCGCGTTTTGCCAAGGATCGGGCCTGCCAGACCCGGCCGGCCAGCACCACACCGGGCCTTGGCCCGGTATCGGACAGGCGGAGGAAGGGCGGCGCGGGCGAATCAATCGGCGGTGGAATGGCGATGGGCCGATGCAGCCCCTCTTGCCAGCCCTGATGCAGCGTGGCGAGCAAGGGGCGCAGGATGCCCGGTTCGATCCGGCCTTCGACCATCAGGCGCAACAGCCTGCGGCGCTGATCCTGCTGCAGTTGCTGCCAGCCTGCGGCCAGCCCGGCGGCATCGGCATGGCGCCGCAGGAAGACCGCCGTGGAGGCCGCGATGTCGTGCAGCGACAGCGGCACCCGATCGGCGCGGCGCCGGGCGCTGGCGGCAAAGCCGTGATGCACCTGCGCCAGCGGCACCACCGCCGTCAGGCCCTGCCCTCCCAGCCGGAGGTTCAGATCGGCCTCGTCGAGGTAGAAGCGGAATGCCGGATCAAAGCCCCCCGCCGCCGCCAGAACATCCCGCCGGAAAGCGCAGTTGGTGCCCTGGGTCTTGACCGCGCGGCCGGGGCTGCCTGCGTGCAAGGACGGGCCTTGCGGCACCTGCAGCGGATGATCCTGCGCCAGGCTGTCCACCTCGGAGGCCTGCCACTGAAAGGAAATCCCGTTGCGCCCGCGCACGAAGCCGGTGGCGGCCATCACCTGCGGATCGGCAAAGGGCGCGACCAGACGGCTGGCCCAGGTCGGCTCTGGCACGGCGTCATCATCCAGAAACAGCACGATGTCACCCGCAGCCTGCGCGATGCCCAGATTGCGCGCGGCCGAGATATTGGCGGCATCGAAGGCAATGATCTTGGCCGTCAGCCCCGCCAGCGCGGCACAGGCCGCCGGATCGGCCACCACGATCAGTTCCAGCAGCGGATGATCCAGCTGGCGCACCGCCGTGACCGCGCGTTGCAGGGCGGCCAGGCGGTGGCGGCTGACGATGATCAGGCTGATGGGGACCAGACTGACGGGGACCAGGCTGACGGGGGCCACGCCTGTCATCGCCGGATCGGGTCGCGGATCGGAGGCATGGGTTCCGAGCCGCGGCGCCGGATCACTTTTGCAGGTCCACGCCGGGGGCATAGGCGATGAAGAAGGGGTTATCCCAGCCGGGCTTGCCATAGGCCAGCGGGCTGTGATCGTCGAACCGCACCACATGGCCGCCCGCCCCGCGCAGCACGGCATCGCCGGCTGCGGTATCCCATTCCATCGTGCGGCCAAGGCGGGGGTAAAGATCGGCCTCGCCGGTGGCCACAAGGCAGAATTTCAGGCTGGACCCGGCGGAGCGCATGTCCTTCACGGAATATTTCGAGATGTAATCATCCGTCGCCGCATCGCGGTGGCTTTTCGATGCCACGACCATCAGCGCCGCCATATCCGGCGTGCTGACCGAGATGCGGGTCAGCGCGCCCGGGGTCGCCTTGTCGAAGGGTGCGGCCTCTTCGACCGCCGCGCCATCGGCCAGCGTGTAGAACAGCCTGTCCTTCGCCGGGGCATAGACGACGCCATGCAGCGGCACGCCATCCTGCACATAGGCGATATTCACCGTGAAATCGCCGCGCCGCTGGATGAATTCTTTCGTGCCATCCAGCGGATCGACGATCAGGAAGGTGGAGGCCGTCAGCCCGTGGCTGGCCGCCTGTTCTTCGGTGATGAGCGTCACATCCGGAAACGCCGCCCGCAGCCCGGCAGAGATCATGGCATCCGCCGCCTCATCCGCCGCGGTGACGGGGCTGGCATCGCTTTTCGCCTTCACCTCGAAATCGGGGGCATTGTAGATCTCCATGATCCGGTCACCGGCTTCAAGCGCAAGGCGCCGCATGACCGTCACGAGCTGGGCAAAATCCATCAGGGGCAGGCTCCGTCAGGCGACCTGAAGGGGCCGCGAGGTTGCAATTCATCGGGAACCCCTTATCATGCCTTCCTAAGGAAACGGCAAGATTTCCCGTATATCGTGGCGCAGATCCGCCAGAGGGGTAGGCAGAATGTTCCGCACCGAACGGCCAGGCACGACAGCAGCTTCGGCACTCGGGATGCTGGAACTGGTGTTCCATGCGGCGGTGCGCAACATCCGCAAAGGGCATGGCAATGCACTGCTGGGGCTGGTGCTGAACATCCTGCAAAGCGTGCTGCTGATCGCGGTCTTCTGGGTCATCACGCTGATCTTCGGCGGGCGCGGCAATGGCATCCGGGGCGACCAGATCCTGTATGTGATGTCGGGCGTGTTCATGTTCATGACCCATTCAAAGACCATCGGCGCCGTTTCGGGGGCCGAGGGGCCGACATCGGCCATGATGAAGCACGGGCCGATGAATACGGTGATCGCCATCGCCGCGGCGGCGCTGAGCACGCTGTACATTCAGGTGCTGTCGCTGACGGTGGTGCTGTATATCTATCATGCGGTCTTTACGCCGATCACCATTCATCAGCCGGTGGCGGCCATGGGCATGGTGCTGCTGTCCTGGGCCTCGGGCTTGGGCATCGGCATGATATTTCTGGCGGCCCGGCCCTGGGCGCCGGAATTCATCAAGCTGCTGACCTCGATCTACATGCGGGCCAACATGATTGCTTCGGGCAAGATGCTGGTGGCGAACACCACCCCGAACCACATCCTGCAATGGTTCGACTGGAACCCGCTGTTCCACACCATCGACCAGGGCCGCGGGTTCATCTTTCTGAACTACAACCCGCATAACAGCTCGCTCAGCTATCCGATCTATGTGACCTTCGTGTGCATCGTGATCGGGCTGATGGGAGAGTTTTACACCCGCAAGCACATGTCGGCCAGCTGGGGCGCGCGGTCCTGATCCCGGCCTGATCGCCCGGCTTTCGGGCCTGCCGGAAATCTGCCCCCTTCGCGCCGCGAAAAAACACCGGAACAGCGCATAAGTCACGGTTGCGTGACGCTTGCAGCGCTTGGGCGCGCTGCCTATATACGCCCAGAAGCTGGATCGGGGCAGGCCGCCCCACCGCTCTGAAATGGGATCGGGGACGGAGGCCTTGTCAGGCTCCGGCCCTACAACATCGCCGAAGGAAGAGGTAACAATATGGCCAAAGTCATCGGGATCGACCTCGGGACCACGAACTCCTGCGTCGCCATCATGGACGGGTCGCAGCCGCGTGTCATCGAGAACTCCGAAGGGGCACGCACCACGCCCTCCATCGTGGGCTTTACTGAAAATGAACGTCTGGTCGGCCAGCCTGCAAAACGTCAGGCCGTGACCAACCCGACCAATACGGTTTTCGCCGTGAAGCGGCTTCTGGGCCGCCGCCATGACGACCCGGCTGTGCTGAAAGACCTGAAAAACCTGCCGTTCAAGGTCACCAATGGTGGCAATGGCGATGCCTGGGTTGAGGTGCGGGGCGAGAAATATTCGCCGGCACAGGTTTCGGCCATGATCCTTCAGAAAATGAAGGAAACCGCAGAATCGTATCTGGGTGAAACCGTCACCCAGGCCGTGATCACGGTGCCTGCCTATTTCAACGATGCCCAGCGGCAAGCGACCAAGGATGCAGGCAAGATTGCCGGCCTTGAGGTGCTGCGCATCATCAACGAACCCACCGCAGCCGCGCTGGCCTATGGCCTGGACAAGAAAGAGACCCGCACCATCGCGGTCTATGACCTTGGCGGCGGTACCTTCGACATCACCATCCTTGAAATCGACGATGGCCTGTTTGAAGTGAAATCGACCAATGGCGACACCTTCCTCGGTGGCGAAGATTTCGACATGCGGATCGTCACCTATCTGGCGGACGAGTTCAAGAAAGAGCATGGCGTCGATCTGACCAACGACAAGATGGCCCTGCAGCGCTTGAAAGAGGCGGCTGAAAAGGCCAAGATCGAACTGTCGTCGAGCCAGCAGACCGAGATCAACCAGCCGTTCATCAGCATGGACCGCAACTCGGGCACGCCGCTGCACATGGTCATGAAACTGACCCGCGCCAAGCTGGAAAGCCTGGTCGACGATCTGGTGAAGAAGTCGATGAAGCCCTGCCAGGCGGCGCTGAAAGATGCAGGCCTGACCATCAACGACATCGACGAGGTCGTTCTGGTGGGCGGCATGACGCGGATGCCCCGCGTGATCGAGGAAGTGACCAAGTTCTTCGGCAAGGAACCGCACAAGGGTGTGAACCCTGACGAGGTTGTGGCCCTGGGTGCCGCCATTCAGGCCGGCGTTCTGCAAGGCGACGTGAAGGACGTGGTTCTGCTGGACGTGACCCCGCTGAGCCTTGGCATCGAAACGCTAGGCGGCGTGTTCACCCGTCTGATCGACCGTAACACCACGATCCCGACGAAGAAATCGCAGGTCTTCTCTACCGCTGAAGATAACCAGTCGGCTGTGACGATCCGCGTCTTCCAGGGCGAGCGGGAAATGGCAGCGGACAACAAGATGCTGGGCCAGTTCAATCTGGAAGACATCCCGCCCGCCCCGCGCGGCCTGCCGCAGATCGAGGTGACATTCGACATCGACGCGAACGGCATCGTCAGCGTGTCGGCCAAGGACAAGGGCACCGGCAAATCGCAGAACATCACGATCCAGGCTTCGGGCGGTCTGTCCGATGACGAGATCGACAAGATGGTGCGCGACGCAGAGGCCAATGCCGATGCCGACAAGAAGCGCAAGGAACTGGTGGAAGCGAAGAACCAGGGCGAAAGCCTGCTGCACTCGACCAAGAAATCGCTGGCCGAACATGCCGACAAGGTTGATCCGTCGACTGTCGAGGTGATCGAACTGGCGATGGGTGCGCTGGAAGACACGCTGAAGACCGAAGACGCGGGCAAGATCAAGGGCGGCATCCAGAACCTGACGGAAGCCGCGATGAAACTGGGCGAGGCCATCTACAAGGCGCAGCAATCCGAAGCGGATGGCGCCGGAGACGATGCACCGCGTTCGGTTGACGACGATATCGTGGACGCCGATTTCGAAGACCTCGGCGAAAACAAGCGGAAGTAAGACCGCGGGAAACGGAAAGGGGGCGGTCCGGCGACGGGCCGCCCCTCTCCGGTTCCATAGGGGAATGATCCATGGCAAAACGCGACTATTACGAGGTGCTTGGCGCCGCCCGCGGCGCTTCGGCCGATGAGCTGAAGAAGGCTTATCGTCAGAAGGCCAAGGAACTGCACCCTGACCGCAATGCCGACAACCCGGATGCCGAAGCCCAGTTCAAGGAAGTGAACGAGGCTTATGAAGTGCTGAAGGATGCCGACAAGAAGGCGGCCTATGACAGGTTTGGCCATGCCGCCTTTGAAGGTGGTATGGGCGGCGGTGGCGGCGGGGCACGCGGGCCGGGCGGGTTCAACGGCAACAATGCCGATTTCGCATCGGCCTTTTCGGATGTGTTCGAAGATCTGTTCGGCGATTTCATGGGGGGCCGGGGCGGCCCGGGTGCCGGGCGTTCGCGGGCGCAGCGTGGATCGGATCTGCGCTATAACCTGCGGATCTCGCTGGAAGAGGCCTTCAAGGGCATCCAGAAGACCATCAATGTTCCGGCCTCGACCGCCTGCGATTCCTGTCATGGCACCGGCGCCGAGGGCGGCGCAGAACCCGTGACCTGCCCCACCTGTTCGGGCATGGGCAAGGTGCGGGCGCAGCAGGGTTTCTTCACGGTGGAGCGCACCTGCCCCACCTGCAACGGCACCGGGCAGATGGTGAAGAACCCCTGCAAGGTCTGCCATGGTGCAGGCCGGGTGGAGAAGGACCGCGCGCTTTCCGTCAATATCCCTGCCGGGGTGGAGACGGGCACCCGCATCCGTCTGGCGGGTGAGGGCGAGGCCGGTCTGCGCGGCGGGCCGTCCGGCGATCTCTATATCTTCATCGAGGTGAAGGAACATCCGATCTTCCAGCGCGACGGGGTGCATCTGTTCTTCCGCGTGCCGGTGCCGATGACCACAGCCGCCATGGGCGGCGAGGTGGAAGTGCCCACGATCGACGGAGGCCGGAGCCGCGTGAAAGTGCCGCCGGGCAGCCAGACCGGCAAGCAGATGCGGTTGCGCAGCAAGGGGATGCCTGCGTTGCGGGGTGGTGGCATCGGGGATCTGCTGATCGAGCTGGTGGTGGAAACCCCGGTGAACCTGACCACGCGGCAGAAGGAACTGCTGCGCGAGTTCGAAAAGCTGAGCGAAGAAAACAATCCCGAGGCCGAATCCTTCTTTTCCAAGGTGAAAAGTTTCTGGGACGGGATGAAATGACAGAACGGGCGCCTGCGGGCGCCCGTTGTTTTTGGGGCTTCTGATGGGCGTTCAGGGGGCTCTGCCCCCATCGCGCTGACGCGCGATTCCCCCGGGATATTTGGGCCAAGATAAAGGGCGCAGGTCAGGCGGGGCGGCGGTCGGCCCGGATGGGATCGGCCAGCAGGCGCAGGCCGTTCAGCACCACCAGCACGGTGCCACCTTCGTGGCCCAGCACCGCCAGCGGCAAAGGCAGATCGAAGAACAGGCCCCCCGTGACCAGCAGCACCATGGCGCCGATGGCAAAGATCAGGTTCTGGCGGATGATGCGCGCCGTGCGTTGGGCCAGCCGGTGTGCGGCGGGCAGCTGGCCCATTTCTTCGGACAGGAGCGCGACATCGGCGGCCTGCAGGGCGACCTCGCTGCCCGCCGCCCCCATGGCAATGCCGACATCGGCGCGGGCCAGGGCGGCGGCGTCATTCACCCCATCCCCGACAAAGGCCACCCGGCCCTGCGCCGCCAGGCGGCCCACCAGCGCCACCTTGTCTTCGGGCAGCAGATCGGCATGGATATCGGCAGGGGCAAAGCCAAGGTCGGCGCCGATCCGTTCGGCCACGGCGCGGCGGTCGCCGGTCATCAGCGCCACCGTCAGGCCTGCCGCCTGCAGTTCGGCCAGCGCGGCGCGGGATGTGTCGCGCGGCTGATCCGCCACGGTGATGCCGCCCAGCACCTGCGCCCCGCGCCCCAGCCAGATCAGCGTCTGCGCCCCGTCGGTCACGCCTGCCAGATGCGGCAATGTCGCCCCCTGACGCGCGGCCATGCGGGCATTGCCGGCCCAGATCGCCCCCATGTCATCCTGCCCGGTGATGCCTTCGCTGGGATGGGCCTGCACATCCGTGACGGTGTCAGGCTGCAGCCCGCGTGCCACAGCCTCACGCCGGATGGCATCCGCGATGGGATGTTCGGACTGGGCCTCCAGCCCCGCCAGCTTGCGCAGGAAGGCATCGGGGTCGGCGGCATGGATGCCGGTCACGCCGGCGCGGCCGGTGGTCAGCGTGCCGGTCTTGTCAAAGGCGAAGGCGCGGACCTGCGCGAGCGTTTCCAGCGCGGCGCCGCCTTTGAACAGCACCCCGCCGCGTGCCGATGCCGACAGGGCCGACAGGATGGCGGCGGGGACGGAGATCACGATGGCACAGGGGCTTGCGGCCACCAGCAGGGTTGCGGCGCGATACAGCGCCTCTTCAGCGCCGCGCCCCAGCAACAGGAAGGCGACATAGGCCAGCACGGCCCCCAGCAACACCGCCACGGTATAGCGCTGGCCGAACCAGTCGGAAAACCGTTCCGAAGGCGCGCGGGCGGCCTGCGCCTCTGTCACCAGCTGCACCATGCGGGCCACGGTGCTTTCTGCGATGCCGCGTGTGACCTCGACCTCCAGCACGGCATCGAGGTTCACCGTCGCCTCAAATACCGGGGCGCCGGGGCCGCGCCGCTGTGGCATGGATTCGCCGGTGATGGCCGAAAGATCCATCGTCCCTTCGCCCCTGCGGATCACCCCATCCACCGGCACCCGGCTGCCGGGGCGCAGCACCACCAGATCGCCGGGGCGCAGCGAGCCGGATGGCACCTCTTGCAGCAGATCGCCGGATTTCAGCAGGGCGGTATCGGGGCGCAGGTTCATCAGCGCCTCGACCGCGCGACGGGCACGGCCCATGGCGCGATGTTCCAGCGTTTCGGAAATGGCGAACAGCGTCAGCAGCACCGCCCCTTCGAGCGCCGAGCCGACAAGGGCTGCGGCAATCGCGGCAATGGCCATCAGCAGGTCGATATCCAGCCGGTGATCCTGCCAGGCGGCGCGCAGGGCTGACAGCAGCGTGGGCAGGCCTGCCGCAAGATAGACAAGCGCGAGGCCTGCGATGCCCCACCACCCCGGCCAGAGGAATTCGGCCAGCAGGGCTGCGGCCATGCCCGCAAGGGTCAGCAAGGTCAGCAGATTTTCGGAAGACAGGCGCGTATGGCTGGGGCCGCTGGGCGATCCGTGGCTGTGGCTTGGCATGGGCTTCCCCTTTCGGGGCAGCCTAGGCGGTGAGACGACCGAGTGTAAACCCCGTGACCTGGGCCGTGACAATCTGCCCTTCGGGCTGATCGGCGGCAAAGGTCACTTCGGTGAACTGTTCGGTGCGGCCCAGACGCGGGCCTTCCATCAGCACGCGGTGGCGGGTGCCGACCTGCGCTGCCAGATGCGCCGCCAGCGCGGCATCGCCCGCAGTGCGCAGCCGGGCGGCGCGATCCTTGATGGCCGGGCCCTTGACCTGCGGCATCCGGGCAGCGGGCGTGCCCTTGCGCGGGCTGAAGGGGAAGACATGCAGGTAGGTCAGGCCGCAATCCTGCACCAGCCGCAGCGAATTGGCGAACATCTCTTCGGTTTCGGTGGGGAAGCCGGCGATGATGTCAGCGCCGAAGATCATGTCGGGGCGCAGGCGGCGCGCCTCTTCACAAAAGCGGATGGCATCATCGCGCAGGTGGCGGCGCTTCATCCGTTTCAGGATCATGTCATCGCCGGCCTGCAGCGACAGGTGCAGATGCGGCATCAGGCGCGGTTCGGTGGCGATGGCCTGCATCAATGCCTCGTCCACCTCGATCGAATCGATGGAGCTGATGCGCAGGCGCGGCAGATCGGGCACCAGTTTGAGGATGCGCATCACCAGATCGCCCAGACGCGGCGCGGCAGGCAGATCGGCGCCCCAGCTGGTCAGATCAACGCCGGTCAGCACAACTTCGTTGAAGCCGCGATCCACCAGCCGCCTGATCTGTTCCACCACCACCCCTGCAGGAACCGAGCGCGAATTACCCCGGCCAAAGGGGATGATGCAGAAGGTGCAGCGGTGATCGCAGCCATTCTGCACCTGCACATAGGCGCGGTGGCGACCAAAACCGTCAATCAGGTGGCCGGCGGTTTCCTTGACCGACATGATGTCATCGACCTGCACCTTTTCGGTGGTACCGATCAGATCGGGCACGCGCAGGCTGGCCCAGGTTTCGGCCTGCATCTTTTCGGTATTGCCGACAACCTTGGTCACCTCGGGCATGGCGGCAAAGGTTTCGGGTTCCGTCTGCGCGGCGCAGCCGGTCACGATCACCGGGGCGCCGGGGTTTTCACGCGCCAGACGGCGGATTTCCTGTTTGGCCTTGCGCACGGCCTCGGCGGTGACGGCGCAGGTGTTCACCACAACGGCATTGGCCACACCGGCGGCAGCGGCAAGCTCCTTCATCGCCTCGGTTTCATAGGCGTTCAGGCGGCAGCCGAGGGTCGAGAATATCGGCGCGGTCATAGCAGGCCCGCCAGAAAGCCGGGGCGCAGCACGCCGTCGAAGACGCGGGCCACTGGCCCGGCCATCCAGACGCCATCCGCGCGCCAGTCGATTTCCAGTACGCCGCCGTCGAGATCCAGCGTGACCTGTCGCCCGGTCAGCCCGCGTGTCGCAGCAGCCACAGCCGTGGCACAGGCGCCTGAACCGCAGGCCAAAGTGATGCCGGCGCCGCGTTCCCAGACCCGCATCCGCAGGCGGTTCGGGCCGGTCAGGCTGGCAAATTCCACATTGGTTTTCTGCGGGAACAGCGGATCAACCTCATAGCGCCGACCTTCGGCCGCAACATCCACAGCGCAGGCATCAGGCACGAAGAACACGCAATGCGGATTGCCCATGCCCACCGCCAGCGGATCGCCCGGCAGGGGCAGATGATCGGTATCCACCGGGCGGGCCAAAGGCACCTCTGCCCAGTCACGCTGGGGCTGGCCCATGTTCACGCTGACCCGGCCATCGGGCAGGCGCAGGGCGATCAGGCGGCCGCGCTGGGTATCGAAGGTGACCCGGTCGCAACCCAGCTCGCCCATCATGTAATCGGCCACGCAGCGGCTTGCATTGCCACAGGCCCCGGCGCGGCTGCCATCGCTGTTCCAGAAATCCAGCGTGTAATCAGCGCCTTCGCCCGCGTGGATTTCGGCCAGCTGATCAAAGCCCACCCCGCGGTTGCGATCACCCACGGCCTGCGCCAGCGCAGCCGTCACCACCGGCCCGCGTTGCCGCGAGTCGATCACCACAAAATCGTTGCCTGCGCCGTGCATCTTCATGAAGGGCAGGCCATGGGGGAAAAGTTCGCTCATTCCGGCCTCGTAACCGAGAATCGGAGAATTTGCCAGAGACCACGATTTTTCGTGTTTTTGGCTCTTGACCCCCCCGGCCGAACTCCGTAGTTAGCCGCTCACAGAGAGTGGGCCGGTAGCTCAGTTGGTAGAGCAGCTGACTTTTAATCAGCGGGTCACAGGTTCGAATCCTGTCCGGCTCACCACTGTTTCCCGATCATGATAGAAATATCGTCAGATCGAAACAGTGGTGATACGCCCCTTCTTTGTCTCCGTTGCCGAAAAGCCGCAGATCAGGCCATCAGGCTTTCGATCAGGCGAAACTTCGCATCCAGCAGCACCAGATCCGCAGCCCTGCCCGGGGCGATCTGCCCAAGCCTGCCCCCTGCCCCGATCAGCTGTGCCGGGATGCGGCCGGCCATGGCCAGCGCCCGTTCCGGTGCGATTCCCACCTGATGCACCAGCACCGCCACCGCCTGCGGCAGCGTCAGGTCGGCGCCGGCCAGCGTGCCATCGGCCATCGTGAGCCGCCCGCCCTGCCGCAGGATTCGGCGGCCGCCCAGATCCATCTGCGCAAGATCGCTGCCCGCGAAGGCCATGCAATCCGAGACCAGAAACAGCCCCTGCGGCCGGGCGGCCAGTGCAAGCCGCAGCGTGGCCGGGTGCACATGGATGCCATCTGCGATCAGCCCCCCCGCGCAATCGCCCGCCAGCACGGCCCCGGCCAGACCGGGGGCGCGGTTGCCGATCTGGCTCATGGCGTTGAACAGATGGGTTGCGCAGCGGGCACCGGCTGCCAGATAGGCCTGCGCAGTGTCATAACTGCAGTCGCTGTGGCCCAGGCTGACCAGCGCCCCTGCCCCGGCCAGCCGGGCCACCTGATCGGGGGTGGTGCTTTCGGGGGCCAGCGTCACCATCAGGGCAGGCAGGGCCTGTGCCGCCGCGCAGAGATGGTGCAGATCATCTTCGCCCATCGGGCGGATCAGCGCAGGGTCATGGGCGCCATGGCGGCGCGGGTCCAGATGTGGGCCTTCCAGATGCAGGCCTAGGAAGCCCGGCACCTGTGCCCGCGCCGCAGCAATGCCCACCGCGATCACCTGCGCCGTGGCAGCCGGTGTATCGGTGATGAGCGTGGGCAGCACCCCGGCAGAGCCAAGCGCGCGGTGTGTGGCACAGATATGGCGCAGGGCCGCCAGATCGGTGCGGCCATCCACCATCAGGCCACTGCCACCATTGATCTGCAGATCGACAAAGCCCGGCGCCAGGATGCTGCCCGCAGGCAGGTGGCGGCGCGGGCCTTCGGGGGCCGCAGCGGCGGGCAGGAGTGCGGCGATGTGCCCCTCCTCCAGCACCAGCGCGTGATCGTCGTGAAAGCGCGTGCCCTCGAAGATGCGGGCCCCCAGCAGGATCTGACGCATGGCCGTTACCCGCCCTGCCGGGCGATCAGCAGGGCGCCATCCACCCCGGTGCCCTGTGGCGGGCGGATATCCCATTGGCCGCGCAGCCGGGCCGCATAATGCGGGCCAAGACCGCCCGTGAACACGACCGGCAGCGGGCCGTTCTGCTGCAGATGCGCGATGATCGCCGCCACATCGGCCACCGCAGCGGCAAAGATGCGCTGTGCCGCCGGGTCTTCTGCTGCCACGATGCGCGGGGCGAAGGCGGCAAATTCCACCGGCCGAGCCTGACAGCCGAAAGAGATGACACCTTCGATACCGCCCAGTTCCTGCAGCACAGCCTGCAGCAAGGGCGTCATCTCGGCAAAACCGTCTTCGGCGCGCAGGGCCTCGGCCAGCAGCGCCCGGCCGAGAACCGCGCCGCTGCCCTCGTCGCCCAGCAGAAAGCCGCGCCCGCCGAATTGCCGCACAAGGCCCGCGCGCTGCAGCGCAAATACCGATCCGGTGCCCATCACCGCCATGATCCCATCGCCCCCACCCAGCGCGCCCCGCGTTGCTGTGACCGCATCGGTGACAATCTCTGTCCGCGCGAAGGGCAGCAGGGGCCGCAGCTGCGCCACCGCGGCAGAGACATTGGCCCCCGCCAGACCCAGCACCGCCCGCAGATCCGCAGGCGTGGCGCCCGTGCCCGCCAGCGCCTGCCGGGTGGCGGCAAGGATATTGGCGCAACTGCCTGCAACATCGGTGTTCACATTGGCAGGCCCCGCCGTGCCCTGCCCAAGGATACGGCCCTGTGCATCGGCCACCGCCGCGCGACAGCCGGTTCCGCCCCCGTCAACACCCAGATACAACACCATGCGACCTCCGGTTCCGCTGGCCATCAAACGCCATGCACCGGAAAAGAAAAGCCCCGATCCGGCCTGCGCAGGATCAATCCAGGCCCAGCGTTTCGGCGATGATGGCGGCCTGCGTCCGGTTGCGGGCGTTCAGCTTGCTGCAGATCGAGCGGACGTGCATCTTGACCGTCACCTCGCTCAGCCCCATGCGGGCGGCGATTTCCTTGTTCATCAACCCGTCGCGCACGGCGCGCAGCACCTGCAATTCACGCGGCGTCAGCCCAAGATCAGAGCGTGGCGCGGCGGTGACCACATCGAAACCCGGTGGCAGATAACATTCCCCGGCCAGAATTCGGCCAATGGCATCGGGCAGATCCCGGGCGGGCGTGCTTTTGGGAATGAAGCCAGAGGCACCGCGCGCCACCGCCTCCAGCACGGTATCGCGCCGGGCCAGCCCGGAAAACAGCGCCACCGGCTTGCCGCCATTGCGCGCAAGCAGATCCGCCACGGATTGCACACCACCCACGCCGGGCATGGCAAAATCCAAAAGGATGATGTCAAAGATCCCGTTTTCCCCGATCGCCCGTTCGGCGGCGGAATAGCTTTCCACGGTCATCACATCGAAATCACCTTCGGCCCGCAGATGCGAAGCCACAAGTTCGCGCACAAGCTGATGATCATCGGCGATCAGGATACGCACCCTGTGACGGTCGGGATGGTTCATGTGGTCTCGCAACCTCCGGCAGCGGTCTGGCCTTTGCGGATATATTAGATGGCTTTGCAGCCGGGCGATAGCCCGTCACCCGTGTGACGCCGCCCCCTGCATCAATCTGCAAGAATCCGCCGCACCATGGCAGCAAGGCTGCGCCATTCTGCCACCAGCCCAAGCCGCAGGGCCGGGCCGCCCCGGTCCTGCCCCTCTGCCAGCCGGAGTTCCAGCTGCTGCAACCCGCGGGCCAGCGACACGCCACCAAACTGCGCCGCCGCACCATGCAGGCGATGTGCCATCTGGCCCAGCTCATCCGGCGGGATATCGGGCTGATCCAGCGCCGCGATGAAGGCCGCCCCTTCGGCCAGCAGCCCTGCAACGGCCTGCGCACGGGCCGCAGGCGACAGGATACGGCGCAGATCCTGCAGCGCGGATTCGTCGATCTCGCTCTGACACGCAACGACGGGGGTTTGCAGCAGATCGGTCAGCGCCGGAAAGGTAATGGGTTTGCGGATCACCTCGGGCAGGCCGGCGGCGGCAAAGCGTTGCAGCTCTTCCGGCAGGCCATGCGCGGTGACGCCGACGATCCGGCTGAACCGCGAGGCGCCAGCGGCCCGGATCGCGCGGCTGGCCGCCAGACCATCCAGAACCGGCATGCTGATATCCATCAGGATCAGATCGAAATTGCGCGCCCGCGCCAGTTCAACGGCCTCTGCCCCGGTTTCGGCCTCTGTCACCCTTTGCCCCAGATGTTCCAGCATCTCGCGCAGGACAAGCCGGTTGGTAGGGTTGTCTTCGGCAATCAGGATATCGCGGGGGGCGGGGGGCAAGGCCCGCTGTGGCAGCGCCACGGCTTCGGCAGCCAAGGCCGGGCTGCCGGGCTGCATCCGGGCGGTGAACCAGAACACGCTGCCCACGCCGGGGCAGCTTTCCACACCGATGGCGCCCCCCATCAGCTCTGCCGCGCGCCGGGCGATACCAAGGCCAAGCCCGGTGCCCTCTGTCGCGCGATCATAGCCGTTGTCCAGTGTTTCGAAGGGTTCGAATATCCTGTCCAGCTTGTCAGGCGCGATGCCGATTCCGGTATCTTCAACCTCGATCCGCAACAGCAGGCCGGTGTCGGGTGCCGGGGCCAGACGGGCCCGGATGTCGATCTGGCCGCCATGGGTGAATTTCACCGCATTGCCCACCAGATTGACCAGCGTGTTGACAAAGATCCGGCGCGGGCCTGTGACATCAACCGCAGAGGCCGCCGGCAGATCCAGCGAGATGTGATTGCCATTGCGCCGGGCCAGCGGGGCCAGCTGATCGGCCACTTCACGGATGGTGTGCGCCAGATTGAACCCCGTCACTTCGGGTTCCGGCGCCAGCCGGTCCAGCCGGGCCAGTTCCAGCACGGCATTGATCTGTTCCAGCGCGGTCTGTGCCCCGGAACCGGCGATTTCGACGAACCGGGCCTGACGCGCATCCAGCGGCGTGGTGCGCTGCATCAGCTCCAGCGCGGCGATCATGCCGTTCAGGGGGGTGCGCATCTCGTGGCTCATCACGGCCAGAAAGCGGCTTTTGGCCTCGACCGCAGAAAGCGCGGCGTCGCGGGCATCGCGCAGGCTGGTTTCAAACTGCCGCTGCTCCGAGATATCGCGGATGAAGGCAAAGACCACCGGGCGGCCATCCATGTCGCGGTCTGCGGCCAGCACCACTTCGGCGGGAAAGCGGCGGCCATCCCGGCCACGGGCAAACATCACCCCCCGGCCCGGCGGCGGCTCGCCCTGCAGGCCGCCCTCCAGAAAGCGGCGGATCTGGGGGGCCTCGTCGGGTTCGGGGCCATCGGTCAGCAGCACGCTGCGGATATCCTGGGCCAGCAGGGTTTCGCGGTCATGGCCAAAGATCGCCTCTGCCGCCGCATTCACTTGCAGGATACGCCCGTCGGACGTGGCGACGATCACCCCATCCAGCGCAGCGGCCAGCGTCTTTTCCAGATTGGACCGCATCCGTTCGGCCCGGCGGCCCCGCAGGCGCAGCTGCACCGAAAGCCGCAGCATCAAAACCGAAGTGCCGACCAGCAGCACGATCAGCAGCAAAGCCACAACGGCAAAGCGCGTCAGCAGGCCGCGCAGCTGTTCGCGTTCGGCGGCATTGCTTTCCACCAACAGGGCAAGGGAGGATACGGCGAATTGCCGCGCGCTGTGCCGCATCCCCGCGAGTTCATCCCCCACGGATGCCAGGGCGGTTTGCAGGGCCGGATCCGGCAGGGCCATCATCAGCTCGATCTCCTGCGTAAGGCGCAGGATATGGCGCCAGTCGTCGCTGTCGCGCTGCGGCTGCAACGGGCCGGGCTGGGCCAGATGACCCGAAATCACGTTCAGCCTGCTGAGATAGATGTCGAAGGCCCGGCGCAGCCTGCGATAATCCGCCGGGACCGCCGCAGGATCGCGCGCCGACCGCACCGCCGACATGAGTTTCAGCACCTCGACTTCCAGCTGGGTGACAAGCCAGGTGTTGTTATCGGTCTGCGCGGTCTGCGCCTCGTCCAGCTTGGTGCTGACGCGATAGCCATTGACCGTCAGCAAAGCGATACCGATCAACACAAGGCCCAGCACAGGCCAAAGCCAGGTCAGCAGCGATGTGGCTGTCGGATCTTCCGAAGACAGGCCTGCATTGTGTTCCGTCGGCTGCGTCACGGGCCAAGTGCCCTCACTTCCACCAATTGCCATACGCTGGCGGCATAAACCTCTTCGGCCTGATAGACGAGATCCGAATCGAACGGATAGATCACCCAGAGCGGCCCGTTGTCGCGCACCCCGAACAGCGCGCCGTCGCGCCGGGTGGCCACGATGGGCGCGGTATCGGTCAGCCCTTCGACCGAAAGCTCGACGGAATATTCGTTCAGCGCCTGCAGGCTTATCTTGCCCGACAGGATACCGGCCTCGGCCAGAATGTGGCGCAATGCGGGGCCGGAAAACTGCGATGGCGCCTCTGTCCAGAGCGTACTGGTTTCAAAGGTGACCTGCGGCAGGCTGTCCAGCGACAGACGGTCGAACCCATGCGCCTGGCCTGTTGCATCGGTGACCGTCAGCAGGATTTCTTCCTCTGCAGGCTGCTGGGCGGGGGCCGCAGTCACCAGCCCAGCCAGCAGGGCCACGACCAGCAGCCCGAACCCGCCCCATCTTTCCCGAACCACCCACATACCAAACCCCATGCCCCACCAGACGAATCCTGTTCAGTCTAGCTGCCCGGCGGGGCGTGTTCACATTATCTTATGGGCTATGGCAAGGCGGCGAAGGTCGCGCTGGACCTAGATTTCGCGCAGCAGGCGCAGCGCATCATAGATGGCGGCATGGATGTTGCGCGCCTCGACCGCGTCGCCGATACGGTACAGGCAGAAGCCTGCAGGCCCCCTGCCCTGCGGTTGCGGCAGGCCTGCGATCAAGGCCTGATGATCCACGGCGCCAAGGTTCTGCGACTGCGGTTTCAGATCGAAATACAGATCGGCCAGCGGCTGGGTGCCGTGGTTGATCACCACCTGATCCACCTGACGCTCTTTGCGGACCGGCATGTAATCCGAACCGACCACGGCCTTCAGCGCATTGCCGTCCCGCTCCACCCCGGTCAGGCGATAGGTCACGGTGAAGGTCACCGGCTTATCCTGCATGGTGCGCATATAGGGGACAAGGTTCATCCCCATCACCTCGGGGGCAAAGCTGCGGTCGGGGGTCATCACCTCGACCGTGGCGCCCGCTTCCAGCAGCTTTTCCGCCGCCTGCAGCGCGACATGATCGCCCGCCGCATCAAACAGCAGCACGTTCTGGCCCGGCTTCACATCCCCCGACAGGATATCCCAGGAGCTGACCGTCAGATCCGCCCCGGGCAGATCGGGCACATCCGGCAGACCGCCGCTGGCGATGATCACCACATCGGGCTGTAGGGCCAGAATATCTGCGGCTTCCGCCCAGGTGTTGAAGCGGAACTCCACATCCCGTGCCGCACATTGCGCCATGCGCCAGTCGATGATGCCGATCATTTCGGACCGGCGTTTGGTCTGGGCGATCAGGCGCACCTGCCCGCCCGGCTGATCCGCCGCTTCGAAGACGACGACGCGGTGCCCGCGCTCTGCCGCCACGCGGGCAGCCTCCAGACCGGCCGGGCCTGCGCCCACCACCGCCACGGTCTTGCGCACCGGAGCCGGGGCGATGGCATGGGGCTGTTCCGCCTCGCGCCCGGTGGAGGGGTTATGGATGCACAGCGCCATGCCGCCCTGATAGATCCGGTCCAGGCAATAGGTGGCGCCGACACAGGGGCGGATGTCATCCTCGCGCCCGTCGCGGATCTTCTGCACGATATGCGGATCGGCCATATGCGCCCGGGTCATCCCCACCATATCCAGCACACCTGCGGCAATGGCGTGCCGCGCGGTGGCCACATCGGGAATTCGGCTGGCATGGAAGGTGGGCAGGCCCACCTCGGCGCGCACCCGGCCCGCGAAATCCAGATGCGGGGCAGAGCGCATCCCCTGCAGCGGGATCACGTCAGACAGCGCCGCATCGGTATGGATGCGCCCACGAATGACATTGATGAAGTCGATCAGCCCGGCCGCCTTGAAGCGCCGTGCCATTTCAACCCCATCGTCGATGGTGATGCCGCCCGGCTGCGCCTCGTCTGCCACATAGCGGATACCAAGGATGAAATCGGGGCCGACCCGCTTGCGGCAGGCCTCAAGCACCTCGGTGGCAAAACGGATGCGATTGTCGAACGATCCGCCATAGGGGCCATCCAGCCGGTTGGTCAGCGGGCTGAACATCTGATCCATCAGATGGCCGTACATTTCGAATTCCACGCCATCCAGATCGGCGGCTTTCATCCGCTCTGCCGCATCGGCATAATCGCGGATGACGCGGGCGATATCCCAATCCTCGATGATTTTCGGATAGGCCCGATGCGCAGGCTCCTGCTGCGGGCCTGCGCCCAGAACCGGCAGCCAGACCCCCTTGTCCCAGCGGGTCCGATAGCCCAGATGCGACAGCTGGATCATCACGGCGGCCCCGGCTTCATGGCAATCATCGGCCAGACGCTTCATCCAGCCCACCACCTCATCCTTCCAGGCGAGGACATTGCTGAAGACAGGCGGGCTGTCACGGCTGACGCTGGCGGAACCGGCTGTCATCACCATGGCGACACCGGCCTTCGCCCGTTCCACATGATAGAGGCGATAGCGGTCCTTCGGCATCCCGTCTTCGGTATAGGCCGGTTCGTGGCTGGTGGTCAGGATACGGTTGCGCAGGGTCAGGTGGCGCAAGCGATAGGGCTGCATCAGCGGATCATTCGACATATCGGGCCTCGGGCTGGCTGTCGGGGGGCGGTTCGGATGAGGTTAGCAACCCTTCCCGTTCCGGGCCAGAAAAAAATCGACACCTGTGTTGGTTTTTAAAACGCACCCGTCAATTTTCTTGCCGATGGCCCCCTGACCACCTATCCTGCCGCCATGACCGAACATCCGACAGAACGCGGCTGGCGCGGCACACCCGAACTCTGGCTGGAGGCCGCACATGGGCTTTTGCTGGAAGGCGGGGTCGAGGCGGTGAAGGTTGCGCCGCTGGCGCAGCGCCTGAACCTGTCGCGCACCAGCTTTTACCACCATTTTCCCGACCGCGAGGCCCTGCTGACCGCGCTGCTGGCCCGGTGGGAGGCGCAGAATACCGCGACCCTGACGGCCCGCAGCACGGCCTATGCCGAAACTCTGGCCGAGGCGATGCTGAATGTCTTTGACTGCTGGCTGGATGCGGCCCTGTTCGACAGCGCGCTGGAATTCGCCATGCGCAACTGGGGGCTGACGGACCCTGGGGTGGCTGCCCGGTTGCAGGCCGCCGATGCCACCCGGCTGGTGGCACTGACTGCCATGTTCCGTCGTTTCGTCGAAAGCGATGCCGAGGCCGACACCCGCGCCCGCGTGGTCTATCTGACGCAGATGGGTTATATCGCATTGCGCAGCCAGGAACCGCTGAGCCTGCGCCTGCAGCGCATCCCGACCTATGTGCAGGCCTTTACCGGCACCACGGCCACCGATTCTGAAATCGCCCGCTTTACCGCGCGGCATCAGCCCGCTGCAGGGTGACGCGCAAAAGTTTTCGAAAACTTTTGCAAATTCCTTCGAAGGAATTTGCGGTCAGGTCAGCCGTGACAGCAGCGCCATCAGTGTCGCCCGCTCGGTCGGATTCAGCGGCGCCAGCGCCACCACCATTGCCTCTTCCGCGGGGGCATAAAGCCTGCGCACCAGCGCCCGGCCATTGTCGGTGATTTCCACCGTCAGGCGCCGTTTGTCTGCCGGATCAGCCGTGCGGCGCACATAGCCCAAAGCCTCCAGCCGCCGCACCACGCCTTTCACCGTTGCCGCATCCATCGAGGCCTCGCGGCCCAGCAGATTCTGGCTCAGCGGCCCCATCTGATCCAGCCGGACCAGCGAGGCGAATTGCATAGTCGTCACTTCGGGCAGCAGCCGGGCAAAGATGGCCTGATACCGCTGCACCGCGCGGCGCAACTGATAACCGTATTGCTCTTCCAGCAGGTATGGGCGTTCATCTTCCGTCACGCTGCTGCGATAGCGGGCGAAAGCGCCTCAGGCAAGCAGAATGGCACAGCAAAAGGGGCGGCGCCGCAGCACCGCCCCCTTGCGCCCAGGGCTGCGATCAGTCGCGCAGCAATTCGTTGATCGCTGGTTTTCGACCGCGTCTGCGCATCGACCTTTTTCACGATCACCGCGCAATACAGGTTGATCCCGTTCTTTGACGGCATCGACCCTGCCACCACAACCGACCCGGCAGGCACCTCGCCATACATCACCGCGCCGGTTTCGCGGTCAACGATCTTGGTCGATTTGCCGATGAACACGCCCATGCCCAGCACCGCGCCTTCGCGCACGATGCAGCCTTCGACCACCTCGGACCGCGCGCCGATAAAGCAGTTGTCCTCGATGATCGTGGGGCCGGCCTGCATCGGTTCCAGCACGCCGCCGATGCCGACGCCGCCGGACAGGTGCACGTTCTTGCCGATCTGCGCGCAGCTGCCCGACCGTGGCCCAGGTATCAACCATGGTGCCTTCATCGACAAAGGCGCCCAGGTTCACGAAACTGGGCATCAGCACCACGCCCTTGGCGATATGGGCCGATTTGCGCACGATGCAGTTCGGCACCGCGCGGAAGCCTGCGGCGCGGAACTCAGCCTCGCCCCAGCCGTGGAACTTGCTGTCGACCTTGTCCCACCAGCTGCTGCCCTGCGGGCCGCCCGATTGCAGGCCCATGTCCTGCAGGCGGAAGCCCAGCAGCACGGCCTTTTTCGCCCATTGGTTCACATGCCAGTCGCCGTCGCGCTTTTCCGCCACGCGCAGCGTGCCCGCGCCCAGAGCGGCCAGCGTCGCCTCGACGGCATCGCGCGCCTCGCCCTTGGTGGCGGGGGTGATGGCGTCGCGGGCCTCCCAGGCGGCTTCGATGGCGGTTTCCAAGCGCGGCGTTCGACATGGGGCCCTCCGGTGCAAGTGTCCTGGGGGCTATAGCCAATGCCGGCCCCGGGATCAACGCGCAAGGATCGGCACAGGGCATTGCCGGGCAAAAGGGCGGGCGGCGGCAGCGCCGCCCGCCATCGGATCAGGCTGCCAGATCCAGCTTCACAAGCGTCTGGTTCAGCAGCACATAGGCCACCTCGCCAAAGGTGACGGGGCCGGTGTAGCCCCCGGTCGTCTTGCCTTCGAGCCCGCCGTAAAGATAGTTGAGGATGCAGTTGCACGAACAGGAGCCGGTCCCGGCCGCCCCCACCTTTTCGGCAAAGGTCGCAACGTAATCGCCTGCCGAACCGGCAAGGCGGTATTCGATCCCCGGAAAGACCGGCGCATAGAACTGCACGTTGCCCGATGCCGCATCGACATTCTGGAACGAGACATTGATCATCGCCCCCGCATAGTTTGCGACCAGCGGCAGGCGGGTATCGGCACCCTTTTCCACCAGATAGGCTGCCAGATCGACCTCGACCCCGTTGACCATGGCCTTGCGCGCGGCAAAACCGGTTTCCGGGAAGGTGAAGCAAAGATCATCATCACCGCCTTGGGCGAAGATGTTCACGATGTCGAGCGTGGCGCTCTGGCCTTCCGGCAGGGCCACATGCAGCAGCACGGCGCCATCTTCGTGCTTCTCGCCTGTCGATCCGTCAAAGACCGTCGGGGCAACCTTGCCGATGTCATCCAGATGCACGCCGCTGATCCAGCCCAGAAGCGGCTGATCGAACAGGCCGGGATAATGCGCGCCATCTTCGGCAAAGCGGGCATGCGCCGACGAAAAGGCGGGAAGAACCGTCAGCGTGACGCCCTTCGGCTTGTAGCCCTGGGCAATGTCGGCCAGGGCGGCGGTCGGCAGATGGCGCGCCGTGGCGGTGCTGCCTTCGGGAAAGGTGGTGCAGAACAGATGCTCGCGGTCTACCCTGCCGCCCTCGGCGGTCATGAAATAGACGGTGCTGCCACCGATCCAGGCCCCTTTCGGCAGGTCGGCCATCAGATCCGCCGAACCGGCGATGGACATGACAGCGCCCGCCTCGATGCGCGCAGCGGCTTCGGCTGGGGTAAGAAGTTCATTTTTCATGATTTTATCCTTGTTCCGGTCTCAGACCTTCGAGAGTTCGGCATCTGCGCCGGGGTTCTTCGCCACGAACTCCCGCAGTTCGGCGATGCGCTGCGCCAAGGCTGCAGGTTCTGCGCGGGCCTGAACGCGCAGCCGGTTGAGAAGAATCCGGGTGCCGAGCGAGGCGCCCGCCAGATCTCCCGTGCCGGTAATGAGCTTTGAAAGTTGCGAGTCAGTGACTGCCATCCATCCTGTCCTTCGTCCAAGGTTGCTTGCTAGCGCCCCCACAACCAGCAAGAACCGTGCCACAACCGCCGTTACCGGCCTTGAGGCGCACGGCATTCCCGGTGATGATGCCTGACTGTCCAGAAGGAGCAGAGATGAGTTCCGAAAACCGCAATCACCCGTTTCGTGCCTCGGTCGAAGATGTCGCCGCCACGCGCCGCATCCCCGATACGCCGCAGACCCGGGCGCCGGCTTACCGTCTGGCCTTCGTCGACCCCGATTTCCTGATGCGCGAAGAGCTTCGCCCGGTGCGGCTGCAGCTTGAACTGCTGAAGCCGCAGATGGTGATGGATGAACGCGGCATCGAATCGACCATCGTGCTGTTCGGCGGCGCCCGCATCCCTGCGCCTGACCAGCGCGATACGGCAAAAACCCCGATGCTGGCCGCACTTTCGGATTACTATGAAGAGGCACGCCGCTTTGCGCGGCTGATGACGGAACGCAGCCTGCAAAGCTATGGCCGCGACAATGTGATTGCCACCGGCGGCGGGCCGGGCGTGATGGAGGCGGGCAACCTTGGTGCACACGAGGCGGGCGGGCAGTCCATCGGGCTGAACATCGTGCTGCCGCATGAACAGGCGCCCAACGCCTATGTCACCCCGGATCTGAGCTTCAACTTCCATTACTTTGCCATCCGCAAGATGCACTTCCTGATGCGGGCCCGCGCGATCTGCGTCTTTCCCGGCGGGTTCGGCACGCTGGACGAGATGTTCGAGGCGCTGACCCTGATCCAGACCCGGCGGATGAAGCCGGTGCCGTTCCTGCTGTTCGGGCGGGCGTTCTGGGAAAAGCTCATCAACTGGCAGATGCTGGCCGAAGCGGGCACGATCAATGCCGAGGATCTGGATCTGTTCCGCTATGCCGAAACCGCAGAAGAGGCGGTGGCCATCATTGACGGCTGGCCTGTGCCCTGCTGACCCTGGCAGGGGGAACGGCAGGGTTGAAAAATACCCCGAAGACGGGCCTAATATCTGCGATCCCAACTGAAAAAGGATAGATCGTATGTGCCTGCTGTGCCTGATGTCCACTGCCGGAACACCCGATCCCATCCCGGCGGCCGGCAGGGAGGTTTCGGACTACACCGCCCTTCTGGCCTATCTGGATTACAGCTGGGGCCGCTGGAACGCGACAGAGCGGCTGCGCACGCCGGTGATCGTCAGCTATACTTTTACCGAAACGGCAGATCTGCCCAGTCTGGCTGAATTCGATCCTTATGGATCTGACGGGTATTTTTCCTTCAATGCCGATCAGCGCGACGCCTTCCGGCAGGCGGCGGAAATTCTGGAAAAGGTGGCCGGCGTCGTGATGGTGGAAAAACCCCGCGCCGAGGCGATGATCAATGTCTTCAACTCTGACGGCAGCCAGTGGTCAGGCTGGGCCAATTACCCTTCGGTCAGCGAATATGGCAGCTCGGGTGGCAATCTGGTGCTGGATTATCCGGTGGGCACCAATTACCGCCCCGGAACAGATGCCTTTCAGGTGATGCTGCACGAACTTGGCCATGCCATGGGGCTGAAACATCCGTTCGAGGGATCGGTTCAGCTGATCGACAGATTCGACAATACCTATAATACGCTGATGTCCTATGACTGGTCGGGCAGCACGAAAAGCGGGTTCAGCCATCTGGACATAGATGCGCTGACCCATCTTTATGGCACGCAGACCAATACGACCGGCTGGCGGATGAGCTGGGGCGCAGACGAGTTTCGGCTGACCGCCTCGGGCCGGGCCGAATTTTTGATCGCCCTGCCCAATGAACGCAATGTGGTGCGGGCAGCCGGTGGCAATGACACGGTGCTGGGCGGCAGCGAGGCAGATCGCATCTGGGGCCAGTCGGGCAATGATACGCTGCGCGGCGCCTATGGCAATGACAAGGTCTATGGCGGCGCGGTGACGCGGCCTGGATGGGGGCCATGGCTCCGATACGCTGCTGGGCGGTGCTGGGGCGGATCACCTGAGCAACGGGTCGGCAGATGCCCATACCTATGGTGATACGGATATCCTCCGGGGCGAGGCGGGCAATGACCGTCTTGCACAATTTGGCAGCACGGCAAATCTGTATGGTGGCGAAGGCAATGACACGCTGACGGCCACTGGCGCCAATGTCCGCATCTTTGGCGACGGTGGCGCCGATGTGATCGTGATCCGCGACAGCTCTGCCGAAATCTGGGGCGGCGCCGGGGATGATGTCCTGCGGCTGGATGGCTATGATGCCACGCTGCGGTATGACGCCCCGAACCAGAGCGGGCGCGACAAGGTTTTCGGGTTTGATGTTTATGGTGACCAGATCGCCTTCGGGGCCATATATGATGCCGCCGACCTGAGTTTCAGCCGCGCGGCAGGGGGCAAGCTGTTGCTGGAAATCGGCAAGACCGCGATCCTGTTTGCCGATCTGCGCTTTGCCGAGGCCACCAGCCTGCAGATCGACTTTGCCTGAACAGGATCACGCGGCGGGCGGCAGATGCGGGCGCAGCCAATCGGGCGCAAGCTCCACGCGGGTGCATCCCGAAAATTCGGCCAGCCGCTGCAATTCGGCCTCCAGCCGGGCGCGGCGCTGGCTGCCCATGGTGATGCCCGCCTCGGGCCAGAAGGCCCGCAGGCGCAGCACGCTTTCATCGCGATAGGCCTTGGCATCCAGCCGGCCGATCAGACGCGCACCTTCCAGCACCGGAAAGACGTAATAGCCAAAGCGGCGCTTGGGTTCGGGCACGAAGACCTCGATCCGGTAGTGAAAGCCGAACAGGCGTTCGGCGCGCTTGCGGTCGCGCAGGGCCGGATCGAACGGCGACAGGATGCGCAGCTGCGGCGTGGGTTCGGGCGGGGTTTCCCCCAGCACGTCGGGCGGCGCCAGGGCGCGGCGCAGCTGGCCATCGGCACCTTCCACCTGAACCTCGATCACCTCGCCACGCTGCAGGGCGGCTGCACACCAGATCCTGGCATGGTCTGGTGGCAGCGCATTCCAATAGGCCGCAAGCTCGCCGGGGGTGCCAAAGCCCAGATGCCCCAGCGCAGACCGGAACGCCCAGTCTTCGGCCGCATCCCCGGCAACCTCGGCCTGGCGCCATTCTGCGGGGATCACCCGCTCTGTCAGATCATAGATTTTGCGGAACCCCTCGCGCCGCGTCACGGACAGCTCTCCCACGCGCCACAGATATTCCAGCGCGGCCTTTGACGGATGCCAATCCCACCAACCGCCCTTGCCGCGCGTCTCGCCCTCGCCCACATCGGCAGAGCTGACGGGGCCATGATCCGCGATCCGCTGCAAGACCGCGTCGAATTTTTCGTGAAAGCCTGAACGCTGCCACCCTGTCCAGCGTTCGACCAGGCGGCTGCGATCGCGGTCGAATCGGTGCTTCCAGTAGGGAAACAGTTCCACCGGCAGGATAGAGGCATCATGTGTCCAGTGTTCCCACAGGCCCCGATCCCGTTCGATCAGCCGCGCCAAGGATTGGGGGCGATAGCTGCGGCGGCGCGACCAGAGAATCATCTGATGCGCCCGCTCTACCGTGTTGATGCTGTCCACCTGCACAAAGCCGATCCGCTGGATCAGCGCCGCCAGCGCCGCCCCCGTGGCAGCGCCGGTTGGGCGTTCGGCCAGCGCATGGCGATCCAGAAAGATGCGCCGGGCAACGGCATTTGTAATCAGGGGCAAGGATGACATGGCCCGCAGGCTAACAGCCGCCTGACCGCAGGCAAGAGGGGATCTGCGCCCAGTCTGGCAACAGGATGAAAGACTTCGGCTCAAATTGTTATCAGCAGGATGGTTGCGGCGCGCGCAACAAAGTTTACCTTTAAACTAGGCCAATTCACGGCTGTCACCCCACACCGTTTTCCATTGGCCGGAGAAGGCATTGCACCACGCCACGCCCCTGATAACCACCATTGTTGCAGGCCTTGGCCTGGCCTTCCTCTTTGGGCTAGCCGCACAGCGGCTGCGCCTGCCCCTGATCGCCGGCTATCTGTTTGCCGGCATGGTGATCGGCCCTTTCACGCCCGGATATGTGGCCAATCAGGCATTGGCCACCGAGCTTGCAGAGATCGGGGTGATCTTGCTGATGTTCGGGGTTGGTCTGCATTTTTCGGTCAAGGAACTGATGTCGGTCAAGACCATCGCCATCCCCGGCGCCTTGGGTCAGATTGCCGTCGCGACAGCCGCGGGCACCGGCTTGGGCTGGATGATGGGATGGGGGCTGGGCGCCGGGCTGATTTTCGGGCTTGCCCTGTCGGTTGCCTCAACGGTCGTGCTGCTGCGCGCCTTGCAGGAACGCGATCTGGTGGAAACACAGCGCGGCCGCATCGCCGTGGGCTGGCTGGTCGTCGAAGATCTGGCCATGGTTCTGGCGCTTGTGATGATCCCGCCGCTGGCAGGCCTGCTGGGCGGGCGCGAAGTGCCGGTAGAGGAAAGCGCGGCACAGGTGGCGCGGATCGGCATCGGCCCGATTGCGGCAACTTTGCTGATAACGGCCGCCAAGGTTTCGGCCTTTGTTGCGATCATGCTGGTTGTCGGGCGTCGGCTGATCCCCTGGCTGCTGGATTATGTGGCGGGCACCGGATCGCGCGAATTGTTCCGCCTGTCGGTTCTGGCCATTGCCTTGGGGGTTGCCTATGGCTCGTCCACCATCTTTGGCGTGTCTTTCGCACTGGGGGCGTTCTTTGCGGGCATGGTCATGGCGGGATCGACGCTTTCCGCCCAGGCCATGAAGGATGTGATGCCGCTGCGCGACGCCTTTGCCGTGCTGTTCTTCGTTTCCGTCGGGATGCTGTTCAACCCGCTGGTTCTGATCGAAAATCCGCTGGCGGTTCTGGCAACCGTGCTGGTTATCCTGCTGGTCAAATCACTGGTCGCCTGGGGCATCATGCGCGCATTCGGCCATGATGATGAACGCGCGCTGACCATTGCCGCAAGTCTGGCCCAGATCGGCGAATTTTCCTTCATCCTGATCGTGATGGGCGTCAACCTTGCGATCGTGCCGCAAGTGGCCAGCGATCTGGTGGTGGCGGGCGCCATGGCGTCGATCCTGATCAACCCGCTGCTGTTCCGCCTGATCGACCGGAGTTTCCCCACGCCGCCAAAGCCGGAACAGCCGGCCTGACCAGAGACCGGCAGGCCGGGCTGTTACAGCCCGGCTTCGGCAGCAATTTCAGCGCGGCTTTTCCGCGACCGTTCGGTGGCCGATTTCAGCTGACCACAGGCGGCCATGATATCCTCGCCGCGCGGGGTGCGGATCGGCGAGGCATAGCCTGCCTTGTAGACGATATCGGCAAAAGCCTCGATCCGTTCCCAATCGGACCGCTCATAGGGTGCGCCGGGCCATTCGTTGAAGGGGATGAGGTTGATCTTGGCCGGGATGCCCTGAATCAGCTTCACCAGACGTTTGGCATCTGCATCGGTATCGTTCACGCCTTTCAGCATCACATATTCAAAGGTGATCCGCTCGCTGTTCGACAGGCGCGGGTAATCGCGCAAGGTGTTCAGCAGGGTCTCGATGTTCCATTTCTTGTTCACCGGCACCAGCTTGTCGCGCACCTCGTCGGTGGTGGCATGGAAGCTGACGGCCAGCAGGCAGCCGATTTCTTCAGCCGCGCGGGCGATTTCCGGCACGATCCCCGAGGTGGACAGCGTGATGCGGCGGCGCGACAGGCTCAGCCCCTCGCCATCCATCACCACTTTCATCGCATCGCGGACGTTGTCGAAATTATACAGCGGCTCGCCCATGCCCATCAGCACCACGTTCGACACCAGCCGGGTTTCATCCTTGGGCGCGCCGGGCACCGGCCATTCGCCCAGATCATCGCGCGCCAGCATCACCTGACCGACGATTTCCCCCGCCGTCAGGTTCCGCACGAGCTTTTGCGTGCCCGTATGGCAGAAGGAACAGGTCAGCGTGCAACCCACCTGCGACGAGATACACAGCGTGCCGCGATCTTCTTCGGGGATATAGACGACCTCGACCTCATGCCCGCCCGCGATGCGCACCAGATATTTGCGCGTGCCATCGGCAGAAATCTGGCGGGTCACGAGTTCAGGCAGATCGACCACGAAGTTGTCGGCCAGAAGCGCGCGGTAATCCTTGGCCAGATTGGTCATCTGCGCGAAATCGCGCACGCCCCAGTGATAGATCCACTGCCAGACCTGCCCCACGCGCATCTTGGCCTGCCGCTCGGGCGTACCGGCGGCAATCAGCGTATCGCGCAACTGGTCGCGCGTCAGGCCGACAAGATTCTGCTTGCCGCCTTCGGGCAGCTTGCGTGGGATCGTCAGCACGTCTTGCGTGATCGGGGCTATCGGGGCGGTCATGGGCGGATTCCTTCGGGTGAAGGGGCGGTATACAGCAATTTACGGGCTTTGCCAAAGGGGGCAGGTGGAAAATAGGGTTGCACCTGCTGCAATGCAAAAGGCCGCCCGAAGGCGGCCTGCATGAATCACAAGAAACAGGTCAGCTGCAGCGCTTGGCGGCATCCTCGGTCGCGGCGGTAAAGCCGCGCAGCGAGAACGTGTCTTTCGTCACCGTGCCCCGGCCCGACCGGGCGGTGAGAATGGCACTGGCGCCCCGTTTCATCGCGGCCACGATGGCCGCATCCTGATCGGCATTGGCGGTCCAGGCAAATTCGCCATCGGTGAACAGTTCAAACACCGTGCCGCTGACATCCATGCTGACGGTAGAGCCCTGCGCGAAGGGATAGCCGCCGGTAAAGCTGACCTCGCCCCGGCCGCTGTTGCCCGAGCGATAGGTGACAAACAGCAGGATTTCGCTGCGCTGTGCCTGCACCGGCTTGCCGTCGCGGGTGTTCACGGTTTCCTTGGGGCTGGAAACGCCCCAACATTCGGCAGGTTTGCCATCCTTCGGTTCGCTGAATACCGACCAGTCGGTCATCACAGCAACCTGATTGGTGGATTCTTGCGCCGTGACTGCGGTTGCCGCCATCAGAACCAGCGCGGCGCCGCCGAGGGTGCGTGCGAAAAGGGAAGTCATGTCCGTCAGCCTCCAGCCGATATGCCTGTGACCCCACCTGCCGAACGCCGTTTGCCCGGCCTTTTGCCTTGGCAGGCGGGATTTTTACCCGATATCCCTGCATAACGTGAAAATGGCAAGGCGCGAAAGGCGGATGCGCCAAGAATCGCGCATCTGTGAGGAAAACGGCATGACAAAAGCGGTTCCGATGGTCGAAATCTGGCGGGGTGGGCTGCTGGAAAGCCTCCATTCCGGCCATGCAGTGATCTGCGCCGCGGATGGCAGTGTGGTAGAGGCCTGGGGCGACCCCGGCGCGGTGATCTATCCGCGCTCCTCCTGCAAGATGCTGCAGGCGCTGCCGCTGGTGGAAAGTGGCGCCGCAGATGCCGCCGGGCTGACACCGGCGCAGCTGGCGCTGTCTTGTGCCAGCCATCAGGGCGCGGCGCTGCATGTGGATGCCGTCGGGCGCTGGTTGCAGGATCTTGGGCTGGGCGAGAGCGATCTGCGCTGCGGCGCGCATGAACCCTATGACCGGGCAGAGCGCGACCGGCTGATCCGTAGCGATGAAACGCCCTGCCAGTATCACAACAATTGTTCCGGCAAACATGCCGGGTTTCTGACGATGAACCGGCACCTGAAAGCCGGGCCGGATTATGTGGAACCGGATCATCCGTTGCAGCAGGCCATCCGTGCGGCCTTTGAGGATGTGACAGGCGAGGACAGCCCCGGCTATGGGATCGACGGCTGTTCGGCGCCGAACTTTGCCACCTCTGTCGAAGGGCTGGCGCGGGCCATGGCTTGGTTTGCCGCCGCACCTGAAACCGGATCGGCACGCGACCGGGCAGCGGTGCGGCTGCGGCAGGCGATGGCCGCACATCCGGAATTTGTGGCAGGCGAAGGCCGCGCCTGCACCGAGCTGATGCGCGCCATGGGCGGGCGTGTGGCGATCAAGACAGGGGCCGAGGCGGTGTTCGTGGCGATTCTGCCGGATCAGAAGCTGGGGATCGCGCTAAAGATCGTGGATGGTGCCAGCCGGGCGTCAGAAGCGGCGATCTGCGGGCTTCTGGTGCGGCTGGGTGTGCTGGAGGCCGACCATCCGGCCACCCGCAAGCGGCTGAACGGTGTGCAGCGCAACTGGCGGGGATTGGAGACCGGCACGATCCGGCTGGCATCAGGATTTGCAGGCGCCTGACCAGGCAAAAGGGGATGGCCCCCGCCTGCGCGGGGGCCGACCTGATTACCTGATACTCCCCCGGAAGGACGGCTGGGTTGGGGGCAATTCATCCGCCTTCCGGGTTATCACTTGCTACAGTTTTCATTTTGCCGAAATTCGCGGCAAGAATTGGAAGGCTGCAGGGCCATTGCAAGACAGATTGCGGCACCGGCGTGTTCAACGGATGGGTTGATCTGCAGGCCGGATGGCGTAAGATTTGTGACATGACGATGATGCCCCCCGGTTCCCCCGTGCCTTTTCCCCGCGCCTGCGAGCCGGATCGGGTGAGTTTTGACCGGGCAGAGCTGGGCGTGATCCTGTCTGTTTATGGCCGGATGGTGGCCGCCGGAGAATGGCGCGACTATGGAATTTCGGCCTTGCCGGATCTGGCCGTGTTTGCCGTCTTTCGCCGCACCGCTGAAAACCCGCTGTATCGGATCGAAAAGCGCCCGAAACTGCGCAACCGGCAGGGGATGTATGCGGTGGTGGGCGAAAACGGCATGATTCTGCGGCGCGGGCATGATCTGGCTGCCGTGCTGAAGGTTCTGGAAAAGAGGCTGATCCGGCCGATCGAGTGACCCCGACGGCAGAGGGGGCGCTGCCCCCGTCACCTGCGGTGACTCCCCCGGGGTATTTTTGCCAAGAGGAAAGGGTCAGGCCAGAATCCGGCGCCGATGGGTGACCGGGCCGCCGCCGCTGGCCGCGATGCGGGCGATGGCGGGGGCAATCTCTTCCTCGATCACCGCCATGGCGGCGGCAGTGGCGTGGATCATCCGGTCGGGCGACAGCACAAGGGCGACATGGCCTTTCCAGAACAACAGATCGTTCCGGCGCAGGGGCGCCCCCTCCGGGATCGGCTGACCGGCGCGGGCCTGCAGATCGCTGTCGCCGGGCAGCGGATGGCCACAGGCATGAAAGGCGATTTGCACCAGACCCGAACAATCAATGCCCGCGCGGGAATTGCCGCCCCAGAGATAGGGGCTGTGCAGCAGCCCCTGCGCGACGGTCGCCGGATCGGCAAACCAGTCGCCCAAAGCACGCAGATGCATCCGTGGCACGAACCCATCCGGCGTTTCGGCCCAATCCCCGCTGTGACCGATGACCTGCAGCCGGGCCCCCAGGGGCAGCGCCGTGATTTCGGGGTACTGCACCTTCGGGCCGGAATAGAGATGGGTTCCCGGGGTTGAGACCCAATGGATGGCAGGCTGCGGCGCGGTGGACAAGGTGTCTTCGGGCAGGTAGCCGCAATAGCCATCCTTTGCCGCCTGCAGGAAGGCCCAGCCCCCGGCCCGGTCAATCACCGTGACGGCATCGCCCCAAAGCAGCTGCCGATCCCTTGCCCCGCCGGGCGCCCTGAGCAGATCGGCGGTGCCCTGTTTGACCGAAGCGGGTTCCCCAAACGTATACTGCGGCGCATCGACAATGCCGCGCAGGCTTTCAAGAGCCGCATTGGCATTGGCCGGGGTCAGGCGGCGATCCATCGGCTCAGAATCCGAGCATCTGCGGCAGGCCATTCAGGATCGCCCGCGCGCCCTGCCCCACCCCACCTTTCGGCCGGGCCGGGGCATCCGTGGGGGTATGGCCGTAAATGTCGAAGTGGATATAGCGCGGATGATCGGCAAAGCGGCGCAGGAACAATGCCGCCGTGATCGACCCGGCAAAGCCGAAGCCCGGCGCATTGTCCAGATCGGCAATGCCCGGTTCGATCACCGATTCGTAGGCATCATGGAACGGCAGCCGCCAGACCGGATCTGCCCCGGCCTGCGCGCCCTGTTCCAGTGCCTGCGCCAGATCTGGGTCATCGGTGTAATAAGGTGCCAGATCGGGGCCGACCGCCACCCGCGCCGCACCCGTCAGCGTAGCCATGGAGATCAGCAGTTCGGGGTTTTCCTCCGCCGCCCAGGCCAGCGCATCGCCCAGCACCAGCCGCCCTTCGGCATCGGTATCATTGACCTCGACCGTCAGACCCTTGCGCGAGGTCAGAATATCCTTGGGCCGCATCGCCCGGCCCGATACGCTGTTTTCAACGGCGGGCACAATGACGCGCAGCCGGATCGGCAGGTTCAGCGCCATGATCATCTGCGCCAGCCCCATCACTGTCGCCGCGCCGCCCATATCCTTCTTCATCAGGTTCATGCCCGAGGATGGTTTCAGGTTCAGCCCGCCGGTATCGAAGCAGACGCCCTTGCCCACCAGTGTCAGGCTGGGCCCGCGCGTGCCCCAGCGCAGCGACAGGATACGCGGCGCACGATCCGATCCGCGCCCCACGGCATGGACCATGGGAAAGCCATGGGTCAGCAGATCATCGCCCCGGATCACCTCTGTTGCGGCGCCGAACCGGGCGGCGAGATCCAGGAAAGCGGTCTCCAGCTCTGCCGGGCCCATATCGGCGGCCGGGGTGTTGATCAGATCGCGGGTCAGAAACTCGCCCGCGGCCATGGCGCGGATCTGCGCTTCGTTGACACCATCGGGGCATTTCAGCCCGGGCAGGATGGCGGGGGCGGGGCGATAGCGATCAAACCTGTATTGCGCCAAAAGCCAGCCCAGGGCGGCCTCGGCCCGGTGTTCGGGGGCCAGACCTTCAAAATGCCAATCGCCTGCGGGCAGGGCCGCGACGGCGCGTGACAGGGCAAAACGGCTGCGGGCACGCGTTTTCACCGTGCCAAAGCCGATCACCGCGCCCCCCACCGTGCCACCCGGCCCGGGGATCAAGCGCAACTCGCCCAGACCCGCCCTGAACCCGCCATCCTGCAACCAGACCGCCGCTTCCTGCGGCTGACGGTCCAGCCAGCCCGGCAGCGCATCCGCCGCGACGACATGCAGGGGACGCGACGGGGCATCGGGATCGGCGAAGGCGGGGGTCATGTCATACTCCGGCTGATGATGCGCGAAGCCTAGCGGTTCCATCGCCGGCTGCAACCCCGGTCACCGCAGCACCCCTTATACGGAACGGTCGATCAGGCTGTGATCGGCGGCCAATGTGCGCTCCGCGACCCGCAGAAGCCGTGCCCAGACAGCAGAGAAGGCTGTACTGTCGCCCTGATCCAGGCACAGACGCACATCGCCCGCCACGGCGCCAAGGCTCAGCATCCCCAGCTGTTCCGACAGCCGCTGCAGACGGCGCAGCTGGCGGGCCATATCCTCCAGCTGATGCGCGCGCACCTGCGCGGCCAGACCCGACATGGTCAGCGCCAGTTCCCCCAGCGCCCGGGCCACGATCTGTTCGGCCTGCACCGCCCCCAGATCACGGTAGATCGCCACGACAGGTTCGCAATCCTGCCGCAGCCTGTCCTGCACATGCAGGACGGCAATTTCTGCTGTCATCGTCGAACCCAACCCCTTGGATCACACCGACCCCAGCTTCGCCCGGCGCGCTGAACAAAAGGTTGATCCGCACGAAACAAAACACTCGAATTTTCTGCAATTGCAGCATAGATGACGGAACCGGTTTCATGGATGGAGCGATGATGGACAAGGCAAGACCGCTGCCCGGATATCTGATCAGCCGTTACCAAGGCTGGCGGGCAACAAGCTATCAGGACAACAAGGCCTGGTATCGGAAACTGGCAGAAGGCGGCCAGCACCCCCGCGCCATGATCATCTCCTGCTGCGACAGCCGCCAGCATGTGACCTCGATCTTCGGCGCGGATGAGGGCGAGTTCTTCATTCACCGCAACATCGCCAATCTTGTGCCGCCCTATAACCCCGATGGCGGCAATCACGGCACCTCGGCCACGGTGGAATATGCGGTCACCGCGCTGAAAGTGGCGCATCTGATCGTGCTCGGCCATTCCAATTGTGGCGGCGTGAAGGGCTGCGCCGATATGTGTTCGGGCAAGGCCCCGGAACTGCTGGAAAAATCCAGCTTTGTCGGCCGCTGGATGGATATTCTGCGCCCCGGCTATGAACGGATCAGCCATCTGCCGGAAGCAGAGCGCGCCCGCGCGCTGGAAAAAGAGGCCGTACTGGTCAGCCTTGAAAACCTGATGACCTTCCCCTTCGTCCGCGAAGCTGTCGAGCGCGAAGATCTGACACTGCACGGGCTGTGGAACGACATCGGCGAAGGCGGGCTGGAACAATACGATCCGGCGACGTGAATTCCTCGCCATGCTGAAATCGGTTGCAGCCTGACGGGAAAACGGCCAGGCGGAACCCCAAGAAAAGATCCGCAAACATGTTAGACCTTGCCGTTGACGAACCTGCTTTCCCCCGTCATCCTGTGCTTTGCCCTTGGCCTTCTTGCCGCCGTGGCCCGGTCTGATCTGACCGTCCCAGAGGCCGCAGCAAAGGCGATGTCGCTTTACCTTCTGTTTGCCATCGGCTTCAAAGGCGGGGTGGCGGTCGCAGCCCATGGCGTTGATCTCGACCCTGGTTACTGGCCATGGTGGCGGGGGTGGCGCTGTCATTCGTGCTGCCCTTCGTTGCCTTTGCGCTGTTGGGTGCGCTGACAGCCATGGGGGCGACGGATGCGGCGGCGGTGGCGGCGCATTACGGATCGATCTCCATCGTGACCTTCGTCACAGGCACCAGCCGGTGCTGGAAGGGCAGGGGATCGCCGCGGACGGTTATATGGTGGCCGTCGCCGCCGCGATGGAGGCGCCGGCGATCCTGACGCGCGCTTTGGCTTGCCCGCGCGGGCGGGGCCGGGGACCGCGGGACGGCGACAACACGATATGACGCGCGAAATATTCTGGAATGGTTCCGTGGTCCTGCTGGTCGGGTCCTTTGGGATCGGTGTGCAGTAACCGGGCGACGGGGGCATGGCCGAGGAGTCGAGGCCTTCATCGTCACCCCATTTCAGGGCGTGCTGTGCCTGTTCCTGCTGGATATGGGGCTGGTCGCGGGGCGGGGCCTGGCACAGGCCGGCAAGACGCCTGGCGCGGCGGGCACGTTGGCCTTTGGGCTTGTCATGCCGATCCTGGGGGCCGCGGCGGCCCTGGCTGGCCGGGCTGGGGCTTGGGCCTGCGTCCGCCGGGCGGCGATGGCGCTGTTCATGGTGCTGGGTGCTTCGGCCAGCTATATCGCCGTGCCTGCCGCGATGCGCGTGGCCTTGCCCGAGGCCAACCCCTCGCTCTCCCTTTCCCTGGCACTTGGCATCACCTTCCCCTTCAACCTGACCCTTGGCATCCCGCTTTACATCGCGATCGCGCAAAGCCTGACCGGAGGCTGACCGATGCAGACCCATATGGCCAAACGGGTCGAGATCATCATCGAGGCACCGATGGAAACCCGGCTGACCGAAGCCCTGGAAGCGGCGGGGGTCACCGGCTTTACCACGGTTCTTCCGGTTCTGGGCGGCTCTGGCCGCTCGGGCCGCTGGAGCCGCGAGGGGCAGGTGGGCCGGGCCGGGATGGTTGCGGTAATCTGCCTGATCCGCCCGGAACGGCTCGATACCCTGCTGGATGCCGCTTTTGCCGTGGTCGAACGGCATATCGGTGTTGTCAGCGTGACCGACGCGCAGGTGCTGCGCGCCGAACGTTTTTAGGCCTCAGCGCAGCTCCAGCCCTTCGGGCCAGCGCAGCTGCGTTTCCAGCCGGACTTCCTGCTGCGCCCCCGGTGCCAGATCGAAGCGCCAGCCCAGAAGGCCGCGTTCCCCTTCGGGGTCGGTTTCGGCGGGCTGCGGATCGGCGCTGTAGGTGATTTCAAGCTCGGTCTGTTCGGAATAAGGCACCTGATCCAGCAGATGCACCGGCCAGCTTTCACCCGTCAGGTTTTCAACCCGGATCAACGCCACCTCGCTGCGGGCGGTGGCGCTGCTGAAAAAGCCTGCATCCCCCTGATTGTTGCGAGGCATCTCGCGCGTCAGGCGCAACCCGTCTATGGCGCCGAAGGGCAGCTCCACTTCAGCGCCCGCTGGCGTCAGATCCAGATCGACCATCCCCACAATGCCGCCATCGCGCGACAGGACCACAGGCCCGGGCAGCAGAACTTCTGCGCTGTTGTCGAATGTGGCCATGATATAGGCGCGCGCATCCTGCCGGGGCACAGCGCGCGCCTCCAGCCTGGGCGTGAAACTCAGGCTGTCCAGCGGGATGCGCAGATCTTCTACCCCGCTGGCGATATCGACGGCAGCGGGTACGCGCCATGCCAGCACATCGCCCTCGATCACTGGCAGCGCCACATCGGCCATAGGGGCGGCGGCCATCACCGGCGCGGCCATCTCGCGGGCCATGGAATCATAGGCGATTTCCGGTTGCGGCGGTTCCACCCGCCGCAGTTCAGGCCAAAGCTGCGATGGTTCCGCCCGTTCCAGCGGGCGTGCCGTCGACAGCGTCACCTGCACCCCATACCAGTCTTCACCGGAATTCTGCGTGACCAGCACATCGCGTTCAAGCACCAGTGACGGGGCATCGCCCCGCGTCAGATCCGCGCCATAGGCGGGGCGCCAGGCTGCATCGTCGATGAAATGCGTGACCGTCAGCTGGCCTGCCCCGGCCGCTTCCTGTTCTATGGCCACGGTCAGTTCGGCCCGCCCGGATTGCGCGACACTGCCCCGGCCCCGTCTCCGCACAGGCGAATCACTGCAGCCAGTTGGTGTACGGCCTTCGCCCACATCCATGGCGAGGCGGGAACACCAGCTTTGGGCATCTGGAGTGCCAGGGTGGGTCGGAACGGTCCGGTTCTGTGTGCAGGAGGAGGGGGTGGATTTCATATATATGCAAACGCACCCCCCATTCTCTCGCCCCCTTCGACACTGCCCCGTCTCCGCTCAGGCGAATCACTGCAGCCAGTTGGTGTACGGCCTTCGCCCACATCCATGGCGAGGCGGGAACACTAGCTTTGGGCATCTGGAGTGCCAGGGTGGGTCGGAAAGGTCCGGTTCTGTGTGCAGGAGGAGGGGTGGATTCTACATGCATGCAAACGCACCCCCCTCTCTCTCGCCCCCTTCGACACTGCCCCGTCTCCGCTCAGGCGAATCACTGCAGCCAGTTGGTGTACGGCCTTCGCCCACATCCATGGCGAGGCGGGAACACCAGCTTTGGGCATCTGGAGTGCCAGGGTGGGTCGGAACGGTCCGGTTCTGTGTGCAGGAGGAGGGGTGGATTTCATATGATGCAAACGCACCCCCATTCTCTCGCCCCCTTCGACACTGCCCCGTCTCCGCACAGGCGAATCACTGCACCCAGCTGGTGTACGGCCTTCGCCCACATCCATGGCGAGGCGGGAACACCAGCTTTGGGCATCTGGAGTGCCAGGGTGGGTCGGAACGGTCCGGTTCTGTGTGCAGGAGGCGGGGTGGATTTCATATGCAAACGCACCCCCCATTCTCTCGCCCCCTTCGACACTGCCCCGTCTCCGCACAGGCGAATCACTGCAGCCAGTTGGTGTACGGCCTTCGCCCACATCCATGGCGAGGCGGGAACACCAGCTTTGGGCATCTGGAGTGCCAGGGTGGGTCGGAACAGGTCCGGTTCTGTGTGCAGGAGGAGGGGTGGATTTCATATATGTGCAAACGCACCCCCCCTCCTCTCTCGCCCCCTTCGACACTGCCCCGTCTCCGCACAGGCGAATCACTGCAGCCAGTTGGTGCGCGGCCTTCGCCCACATCCATGGCGAGGCGGGAACACCAGCTTTGGGCATCTGGAGTGCCAGGGTGGGTCGGAACGGTCCGGTTCTGTGTGCAGGAGGCGGGGTGGATTTCATATGCAAACGCACCCCTCCCTCACTCGCCCCCTTCGACACTGCCCCGTCTCCGCACAGGCGAATCACTGCACCCAGCTGGTGTACGGCCTTCGCCCACATCCATGGCGAGGCGGGAACACCAGCTTTGGGCATCTGGAGTGCCAGGGTGGGTCTGAAAGGTCCGGTTCTGTGTGCAGGAGGAGGGGTTGATTTCATATGCAAACGCACCCCCCATTCTCTCGTCCCCTTCGACACTGCCCCGTGTCCGCTCAGGCGAATCACTGCAGCCAGTTGGTGTACGGCCTTCGCCCACATCCATGGCGAGGCGGGAACACTAGCTTTGGGCATCTGGAGTGCCAGGGTGGGTCGGAACGGTTCTGTGTGCAGGAGGAGGGGTGGATTTCATGTATGCAAGACGCACCCCCCATTCTCTCGTCCCCTTCGACACTGCCCCGTCTCCGCACAGGCGAATCACTGCAGCCTAGTTGGTGCGCGGCCTTCGCCCACATCCATGGCGAGGCGGGAACACTAGCTTTGGGCATCTGGAGTGCCAGGGTGGGTCGGAAAGGTCCGGTTCTGTGTGCAGGAGGAGGGGTTGATTTCATATGATGCAAACGCACCCCCATTCTCTCGTCCCCTTCGACACTGCCCCGTGTCCGCTCAGGCGAATCACTGCAGCCTAGTTGGTGCGCGGCCTTCGCCCACATCCATCCATGGCGAGGCGGGAACACCAGCTTTGGGCATCTGGAGTGCCAGGGTGGGTCTGACAGGCCCGGTTCTGTGTGCAGGAGGAGGGGTGGATTTCATATATATGCAAACGCACCCCCCATTCTCTCGCCCCCTTCGACACTGCCCCGTCTCCGCACAGGCGAATCACTGCACCCAGCTGGTGCGCGGCCTTCGCCCACATCCATGGCGAGGCGGGAACACCAGCTTTGGGCATCTGGAGTGCCAGGGTGGGTCGGAACGGTCCGGTTCTGTGTGCAGGAGGCGGGGTGGATTTCATATGATATGAAACGCACCCCCCATTCTCTCGCCCCCTTCGACACTGCCCCGTCTCCGCACAGGCGAATCACTGCACCCAGCTGGTGCGCGGCCTTCGCCCACATCCATGGCGAGGCGGGAACACCAGCTTTGGGCATCTGGAGTGCCAGGGTGGGTCGGAACGGTCCGGTTCTGTGTGCAGGAGGCGGGGTGGATTTCATATATGATGCAAACGCACCCCCCATTCTCTCGTCCCCTTCGACACTGCCCCGTCTCCGCACAGGCGAATCACTGCACCCAGTTGGTGTGCGGCCTTCGCCCACATCCATGGCGAGGCGGGAACACCAGCTTTGGGCATCTGGAGTGCCAGGGTGGGTCGGAACAGGTCCGGTTCTGTGTGCAGGAGGAGGGGTTGATTTCATATGCAAACGCACCCCCATTCTCTCGTCCCCTTCGACACTGCCCCGTCTCCGCACAGGCGAATCACTGCACCCAGTTTGTGCGCGGCCTTCGCCCACATCCATGGCGAGGCGGGAACACCAGCTTTGGGCATCTGGAGTGCCAGGGTGGGTCGGAACGGTCCGGTTCTGTGTGCAGGAGGAGGGGTGGATTTCAGTATGTATGCAAACGCACCCCCCATTCTCTCGTCCCCTTCGACACTGCCCCGTCTCCGCACAGGCGAATCACTGCACCTAGTTTGTGCGCGGCCTTCGCCCACATCCATGGCGAGGCGGGAACATCAGCTTTGGGCATCTGGAGTGCGATGGTGGGTCGGAACAGGTCCGGTTCTGTGTGCAGGAGGAGGGGTGGATTTCATATGTATGCAAACGCACCCCCCATTCTCTCGTCCCCTTCGACACTGCCCCGTCTCCGCACAGGCGAATCACTGCACCTAGTTTGTGCGCGGCCTTCGCCCACATCCATGGCGAGGCGGGAACATCAGCTTTGGGCATCTGGAGTGCCAGGGTGGGTCGGAACGGCCCGGTTCTGTGTGCAGGAGGAGGGGTGGATTTCATGATGATGCAAACGCACCCCCCATTCTCTCGTCCCCTTCGACACTGCCCCGTCTCCGCACAGGCGAATCACTGCACCTAGTTTGTGCGCGGCCTTCGCCCACATCCATGGCGAGGCGGGAACATCAGCTTTGGGCATCTGGAGTGCCAGGGTGGGTCGGAACGGCCCGGTTCTGTGTGCAGGAGGAGGGGTGGATTTCATATGCAAACGCACCCCCCCTTCTCTCGCCCCCTTCGACACTGCCCCGTCTCCGCACAGGCGAATCACTGCACCTAGTTTGTGCGCGGCCTTCGCCCACATCCATGGCGAGGCGGGAACATCAGCTTTGGGCATCTGGAGTGCCAGGGTGGGTCGGAACGGTCCGGTTCTGTGTGCAGGAGGAGGGGTGGATTTCATATATATGCAAACGCACCCCCCATTCTCTCGCCCCTTCGACACTGCCCCGTCTCCGCACAGGCGAATCACTGCACCTAGTTTGTGCGCGGCCTTCGCCCACATCCATGGCGAGGCGGGAACATCAGCTTTGGGCATCTGGAGTGCCAGGGTGGGTCGGAACGGTCCGGTTCTGTGTGCAGGAGGAGGGGTGGATTTCATATATATGCAAACGCACCCCCCTCTCTCGCCCCCTTCGACACTGCCCCGTCTCCGCACAGGCGAATCACTGCACCTAGTTTGTGCGCGGCCTTCGCCCACATCCATGGCGAGGCGGGAACATCAGCTTTGGGCATCTGGAGTGCCAGGGTGGGTCGGAACAGGCCCGGTTCTGTGTGCAGGAGGAGGGGTGGATTTCATATGATATGCAAACGCACCCCCCTTCTCTCGCCCCCTTCGACACTGCCCTGTCTCCGCACAGGCGAATCACTGCAGCTAGTTTGTGCGCGGCCTTCGCCCACATCCATGGCGAGGCGGGAACATCAGCTTTGGGCATCTGGAGTGCCAGGGTGGGTCTGAACGGTCCGGTTCTGTGTGCAGGAGGAGGGGTGGATATTCAATATATGCAAACGCACCCCCATTCTCTCGCCCCTTCGACACTGCCCCGTCTCCGCACAGGCGAATCACTGCACCTAGTTTGTGCGCGGCCTTCGCCCACATCCATGGCGAGGCGGGAACATCAGCTTTGGGCATCTGGAGTGCCAGGGTGGGTCTGACAGGCCCGGTTCTGTGTGCAGGAGGAGGGGTGGATTTCATATATGATGCAAACGCACCCCCCTTCTCTCGCCCCCTTCGACACTGCCCCGTCTCCGCACAGGCGAATCACTGCACCTAGTTTGTGCGCGGCCTTCGCCCACATCCATGGCGAGGCGGGAACATGGGCTTTGGGCATCTGGAGTGCCAGGGTGGGTCTGACAGGCCCGGTTCTGTGTGCAGGAGGAGGGGTGGATTCCATATGATGCAAGTGCAGCCCCCCTTCTCTCGTCCCCTTCGACACTGCCCCGTATCCGCTCAGGCGAATCACTGCACCTAGTTTGTGCGCGGCCTTCGCCCACATCCATGGCGAGGCGGGAACATGGGCTTTGGGCATCTGGAGTGCCAGGGTGGGTCTGACAGGCCCGGTTCTGTGTGCAGGAGGAGGGGTGGATTCCATATATATGCAAGACGCAGCCCCCATTCTCTCGCCCCCTTCGACACTGCCCCGTATCCGCTCAGGCGAATCACTGCACCTAGTTTGTGCGCGGCCTTCGCCCACATCCATGGCGAGGCGGGAACATGGGCTTTGGGCATCTGGAGTGCCAGGGTGGGTCTGACAGGCCCGGTTCTGTGTGCAGGAGGAGGGGTGGATTCCATATGATGCAAGTGCAGCCCCCCTTCTCTCGCCCCCTTCGACACTGCCCCGTATCCGCTCAGGCGAATCACTGCACCTAGTTTGTGCGCGGCCTTCGCCCACATCCATGGCGAGGCGGGAACATCAGCTTTGGGCATCTGGAGTGCCAGGGTGGGTCTGAAAGGGGCGGTTCTGTGTGCAGGAGGAGGGGTGGATTTCATATGTATGCAAACGCACCCCCCATTCTCTCGCCCCCTTCGACACTGCCCCGTCTCCGCACAGGCGAATCACTGCACCTAGATGGTGCGCGGCCTTCGCCCACATCCATGGCGAGGCGGGAACATCAGCTTTGGGCATCTGGAGTGCCAGGGTGGGTCGGAACGGTCCGGTTCTGTGTGCAGGAGGCGGGGTGGATTTCATATATGATGCAAACGCACCCCTCCCTCTCTCGCCCCCTTCGACACTGCCCCGTCTCCGCACAGGCGAATCACTGCACCCAGTTGGTGCGCGGCCTTCGCCCACATCCATGGCGAGGCGGGAACATCAGCTTTGGGCATCTGGAGTGCCAGGGTGGGTCGGAACGGTCCGGTTCTGTGTGCAGGAGGCGGGGGTGGATTTCATATATGTGCAAACGCACCCCCCATTCTCTCGCCCCCTTCGACACTGCCCCGTCTCCGCACAGGCGAATCACTGCACCCAGTTGGTGCACGGCCTTCGCCCACATCCATGGCGAGGCGGGAACATGAGCTTTGGGCATCTGGAGTGCCAGGGTGGGTCTGAAAGGTCCGGTTCTGTGTGCAGGAGGAGGGGTGGATTTCATATGCATGCAAACGCACCCCCCATTCTCTCGCCCCCCTTCGACACTGCCCCGTCTCCGCTCAGGCGAATCACTGCAGCCAGTTGGTGCACGGCCTTCGCCCACATCCATGGCGAGGCGGGAACATCAGCTTTGGGCATCTGGAGTGCCAGGGTGGGTCTGAAAGGTCCGGTTCTGTGTGCAGGAGGAGGGGTGGATTTCATATGCAAACGCACCCCCCATTCTCTCGCCCCTTCGACACTGCCCCGTCTCCGCACAGGCGAATCACTGCAGCCAGTTGGTGCGCGGCCTTCGCCCACATCCATGGCGAGGCGGGAACATGAGCTTTGGGCATCTGGAGTGCCAGGGTGGGTCTGAAAGGTCCGGTTCTGTGTGCAGGAGGAGGGGTGGATTTCATATGCAAACGCACCCCCCATTCTCTCGCCCCCTTCGACACTGCCCCGTCTCCGCTCAGGCGAATCACTGCAGCCAGTTGGTGCACGGCCTTCGCCCACATCCATGGCGAGGCGGGAACATGAGCTTTGGGCATCTGGAGTGCCAGGGTGGGTCTGGAACGGTCCGGTTCTGTGTGCAGGAGGAGGGGTGGATTTCATATGATGCAAACGCACCCCCATTCTCTCGCCCCCTTCGACACTGCCCCGTCTCCGCACAGGCGAATCACTGCACCCAGTCAGTTGGTGCACGGCCTTCGCCCACATCCATGGCGAGGCGGGAACATCAGCTTTGGGCATCTGGAGTGCCAGGGTGGGTCGGAACAGGTCCGGTTCTGTGTGCAGGAGGAGGGGTGGATTTCATATGATGCAAACGCACCCCCCCTTCTCTCGCCCCTTTCGACACTGCCCCGTCTCCGCACAGGCGAATCACTGCACCCAGTTGGTGCACGGCCTTCGCCCACATCCATGGCGAGGCGGGAACATGGGCTTTGGGCATCTGGAGTGCCAGGGTGGGTCTGAACAGGTCCGGTTCTGTGTGCAGGAGGAGGGGTGGATTTCATATTATGCAAACGCACCCCCATTCTCTCGCCCCCCTTCGACACTGCCCCGTCTCCGCACAGGCGAATCACTGCAGCCAGTTGGTGCACGGCCTTCGCCCACATCCATGGCGAGGCGGGAACATCAGCTTTGGGCATCTGGAGTGCCAGGGTGGGTCTGACACGGTCCGGTTCTGTGTGCAGGAGGAGGGGTGGATTTCATATATGCAGAAGCGCACCCCCCTTCTCTCGCCCCCTTCGACACTGCCCCGTCTCCGCACAGGCGAATCACTGCACCCAGTTGGTGTACGGCCTTCGCCCACATCCATGGCGAGGCGGGAACATCAGCTTTGGGCATCTGGAGTGCCAGGGTGGGTCTGGAACGGTCCGGTTCTGTGTGCAGGAGGAGGGGTGGATTTCATATGCATGCAAACGCACCCCCCACTCACTCGCCCCCTTCGACACTGCCCCGTCTCCGCACAGGCGAATCACTGCACCCAGTTGGTGCACGGCCTTCGCCCACATCCATGGCGAGGCGGGAACATCAGCTTTGGGCATCTGGAGTGCCAGGGTGGGTCGGAACGGTCCGGTTCTGTGTGCAGGAGGAGGGGTGGATTTCACATACATGCAAACGCACCCCCCCTTCTCTCGCCCCCTTCGACACTGCCCCGTCTCCGCACAGGCGAATCACTGCACCCAGTTGGTGCACGGCCTTCGCCCACATCCATGGCGAGGCGGGAACATCAGCTTTGGGCATCTGGAGTGCCAGGGTGGGTCTGGAACGGTCCGGTTCTGTGTGCAGGAGGAGGGGTGGATTTCATCATGTGCAAACGCACCCCCCCTTCTCTCGCCCCTTTCGACACTGCCCCGTCTCCGCACAGGCGAATCACTGCACCCAGTTGGTGTACGGCCTTCGCCCACATCCATGGCGAGGCGGGAACATGGGCTTTGGGCATCTGGAGTGCCAGGGTGGGTCTGAAAGGTCCGGTTCTGTGTGCAGGAGGAGGGGGTGGATTTCATATATATATGCAAGCAAACGCACCCCTCCCTCACTCGCCCCCTTCGACACTGCCCCGTCTCCGCACAGGCGAATCACTGCACCCAGCTGGTGCACGGCCTTCGCCCACATCCATGGCGAGGC
>JAXHOJ010000065.1:0-28148 GCA_034519525.1 Gemmobacter sp. | reverse complement strand
AGAAATTGGTAATAAGTGGCTGGTAAAGAGTTATTTACGTGAACATCATTAGCAAAAGGAGTTAAATCCATTTACACCTCCAAAAAACAATTCGCCATAGCTGTTTTGTAAAATGCCAACATTAAATTCGTTGCTTTGTAAGCCATCACTTTCGTCGTAGTTTTTAAATTTCTGTGTTTTTATTGAATGAAGAAAGTCCTTTATTAGTGCTTATCCATAAGGTATTTTCATCCTCAATTATTCCATATATTACATTATTTGATAAGCCTTCTTTCTCTGTATAACGAACAAATTCTTCGGTTTTGGTATTAAATTTATTTTAACCACCGCCGTCATTCCAATCAAATAAATTCATCTTTATCTTCAAGTAATGTAAGTACACTATTGTTGCTTAAGCTATTTAAATATGCAGGATTGTTGAAATTATGTTTAAAGAAAATTCTATCATCATCTTCTACTACTTTAGAAAAACCACCACCGTCGGTAGCCACCCAAAATATTACCTTTTCTATCTTCAATTATTGAGCGGATGAAGTCAGCTTTAAGTTGATTGTTCTTTGGGAAAAGTAAAAATCATTACATCCTTTCTATTGGCAGAAACCAATATTAATCCTCTTGGAGTACTAATACAACCTATTTTTCTTGTCTTCAAGTATGGTATAAGTTCTAAATCGTTGACTACTATTTAAGAAAGAAACGGGAACTAACGTATTGTTTTTGTATTCAAAAATGCCTCCATCTGTTCCAACATAAATAATATTGTTGTGGTCTTTAAAAATGGAGTAAACACTTTCGTTTTTGGTCATCTAGATTTTTAAATTTTGGTTGAAGAAAACTGATGTACCACTTTCTTATTAAAATGCCGCTGGACCGGATCGACCTTGATCATGTGGTGCGGGATCGCATGGCCTCGGATGACGAGGATATGGCGGAACTGCGCGCCTCTTTGCGCGCCTCCGGCCAGCGCCTGCCGGTCGAGGTGGTGCCGCTGGAAGGCGGGCGGTTCGGGCTGATTTCGGGCTGGCGGCGCATCACCGCACTGGCGCAGATCGCCCGCGAGGATAACGCACCGCAGGCCGAGTTCTGGCGCTGCTGCGCGGGCCGGGATGCGGCGGCGGTCTATGCCGGGATGGTGGAAGAAAACGAAATCCGCGCAGCGCTGACGCCTTATGAACGCGGTCGCATTGCGGCGGTTGCGGCAGGGCAGGGGGCCTTTGCCTCGGTCGATGAAGCGGTGGATGTGATTTTTGCGGCGGCATCCAAATCCAAGCGGTCCAAGATCCAGGGGTTTGCGCTGGTGCATGAGGTGTTGGGCGATCTGCTGGCCTTTCCCGCCGCGCTTGGGGAAAAGCAGGGGCTGCAGCTGGCACAGGCGCTGCGGGATGGCCAAGGTGCCCGTTTGCGGGATGCTCTGGCGCAGGCCGCCCCAGACCGGGCCGAGGCGGAATGGAAATGTCTGGATGCGGTCATGGCCGTTCCGCAGGGCGCCTCACAAAAGGGTGGCCGTCCACGCGGCCTGCCTGCGCTGCAGCTCGAGGTTCTGGCATCGGGTGCGGTGCTGGAATTTGGCCGGTCAGAGACGGGGCTGGTGATCCGGGCGCAGGGGCTGACGCTCAGCCCGGCGCGGTTCGAGGCGCTGCTGGCCGAACTGCGCAGCGGCACCGAATAGCGGCTGGTTCATGAAAAACGGGCGCGGCTGATCCCAGCCGCGCCCGTTCTGTTTGCGCAGGTTACGCCAGATCGAAGCGGTCGAGGTTCATCACCTTGGTCCAGGCGGCCACGAAATCGCGCACGAACGTTCGGCCTGCATCCTCCTGGCGCCATAGACCTCGGCCAGGGCGCGCAGTTGCGAGTTGGAGCCGAACACCAGATCCACCCGCGTCGCCGTCCATTTCAGCGCGCCGGTCGAACGGTCACGCCCTTCGAACACGTCCTCGCTTGCGTCGGTCGGCGTCCAGACCGTGCGCATGTCCAGCAGATTGACGAAGAAATCGTGTGGTCAGCGCGCCGGGGCGGCTGGTGAACACGCCATGCTGTGCGGCGCCATGATTGGCGCCCAGCACCCGCATGCCGCCGACCAGAACCGTCATTTCCGGCGCGGTCAGCGTCAGCAGCTGCGCCTTGTCGATCAGCAGTTCTTCGGCGGAGACCGAGATAGCTTGCCTTCTGATAGTTGCGGAAACCGTCGGCCATCGGTTCCAGCACAGCAAAGCGATTCCACATCGGTCTGCTCCTGGCGTGGCATCGGTGCGGCCCGGCGCAAACGGCACGCTCCACCGTGTGCCCGGCAGCCTTCGCCGCCTGCTTCAACAGCCGCCGCAACCGCCGAGCACGATCAGGTCGGCCAGCGAGACCTTCTTGCCACCGGTCTGCGCGCCGTTGAACGCCGCCTGGACTGCCTTCCAGCGCCGCCAGCACCTTCGCCAGCTGTGCGGGCTGGTTCACCGCCCAATCCTTTTGCGGGGCAAGGCGGATGCGGGCGCCGTTGGCACCACCGCGCTTGTCGGAACCCCGGAAGGTGGAGGCCGAGGCCCAGGCCGTGCCAACCAGTTCGGCCACCGTCAGGCCGGATGCCAGGATCTGCGCCTTCAGCGCCGAGATATCCTGCGCATCGATCAGCGGGTGATCCACGGCGGGGACGGGATCCTGCCAGATCAGATCTTCTGCTGGGACTTCCGGGCCCAGATACCGGACCTTCGGCCCCATGTCGCGGTGGGTCAGCTTGAACCAGGCGCGGGCAAAGGCATCGGCAAAGAGTTCCGGGTTTTCGTGGAAGCGCCGCGAGATTGGCTCGTAGGCCGGATCGAATCGCAGCGCCAGGTCGGCGGTGATCATCATCGGCGCGATGCGTTGACCGCCGGATCGTGCGCGTCGGCGACCATGGTCCTCGTCGGCCACGTCCTTCGGCCACCCACTGATGCGCGCCGGCCGGGCTTTTGGTCAGTTCCCATTCATAGCCGAACAGGACTGTCGAAATAGCCCATGTCCCAGTTGGTGGGGTTGCGGTTCCATGGCACCTTCCATGCCGCTGGTCGATGGTGTCGCACGCCCTTGCCGCGTGCCGAAGCTGCTTCTTCCAGCCCAGGCCCATTCTGTTCGATGCCGGCGGCTTCGGGTTCGGGCCCCACATAGGGTCGCGTCGCCTGCACCATGCGATTTGCCGAAGGTGTGGCCACCTGCGATCAGTGCCACGGTTTCTTCGTCATTCATCGCCATGCGGGCGAAGGTTTCGCGGATGTCGAAGGCCGAAGCCAGCGGATCGGGGTTGCCGTCCGGGCCTTCGGGATTGACATAGATCAGGCCCATCTGCACCGCGGCCAGCGGGTTTTCCAGATTCCGCTCGCCCCCGTAGCGGCTGTCGTCGCGGCCAGCCATTCGGTTTCGGCGCCCCAGTAGATATCTTCTTCCGGTTCCCAGACATCCGCGCGGCCGCCGCCGAAACCGAAGGTCTTGAAGCCCATGGATTCCAGCGCGCACGTTGCCGGCCAGGATCATCAGGTCCGCCCAGGAGATGGCTGTTGCCGTATTTCTGCTTGATCGGCCACAGCAGGCGGCGGGCCTTGTCGAGGTTCACGTTGTCGGGCCAGCTGTTGAGCGGCGCAAAGCGCTGCGTGCCGGTGCCGGCACCGCCGCGCCCGTCGCCGGTGCGGTAGGTGCCGGCGCTGTGCCAGGCCATGCGGATGAACAGCGGGCCGTAGTGGCCGTAATCGGCGGGCCACCAGTCCTGGCTGACTCGGTCATCAGGGCGTAAAGATCCTGTTTCGACGGCATCCAGATCCAGCGTCTGTGAAGGCTTCGGCATAGTTGAATTCCGTGCCCAGCGGGTTGGGCAGGCTGGAATTCTGATGCAGGATCTTCAGGTTAAGCTGGTTCGGCCACCATTCCCGGTTGGTCCGGTTTGAAGATGTTGCATGTTTGGCACCCCCGTGCATGACAGGGCATTTGCTGGCGCTTGGGATATCGTTTCCGTCCATTGGTCTCTCCAACACTGGCAGCCTCTTTGAACGAGCCTGCGCCCAATGCCCTGTGATGGCCTGCCGGTTGCGGGCAGGGCCAGGCAGGGGACGGGGCGCATCCTCATTCGGTGTAGCTTTGGGTAGCAAATCCCGGTAATTAGTTTAAGTCTTATTTTCTGATTGCTACGATAAGGTGAACTTATCATGAATCTCACACTCAAACAGCTGCGCTATTTCGAGGCTTTGGCCCGGCATGGCCATTTCGGCCGTGCGGCGGATGCCTGTGCGATCTCGCAGCCGGCGCTGTCGATGCAGATCAAGGAGATGGAAGAGATTCTGGGAACCGAGCTGTTCGAACGCGGCGCAAGGCAGGTGCGTCTGACCGGGTTTGGCGAAGAATTCGCCCCGCGTGCGCGGGAAATCCTGCGCGCCGTGGACGAGCTGGCAGATCTGGCGCGCGCCTCGCGCGACCGGCTGGTGGGGCGGCTGCGGATCGGGGTCATTCCGACGGTTGCGCCCTATCTGCTGCCCAGCCTGATCGGCAATCTGGTGCGCAGCAACCCCGGCCTTGATCTGCATGTGCGCGAAACGGTGACCCAGAAGCTGATCGAGGAACTGCTGGAAGGCAGGCTGGATGCGGCCATCGTCGCCTTGCCGGTGTCAGAGGCCAGCTTTACCGAAGTGGCGCTGTTTTCCGAAGATTTCGTGCTGGTACGGCCCGGCGCTGATGCCAGCAAGCCGGTACCGGGCCGCGACAGCCTGCGGGAAATGCGGCTCTTGCTGCTGGAAGAGGGGCACTGCTTCCGCGATCAGGCGCTTTCCTTCTGCGACATGAACTCTGTTGTCCCGCGCGAGCTGATGGATGGCAGTTCCCTGTCGACGCTGGTGCAGATGGTCGGGGCGGGCATCGGGGTGACGCTGATCCCCGAAATGGCAGTGCCGGTGGAAACGCGGTCTGCCGCCGTATCCATCGCGCGCTTTTCCGGGCCACAGCCATCGCGGACCATCGGCATGATCTGGCGCAATACCAGCCCGCTGGCGCAGCAGCTGCGCGAGATTGCGGAAATCGTTCGTCTGACGGCGGCGGATCTGCCCTGCCACGCGGCGGCCGGCCTGTCGGGCGCAGATCAAGGCTTAGCGCGCTTCCTGCGGCCTGAGCTGTCAGGGCGCCGTGCCGGGATGCGCCGCAGGATCGCGTAGCGCATAGCGGCGGACATTGTCGCAGATCAGCGCGCGCCGCCGGGCAATATTGGCGGGATCCTGCACATCCATGTCAAAGGTGATGCCGAAGGTATGCTTGGTGGCGACGGTGAACCAGCATTGCGACGAAACCACCATGTAGAACTCTACCGGGTCCAGCCCGCTGCGGAACAGACCCTGTTCCTCACCCGTGCGGATGATTCGGCGCACGATATCCAGCAGGCTGGAAACATGCAGCCCCTCGCGGTCGATCTGGCGCAGATGTTCGCCCTGTTTCAGGTTTTCGATCCCCACCAGAATCAGGAAATCGGGGTTCTCCAGATAGTATTGCAGCGTGAAGGAGACCAGACGATCCAGCGCCAGCAAGGGATCATCCGGCAGCTGCAACGCCGCCTCGGCATCGCGCATTTTCTGATAGGCGCGGCGCAGCACATCGCGGTAAAGCTGTTCGCGGTTGCCAAAATGACGGTAAACCAATGACTTGTTGACCGCAGCCTCGGCCGCGATCGCCTCCATCCTTGTGCCTTCCAGACCATTGGCCACGAACTGGATATGCGCGGCATCCAGAATACGGGCGCGTGTCGCCTCGCTGCGCAGGCGGTGCAGGTTGGGCGGCTGGCCATCCTCCGGCGTGGAGGGTGCGGGCTCTAGGGGGTCAGAAGATTCCGTCATGCTCAATGTTTGATCTGTTTTCCGGGTGCGAAGCAATCGAAACAGCGCCAGAGCCTGTATTCACAAAGCGTCAAAATTTTTATTGACAGGAATTTTTCCTCGATCAACTCTAACTGCAACGTTATCGTTACAGGAAAAATGCCGTGGCCGTCGATCTAAGATTCCGTGTCGCCTCGGATGTCGGGGGAACCTTCACCGACAGTATTGCCTATGATGCCGCCACCCGCCGCATCACGGTATCCAAGGTATCCACCACACCCGGCAACCGTGCGCTTGGCACGGCAGAGGGGTTGAAGCAGGCGCTGGCCCAGCAGGGCGCCACAGGGGCCGATGTGGCCTATGTGGGCCATGGCATGACCACCGCCACCAATGCGGTGATCCAGCGCAACGGCGCGCGCACTGCGTTTCTGACCAATGCGGGCTTCCGCGATCTGTTGCAGATCGGGCGCCAGAACCGGCCCACATTGTTCGACATCCGCGTGGTGCGCCCCGAACAGCTGGTTCCGCGCGAGCTGTGCTTTACCGCCCGTGGCCGCATCGGCCCGGCCGGCGAAGAGCTGGAGCCGCTGGCCGAAGATGACGTGCGCGCCGCAGCCCGGGCGATGGCGGCGGCGGGGGTGGAATCGGTGGGCATCCTGTTCCTGCATTCTTACGCGAATACCGCGCATGAAAAGCGCGCCCGCGCCATTCTGGAAGCCGAGCTGCCGGGGGTGGCCGTCTGTGCCTCGACCGATATCAATTCGGAATTCCGCGAATATGAACGGGCCAGCACCACGGTGCTGAACGCCTATCTGCGGCCGGTGATGGAAACCTATCTGCGCACGCTGTCGGGCATCCTGCAGGATGGCGAAACCGGGCTGGGGCTGGCGGCAGATCGCCCGGTGATGGTGATGGATGCGGCGGGCGGCTTGATGAGCCTGGACAGCGCCCGCGAAAAGCCGGTGCATACCGTGCTGTCCGGCCCGGCGGGCGGGGTGGTGGCGGCGGCCCATGTGGCGGCCAGCGCCGGGATTGCCGATATCATCACCATGGATATCGGCGGCACCTCGACCGATATCAGCCTGATCCGCAACGGGCGGCCCGAAATCACCCGTTCTGCCGCGCTGGAAACCGTGCCGATCCAGCTGCCGGTCATTGATATCAACGCCATCGGCGCCGGCGGCGGCTCCATCGCCTGGATCGACGAAGGCGGCGCGCTGCGTGTCGGCCCGATGAGCGCCGAGGCCGTGCCCGGCCCGGTCTGCTATGGCCGTGGCGGCGACCGCGCGACGGTGACGGATGCCAATATCGTGCTGGGCCGGTTTGATGCCAGCTCTCGCCTGGGGGGCAGCATGGCGCTGGATGCGGCAGGTGCCGCGCGCGTCATCCAGCGCGATATCGCCGGGCCGCTGGGCCTTTCGCTGGAAGAGGCGGCGGCGGGTATCCTGCGGGTGGCCCATGCCAATATCGTGCGCGGCATCCGGGTGGTTTCTGTCGAACGCGGCTATGATCCGCGCGATTTCGCGCTGGTGCCCTTTGGCGGGGCAGGGCCGATGCACGGCAGTCCGGTGGCGCGGGATCTGAAGATGCCGCGCGTGATGGTGCCGCCGACGCCCGGCATCCTCTGTGCCATGGGGCAGCTGATTTCTGACCTGCGGCATGATTTCGTGGAAACCCATATCGCCCCCTTCGAAACCCTGGGGGCCGAAGGCGCTGGGGCCTTGATCGCGGCGCTGGCGGCAAAGGCCGGGGCGCATCTGGCAGGCGATGGCGTGCCCCCCGCACAGCGTGAGGTCGAAATCCGCATTGACCTGCGCTATGCCGGGCAAAGTTTCGCCCTGCCCATCCAGACAGACCCGGCCAGCCCGGGCTGGTGGCAGGCGCTTCCCGCCGCCTTCAACGCCGCGCATCTGGCGCGCTTTGGTCATGCCGACCCCAAAGTGCCGCTGGAAGTGGTGGGGTTCAACGTCACCGGCATCGGCCGGATCGAAAAGCCCCTGCTGCCCGAAGTGGCGCCCGGTGGCCTCACCCCGCCCGATGCGGCGCTGCGGGCCACCCGGCCGGTCTATTTCGAACCCGGCGATGGCGGCGGCGAGGGGGCCTGGCATCTGGCGCAGGTCTGGCAGCGGGATGGCCTGCAGGCCGGGAACATCATCCATGGCCCCGCCGCCATCGAAGAGGTTTCGGCCACCACCATTCTTTACCCCGGCGACCGGGCCGAGGTTCTGGCATCCGGCAACATCATCGTGGAGGTCGCGCAATGAGCGGGTTCGATCCGATCCGGCTTGAGGTTCTGCGCAACGCGCTGGAGGCGACGGCGCAGGAAATGGGTGCCGTGCTGAAGCACACCGCCTTTTCGCCCAATATCAAGGAACGGATGGATGCCTCCTGCGCCATCTTCACCGCCGGGGCAGAGCTGGTGGCGCAGGCCGAACATGTTCCGGTGCATCTGGGCTCGATGCTGCGCGCCGTGCGCCCGACGCTGGAGGTGACGGGGCCGCTGGACGCGGGCGATGTGGTCATCGTCAATGATCCCTATATCGGCGGGGCGCATCTGCCCGATATCACCCTGATCGCCCCGGTGTTCATAGCCGGGCGGCGTGTGGCCTATGTCGCCAGCCGGGCGCATCACTCTGATGTGGGCGGGATGGAGCCGGGGTCGATGCCCGGCCGCTCGACCGAGATCTTTCAGGAAGGCCTCATCATTCCGCCGGTGCGGCTGTATCGGGCCGGGGCGTTGCAGGCGGATATCCTGTCGATGGTGCTGGCCAATGTGCGCACGCCCGAAGAACGCCGCGGCGATCTGAACGCGCAGCTGGCGGCCCTGCGCATCGGGGAACGGCGCATGGGCGAACTGGCCGAACGCTTTGGCGCCGATGCGCTGGAAGAGGGGCTGCACGCGATCCTTGATTACACGGAACGGCGGATGCGGGCCCGGCTGGCCGAACTGCCCAAGGGCGTTTGGGTCACCGAAGACTGTCTGGACAGCGACGGGTCAAGCGATGATCCGGTGTGGATCCGGTTGAAGATCACGCTGACGGAAGATTGCATCAGCTTTGATTTCACGGGCACCTCGGCCATGGTCCGGGGCAATGTGAATGCCGTCGCGCCGATGTGCTGGTCTTCGATCTTCTATTCGCTGAAATTGCTGACGGATGCCAGCCTGCCGCCCAATGCGGGCGTGCTGCGCCCGGTGACGGTCCATATTCCCAAAGGGTGTTTTCTGGATGCACAGCGCCCTGCGGCGGTCTGTGCCGGCAATACCGAAACCACGCAACGGCTGGCCGATACCATTCTGAAAGGCTTTGCCCAGATCGCGCCCGACCGGATCGCCGCCGCGTCGAATGGCACGATGAACCTGATCGGCATCGGCGGCACCGATCCGCGCACGGGCAAGGCCTATACCTATATCGAAACCTCGGGCGGTGGGCAGGGCGGGCGGCCGATGGGGCCGGGCATGTCGGGCGTTCATGCCAATATGTCGAACACGCTGAACACGCCGATTGAATCGCTGGAAATCAGCTATCCGCTGCGCTGTGTCCGCTATGAACTGCGCGAAGGTTCGGGTGGGGCTGGGCTGAACCCCGGGGGGGATGGCATCATCCGCGCCATCCAGATCATCGGCCATGATGCGCGCGTCTCCCTGCAGACCGACCGCCGCCGTTTTGCCCCCTATGGGCTGCATGGCGGCGAGGAGGGGGCGAAGGGGCGCAACTGGTCTGTCAGCCGCGACGGCACCGCCGAAGAGCGGCCGGCCAAAGGCTCCATGACGCTGCAGGATGGCGAAACGCTCGTGCTGGAAACGCCCGGCGGCGGTGGATGGGGGCGCCTGCCCGCGTGGACCGCGCCGCAGAATAATATGATATAACGAATACCAAGAGGTGGTTTGAACCGCCCGCAACCCAACACCGAAAAGGACCAACAGGATGAGACTGACAACATTGCTTCGGCCCATGGGCCATGCACTTCTTGCCGCCAGCACCGTGCTGATGCTGGGGGCGGAATGCAGCTGCCGAAACCTGGCGCTTTGCCACCAAGATGCCGCCCGACAGCCCGGAAGGTAAGGTGTTCCAGTATTTTGCCGACCGCGCGCGCGAATTGTCCAATGGCGAGATGGATGTGCAGGTCTATCCGTCGGAACAGCTGGGCAAAGAGGCGGCGGTTCTGGAACAGCTGGAACTCGGCACCATCAACATCTATGCCGAAGATGCTTTCTTCCTGCAGAAATGGGTGCCCGAAATCAAATGGGTGGCGCCGCTGTTCCTGTTCCAGACCCGCGAACAATGGGTGGAATATACCAAAAGCGATCTGGTGCAGGGCTGGTTCCAGCAGGCCGAAGACACCGCAGGCGTCCGCCCGCTGGGTGAACCGATGGCGGTGGTGCGCGGCCCGTTCCGGGTGCTGATTTCCAAGGAGCCGATCGACAGTTTCGAAGATATCAAGGATATCACGCTGCGCATGTATCCCGATCAGCTGGCGATCGACATCTGGACGCATCTTGGCGCCGAACTGGCGATGCTGGCCTGGACGGAAACCTATCAGGGCCTGCAAAGCGGGCTTGCCAATGCCGTCACCAGCCCGGCCGCGCTGGTCGAGGCGATGGGGTTCTATGAACAGGCCCCCTATATCACCCAGACCAACGAATTCTGGCAGGGCCTGCCGTTCATGATGAACGCGGCCGCCTTTGACGCGCTTTCCCCCGAAAACCAGCAGGCCCTGTTGCAAGCGCACAAGGATGCGGGCGAATTCAGCGTGACGCTGATGGGCGAAAATTCCGCCAAGATGCGCGCTGCCGTCGAGGCGAAGGGCGTTGACCTTCACCTGGGAAATGCCGCTGGAACCACTGTTTGCCTATATGGCCGACTGGTACGCCCAGCAGGATGCGGCGGGTGTTCTGCCCGAAGGGATGCTTGAGGTGGCCATGGCCCGTGCGCGGCGAGTAAAGGGGCCCCGGATGGCAACCGATCCGAACGACGGGGGTGCCACCGGCACCCCCCCAGGCTGGCTCCGCATCTTTGACACTGTGATGGACCGGCTCGCCACCATTTCCCTGACCGGGGCAGAGCTGCTGCTGGCGGCCATGCTGCTGATCAACATGGTCAATATCACCATGCGCAATTTCGGATTCGGCAGCCTGCTGTGGGTGTCGTCCTGGACCGGCGTGATGATGGTCTGGAGCGTGTTTCTGGCCTTCTTCCCGATGTACCGGCGCGGCATGGATATCTCGCTCAGCTTCTTTGTCAGCCGGTTTGGCTCCGGGCCGAACCGGGTGTTCCAGATGATCGGCGCGCTCTGCGGGATCGTGGTCTGTGGCGTGCTGGTGGCGGAACTGCCGCAGATCCTCGCCCGGCAACGCGGCGTGATCGAGCTGGTGGGGCTGCAACGCTACTGGCTGTCGATCCCCATGGTGGTCTCTTCCGCGTTCATTGTCCTTCACTTTGCCGTCGAATTCGTGGTGCTGGCCTGTGGCTGGCGGGCGGTCACGGTCGCAGACGAAACGGAGCAGCTGCAATGGTAGCCGTTACAATCTTTGGCCTTTTCCTGTTGCTGATGATCCTCGGTGTGCCGGTGGTGCTGTCGCTGGCCATCGGAACGCTGGCCGCCATCGCCCAGATCGGTCTGGCCGACAGCCTGCGCACGCTTTACGTCTTTCCGCTGAACATCCTGGAAGGCATCGACAGCCCGGCCCTGCTGGCCATCCCCTTCTTCATCCTGGCGGGCCATCTGATGACGGCCATCGGCCTGACAGACCGCATCTTCCTGCTGGCCAACAGCCTGGTGGGCCATATGCGCGCCGGGCTGGCGCAGGTGAACGTGATGTGTTCGCTGTTCTTCGGCGGCATCACCGGATCGGCCATCGCGGATGTGGCGGGGATCGGCAACCTTGTCATCAAGCAGATGGAAAACCGCGGCTATCCCACGCCCTTTGCCGCCGCGCTGACGGTGGCCAGTTCGGTGATCGGGCCGACGATGTGGCCCTCGGTGCCGCTGCTGATCTATGCCTTCGGCGCGCAGGTTTCGGTGGAACGCATGTTCCTTGCGGGCATCGGGCCGGGGGTCGTGCTGGTATCGGCGCTGATGATCTATAACCGCGTGGTCGCGCATCACTACAAGGTGCCGCTGACGCCGCGCCCGCCCCTGCGCCAGATCGCCGGTGAATTCGGCCGGTCGGGCTGGGCCCTGCTGGCGCCGCTCATCATCATCGGATCGGTCATCACCGGCGTTGCCTCGCCGGTCGAGGCCGGGGTGATCGCCTGCGCCTATACGCTGGTTCTGGGCATTGCCTATCGCACCCTGTCTTTCGCGCGGGTCCGCCATGCCGTGTCGGAAACCGTTATGCTGTTCGGCTCTGTCCTTCTCGTGATCGGCGTATCCGCCGCGATGAGCTGGGTTCTGACCTATGATCAGGTGCCGCAGCAGCTGGCGCAAAGCGTGATCGGCCTGACCGACAACAAATATATCTTCCTGCTGATCGTGGTGCTGTTCTTCCTGCTGATCGGCACTGTGCTGGAAAACATTCCGGCCATGGTGATCCTGATCCCGATCATGATGCCGCTGGTCGATCACTTCGAAATCGACCGGGTGCATTTCGGCCTCATCATGGTCTACGGCCTGCTGATCGGAATCGTGTCGCCGCCTGTCGGGGTCTCCTTGTTCATCGTGACCAAGATTGCCGACATCACCTTTGAACAGGTCTGCACGGCGATCATGCCGTTCCTGCTGCCGCTGATCGCGGTGCTGTTCATCATCGCCTATGCGCCCGCCGTGGTGCTGTTCCTTCCTGACCTGCTGCTGGGAGACATGTGACCATGTCGCAGAACCTGCGAATTGCTGCCGATATCGGCGGCACCTTCACCGATATCGCGCTGATCCGGTGCGATGAGACCATCGCCACCCGCAAGGTGGCCTCTACCCCCGATGATTACGCCCGCGGCGTGGCCGAGGGGATACTGGAACTGATCGCCGTCGAAGATCTGTTGCCCGGCGATATCGCTGAGGTGATGCACGCCTGCACCGTGGCCACCAATGCCATTCTGGAAGGGAAGGGGGCCAGGACCGCGCTCATCACCACCGAAGGCTTTCGCGATGTGCTGGAAATGCGCCGCATCCGGGTGCCGCGCCTGTATGATCCGCTGTATGAAAAGCCCCCCGCCCTGTCGCCGCGCAAATGGCGGTTCGAAGTGGCCGAGCGGATGGATTTTCGCGGCGAAGTGCTGACCCCGCTGGATGAGACCAGCGTTCACACCGCAATTGATGCCATCGCGGAGGCGGGGGTGGATGCAGTGGCGGTCTGCCTGCTGCATTCCTATGCCAATCCGGCGCATGAACGTCGCATCGGCGAAGTTCTGGCCGAACGGCTGCCGGGGGTCTTCGTCTCGCTGTCCGTCGATATCCTGCCGGAAATCCGCGAATATGAACGCACCTCTACCACCGTCATCAATTCCTTCGTCGGCCCGCCGGTGAAAGTATATCTGGAGTCGCTGCGCGACCGGCTGGCGGCGGCGGGTCTGCCGCAGCAGTTTTTCATGATGCATTCGGCAGGTGGCATCGTCGACAGCCGCACCGTGGTGGCCCGCCCGGCGCAGATCGTGGAATGTGGGCCAGCCGCCGGGGTGATCGGCGCGCGGGCGGTCATGCTGGAGGCCGGGTTTACCGATGCCATCGCCTTTGACATGGGCGGCACCACCGCCAAGGCCTCGCTGATCGAGAACGGCCAGTTTCTGCGCGCCGATGATTACGAGGTGGGTGGCGGCATCAGCCTGTCGTCCAAACTGGCCAAGGGCGGCGGCTATGCCCTGAAACTGCCGGTGATCGACATTTCCGAAGTGGGTGCCGGCGGCGGCTCCATCGTCTGGCGCGACCGGGCGGGGGCCCTGAAAGTGGGGCCGCACAGCGCGGGTGCCCGCCCGGGGCCTGCCTGCTATGGCGCGGGCGGCACGGAACCCACGGTGACCGATGCCAATATGGTGCTGGGCTACCTGAACCCCGAGGCGCTGGCGGGCGGTGCCGTGCCGGTGCAACCCGATCTCAGCCGCGCGGCGCTGCAACGCGTGGTGGCCGGGCCGATGGGCATTGACCTGGATCGCGCCGCGCATGGCGTGCACGAACTGGTGTCGACCGTGATGACCCGCGCGGTGAAATCGGTGACCACCTTCCGGGGCCGCGATCCGCGCGATTTCGCCATGATCGCCTTTGGTGGCAATGGCGGCATCCATTCAGTCTCGCTGGCCCGGGCGCTGGGGGTATCGACCGTGATCGTGCCACCGGGTGCCGGGGTGCTTTCGGCGCTGGGGCTGCTTTATGCCGATATCGAAACTTCGGCCTCGATGGCCTTTCTACGGCCGCTGGATCAGGCCGATCCGGCACAGCTGGCGCAGGGCTTTGCCGCGTTGGCCCGGCAGACGGCCACCGAACTGTCGCGCCCGGTCGACAGCGTGACGCTGATCCAGGAGGCCGATTTCCGCTATCGCGGCCAGGCCTTCGAACTGACTTTGCCCTTTGCCGACGGGCTGGCGCTGACGCCCGAAGGCATGGCGCTTGCCCGTGCCGCCTTTGATGCCGCGCATGAACGGGCCTATGGCTATCGTCTGGCGGAAACCCCGGTGGAAATCGTCAGCCTGCGGGTGACGGCGCGGGGTGGCGAAACGCGCAGGCCGCCTGCCGGAATACCGCAAGCGCAGCCCGGCGCCGGAACGCCGCCGCAGCGTCTATTTCGGGCCGGACTGGGGCCGGGGTGGAGGCCGCGGTGATCGACCGCGCCGGTCTGGCCGCAGGCCCGCGCCAGGGCCCCGCCATCATCGAGGAATACGAAGGGACCACCATCCTTCCCCCCGATTGCACCGCCCGGCTGGATGGCCGGGGCAATATCGTCGTTACCCTGCCCGTCGCGGCACGGACCAGAACCCAGGAGGCCGCGGAATGAGACAGTTCGATCCCATCCGGCTGGAGGTGATGAAGAACGCCTTCGATGCCATCGCAGATGAAATGGCGCTGATGCTGATGCGGGCGGCCTATTCGCCCATCGTGCGCGACAGCATGGATTATTCGACCGCGATCTGTGATGCGCAGGGCCAGACGCTGGCGCAGGGCGTCACCACGCCCATGCATCTGGGCAGCTTCTATGATGCGATGCAGCATCTGATGCGGCGCTATGCTCGAGCAACATCCGCCCCGGCGATGTGTTCATCGGCAATGATCCCTATGCCGCCGATGGCCAGCACCTGCCCGATATCTATATCGTAGAGCCGGTCTTCCACGGTGGCCGCCTTGTGGCCTGGACCACGACACTGGCCCATCACGCCGATGTCGGCGGTATCGTGCCCGGATCGAACGCGCTGGGGGCGGAAGAGATCTATCAGGAAGGGCTGCGCCTGCCGTTCCTGAAGCTCTATGATGCCGGGGTGATGAACCATGCGATCTGGGAAATCATCGGGCTGAACGTCCGGGTGCCCGATATGGTGCATGGCGATCTGCGGGCACAGATGGCGGCCAGCCATGCCGGGCGCCGGTCTTTCATGGAACTGGTTGAACGCTATGGCATCGACGAGGTTCTGGCCTCGGCCGAAGAGCTGCATGATTATGCCGAACGTCTGGGCCGCGCCGAAATCCGCGATCTGCCGAATGGCACCTATCATTTCACCGATCATTTGGATGGGCTGGGCGAGACGCCCGAACCGATTGTGATCCAGCTCGCGCTGACCATCCATGACGAGACGATTTCGGTCGATTTCGCCGGATCCTCGCGGCAGGTGCCCGGCGGGGTGAACACGCCGCTGCCGTTTACCAAGGCCTCTGTCTATACCGCGCTGCGCTCGGTGCTGCTGTCGGATATCCCGAACTGCCACGGGTTTGAACGGGTGGTCACGGTCACGGCACCCAAGGGCACGGTGGTCAATTCGGTGCATCCGGCACCCTGCGGCGCGCGGGGCATCACCGGATACCGGGTGATTGATGCCATGTTCGGCGCGCTGGCGCAGGCGCTGCCGGATCGGGTGACCGCCGATGGCATGGGCGGATCAACCGTGCCCACCTTTGCGGGCCAGCATCATGGCGGGGCCTTTGTCTTTACCGAAACCGTGATGGGCACCTGGGGGGCCACCTCGGCGCATGACGGGCAGGTGGGCGTGCCGCATATGGGCGCCAATCAGGCCAATGTGCCGGTGGAGATGATCGAGGCCTCCTATCCGCTGCGCATCCGCCGCTATGGCATCATGCCCGATACCGGCGGGGCAGGGCGCCAGCGCGGCGGAAATTCGTTCATCCGGGAATATGAATATCTGGGCGAAGAGCCGGGCCTCTTGTCGCTGCGGTCGGACAAACGTGATTTCCCGCCGCATGGCCTGTTTGGCGGGGCCGAGGGCAATGGCCCGGTCAGCCTGCTGTTTCAGGGTGGCAAGGTGACGGAACTGCCGGTGCTGGTGACCAAACCCTATCCGCTGGCCAAAGGCGATGTGTTCCGCCACATCTCGCCCTCGGGCGGGGGCTATGGTCCGGCGGCAGACCGGCCGCGCGCGGCGGTGCTGGCCGATCTGGAGGCGGGGTTGATCTCGGCCGAAACGGCAGCCCGAGATTACGGCGTGACGGCATAGGCCAGATAGGCGGCGCGCGAGGCGGGCAGGTGATCGCGGCACAGGCGCACCAGATCGTCGCGCCGCCCTTCGGCTGCGGCGGCGATCATCGCGTGATGGTCGCCGCGGGCCTGTTTCATCGCCACCGGATCACATAGCGCCGCAAAGCGGATGCCATGGGCACGGGCCGATGCGGCCTCCACCGCCTCGACCAGAAAGCGATTGGGGCACAGCGCAAAAAGCTGGCGGTGAAAGGCCAGATTGGCGCGGAACACCGCCGCCGCATCGCCCGCTGCCACCGCCGTATCATGTGGCGCCTGCGCGGCGCGCAGCGCGGCCACTTCGGCCTCTGGCAGAGGCAGCGGGATCAGCGCGGCAGCGGCGGTTTCCAGCAGATCGCGCAGGGCGTAAAGCTCGCGCACCTCATCGGGGCTGAAGGCCCGCACCTGCGCGCCCTTGTTCGGCACATGATCCAGCACGCCGGTCGCCGCCAGCTGGTGCAGGGCCTTGCGCACCACATGGCGCTTCACGCCGAACCGCGCCATCAGCCCATCTTCCGGCAGCCTTTCGCGCGGCAGGATGCGGCCCAGCACGATGTCTTCTTCCAGCTGGCGGGCAATGGCTGCGGCATCGCTGTCTTCGGACAGATGGGCTTCGGACAGATGGGCTTCGGTCATACGCGCTTCGGTCATTTGGGCCTCGGGGTGACAAGATCGGCGGGGATGCGGCCTGCCAGAAAATCCGCCACATTGTCCAGCGCGCGGTGCCCCATCGCTTCGCGGGTTTCCAGCGTGGCGCTGCCCATATGCGGCATCAGAAAGGCGCGGGGCTGATCCAGAAACCGCCGGTCAAAGGCCGGTTCGTTCTGAAACACATCAGCCCGGCGCCCCGCCGGATGGCCGGAGCTCAACGCCGCCAGCAGCGCCGTTTCATCCACCAGCCCGCCCCGCGCGGTATTGACGAAGATCGCCCCCGGTTTCATCCGGGCAAACCGCGCGGCGGTCATCAGCGGCGCACTGCCCGCCCCCGGCAGGTTGAGGCTGAGGATATCGACCTGCGGCAGCAGCGCCTCCAGATCGGGGCAATAGGTGGCGCCCTGTTCCAGATCGGGGGCAAGGCGGCTGCGGTTGTGATACAGGATGGTCATGCCGAAGGCCCGCGCCCGCGTGGCAACCGCGCGGCCGATCCGGCCCATGCCCACGATGCCCAGCACCTTGCCCGAAACCTGCGTGCCCAGCATCTGGTTCAGCGCAAAGCTCTGGCGCCAGCCCTGCTCCATCACCTGTGCATATTCCCGCGCCCGGCGCGCCGCCCCCAGGATCAGCAGCAGCGCCATATCGGCGGTGGCATCGGTCAGCACATCGGGGGTGTTGGTCACCATGATGCCGCGCGCCGCACAGGCCGCGATATCGACATGGTCAAAACCCACGCTGCAGGTGGCGATCAGGCGCAGATCCTCGGGCAGCGCCACCACCACCTCGGCGCTGATCTTCTGGCGCGACGCGATCAGCACGGCCTGCGCGCCCCGGGCGGCCTGCGGCAGATCCGCCGCCCCCAGATTGTCTGCCGCCGGTGTTGCGCCGAACTGCTGCGCCGCGCGGTGTTCCGCAGAGGGGGGGCAGGGGGGTGGCAAGGATCAGGGTCATGTCAGGTCCATCCATATTATTAATAATAATATTGACAATATTGCCGGGCGATGCAACGCCCTTCCCAGACCAGCAGGAGAATGTGATGACCCACCCGACCGGCCTGCGCCGCAATGTCGCCCATTATGGCGATGCCGAATTTGCCGCCTATCTGCGCAAGGCCTTCATCAAGGCGATGGGCTACAGCGATGCGGCCCTGGACCGCCCGGTGATCGGCATCGTGGATACCGGATCGGGCTATAACGCCTGCCACCGCAACATGCCCGATCTGATCGAGGCCGCCTCGCGCGGGGTGATGCTGGCCGGGGCGATCCCGATCCCGTTTCCGGTGATTTCCTTGCAGGAAAGTTTCACCCATCCCTCCACCATGTATCTGCGCAACCTGATGGCGATGGATGCCGAAGAGATGATCCGCGCCCAGCCGATGGATGCGGTGATCCTGATCGGCGGCTGCGACAAGACGGTGCCGGCGCTGCTGATGGGGGCGGCCAGTGCCGATGTGCCGGCGATCATGCTGGTCACGGGACCGATGATGGCGGGTTCGTGGCGCGGCGAAAGGCTGGGCGCCTGCACCGATTGCCGCCGCTTCTGGGGCCGCTACCGCGCTGGAGAGCTGGATACGACCGAGATTGCCGAGGTCAGCGGCAATCTGGCCCCCACCATCGGCACCTGCGGCGTGATGGGCACGGCATCCACCATGGCGCTGGCGGTCGAGGCGATGGGCATGATGATGCCCGGTGGCGCCACCGCCCCGGCGGTTTCCGCCGAACGCCGCCGCATTGCCGAAGCAACCGGCGCGCGTGCGGTAGAAATTGCCCGCGAAAGCCTGCGCCCCTCGCAGATCATGACACCACAAGCCTTTGAAAACGCCTTCCGCACCGTGATGGCGGCGGGCGGGTCAACCAATGCCATCATCCATCTGACGGCCATGGCCGGGCGGCTGGGCATTGCCGTCGATCTGGCCACGGTCGATCGCATTGGCCGCGAAACCCCGGTGCTGGTGGATCTGAAACCTTCGGGCCAGGGCTATATGGAGGATCTGCACAATGCAGGTGGCCTGCCGCCGATCCTGCGCGAAATCCGCGATGCCCTGCATCTGGATGCGCCCACGATCACCGGCAGAAGTCTGGGTGAAAATCTGGAGGCTGCGCCCGCAGCCTGGCCGCAGGATGTGGTGCGGCAGCGGGCCAATCCGGTGGTGGCGGGGGAAAGCATGGTGGTGCTGGGTGGTAATCTGGCCCCCGGTGGCGCCTTGCTGAAAACCGCGGCTGCCTCGCCCGCATTGTTGCGACATCGGGGCCGGGCCGTGGTGTTTGACTCGCTGGCCGATATGGCGGCGCGGCTGGATGACCCCGATCTGGATGTGACGGCGGATGACGTGCTGGTGCTGAAGAACGCGGGCCCGATCGGCGCGCCGGGGATGCCAGAGGCAGGCTATATCCCGATCCCCAAGAAACTGGCGCGCGCCGGCGTGAAGGACATGGTCCGCATCTCTGATGCCCGGATGAGCGGAACAGCCTTTGGCACCATCGTGCTGCATATCGCGCCCGAGGCTGCGGCGGGCGGGCCGTTGCAGGCGGTGCGCAACGGCGACATCATCGCGCTGGATGCCGCCGCGCGGTCGCTGGTGCTGGAAGTGCCTGCCGAAGAAATCGCCCGCCGTCTGGCCGAAGTGCCGCCCGCCAGCGATGACGGGCTGCGCGGCTATGCCCGGCTTTATCGCCAGACCATCCTGCAGGCGGATCAGGGCTGCGACTTCGATTTCTGCCTGCCGCCCGTCACCGCGCATCTGTAAACCGGCGCCGGCGGGGCTGGCGGTTGCCGCGCCTGCCGCTTAAGCTGTTGCCGGGTGCAGTATTTTCCGGCCCATCCCGCAATAGCACAGGTTCGGCATGACACGGATTGCAGATTGGCCCGCAGCGGCGCAATGGCTGGCGCTGATCGGCGGGGGGCTGCTGGCGGGCTATGGCCTGCAGGCGCTGCAACTTCCGGCCGGGCTGATGCTGGGGCCGCTGATCCTGGGCGCGGCGCTGGGGATGAAGGGGGCCAGCGTGCGGGTGCCCGCTCTGGCCTATCAGCTGGCGCAGGGCATCGCGGGGTGCCTGATTGCCCTGCATATCGAGCCCGAAGTTCTGGGTCGCGTGGCCGAGCTTTGGCCGGTGCTGCTGATCTTTGTCGTGCTGACCTTTGTTGCCGCCTGTGCCACCGGCGCCATTGCCGCCGGCTGGACGGGGATCGACCGCGAGGTTTCGGTCTGGGGCTTTCTGCCCGGCATGGCGGGCACCATGATTGCCATTTCGCATGAGCGCGGGCTCGACAGCCGGATGGTCGCCTTCATTCAGATCCTGCGGCTGATGGTGGTCATTGCCTCCATGGTGGTGGCCGCGATGCTGCTGGTGGGGCCTGCGGCGCTGCCCGCAAGCGGGGCGCCGACGCCCGGTGCCCTTTCCGGTCTGGCAAGCCTGGGCATCGCCTGTCTGGGGGTGGTTGCGGCGCGCTGGGTGCCTGCCATCCCGGCGGGGGCCTCGCTGGTGCCGCTGACGGTTGCGGCAGGGCTTGGGGTGTCAGGCATCAGCCTGGCCATGCCTGGGTGGCTGCTGGCCGCGGGGTTTCTGGGGCTGGGTCTGCAGATCGGGCTGCGGTTCACCCCCGATCTGATCCGCACCGGCCTTGCCGCCTTGCCCGCGCTTTTGGCGGCCTGTCTGCTGCTGATCGCCCTGTGCGGGGTGTCGGGGGTGTTTCTGTCAGTGGATCGCCGGTGTCGATCTGATGAGCGGGCTTCTGGCAACCGTTCCGGGCAGCATTGATTCCATTGCCATTATTGCCATCGGGGCCCATGCTGATGTGTCTTTCGTGATGACGCTGCAAACCATCCGCCTGTTTGCGGTCGCCCTGCTGGGGCCAACCGTTGCCGCCCTGCTGCTGCGGATGATGCGCAAGCGGGATCGCAGCCTGTAGCCCCCCGGCCCGATCTGGCCGGGGGGCAAAGGGCAGGGCCGTGGTTCAGACCACCTCGACGCGGATCGGGGGCAGGCCGTCTACCTCGGCCTCCATCACATCGCCGCGCAGCACCGGGCCCACACCGGCCGGTGTGCCGGTCAGGATCACATCGCCGGGTGCCAGCCGGAAGGCCTGTGACAGGGTGGCGATGATGCCGGGCACGGCCCAGATCATTTCGGCCAGCCGGGCCTCTTGCCGGATGGCACCATTCACCCGCAGCCGGATGCCCGCGCCGTCAAGATCCGACCAGACGGATACCGGGGTAACGGGGCCGACAGGCGCCGAATGATCCACCGCCTTTGCGGCTTCCCACGGACGGCCCTGTTTCTTGGCCTCGGCCTGCAGATCCCGCCGCGTCATGTCCAGCGCCACCGCATAGCCAAAGACCTTTGACAGCGCCTCTTCGGGGGCAATGTTTTCACCGCCCTCCTGCAGGAAAACCGCCAGTTCCACCTCGTAATGCAGATCACTGGTCAGCGACGGATACGGAAATTTTCCTGTCAGGTTCAGGTTGTCGGGGTTCTTCTGAAAATAGAACGGCGGCGCGGCCTCCGGGTCATGCCCCATTTCGCGGGCATGTTCGGCATAGTTGCGGCCCACGCAATAGACCCGGCGCACGGGGAACAGCGCATCCTGCCCGGCAACGGGCAGCAATACGGGCAGGGGCGCCGGGAAGCAGAGTTTCGACATCTTGTGTTCCTTCCTGTCCTCAGTCGGGATCAGTGTCCCGCGCAGGGCAGGGGTGTCAATGCCGCAGCTAGCCTTTCGGGCCGCCGGGCCGCCCGCGTCGGTTTTGCGTCCCGCCTGTGTCCCGTCACCGGGCCGACAGGTGGCAAGCCTTGTGCTGTGGCCTGACCGTTCAGGCCACGGGATAAGGGGCCGCCGGGGTCGCGCAGCAGGCGGTTAATATTACCAAAACGTTTCGGATTGCTTGACCTGCGCTGCGCCGTGGCAGACATCTGTTCTGGCAGAACAAGGGGCACAGGCCTGCATGGCGACACTGAAGGATCTTAGCCGGCATCTCGGTCTCTCGGTCACCCAGGTGAGCCGGGCGCTGAACGGCCATTCCGATGTGAACGAACAGACCCGCGCCCGTGTGCAGGAAGCAGCTAAACTTCTGAAATATCAGCCAAACATATCTGCCAGGCGCCTTGTCACCGGGCGATCTGGCACCGTTGGGCTTGTTGTGCCGCCGCCCGTCAGCACAGATGGGCACGCGGTTTTCGTGGAAATGATCAGCGGCCTTTCGGCAAGTTTCGCGCAGCAGCAGGTGCATTTCCTGCTGCATGTGATAAACCCGCAGGAAGATCCGGTGGCCGTGCATCGCCGCCTGATTGACAGCGCGGCGCTGGATGGCTTTGTCATCACCGATCCGGTGGTGAATGATCCGCGCATCGCCTTTCTGCGCAAGCGGGATGTGCCCTTTGTGGTGCATGGTCGGCTGGGCGACAAAAACGATTTCGCCTATTTCGATATCGACAATTATGCCGTCGCGCATCAGCTGACCGCGCATCTGACGGGCCTTGGCCATCAGAGAATCGCCTTCCTGAATGGGGTTCCGGGGCGCACTTATGTCGAATCGCGGCTGCGTGGCCATGTGGCGGCCTTGGCGGCGGCGGGGATTGCCCATGACCCTGATCTGCACCGCAATGGCATGATGAACCGCAATTTCGGCCTGACGGAAACCATCCGCCTGATGCTGCCGGGCAGCTGCCGCCCAACGGCGATCATTGCGGGTAACATGCTGATTGCGCTGGGGGTTTACGATGCGCTGCAGGCGCTTGGCCTGCGGATTTCGGCGGATGTTTCGGTTGTGGCGCATGACGATCACTTGCCGGGCGCCACGGCGGAATCCTTGTTTCCGGCGCTGACCACCACCTCTGCCCCGCTGAAAGAAAGCTGGGGCCCGATGGCGAGCCTGCTTGTCCAGGCGCTGGATGGCCAGCCGATTGAAACGCTTCAGAAAATGGGCGGCGTCACTTTCTTCGACCGGGCGTCCTGCGGGCGTCTTTAGGCCGTCACCTCCACCTGCCGCCAAAATTTCTGTTGACGCAGGGGCGCTGTCACACGCATTTTTCCGAAACGTTTCGGATGCCGCCCCACTTGCAGCCCATGAGGAGGAGCAAAGAGGGGAGTTGCGCTGCGGGACAGCATAACGGGAGGAAATCATGAAAGAAATTTTCAAGGCCGCAGCCCTGCGGTCAACGGTGGCGGCTGGCGTGCTGTTGGCCATCGGGCCATCGGTGGCACATGCGGACGAGCTGTTTTACGTCTCCGGCGCTGTCGGCAATGCCGTGGCCAATTTCAAGACGCTGGTGCAGCCCTGGGAACAGGCAACCGGGCACACGGTCACCATGGTGCCGATGCCGGCCTCTACCACCCGGACCAGTTCGCCCAGTACCGGCTTTTTGGCTGGCCGCCGGGACGGCGGATATCGATCTGTATCAGACCGATGTGATCTGGGCGCCGCAGCTGGCGGATCATTTCGTGGACATGACCGAAGTGGCAAAGGATCTGGCGCCGCAGCACTTTCCCTCGATCATCGAAAGCCAGACGGTGGATGGCAAGCTGGTGGCGCTGCCGATCTTCACCGATGCGCCTGCGCTCTATTACCGCAAGGATCTGCTGGAAAAGCACGGCGTTGCCGGTTCCCACCACCTGGGGACGAGCTGATCCGATCACCGCGCGCGCCTGATCCAGGAGGCCGAACGCGCCGCAGGCAAGGCCGATCTGTGGGGCTTTGTCTGGCAGGGTAATGCCTATGAGGGGCTGACCTGCAATGCGCTGGAATGGGTCAAGTCCTTACGGGGGCGGCCAGATCGTGGAACCCGACGGCACCATTTCGGTCAACAACCTCCAGGCTGTTGCCGCGCTGGATCTGGTCAAGAGCTGGGTCGGCACCATCAGCCCCGGCGGCGTTCTGGCCTATCAGGAAGAAGAGGCGCGCGGCGTCTGGCAGACCGGCAATGCCGTCTTCATGCGCAACTGGCCCTATGCCTATGGGTTGGGCAATGGCGCGGATTCAGCGGGTGCAGGGCCTGTTCGATGTAGCCCCGCTGCCGGTCGGCGGTGGTAGGCATGACGGATCGGCCGCCACTTTGGGTGGCTGGAACATTGCGGTTTCGAAATATTCGGCCAAGCAGGAGGCGGCGATCAGCCTTGCGCTTTATCTGGCGGGGCCAGAGGCGCAGAAGCAGCGCGCCATCGCAACGAGTCGAACCTGCCCACCATCGCCGCGTTGTATGATGATGCCGAAATCGCGGCCGCGCAGCCGATCATTCCGCGCTGGAAAGACGTGTTCACCCAGGCGGTTCCGCGCCCCTCTGCCCCGACCAAGGGAAACTACAACGAAGTCTCGGCCAAGTTCTGGTCCGCTGTCCACAGCACCCTGTCGGGCAGCGGGACGAGCTGCCGACAACCTGGCAGCTGCTGGAAGCTGGAGCTGAGCGATATCAAGGGTTCGAGGCTGATAATCCTCGGTCCCCATTCCGCCGGAACCACCTGGCGGGCGGGGCGTCTTATCCGCCGCGCCTACCACCGCCGCCAACCCGGGGTGGCCGGACGGCAAGGGAGGCCCCATGACATTCCTGCCTTCACTCGCAGCACGCAGATCTGTCGCTTGCCTTGCAACAAACGCCAGCGCGCCGCCTTCTGGTTTCTGGCGCCCATGCTGGTGGCGCTGATCTGCGTCGCCGCCTGGCCGCTGCTGCGCACGATCTGGTTTTCCTTCACCGATACCTCGCTGTCTGATCTCTATGGCGGGCAGTGGATCGGGTTCGACAATTACCTGTCCAGTGCGGGCGCTGTCTATCGGGCGCACACGTGTGCTGGCGCGGCGCGCTGGTGGATCAGGCCTGGTGGAATGCGGTGTGGAACACGCTGCGGCTTTGCCTTCGTTTCCGTCACGCTGGAAACCGTGCTTGGGCTGATCGTGGCGTTGGTGCTGAATGCCGAATTCCGGGGCCGCGGTCTGGTGCGGGCGGCCATCCTGATCCCCTGGGCCATCCCCACCATTGTTTCGGCCAAGATCTGGGCCTGGATGCTGAATGATCAGTTCGGGATCATCAATGACATGCTGCTGTCGGTCGGCCTGATCGACCAGAAGATCGCCTGGACGGCCAGCGTCGATACCGCGATGTATGCCGTGCTGATGGTGGATATCTGGAAGACCACGCCTTTCATGGCGCTGCTGATCCTGGCGGGGCTGCAGATGGTGCCGCGCGACATTTACGAGGCGGCGCGGATCGACGGTATTCATCCGGTGAAGGTGTTCTTTCGCGTCACCCTGCCGCTGATCCGGCCTGCGCTGATGGTGGCGGTGATCTTCCGGATGCTGGACAGCCTGCGCATCTTCGATCTGGTCTATGTGCTGACCCCGAATTCCGCCGCGACCAAGACCATGTCGGTCATCAGCCGCGAAAACATGGTGGATTTCGACAAGTTCGCCTATGGCGCCGCGCAATCGACGCTGCTGTTTTCGATCATCGCCATCTTCGTGCTGCTTTACATCTGGCTTGGCCGGGTGGACCTGACGGGAGATTCCTCCGGATGGACGGCACGCCAACCGATCAAGACCCTGGCCTTCTATGCGCTTGTCGCGGTGATCGTGCTGTTTTCGGTCTTTCCATTCTACTATGCCATCGTCACCAGCTTTGCCACCGGGACGGCGCTGTTCGAGGTCAGCTACTGGCCCAAGGTCTTTGATCTGTCGAACTATAATGCCGTGCTGGGCGGGCGGAACTTTGGCCGGTCGATCCTGAATTCGCTGTTCATTGCCAGCACCACGGTCATTTGCGCGCTGTTCCTGGCGGTGACCGCCTCTTACGCACTGGCGCGGGTGCAGTTTCGCGGGCGCGGGCTGCTGATGATGACCATCCTGGCCGTGTCGATGTTTCCGCAGATCGCGGTGCTGGCGGGCCTGTTCGAACTGATCCGCTTTCTGGGCATCTTCAACACGCCCTGGGCGCTGATCCTGTCCTATACCATCTTCACCCTGCCGTTCACCGTCTGGGTGCTGACCACCTTCATGCGTGATCTGCCGGTGGAGATTGAAGAGGCGGCGATTGTCGATGGCGCAACGCCCTGGATCATCATCACCCGGGTGTTTCTGCCGCTGCTGTGGCCCGCGCTGGTGACGACCGGCCTGCTGGCCTTCATCGGCGCCTGGAACGAGTTTCTCTTCGCGCTGACCTTCACCTCTTCCGAAACGACGCGCACTGTGCCCGTTGCCATCGGCCTGCTTTCCGGCGCCAGCCAGCAGGAAATTCCGTGGGGCCCGATCATGGCAGCCTCGGTCATCGTGACCGTGCCGCTTGTCCTTCTCGTGCTCATCTTCCAACGCAAGATCGTGGCGGGCCTGACGGCCGGCGGTGTGAAAGGCTGAACCCATGGCCAAGATCGAACTGAACAATGTCACCAAATCCTATGGCGCGCTCGAAGGTGATCAAGGGCGATCGACCTGGACCATCGCAGAAGGGCGAGTTCATGGTCTTCGTCGGCCCCTCGGGCTGCGGCAAGTCCACCCTGCTGCGGCTGATCGCCGGGCTGGAGAACATCACCGCGCGGCGATCTGAGCTTTGATGGCGCAGCGGGTCAACGGCCTGCGTGCCGCCCAAGCGCGGCATCGCGATGGTGTTCCAGACCTACGCGCTTTACCCGCATATGAAGGTTTACGACAATATGGCCTTCGGGCTGGAGCTGGCGAAATCCGGCAAGGACGAGATCGAGCGCCGGGTGCGCGAGGCGGCGCGGCTGTTGCAGATCGACCATCTGCTGGACCGCCTGCCCAAGCAGCTTTCGGGCGGGCAGCGGCAGCGGGTGGCCATCGGCCGCGCCATCGTGCGCGATCCGCGGGTGTTCCTGTTCGACGAACCGCTGTCGAACCTCGATGCCGCGCTGCGGGTGCAGACCCGGCTGGAAATCGCCAACCTGCATCATGCGATGAAGGATGTGACGATGATCTACGTGACCCACGACCAGGTGGAGGCCATGACCCTGGCCGACCGTATCGCCGTGCTGCGGGACGGGCGGCTGGAACAGGTGGGCACCCCGGCGGAACTGTATGAACGGCCGAATTCGTTGTTCGTGGCGGGGTTCATCGGCAGCCCGAAGATGAACTTCCTGACCGCGCGCTTTGCGGCGGCGGAGCATTGCACCACCCTGGGCATAAGGTCGGAGCATATCGCCGTCACCGATGCGGCGGCGGGCCGCTGGTCGGGTGAGGTGATCCATGCCGAAGATCTGGGGTCGGACAATTACCTGTTCGTGCAGATCGGCGCGGATGAGCCCGTGATCGTCCGCCAGCCCGGCAAGCTGACCATCCCGCTGGGCAGCCAGATCGGGCTGGTGCCCGATCCCGCCCATATCCACCGTTTCGATGCCGACGGCAAACCCGTCTGCTGACGCTTTCCCCCTGCCATGTCAGGGCTTACGAGGAGAACCCAATGTCCATCCGTGTTACCGTCTGGGGCGAGAACGTCCACGAACACAAGAACCGCACCGTTGCCGAGGTTTACCCCGAAACGATGCACGGCACGATTGCCAAGGCGCTGAACCGTGAAGAGGGCATCACCGCCAGCACCGTGACCCTGCAGGATGCCGACCACGGGCTGACGCCGGAAAAGCTGTCGGAAACCGATGTGCTGATCTGGTGGGGCCATGCCGCCCATGGCGAGGTGCAGGACGAGATCGTGGAGCGGGTGTGCAATGCCGTCTGGGGCGGCATGGGCATGATCTTCCTTCATTCGGCGCATTTCGCCAAGCCGTTCAAGCGGCTGATGGGGGCGCCCTGCAACCTGACCTGGCGCGAGGCGGGCGAGCGGGAACGGCTGTGGGTCACCAGCCGCCACCATCCCATCGCCCGGGGCCTGCCCGATCATTTCGAACTGGAACATGAAGAGATGTATGGCGAACCTTTCGGCGTGCCCGAACCGCTGGAAACCGTGTTCGTCAGCTGGTTCGCCGGGGGCGAGGTGTTCCGCTCTGGCCTGACCTACCGGCGCGGTGCGGGCAATGTGTTCTACTTCCGCCCCGGGCATGAAACCTATCCCACCTATCACGATGCCAATGTGCAGCGCGTGATCGCCAATGCCGCCCGCTGGGCCTATGACAGCAATGTACGTAACTGA
>JAXHOJ010000024.1:0-11827 GCA_034519525.1 Gemmobacter sp. | reverse complement strand
CTCGACCGCGACCAGATCGGGGTTCTTCCACACCGGCACCCCGTCGCGCCGCCAGTACAGCGAGAAGGTCCAGCGCGGCAGGCTTTCGCCCGGATACCACTTGCCCTGCCCGTAATGCAAATGCCCCCCGGCGCGAACCGGCTGCGTGCGCGGCGGATCAACTTGATCCGCGCGATCCTCGCTTTTGCGGCCCGGACGGCCTCGGTGTTCCATTCCGCCGCCTCGAAATCATCAATGCCTGACAAAGGTCGGCTCGCCTCCCATGGTCAGCCGCACATCGCCCTTTGCCAGCACGGCATCCACCTTGCCGCCCCATGGCGTTCAGCCGCTTTCCCAGGCCTCGTCGCTGAACGGCTTGGTGATGCGCGGATGTTCGGCAACCCGGCGCTCACCTGCCATGTCAAAGGCAAATTCCACCTGCGGCGTGCCCGCGCTGGCATAGCCACCCGAGATGGGCGCGGCATTGCGATAATGCGGGGTCGCCGCCAGCGGGATATGGCTTTCCCCGGTCAGAAGGCCGCTTGTCGGGTCCAGCCCGATCCAGCCCGCGCCGGGAATATAGGCCTCGACCTCGTGCATGAGAGATCGGTGAAATCTGACTCGGTCCCCTCGAGGCCTTCTATCCAGCGATTTCACATCCGGCGCAAGCTGGATCTAGATAGCCTTCGAGACAAACCGCGCCGCCACGCCCTAGATGGCGCAGCGCCTGCACCAACAGCCAGCTTGAATCCCGGCATCGAGCCTGACCCGATCCCCAGCGCGGCCTGTTCCGGGTGTCTGCACTCCCGGCTCCATGCGGATCGTATAGGCCACCGCCCCATTCACCCGCGTATTCAGCGCCACCAGAAAATCCGTCACCCGCGCCTCTCGCAGCTTTACCGTAGCCAGAAACGCCGCACAACCGGTAAGGCCGGTTCGGGCGTGCGATAGATCACCAGATCATCGGCCAGATCGGCGGGATATTCAAAGGGCCAGACCTCGGCCAATACATCAAGCAAAAGTCGAACGGATTGTAAACCGACATATCGGCCACCAGATCGACCTCGATCTTGAACTCAGTCACCGGCTCGGGGAACACGAACCGCGCCAGCCAGTTGCCATAGGGGTCCTGCTGGTGGTTCACGAAATGCCCGCCGGGCGACACCTTGAGGCAATGCGACAGAACCTTGTAGTTGCGCGATGCGGCGCAGGCGCAGCCGGATGATCTGCGGCCCAAGAGTAACTCGGGCGGTCATATTTGTAATGGGTCAGGTGATGAATACTGGCATGAATTCCGCCATAGAAGGCCCCTGGTATACTGTTCGCGCGCTCGACCGGGATGACCCAAGCCCTGGCTTTCCCCATCCTGCGCAGTTTTGCGGCAGTGCCGGATGAAAACCGCCGCCTCACGGGCGGCGGGCAACGCTATCTGCTAAAGATTCCCAGGCAGATCAGCCCGGCGGGGCCAGTAGCAGCTTCAACGCCGCGGCCGGATCGTCGGCCTAGCCAGATCTCTTCATCCACGCCCAAAGAAATCGGTGATCAGCCCCAGCTTTTCGATCAGGGCCGTGGTCAAGGGCGCCTTCGGCCACCACCGGCACCTCGATCATTTCCGACCACCATTGGAACAAGATCCAGCTCGGCGCGCGACCCATCGCCCAAAGGCCGTCTCGCCCACCGGGCCAAAGGCCACATAATCGGCCCCGCCTCGGCGGCACTGATCCCCTCATGCCGGGTCACCCCGCAAAAGGCCCCGATGATCGCATCTCTCCCCCAGATCCTTGCGCAGCTTGCGCAGATGCGGGCGCCATCGGTCAGGTGAACCCCGTCCAACCCCCTTCCAGCCGCTCCACCAGCAGCGCGTGCTGTTCGATGACCAGCGCCACATCGCGCGCATGGGCCCACCTCGCGCAGCGCATCCACCGCGCGCGCCTCCACTCGGTCCTCGTCGCGTGTGGCGAGGGCCAGACGCACGCAAGACACCTCCACTGCATCCAGCACCCCGGCCAGCCGCGCCGGAAAGACATCCAGATCAAAGTCCGGCGGGGTCACAAGATAAAGCTGCGGGCGGTCGGTATCGGACATGAGATCACTCGGCTGAGGTTTCCCAGCCCCATACCGGGTTTTCCCCGCTTTGGAAATGCCGAGCTTGTGACAATCGCTGCCGGGGGGCTGTCTGCCCCCCCGACGCGCGTTCCGCGCTCCCCCCGAGGATATTTTCAAACAGAAAAAGAAAGGCGGCCACGACCCAAGCCCATTTTCTGTTCAAAAATATCCCCACCGGGGAAGTCTTCGAAGGAGACGGGGGCAGGCAGCCCCCGGCGCCGCCAGCCCACAGGCGCAAGGCTTGTTTTAAGGGCGCCATCCGCGTATGCGGCGCCCAGACCAGCCAGAGGCAGCCCCATGACCCACGCCGCACCCGACGCCGCGCCCGACCCCGTTCTCATCCTTGTGCGCCCGCAAATGGGCGAGAATATCGGCGCCGCCGCGCGGGCCATGCTGAATTTCGGTCTCACCCGGATGCGGCTTGTGGACCCGCGCGATGGCTGGCCCAATTCCAAGGCGGTGGCCATGGCCTCGGGGGCGGGGCGGGTGCTGGATCAGGCCGGGCTGTTTGCCGATCTGCCCGCCGCGATCGGCGATTGCGATTTCGTCTTTGCCACCACGGCGCGCGGGCGCGAATTGTCCAAACCCGTGATGACGCCAGAGCGCGCGATGGACTATGCCCGCGCCCTGATGGCAGAGGGCAAGCGGGTCGGCATCCTGTTTGGCCCCGAACGCGCCGGGCTGGAGAATGAGGATATCGTTCACGCCAATGCCATCATCACCGTGCCGGTGAACCCCGATTTCCCCTCGCTGAACCTGGCGCAATGCGTCTTGCTGGTGGGCTATGAGCTGGCCCGCCAGAAGGCCGAGGTTCCGCCCGAGGTCATGACCTTTGCCCGCACCGACTATGCCAAGGTGCATGAGATCGAGGCCCTGGCCCGGCACTTTGAAGAGCGGCTGGATCAGGCCGGCTTCTTCTTCCCCGAGGCCAAGGCCCCCGGCATGAAGGTCAGTCTGCGCAACATGTGGTCGCGCCTGCCGCTGACCGCCGCCGAGGTGCGCACCTTTCACGGCATGTTGCGCCAGATCGCCTACAAGCTGGGCACCAGCCGTCACGACCCCGCAGAACAAGACCCCGAAGCGTGACACCCCGCAGCCGCCCGCAAGCCGACCACCAGATCGGCGCGGGTCTCGCGCGGCTGCGGCGCCCTGAAAGCCAAAGCGCACCAGCACCGGATCGCCCGACCCCAGATCGCCCGTCACTGGGCCACTGCATGAGGCGTGAAGCTCGGGGAACCCGTGGAACAGGGGGCATTGGCCGCGTTGATCCCCGATCCCGGCAGCACCAGGATGCGCCCTGCCGCCTGTGCCTGCAAGGCGCGCAACTGCGCCAGCCCCTCCTCCGCGCGCAGGGCCCCGCCCGAGGTCAGCACCCGCTGAAAGCCCAGATCAATCGCCGCCTCCAGCGCCGCCGCCGGGTCGGGCACCAGATCGAAACAGCGATGCAGCGTCGCCTCCATCCCCCGCCGCCGCCGCGCGCATCCGGGCCAGTGCGGGCAGATCCAGCCGCCCATCCGGCAGGCTCGCCCCCAGCACCACGCCCGCCATGCCGGCCTGCCGCGCCATGGCGATATCGTCGCAGATCAGCGCCAGTTCGGCACCCGACCAGCAAAACCCGCCCGCCCGCGGCCGCATCATCGCCAGCACCGGCAGGCCACAGCCCGCCGCCGCCCGCATCAGCCCGGCAGACGGCGTCAGCCCGCCCAGATCCAGTGCCGAACACAGCTCGATCCGCCCGGCCCCGCCGGCCACGGCCTGTTCCAACCCGGCCAGCGTATCGACACAGACCTCGATCAACATGGACCCACCCCCAAGTTCAAACTGGCCCAACCGCCATGGCTGGCCCCGATCAGGCCCGGTTCGCCCTGTAAGGCGGCGGGCACCACCACAGGCCCCGGCGCCTGCCACAACCGACGCGCGGCCACGGCCCCATCCAGCGCCGCCACCAAGGGCCGCGCCCGGCCCAGCCCGCCGCCCACGGGCACCACCGTCGCCCCCACCACATTCAACACCATGGCCAATGGCCCGGCCATCACCTCCAGCCAGATCGCCACCGTCTCGGACGCCGCAGCCATGCCCGCCTGCCAGTGCGCGATGATCGCCTCGGACCCCAGCGCCACGCCGTGCAGATGGGCGTGCAAGCGCTCGATCCCCCGCGCCGATCCGATCGGGTCAAGGCACCCCACCTGCCCGCAGCCACAGGTCAGACGCGGCAGAACGCGGCCCAAGGGGCGGCTGTCCTGCACCGGCCCATGCCCCCATTCCCCGGCAAATCCCCCCGCGCCGGTCACCAGCCGCCCGTCAATCACCAGGCCGCCGCCAACCCCGGTGCCCAGAATCACCCCGAACACCGTGCGATGCCCCTGCCCCGCGCCGCTGCCCGCCTCGGCCAGCGCAAAGCAATCGGCATCATTGCCGATCCAGACCGGCAGGCCCAAAGCCGCCTCCAGATCCGCGACCAGCACCCGCCCGTCCAGACAGGGGATATTGGCTATCCGCATCCGCCCCGTGCCGGGATCGATGCAACCGGCGATCGAGATCGCCACCCGATCAGCCGTGCCGGGCCATCCAGCGCAACACCGCGCAAAAGGCGGCGAAATCGTCGCCGGGAGTTGGCGCCTCTTGCAGGGCCTCCACCTGCCCCGGCCCGGACGACACCGCCCCCCTGATCCGCGTGCCGCCAATCTCGAACACTGCCAGCATCCACCACTCCCCCCGTTTTGCCCCTTTTAGCACTGGCCCGCAGACATGACAGCCCGCTTGACAGCCGGCCCATCGCGCCGCAAACCCCTGCGCGACCCAGAGGGAGACCGCAAATGTCCGATGACCGCCTGATCGTTGCGCTGGATGTGCCCAATGTGCGTGCAGGGCCTGGCCCTGGCCGACCGCATCGGCGAGCGCCGCCAGCTTTTACAAGATCGGGCTGGGGATGCTGACCGGCGGCGGCTTTGCCCTTGCGAACGAGCTGAAGCACGAACGCGGCAAACGGGTGTTTCTGGACATGAAGCTGTTCGACATCGGCGCCACGGTCGAGGCGGCGGTGCGCGGCATCGCCCAGCACGGGCTGGATTTCCTGACCGTGCATGGCGACCCGCAGGTGGTGCGGGCGGCGGCGCAGGGCCGCGCGGGCACCGAAACAAAGATCCTGGCGGTGACGGTTCTGACCTCGCTGGATCGCGCCGATCTGGATGCCAACCTCATCAAGCCGGGCGACATCCACGAGATCACGCTGGAACGCGCCGCCCGCGCGCTGGAGGCCGGGGCCGATGGCGTCATCGCCAGCCCGCAAGAGGCCGCGATGATCCGCGCCCTGCCGCAGGCCAAGGGCCGCCTGATCGTCACCCCCGGCGTGCGCCCGGCTGGCGCAGCTCTGGGCGACCAGAAGCGCGTCGCCACCCCGCGTCAGGCGATTGCCGACGGCGCCGATCATATCGTGGTGGGCCGCCCGATCTGGCAAGCCACCGATCCTCGCCGCCGCCGCTCGGGCCGTCATCGCGGAATTGCCGCCCGCGCGCCGCTGACCCTGCGGGACCGGGGCTTTGCCCCGGACCCCAGGATATTTACGACCAAGATGAAAGCGCGCGATTTCACCTTGGTCCAAATATCCCCGCCGGAGGCTCCCCGCAGGCGCCGCCCGCGCAAAGGCTCAGTCGTTGATATCGCCGTTGAAGCGTTTCACCGATCCGCGTGCGCGCGGAAAGACGCGGTGCAAGCCCGCCCAGGCCAGCAGGGACACCCCGGCCGCGAGCGCCAGTTGTGCCGGAAAGCCGGTCAGGATCCCGGCCCAACTGACCAGCGCCGCCGCCATGGCGCCGATGGCAAAGCCCAGAAAGATATAGCCGGGCGCCAGCAGTTCCAGCGCGCCCACCGCCAATGCGGCCACAGCCCAGATCCAGCCAACCTCGCCATCAGCTGTTCCCCTTCAACATGCTGAAGGCATTGGCAAAGGCATCCAGCGCATTGGCGGGCAACAGCACCGTCTGCTTGCCACCGCCCTTGGCGACCTCGGCCAGTGCCTCTACCTGTTTCAGCGCCACCTGATATTGCGCGGCTTCCAGCCCGTTCATCTTGATCGCCTCGGCAATCACCCCGGTGGCATAGGCTTCGGCATCGGCCAGCACGCGGCGCGCCTTGGCCTCCTGTTCGGCGGCGTAAAGCTCGGCATCGGCGTTCAGCTCCACCGCGCGCTTCTTGCCCTCGGCCTCGGTCACCTGGGCGCGGCGGGCGCGTTCGGCATTCAGCTGTTGCAGCATGGCGGCGCGGGTCGCCTCGTCCAGGTTCACATCCAGCACCTCGGCCCGCGTCACCTCGATCCCCCAGTCATCCACCATCGCCGCCACCTGTTCGCGCACCTTCGCGATCAGATCGGCCCGGTTCGACTGCACCTGATCCAGTTCCATCTTGCCGATCTCGCTGCGCACGATGCCCGCCACCGTGGTGGCAATCGCGCCATCCACATCGCGGATGCGGTAGACGGTCTTTTCCGGCTCGATGATGCGATAGAACACCGAGGTTTCCACCTTGACCAACACGTTGTCGGCGGTGATCGCATCCTGCGAGGCGGTGGGCAACTGGCGTTCCAGCACCGAGACCTTGTGCGCGACCCGGTCCAGGAACGGCACGACAAAGTTGATCCCCGGCCCCAGCACCGCCCGCAGCCGGCCAAAGCGTTCGACCACATGCTTTTCGGCTTTGCGGCACGATCTTGATCGCCTTCAGCACGATCAGGATCAGCAAGATCGCAAGCCCGATCAGAACTGCATTGCCGCCCATAAAGTCTTGAATATTCATGTGGCAAAACCTCCTGCCTCAAACTGTTCCACAGGATGGCCAGCCGCACAATGCCCTGCCAGGGGCACTTGCACAACAGGAAGATGATTACTGGCGGAGATCAGCACCCCCAAGGCGCAGAAGTCCTTGCGTGAGTATTCATGCATAAACGCAACATTTCTGCGTCATATCGCAGCCATTTACGCGGATTATCTTGCGACAACCCGTACTTTCGCACCTGCAGAAAGCCAAGAAATCCCATGGCGCAGGCGTGATCTTCCATGCTCATTCCCAACAAGCAGCGGAGCGGCAGATGAAAATCGTGATCCTCGGCGCAGGCGTGATCGGTGTGACCTCCGCCTGGTATCTGGCGAAACAGGGCCATGAGGTGACGGTGATCGACCGTCAGGCGGCGCCCGCGCTGGAAACAAGCTTTGCCAATGCGGGCGAGGTCAGCCCCGGCTATTCCGCCCCCTGGGCCGCGCCCGGCATCCCGCTGAAGGCGATGAAATGGATGTTCCAGAAACATGCGCCGCTGGTGATCCAGCCGCGCCCCGATCTCGCCAAACTGTCCTGGATCGCGCGGATGCTGATGAACTGCACCGCCGAGGCCTATCATGTGAACAAGTCGCGCATGGTGCGGCTGGCGGAATATTCGCGCGATTGTCTGGGCGAACTGCGCTCTGAAACCGGCATCCGCTATGACGAACGCACGCAGGGCACGCTGCAGCTGTTCCGCACGCAGAAGCAGGTCGATGGCGCCGCCAAGGATATCGAGGTGCTGCGCGAGGATGGCGTGCCGTTCGAGGTGCTGGATCGCGCAGGCTGCATCGCCGCCGAACCGGGTCTGGCCCCCAATGCCGGCAAGATCATGGGCGGGCTGCGCCTTCCGGGCGATGAAACCGGCGATTGCTTCAAATTCACCAATACCTTGGCCGATATGGCCGTGGCCGCGGGCGTCACATTCCGCTGGGGCGTCAGCATCGGCCGCCATTCAAGCACGGTATGGGCGCGCGGGTCGTCGCGGTGCACACACCAGCGCAGGCCGCGTGCATGGCCGATACCTTTGTGCTGGCCATGGGCTCCTATTCGCCGCTGCTGGCCGCGCCGCTGGGCCTCAAGCTGCCGGTCTACCCGGTCAAGGGCTATTCGATCACCGTGCCGATCGTGGATGCCGGCGCGCGCCCCTGTTTCGACCGTGATGGATGAAACCTACAAGATCGCCATCACCCGGCTGGGCGACCGTATCCGCGTGGGCGGCATGGCCGAGATTGCGGGCTTCGACCTGTCGCTGAACGGCCAAGCGGCAGGCCACGCTGACCCATTCGGTCGAGGATCTGTTCGGCGGGGCGGGCGATCAAAGCCGCGCGCCAGCTTCTGGACCGGGCTGCGCCCGATGACGCCCGATGGCACGCCGGTGGTGGGCCGCTCGCCGATCCCCAACCTGTATCTGAACACCGGCCACGGCACGCTGGGCTGGACAATGGCCTGCGGGTCGGGCCGGGTGCTGGCCGATCTGATCGTCGGGCCGCGCGCCGGAGATTGACACATGCCGATCTGGGCTTTGCCCGCTATGAGCGCGAGCGCCAAGGCCAGCGGTGCCTTGCGCCCCGCGGCGGCGTAACAGGCGCATCTGGCTGAGGCAATTGCCGAAGCCATGCTGCAACCTCACCGCGTTTGGGCCGGTGGCCCAAAGCCACCGGCCGCCCGCCTCCGCCATCGGCGGGCGCTTTGCACCCGCCGGGGCAGGCGCCTACCTCCGTATCGCTGACGGAACCGGTCTTGCGGCACCGCGCCGACACGGGCGGGGAAAGGCAGTGCCTTTCCTGATCCCGCCCGCCGACACGCCCCCGCGCCCATGCTACCCTTGCCGCACCATGCCCGCCTTCTGCCGTACCTGCCTCAGCCAATCGACTCCGGCACCCGATGCCCGGCCTGCCGCAGCCCGCGTGTGCTCGCCCATCCCGAACTGGCCGATCTGTCCATCGCCCATATGGATTGCGACGCCTTCTATGCCTCGGTCGAAAAGCGCGACAATCCCGATCTGCGCGACAAGCCCGTCATCGTCGGCGGCGGCACGCGCGGCGTGGTCTCAACCTGCTGCTACATCGCCCGCATCTCGGGCGTGCGCTCCGCCATGCCGATGTTTCAGGCCCTGAAACTCTGCCCCGAGGCCGTGGTGGTGAAGCCCCGGATGCAGGCCTATGTCGAGGTCTCGCGCCAGATCCGCGCCATGATGGAAGATCTGACCCCCGCCATCGAACCCCTGTCGCTGGACGAGGCGTTTCTGGACCTGACCGGCACCGCCCGGCTGCATGGCGCGCCGCCCGCCGTGATGCTGGCCCGCCTGATCCGGCGCATGGAGGATGACCTGGGCATCACCGGCTCCATCGGCCTGTCCCACAACAAGTTCCTGGCCAAGATCGCCTCCGACCTCGACAAACCGCGCGGCTTCTCCGTGGTCGGCAGCGCCGAAACCGAGGCGTTTCTGACCCCCAAGCCCGTGCGCATCATCTGGGGCGTCGGCACCGCCACCCAGGCCGCGCTCGAGGCCGCCGGCATCCGCACGCATTGCCGACCTTCTGCGCTGGGACCAGCAGCGATCTGACCGCCCGCTTCGGCCAGATGGGCGATCGGCTCTGGCATCTGGCGCGCGGCGAGGATCACCGCCGCGTCAGCCGTGACGAGCGGATGAAATCCATCTCCAAGGAAACCACCTTCTTCGAGGATACCTCAGACCCCGACCTGCTGGACGGCCATCTGTGGCGGCTGGCCGAAGGCGTGGCCGACCGCGCCAAGGCCAAGGATATGGCCGGGCGCACCGTGACGCTGAAGCTGAAACGCGCCGATTTCAGCCAGATCACCCGCCGCCACGCCCTGCCCGGCCCCACCCAGATCGCCGACCGCATCTACCGCGAGGCCCGCGCCCTGTTCGATCTGGTGCCGCACGGCGCGGCCTACCGGCTGATCGGTTGCGGCATCTGGCCGACATCGCCCCCGACGACCAGGCCGATCTCACAGCCGATCTTCTGGACCCGCGACGCCAACAAACCGCGCCCGCGCCGAACGCGCCACCGACGCCATCCGCGCCCGCTTCGGCCGCGAAGCGATCATCAAGGGCCGCGCCCTGCGCTGATCGCGCGAAGGTGCGCACTCAAAAACTGGAAGCAAAAGATTGACGCCAGACACTTCCCCATTATCCTAGAGTCAGGACTCACAACCAATAGATGACGGTGGCGGCCAAGGCGCAGGCAGAGAGGAACAGGATTGGGCACCTGTCGTATCGGGTTGCGATGCGGCGCCAGTCCTTGAGCCGAGCGAACATGTTCTCGATCCGGTGGCGAAGGCGATATAGGTCGGTGTCGTGCGGGATCGGGACTTTGCGACCGGCGCGAGAGGGGATGCACGGCGAAATCCCCATGTCGATCAGAGCGTTGCGGAACCAGTCGGCGTCGTATCCCCGGTCCCCAAGCAGGACCGTCGCTTGCGGGATAGAGGACAGGAGCGCCCGCGCCCCGATGTAATCCGAGGTCTGACCCGCTGACAGGAACATCCGGATCGGGCGGCCTTTCGCATCCGCCACGACGTGCAGTTTCGAGTTCAGACCTCCCTTCGTCCGCCCGATCAGCCGTCCGCGCCCCCCTTTTGAACCGCGAGGCTCGATGCGGTCCGGTGCGCCTTCGCGTGGGTCGCGTCGATCATCACGATCTCGGTCTCCTGCGACCTGGCCGCCAGTTCGGTCATGATCGTTGCGAACACACCCATCCGGCTCCACCGCTTCCAGCGGTTGTAGAGTGTCTTGGGCGGGCCGTAGGCCGAGGGCGCATGCTTCCACATCAACCCATTGCGCTGAATGAAGATTATCCCGCTCAGCACCCGCATGTCATCGACCCGAGGCTTGCCGCGGGACTTCGGAAAGAACGGCCGCAACCGATCCATCTGCGCGTCTGTTAGCCAGTAAAGCTCGCTCATGATCCCTCCCCAAGTTGAGAGCTTGAATCATGCCGCCCGCCATCGATCAACCAGATTTATGGGTCCTGACCCTAGTACGCGAGTTTCCCGAATCCGGGGCTTTCCACACCATACAGGGTGTTACGGGTCTCTCGTATGAGGCTGATGAAGCTGGCCGGAAATTGCTTCGCAATCATGCAGTCAACACTCTCCGTCATGATAGATGGCAAAGCCGTGATGCCGAATGGGGGGCATGGTCTCGACTGGAACAACCCTGGTGGCGACGCGGGACTCAGATATGCTGCTTGAAGCCATTGACCACTTTATGAGTTACTTGGACACCATTCCAACATCAGACCCTTACACTACCTTCGTTCGCCCACGCTTGAATGACCTTACCTTCGCCATTCACGACACAGCTGGCGCAGGGTTTTTCGATGTGCGCTCCAGGCGCTTTTTTGCCTTATTCCAAGTTCAAACGTAGATTCCCGTAGGCATGAAATCAACATGGCGAGCCTTTGGATCTGAACAGACCAGAATGACGAGTTTGGGCAGGGTTTCGATCTTCCCGATCTGTCCGCATCTGCCGACTGGGTATTGATTGCTGGCGCCCCCCATACGAAGGTCGCCATCTGGATATCCTTGAGCGAGCAGCGATCAAATACGCAAGGTATCGAGCGCTTGTTGAGCGGTAAACTGTACCATTCTGTACAGGCGAAGGCCGAATCTCCCCCAAAGCACACCAGAAAATCATGAAAACTGCGGCACTATGCTTAAAGGAAGCCCATCAACACCTTGATCTTAAATGGTAATCTGGTGACCCCGACAGGACTTGAACCTGTAACCTGCCCCTTAGGAGGGGGCTGCTCTATCCAGTTGAGCCACGGGGCCATGCCAGCCCGCCCTAAATGCGGCGAATTGCGCGCAGGTGCAACAGATTCCGTCACCCGATCCCGCAAGGCAGGTCTGGCGCAGGTCTAGACTAACCGGGGGTCATCAAGCGCAGGGGGGTGCAATTTGG
>JAXHOJ010000031.1:0-8967 GCA_034519525.1 Gemmobacter sp. | reverse complement strand
GTATGCTTGTTCAGTTCACATGTGCTGGGCCAAGTTCGCCCACCTGCTCATGTGCCCAGATCTGGCGTTCCGCCCCGGTCAGGGCAAAGCTGTCGGCACCAAGGTCATGCTGCATGTCGTTCATTGCGCCATCACCTTCTGCAGGGCCAGCGGGCGCGGATCGGCCCAGAGCGTTTCGATCCGGGTCAAGCATTCGGCCCCCCCCCGGGCGGGTCGGTCCAGCCGCCTGCCGGCCCGCGGGCACCAGCCGGATGAGGGCGCAGGCCAGACCAGATGTAGCGGCCTTCGCAGATTGCCGGGGGAATGCGCCAGTCGGCATCGGCGGTAAAAGAACGGGTCATCGGGTTTCCCTCGCTGCAAGCTGAGCACCGCCATCTCCAGACGCGCGGGCCTGCCCGAAATTCACGCCTGCACCGGAATTTCCGCGCACCCCGCGCTTCGGGGTGAATTTTTTGCGTTCTGCCCCGTCTTGGGGCTGATGAAGGAAAGAGATCCGATGCCCCCGCTTGACCTTGGCGCCGCCGACCTGACCCGCACCCTGCTGCGCAGCGGCGTACCGCACCATGGGCGGGCTGGCGCCGGTCGAACGCCGCATCCAGGCGTGGATGGCGCTTTTCTCGGCCATCTGGGCACCGAAGCGCTGGCCGCCGTCAGCCTTGCGCTGCCTCTGGCCGGGGTGACGGCAGCGCTTGGCGTCGGGCTGGGGGTCGGCACGGCCACCGCCATCGCACGCAGGCTGGGCGCCGGGCGGCCAGAGGCCGCCGGGCAGATCGCTTCGGCAGCCATGGGTCTGGGCCTCTGCCTTGCCGCCCTGGCGGCGCTGGTGCTGAGCGTTGCGCGCAATCCGCTGCTGGATCTGCTGGGCGCCTCCGGCGCGGTGCGCGCCCCGGCCGAGGCCTATCTGGCGCTGATGGCCTTTTCCGCGGCGCTGGGGATCGTGCAGATCCTGTGCGATTTCATCGCCATAGGTGAAGGCAATGCGCAGTTCAGCATGACAAGCCTTGCGCTGTGCTTCGGGCTGAACATCGCACTGGACCCGCTGTTCATCTTCGGCTTTGGCTGGGGCGTGGCCGGAGCGGCGGCAGCCACCATTCTGGCGCAGGTTCTGACGCTTGGCCTGTATCTCTGGTACTTCGCCGCTTGCCGTGGGCAGGTGCGGCTGCGGCCCCACATCGGCCTGCCCGCATGGCGCCAGCTTGGCCCGGTACTGCGCGTTGGCGCGCCGGAAACCGCAACGGTGCTGGCGGCCACCGCATCGGTGCTGCTGCTTTACCGCCTTGCTGGCGGCATCGGCGGGGTCGAGGGGCTGGCGGCGCTTGGCATCGTGCTGCGGCTGCTGACCTTGGCCAGCCTGCCCATCGAAGGCTTCTGCCTTGGCGCGCAGGCGGTGCTGGCCCATGCGGCGGGCGGTGGCGATCTGGCACGGCTGCGCCGGGCCGTCTTGCGGCTGGCGGGGCTGACCTGTGGCGCCTCGGTGGTGGCCGGGCTTCTGGTGCTGGGTTGGCCGGGTCTGGCCCTTGTCGCCTTCGCCGCCAGCCCTGCCACGGCTGCGCTGGCCGAACCGGCGCTGCGCCTGATGGCGCTGGCCCTGCCGCTGATCGCGCTGCGCGCGGTGGCACAGGTGACGCTGCAGGCCACCGAACGCGCCGGGCTGGCCGCTGTTCTGGGCCTTGCCCCCTCGGGCTGGCTGCTGCTGCCGCTGCTGGCAGCCTTTGTCCCCGCCCATGGTTTTCAGGGCCTTGCCCTGTCGCTGTCGCTGGCCGCCGCCCTGACCGGGCTGGGGGCTGCCTTCATCCTGTGGCGCCTGCCGCGCCTGCCCCTGACCGGAGTTCCCGCATGATACACCTGCCCCCCGCCGCCCCAGATCTGACCGAGGCGTTGCTGGCCCCCGCCAGCACGCAACCGCATCATGCCACCTCGGTGCCGATCTTTCAGACCTCGTCCTTCCTGTTTGACCGCTACGAGGATATGGCGGCAGTCTTTGCAGGCACATCGGACCGTTTCATCTATACCCGTGGCAACAACCCCACCGTGTCCGAGCTGGAAAGCCTGATCGCCCGGCTGGAAGGCACCGAAGCCGCGCGCGGCTTTGCCTCGGGCATGGCGGCGGTGGCGGCGGCAGTCATGCCCTTCGTGCAGACGGGTGACAAGGTGGTGGCGGTGGAGAACCTCTATTCCGACGCCTTCCGCCTGTTCGAGGTCGTGCTGAAGAAATTCGGTGTCTCCACCACCTATGTTGATGGCAGCGATACCGAGGCGGTGATCGCCGCTCTGCCCGGCGCGAAGCTGGTCTATCTGGAAAGCCCGACCAGCTGGACCTTCACCCTGCAGGATCTGCCCGCCATCGGCCGCGCGGCCCGCGAGCTGGGTGTGATTTCGGTGATCGACAATTCCTGGGCCACCCCGCTCTATCAACGCCCGGCGGCGGCGGGGATCGACCTGATCGTGCATGCCGCCTCGAAATATCTGGCGGGCCACAGCGATACCATCGCCGGTCTGGTGACCGGGCCCAAGCATCTGATCGACCGCATTAACCACGAAGCATATCACTATCTGGGCGGCAAGATGTCGCCCTTCGATGCCTGGCTGGTGCTGCGCGGCATGCGCACGCTGAACCTGCGCATGGCGCGGCACATGGAAAACGGGCTGGCGCTGGGGCGGGCGCTTTCGGCGCATCCACTGGTGACGGCGGTGCACCATCCCGGCTTTCACCCGCATCCGGGGCGGGCAGGGCTTTCGGGCTATGGCGGGCTGTTCGCCTTCGATCTTGCCGAAGACATCGACATTCCGCGCTTTGCCAATGCGCTGCGGGTGGCGAAGATCGGGGTCAGCTGGGGCGGGCCGGAAAGCCTGGTGATCCCGGCCAAGGCGGCGCTGGATCTGGCGGGCAGCGCCAATTCCTTCCGCCGCTTCGGCATCGGCGCCCGGTCGATCCGCTTTGCGGCAGGGCTTGAGGAACCGGGCGTGCTGGTGGCAGATGTGCTGAACGCCATGGAAGATGCAAAGCAATGATCCCAAGACTTGTGGCCGAAGGTCGGCCCGGCTGCGGCGGAACCCGCTGGTTCGATCTGGAAGACAGCGCCAGCGGCGCCGTGCGCCGGGTCTTCCTCTGGGTGCCGCCGGGCGAGGCACCGGAGGCCGGCTGGCCCTCGCTGACCATGACCGATGGCAATGCCGTCATTGGCACCGCCGTCGATGCCATGCGGGCGCAGGCCTTCTACCCCAGCGGCACAAACCTGGGCTGGGGGGTGCTGATCGCGGTGGGCTATCCTACCGAGGATGCCTATGATCCGTTCCGCCGCAGCTGGGATCTGGGGCCGCCTCCCGGTGCCACCTACCCGCCGTTCTGGCCCGACACGCCCGAGGTGAAAACCGGCGGTGGTGCCGAAATGGCGCGCTTTTTGCTGGAGGATGTGCGCGCCTTCCTCGCCCCGCGCGTGCGGCTGGACTGGTCGCGCGCCGGGCTGTTCGGCCATTCCTTCGGCGGTCTGTTCGCCCTGTGGCTGCTGTTCACCCGGCCCGATGCCTTCAGCCACTGGATCGCCGCCAGCCCGGCCATCACCTGGGAGAACAGTTTCCTGCTGGCCCACCGCGATAGCTTCGATCCGGCAGGGCGGCAGCTGTGCGTGCATCTGTCGGCAGGTGAGTGGGAGGGCGACCGGCTGGCGCCGTTCCAGGAAGGCGCCGAAGATGCCGAAAAGCGCCGCGCCGACAAGGCCACCACCCGCACCATTGCCGCCGCGCAAGAGATGGCGGCGCATCTGGCCAGCCTGCCCGGCGTGACCGCGCAATATGAAACCTATGCGGGCGAAACCCATATGTCGGTCTTGCCGGTCGCGGTAAACCGCGCGCTGCATTGCCTGCTGGCGCTGCGCTGATCCCGCAGTGCAAATCATCGCGGGCCGGGGTGAATTTCTGCCCGGCCCGCGCGTCTATCCAGCAGACCCTTCTGGATGGACGCCATGAGCTTCGACCACATTCCCCCCACCCATTTCGCCCTGCGCGAGGATGACAGGCTGCATCTTTCCGGCCCGCAGGAAGAAACACTTGCGCTGATGGATGATGGCGCCGGGCGGCTGCGGCTGCAGGCGCCGCAGGAAGGCACCCGCGCCGCAGCCATTGCCATCTTCGAGGCGCTGACCGCCGAAGGCGCGGAATGCGTGATCCTGCTGGATGGCCCGGGCTGGCAGCCGCTGCTGCCCGATCTGCTGGCCTGCGGTGCGGCAATGCCGTTCGAAGGAGGCCATGCCGTGTTTCCCGCGCTGTTCTGGCAGGTACCGGACCGCTGGTTGATGCAGCCTGCACCCGCCTTTCCCGAACTCTTCGTGAAAGGCCCGCATGGCCGCCATCCGCTGCGCCCGGCCAAGCCCGAAGGGCTGCTCTATCGCCGCCACATCCCCTGGCTGGGGCAATGGTTCACCCTGCGCGCCCTGACCCTGGCAGATCTGCCCACCTTCCACCGCTGGCAGAACGACCCGCGCGTGGCCGCGTTCTTTGAAGAAGCGGGCAGCATCGACCAGCACCGCACCTATCTCGACCGCATGGCGGCCGATCCGCATATGCTGCCGGTGATCGGGGCGCTGGACGGGCGCGACTTTGCCTATTTCGAGCTGTACTGGGCGCGGGAAAACCGCATCGGCGCCGTGCATGACTGCGCGCCCTGGGATCGTGGTTGGCATGTGCTGATCGGGGAAGAGGATGTGCGCGGCGCCGATTACGTCACCGCCTGGCTGCCTTCGCTGATGCACTATATGTTCCTGGCGGAACCGCGCACCCGCGCGATCCTGGGCGAACCGCGCGCCAGCCATGCGCAGCAGCTGCGCAATCTGGGCCGGGGCGGCTTTGCCCGGCTGCGCGATTTCGATTTCGCCCACAAACGCGCCGCGTTGGTGCAGCTCGACCGCCAGCATTTCTTCGAAAGCAGGCTCTGGGCTCGCCCGCCCGAAACCGATGGCCGCCCCTTGCGCCTGTCCCCCGCAACCCTGCTGTGAGTTCCAAGATGACAGACCGTATCCACGACCTGATCGGCATCGGCTTCGGCCCTTCCAACCTGGCGCTGGCGATTGCGCTGCGAGAACAGCAAAGCCCGCTTGATGCGCTGTTCCTGGAAGCGCAGCCCGCTTTCGCCTGGCATCCGGGCATGATGATTCCGGGGGCCGACATGCAGGTGTCGTTCCTGAAGGATCTGGTATCGCTGCGCGATCCGACATCGGGCTTTTCCTTCCTCAGCTATCTGCATGAAAAGGGGCGGCTGGAACGGTTCATCAACCGCAAGAGCTTTTTCCCCAGCCGGGTGGAATTCAACGATTATCTGGGCTGGGCCGCTGGCAGGCTGGGCAACATCTGCGCCTATGATCAGCGCGTGACAGAGGTAGAGCCGGTGGAACAGGGCGGCAGCGTTACCCATCTGCGGATCATGGCAGAAGATGCACGGGGCCGCCGCAGCCTGCGGCTGGCGCGCCAGATCGTGCTGGCGCCGGGCGGCCAGCCGCATTGGCCCGAGCTTTTCGCGCCCTTGCGCGGCCTGCCGGGCCTCAGCCATTCCAACGATTTTACCCGCGCCGTGCTGCCCCATGTGGGGCCGGGCCAGCGCGTCGCCATCATCGGCGGCGGGCAGAGTGCTTCGGAAATCTTTGCTGCGCTGGCCGGGCATCCGGCCAACCTGTCGGTCGACCTGATCCTGCGCGGCCATGCGCTGAAACCGGCAGATGACAGCCCGTTCGTGAACGAGGTGTTCGACATCACCCATACCGATCTTCTTCACGGGATGGAGCCTGCGCAGCGCGAGGCTTTTTTGCGTGATTTTGCCGCCACCAACTATGCGGTGACCGATGCCGATCTGCTGCAGCAGATTTACGGCATGCTCTACGAACAGGACGTGGCAGGGGAAAGCCGGTTTGCGCTCTGGCGCGACACCCGGGCAACCGGCCTGCGGCACGGGCCGGATGGCTTTATCCTGACCCTGCAAGGCCCGGCCGGGCGTCAGGACCGGACATATGATCATGTGATCCTCTGCACCGGCTATCGCCGCGAGCTGGCGACGACCTGCCTGCGCGGCCTGCTGCCCTGGATGCAATCGCCCGAACCTGACCGGCAGTATCGGTTGCCGATGCGGCCGGGCTTCCTGCCGGTGATCCATGTGCAGGGCTACAGCGAGGCGACGCATGGCCTTTCTGACACGCTGCTTTCAGTTCTGGCGATCCGCGCGCAAGAAATCGCCGCTTCGGCCGAAAGCTTGCGCAGGGGCCTGCTGATGGCGGCCGAATAGCGCAGCGCGCGGCGGCAGGGCGGGCCATCAAGGCTTGCGTTCTCCCTATGGTTGTGCAATCTGACGGCCATCCACCCACGATCTCGTCGGCAGACAGCACCCCATCGGCCCGCCCCTTCGGCTGGCCCTGCCACGTGGAGACTCTCTGTGACAACTGGTTTGCCCCGGCCCGTGCCTGCGCCGCAGGGCGGCGCCTCTGCGCTGCTTGCGGAACTCATCAATCAACGGCAGATCCTGCTGTGCGACGCGATACGCATTCTTGGCTCTACCGACCGGGCAGAAGATGTGCTGCAAGAGGCGGCGCTGCGCTGTCTCGATCAGGCGCGGGCGATGACGCAGATCGAACGACCTGCGCATTTCGCCCGCCGCATGGTGCGCAATCTGGCGATCGATCGGCTGCGCCGCGATCGCCATCTTGTGACCGGCGATCTGCCAGATGTGGCGGGAAGCTGCGAGAATCCAGAACGGCGCGTCGCGGGTCAGCAAGCCCTGGCGCATGTGGACAGGCTGCTGTCAGGCTGCACGCCGCGTGATCGGCAGATGTTCCTGCAGCACCGCCTGATGGGAGAGGCGCAGAACCGGCTGGCCGAGCGCTTTGGCCTGTCGGCAGCCCGGGTCAATGCCATCATCGGCCGCATCCATGGGCAGCTGGCGCCGCTGGGCCTGGAACTGCTCGCAGGCTAACCGGGCATGGCCCTTCGGGCCGGAACACGCCTCGCTGCGGCCGATGATGATCACAGGCGCCTCGAGCGCAGAACGCATGCAGCTGTTCCGGCCCGGCCTATCGCATTCCGGTTGATTTTGTACTTTTTATGTTCCGAACTGAACATCAGCAACCCGGAGGCCATCATGGCAGACGCCTCTTTTTCCCTGCCGGTCACGGAACGGCAGCTTGCCTATGCCCGTACCCTTGCCCTGCGCAATCAGGTGGTTCTGCCTTGGGCCATCCAGCAGATCGCCGATCAGGCCAGATAGCAGCCAGCCTGCGCACAGGACGGCCGCCCCAGCTCGAAACAGGTGGCTTTCGCCGAACGCCTGGCGCGCATCAAGCAGCGCGCCGTGCCTGACGAATGTTTCCGCGACCGCGGGCTGATGTCGCGCAGGACCGACAGCAACCGCTGAGGGCGGCCAACGGGCGCCGATGCCGGGAAGCCGCCAGCAGAGCCGGCGGCTTCCACAGCTGCGGGTCAGAACTTCCGCGACAGGGTCAGCGTCACTTCGCGCCCCTCGCCCGCGGCGCAGCCCCAGCCCACGGCGCTGCAGGTTGCGTAATAGTCTTCGTCGAACAGGTTGGTCACCCCCAGCGCGGCGCCATAGCCGTTGCGTTCATAGCGCAGGCTCAGGTCGGCCAGCGTATAGGCATCGACCTTGCGGCTGTTGGCATTGTCGGCCCAGGTCTGGCCGACATGGCGCAGCCCGGCGCCCAGGCTCAGGCCCTCGGCCGGGCCACCAAAGGCATAATCCGCCCAGATCGACGCCTGATGCTGCGGCACCAGCGATGGCGTGTTCCCCTGGACCCCGTCATTCGAGGCGGTGATTTCGGCATCGATGAACGTATAGCCCGCGATCACCGAAAGCTGTTCGGTCAGCTGGCCGCGCGCCTCAAGCTCCAGCCCGCGATGGCGCACCTCGCCCGTCTGCACCGAGAATCCGGCATGCAGCGGATCAGAGGTCAGCACATTGGTCTTGGTGATGTCGAACACTGCCGCGCCCAGCTGCAGCGCCGATCCTTCGGGCGTGAAGCGCAGGCCCAGTTCAAGCTGGCTGCCTTCGGTCGGTTCGAACTGGTCACCCGCGAAGGTGCTGCCGATGTTGACGGTAAAGCTTTCGGCATAGCTGGCATAGGGCACCAGACCATTCCCCAGATCCCAGGTGCCGCCGATCATGCCGGTGGTCACGTTGTCGCTCTGGCTGCTGATGCTGCTAAGCCAGCCTGTCCTCGGTCTCGTTCTCGATCCACGACCGACGCAGGCCTGCTGTCAGGGTGGCGCCACTGTCGAACTTCAGGTGATCCTGAACGTAGATACCCTTCTCGGTCACCGTGGTTTTCGAATCCACATAGGCGCCTGGCGGGGTGACCGGGAAATCATAGCTCGGGTCCGAAAGCGAGATGTTATAGCTGTTGTCCCAGCCCATCACCCCGTCCTTCTGCTGGCGCGAGATGTCGGCGCCCACGGTCAGGGTGTTTTCACCACCGGCAAAACCGGCCTTGTATTCCAGCTGGTTGTCCAGCGCGGCATAGCGCGCCTCTTCATCCACGCTGAAGGCGGCATAGTTCAGATTGTCGGCCGAAGGCGTGTAATCCGGCAGGATCATGCCGTTGAAATACAGGTGCCGGTAATCGGTGGTCTGCCGCGCGATGCGGAAGTTCTGCCGCAGCTTCAGCGTCTCGCTGAACGCGTGTTCCGCCTGCCAGCCAAAGCTCACCTGCTCGGTGGCGAACCTGTTCCACGGGTGCTGCGAATTGATGAACGAATCGGGCAGCGTGCCATTCGCGGTATCGTAATCCTCTCCCGCCACCGGCATGAAGGAATTGGGCGTCAGGTTATCCTGCTGCCAATGGGCCAGGAAGGTGACCGAGGTGCGGTCTGTCGGTGCCCATGTCACCCCCAGCGCCAGAAGATCACGGTCATCCTGCGACGGATCGGTTTTGTTGGCCCCTTCGCGTGTCAGCGTGGTCAGGCAGCAATACGTAACTG
>JAXHOJ010000017.1:0-6398 GCA_034519525.1 Gemmobacter sp. | reverse complement strand
GGCTCGGTGCCGGGGGCCGATCTGCAGATCGCGGCGACCGTCCTGATGCGACGGGGCAGGAGGTGCGCTATCTGTGGCAGGGGCGGGCGTTCCAGACGCGGCTGGCGCTGATCGGGGCGTTTCAGGCCGAAAACGTGGCCGTTGCGGCAGGGCCTGGCCATCGCCGGCGGGCGACGGCGCCCGAGGCGGTGCTGGCGGTGCTGCCGCGCCTGACCGGCGTTCGCGGGCAGGATGCAGCTGGCCGCAACCCGGGTCAATGGCGCGGCGGTCTATGTCGATTACGCCCATACGCCCGATGCCATCGCCACCGCGCTGCGTGCGCTGCGCCCGCATGTGATGGGGCGGCTGGTCGTCGTCTTTGGCGCGGGCGGCGACCGCGACCGCACCAAGCGCCCGCTGATGGGGGCTGCGGCGCGGACCATGCCGATGTGCTGTATCGTGACCGACGACAACCCCCGCTCCGAAGACCCCGCCACGATCCGCGCCGCAGATCATGGCCGGCCTGTCCCGGAGCGCGCAACGAGGTCGGCGACCGCGCCGAGGCGATCCTGCGCGGCGTCGATGCGCTGCAGCCCGGGCGATGCGCTGCTGATCGCGGGCAAGGGGCATGAGACCGGGCAGGTCATCGGCGGTGACATCTACCCGTTCGATGATGTGGAACAGGCCAGCGTCGCGGTGGCCGCGCTGGATGGGGTGATCTGATGGCGCTCTGGACCTCTGCCGAGGCCGTGGCGGCAACCGGCGGCACGACGCCCTGTGACTGGCAGGCGGGCGGCGTGTCGATCGACACCCGCACATTGCAGCCGGGCGATCTGTTCGTGGCGCTGAAGGATGTGCGCGACGGGCATGACTTTCGTGGCGCAGGCGCTGGCAAAGGGGCTGCGGCGGCGCTGGTCGCCCATGTCCCGAAGGGGTGGCCGCGGATGCGCCGCTGCTGATCGTGCCCGATGTGCTGGCAGGCGCTGGACGGCCTGGGCCGCGCTGCCCGCGCGCGCGGACGCGCGCCCGGGTCGTCGGCGTGACCGGATCGGTCGGCAAGACCTCGACCAAGGAAATGCTGCGCGCTGTGCTGGCGGGGCAGGGCCGCACCCATGCGGCCGAGGCCAGCTACAACAACCACTGGGGCGTGCCGCTGACCCTGGCGCGGATGCCCGCCGACACCGATTTCGCGGTGATCGAGATCGGCATGAACCACCCCGGCGAGATCGCGCCGCTGGCGCGCATGGCCCGGCCGCGATGTGGCGATGATCACCACCGTCGCCCCGCCGCATCTGGAGGCCTTCGACAGCATCGAAGGCATCGCCCATGAAAAGGCTGCGATCCTTGACGGTCTGGCGCGCCGGTGGCACGGCGATTCTGCCCGCCGATCTGCCACGACCCCGCATCCTGACGGCCGCGCGGCGGCGGGCGCTGGGCCATGGCAGCCTTTGGCGCAGCATGCCGGCAGCCGACTGGCATGCCTGCCGCGTCGCAGCTCGGCGAGGACGCCACCGTCGGCGCAGGCCAGCCGCGACGGGCAGCCGCTGTCTGTTCAAGGTGCTCCACCCCGGGCCGGCATTTCGCCGCCAACGCGCTGGGCGCGCTGGCCGCTGGCCGAGGCGCTGGGGCTGGACCCGGCGCTTGCGGCGCATGGACCTTGGCCGCTGGCGCCGCCCGCCGGACGGGGCCAGCGCGAGCGGATCATCACCGATTGCATCGAAGGCCTGGGCTTCGATCTGATCGACGATGCCTTCAACGCCAACCCCGCCTCGATGGCCGCCAGCCTGGAGGTGCTTTCGGTGCTGAAGCCGCAGGATGGCGTGGGCCGTGTGGGGCAGGGGCGGCGCATCGCGATCCTGGGCGACATGCTGGAACTGGGCCCGACCGAGGCCGCGCTTCATGCCGCCATCGCCGACCATCCCGGCCTGGCAGCGATTGCACGCTGATCCATTGCGTCGGGCCCGCGGATGCAGGCGCTTGCATGACGGCGCTGCCCGAGCGGCAAGCGCGGCGCAATGGGTCGCAACGGCGGCCGAGCTGGCTGCCGCGCGCCGCGCGCTCTGATCGATGCGGGCGATGTGGTGCTGGTGAAAGGATCGAAGGGCATCAAGGTCAGCCTGATCGTGGATGCCCTGCGCAAACTGGGGCAAGCCGGCCGCGCCAAGACGACAGAGAGACGGACTGATGCTGTATCTGGCTGACCGAATCTGTCCGACGGCGGCGATTTCTTCAACCTGTTTCGCTATATCACCTTCCGGGCGGGGGCGGCCTTCTTTACCGCGCTGATCTTCGGCTTTGTGTTCGGGCGCCCGCTGATCGACCTCCTGCGCCGCAAGCAGGGCAAGGGCCAGCCGATCCGCGATGACGGCCCGCAAAGCCATTTCGCCAAGGCGGGCACGCCCACGATGGGCGGCCTGCTGATCCTGTCGGCGCTGCTGTTTTCCACGCTGCTCTGGGCGCGGCTGGACAATCCCTATGTCTGGATCGTGCTGCTGGTGACGCTGGCCTTCGGCCTGATCGGCTTTGCCGATGACTATGCCAAGGTGACCAAGCAGAACACCAAGGGCGTGTCGGGCCGGGTGCGCATGGGGCTGGGGCTGCTGATCGCGGCGCTGGCCACCTTTGCGGCCTCGGGCTTTCATCCGGCAGAGCTGACCAACCAGCTGGCCTTGCCGTTCTTCAAGGATGTGCTGCTGAACCTGGGCTGGTTCTTCGTGCCCTTCGGGATGATCGTGATCGTGGGCGCGGCCAATGCGGTGAACCTGACCGACGGGCTGGACGGGCTGGCCATCATGCCGGTGATGATCGCGGCGGCAACGCTTGGGCGTGATCGCCTATGTGGTGGGCCGGGTCGATTTCACCGACTATCTGGGCGTGCATTACGTGCCGGGCACGGGCGAGCTGCTGATCTTTTCCGCGGCGCTGATCGGCGGCGGGCTGGGCTTCCTGTGGTACAACGCCCCGCCGGCGGCGGTGTTCATGGGCGACACCGGATCGCTGGCGCTGGGCGGCGCATTGGGCGCCATCGCGGTCTGCACCAAGCACGAGATCGTGCTGGCCATCGTCGGCGGGCTGTTCGTGGTCGAGGCGCTGTCGGTCATCATTCAGGTGCTCTATTTCAAGCGCACCGGCAAGCGGGTGTTCCTGATGGCCCCGATCCACCACCATTTCGAGAAGAAGGGCTGGGCCGAGCCGCAGATCGTGATCCGGTTCTGGATCATTTCAGTGATCCTGGCGCTGATCGGGCTGGCCACGCTGAAGCTGCGCTGAGGCGCGACCGCATCGCAAACAGAAACGCCGCCCCGGGGGGCGGCGTTTTGCATGGTGGCTGCGGGTGGGGCGGATCACTCGCCCCGGATGATCTTGCGGAAGGGTTCGAAGACATTGTCGTTGCCGCAGATCAGGGCACCCTTTTCCAGCGGATTGTCGCCTTCGCGGATGCCCGACATCATGCCGCCGGCCTCTTTCACCAGGATCAGGCCTGCGGCGATATCCCAGGCGTTCAGGTTCCGCTCCCAATAGCCTTCATAGCGGCCGGCTGCGACATAGGCGAGATCGAGCGAGGCGGCACCCCAGCGCCGCACCCCGGCGCAGACCGGCATCAGGCGCGCCAGATCCTGCAGGGTGGCGGGCAGCGGGCCACGGCCTGCAAAGGGCACCCCGGTGGCGAAGATGGATTCGATCATGTTGCGGCGGCCCGAGACGCGCAGCCGCTTGTCGTTCATCCAGGCGCCTGCGCCCTTTTCGGCCCAGAAAAGCTCGTCCTTGGCGGCATCGAAGACCACGCCCGAGACGATCTCGCCCTTGTGCTCCAGCGCGATCGACACCGCCCAGTGCGGCAGGCCGTGCAGGAAGTTCGTGGTGCCGTCCAGCGGATCGACGATCCAGCGGCGGGTCGGGTCCTGGCCTGCATCTTCGCCGGTTTCCTCGCCCAGCCAGCCATAGGTCGGGCGGCCGCCCATCAGATCTTCCTTGATGATCCGTTCGGCCTCGCGGTCGGCGCGGGATACGAAATCGCCGGGGCCCTTGGACGAAACCTGCAGGTTTTCCACCTCGCGGAAGTCCTTCACAAGGCTGCGCCCCGCCTTGCGGGCGGCCTTGATCATCAGGTTGAGGTTGGCGCTGCCCTGCATCGGATGTCCTCGTCTGTTCGGTCATGTCGGATGTTCAAGGGGGGGCTTCTAGCGGCAATGGCCGTGATTGTGAAGGGGCGGCGTGGGATGGGCAGATAAAGCTGGCCTCCGTCGCAAAACCGTCATGCAAGCGTGGTTCTGTCCGCGCGGAACAGGAGATCACCATGACCGATGATCAGGATATGCCGGGCCGCGACTGGCTGGCCGCCGAACTGGCCGATGTGCTGGACGAAGAATACGAGCTGGAGCTGGAGGATGTGGCGATCTCGGCCGAGATTGCGCGCATCTACAAGGAAAAGCATCCCAACCGTGCTGGACCGTGCCACCTATCTGCATGCGCTGATCCATCTGCAGTCGGAGCTGATCAAGCTGCAGGACTGGGTGGTGCACAGCGGCGAAAAGATCGTGGTGATGTTCGAGGGTCGCGACAGCGCCGGCAAGGGCGGCGTGATCAAGCGCATCAGCCAGCGGCTCAACCCGCGCGTGGTGCGCGTCGTGGCGCTGCCGGCGCCGACCGAACGCGAGCGCAGCCAGTGGTATTTCCAGCGCTACGTGCCGCACCTGCCGGCCGGCGGCGAAATCGTGCTGTTCGACCGCAGCTGGTACAACCGCGCCGGCGTCGAACGGGTGATGGGCTTCTGCAGCGACGACCAGGTGGAGGAGTTCTTCCGCGACGTGCCGGAGTTCGAGCGGATGCTGGTGCGCTCCGGCATCATCGTGGTGAAGTACTGGTTCTCGATCACCGACGAGGAACAGCAGTTGCGCTTCCTGATGCGCATCCACGACCCGATGAAGCAGTGGAAGCTGTCGCCGATGGATCTGCAGTCGCGGGTGCGGTGGGAGCATTACACCAAGGCCAAGGAAGAGATGTTCGACCGCACCAACATCCCCGAGGCGCCGTGGTACATCGTCGAAGGCAACGACAAGAAACGCGCGCGGCTGAACTGCATCGACCATTTCCTGAGCATGATCCCCTATGCGCCCGTGCCGCATGAGGATATCCATCTGCCGGACCGGGTGTTCAACCCGGATTACGAACGCGCGGTTCTGCCGCCCGAATTGTACGTTCCGTCGAAATACTGACCGTTCAAAGCAGGATGTCGTCGGCCGCAAGGCTGGCGACATCGCGCAGGCCGATGCGGAAATCGGCCAGACCATCGCCGTTCACATCGCCTTCCAGAATCAGGTCGGAAAACCGCAGCTGCCCCGCCCGCCCGGTGAAGGCGCCATCTGCGATGAAGCGGAAGGCCTGATTGCCGGTGCGCAGGGCATTGGCGTCGATCTGGGACAGATCCACCAGATCATTCTGCGCGGCAGAGAAATCGGTGATGATGTCGATCGCATCGCTCGCCATCGGGGCTTCGGAGATATCCGTCCAGATGAAGGTATCGGCGCCGCCCCGGCCGGTCAGCAGATCAAAGCCACCATCGCCGATGATGCGGTTGGCCGCCGCGCTGCCGATCAGCACATCGCCCGCGATATCGGCGGTGCCGCGCACATCTTCGATGCCGCGCAGGGTTTCCTGGGCAATCGGCCCGGTCTGGGCAAATCCGCGCCCCAGATCGACGGTAACCGCGCCGCTGTCGCGCAGGCGGTAGTCGATCATGTCGCGCCCCTGACCGCCGAAAAAGCTGTTGCGCTGCCCGGTGGAAAAGAAGGTGTCATTGCCCGCATCGCCGAAATACTGGCTTTTGAAGGTGGTGACCCCGATCTGATCATTGCCCGCACCGCCGCGCACGGTATCTGGCCGGTCTGAGGCGAAACTGCCAAAGCCGGTGCCGCCATAGCTGTCATTGCCGGCGCCCAGCAAGATCAGGTTGCCGTCTTCGCGGTGATTTTCGACCCGGTCATTGCCCGCGCCCGTATCGACGCGGTTGCGCCCGCCGAAATCATCATCGCGGTCCAGCAGAACGCTGTCATTGCCGCCCAGCATGAACAGGGTGATGGTGGTGTTCTGGATGTTGAAGCCCTGCACGAATGTATCCGCGCCTGCGGTAAAGCGAAGTGTCCGTGCCATCAGCCTTTTCCCTGTCGGATCCGGGGCCGCGACGCCCCGCTTGCGCAGAGGTTACAAGAGTGTCGCGCCATATCCAGTCACAATTCAGCTGCGTTGCAGTTTCACCGCCTCTGTCCGGCCCAGCCGCAGGAAATGCGCCATATAGGGCTGCATGGCATCTTCTTCGCGGGTGGCGGCGTAAAGGCGCTTGGTCACATTGCCGGCCAGCGGGCGCAAAGCGTAATCGGGGTGATCCTTCACCCCGCGCAGCGCCCAGTCGAAGACAGCAT
>JAXHOJ010000036.1:0-12770 GCA_034519525.1 Gemmobacter sp. | reverse complement strand
CAAGCGCCTGGGTGCCCGTCCAGGCCGTGACGATTGCCACCAGACCCGCCGTCACGAAGGCGGTCGTGGTCAGCAAAGAGGGCGGGATGCGCATGTGGAACGGCCTTCGCTACCGGGATTTCCCTGTCTCATTAGGGCGATGCCGGGGGCGGATCAATCAAGCCAGTGCCGCACCGGCAAGAAACAGCGCAAGAATCAGCCCGGCATCGCGGTTGGCCCGGAACAGCATCAGGCAGCGCGCGGGATCTGTGGTATCCAGCCGGGTCAGCTGCCAGCACAGATGGGCGCCAAAGGCCCAGACGCCGCCCAGACCAAGGGCCAGCACCAGCGGCGGCTGCGCCAGCAGGGCCAGCACCACGGCCAGCGCGGCCAGCACCACGGTGGCCGCCAGAAACAGCCGCAGCGCCAGAGGGCTGCCGGTATCGCCAAACAGGCGGGCGGTGGATTTCACGCCGATCAGCGCATCATCTTCCTTGTCCTGATGGGCATAGATCGTGTCATAGAACAGGGTCCAGGCGATGCCGGACAGCCACAGCAGCACGGGCGGCCAGCCGATGCTGCCGCTATGCGCCGCCCAGGCCACGAAGATGCCCCAGTTGAACGCCAGCCCCAGAAACACCTGCGGCCACCAGGTGAACCGCTTGGCAAAGGGGTAGATCGCCACCAGCGCCAGCGAGGCCACGCCCAGAAGGATCGCCAGCGCCGTTGAAGGTCAACAGGATCAGCCGCCGCCAGCGCCGCATTGCAGCACCATCCAGACCAGCGCCTGCCGCACCGTGACCTGCCCCGAGGGCAGCGGGCGCGAGCGGGTGCGGGCCACGGCGGCGTCGAAATCGCGGTCGGTGATGTCGTTCCAGGTGCAGCCCGCGCCGCGCATCACGGCCGCACCGATGGCACAGCCAAGCGCGATCCACAGATCGCCCCAGCCCGGCCCGGCCGGATCGGCGGCAATGGCGAGTGCCAGCCCCCACCAGCAGGGAATCAGCAAAAGCCAGGTGCCGATCGGCCGGTCTGCCCGGCTGAGCCGCAGAAACGGGCGGCTGCGGGCCGGGGCGTAGCGATCCACCCAGTTGTCGGGCGGGGCATCGGCCACACTTGCGTGGGCCACTGGCGTTTCGGCGCGCTGTTGCATAGGCTTGGCCCCATGATGACGGATGCGAAGATCAGGCTTTATGTAGATCACCCGCTTGGGGTGGGGCAATCGGTTCCGCTGACCGAAGATCAGTCGATCTATCTCTTTGCCGTCATGCGGCTGGGGGTGGGCGACGCGGTTCTGCTGTTCAACGGCCGGGATGGGGAATGGCGGGCCGATGTGGTGCTGGCGGCCAAGCGCAAGGGCGTGCTGGTCTGCGCGGCGCAGATGCGGCCCTTGCAACCGCCGCCTGATCTGTGGCTGCTGTTTGCGCCGGTGAAGAAGGTGGAAACCGTGTTCATCGTGGAAAAGGCGGTGGAGCTGGGGGTGGCGCGGCTTTGCCCGGTGCAGACCGATTTCACCAATTCCGACCGGCTGAACCGCGACCGGATGCAGGCCAATGCGCGCGAGGCCGCGGAACAATGCGGCGCAACACTGGTGCCGCCGGTGGAGGATCTGCGCCCGCTGGAGCGGGTGCTGGCCGATTGGCCGACCGACCGCCGCATCCTGTGGTGCAACGAGGCGCATGCCGGGGTGGCCACGGCGCTGGCAGGGCGGGCACAGATCGGGCCCTGGGCCATCCTGATCGGCCCCGAAGGTGGCTTTTCCGAGCGTGAGCGTGCCCGGCTGGCCGCCCTGCCGCAGGTGGTGCAGGCCAGCCTTGGCCCGCGCATCCTGCGGGCGGAAACCGCGGCGGTGGCGGCTTTGATGCTGTGGCAGGCCGCGTTGGGGGATTGGCGATGATCCGCCCCGAGGCTTTGGCCACGCTGCGCCGCTGGCAAGAGGTGGCTCTGGGCGGGGCGGGCATGGCGCTTGGCCTGTGGCTGTTCACCCGGGGTGGCTGGATCCTGATGCCGCTGGGCGTGGGGATTGCGGCGCTGGCGCTGGGCTATGCGGTGCTGTCCGTGCGGCGGATGCGATTCGCGCAGGGGGCAGGCGCCCCCGGTGTGGTGGAAGTGGACGAGGGCCAGATCAGCTATTTCGGGCCGGTGGCGGGCGGGGCGGTTTCGCTGCGCGAGCTGGTGGAGCTGCGGCTGCTGGCGCGGGGCGGGCAGCGGTTCTGGCGGCTGAAGCAACAGGACGGGCAGGCGCTGCTGGTGCCGGTGGATGCGATGGGCGCAGACCGGCTGTTCGATGCCTTCGCCGCCCTGCCGGGGATGGACAGCCAGGCGCTGGTGGCTGCGCTGGATCTGCCGGAGGGGCGGGGGGCAGTGGCCTTGCCCGTGGTGCCGCAAGACACGCTTGGCCCGGTGATCTGGCGTCGGGGGCATCGGGCCGCCTTGACTTGAACCGCATGGCGCGCCACCTGTTGGCGCCCGAACCCTGACGGCACAGCACGGAGCCAACCCATGTCCATCCCACAATCCGGCGGCGGCCTGATCGAGTCTTTTGCGCAACTGGCCGCCATGATGGAGCAGGGCAGCAAGCCGAAGCACGACTGGCGCATCGGGACCGAGCATGAAAAGTTCGGCTTTCTGACCGATACGCGCCAGCCCTTGCCCTATGCCGGGGAGCCCGATTTCGGTCAAGCTTGTTGGAAGGGCTGCAGGCGCGGTTCGGCTGGGAACCCGTTCTTGAACAGGGGCATATCATCGGCCTGTCGCGCAATGGCGCCAATGTCAGCCTAGAGCCGGGCGGCCAGTTCGAGCTGTCGGGCGCGCCGGTGGCCAGCCTGCATGACACGGCTGCGGAATTGCAGAACCATCTGGATGAAGTGCGCGCCGTGACCGAAGGCTGGGGCATCGGTTTCATGGGGATCGGCGCGGCCCCCGAATGGTCGCATGACAGGATGCCGGTGATGCCGAAGGGCCGTTACCGGCTGATGACGGAATATATGGGGCGTGTGGGCACGCATGGCACCCAGATGATGTATCGCACCTCGACCGTTCAGGTGAACCTGGATTACGCATCCGAAGCCGACATGGTGCAGAAGCTGCGCGTTTCGCTGGCACTGCAGCCGGTGGCGACGGCGCTGTTCGCCTCTTCCCCGTTCTTTGACGGCAAGCCGAATGGCCATCGCAGCTGGCGGTCAGCCGCATCTGGCGGGGGCTGGATGACAGCCGCACCGGGATGCTGCCCTTCGCCTTTGAAGACGGCATGGGCTTTCAGCGCTATGTCGACTGGGTGCTGGATGTGCCGATGTATTTTGTCTACCGCGACGGGCATTACATCAACGCGCTGGGCCAGAGCTTCCGCGATTTCCTGAAGGGCGAACTGCCTGCGCTGCCCGGCGAAAAACCCACCCTGTCGGATTGGGCGGATCACATGACGACCGTGTTCCCCGAAGCGCGGGTGAAGAAATACATCGAGATGCGCGGCGCCGATATGGGCGATCAGGCGCATGTCGTGGCGCTGCCCGCCTTCTGGGTCGGGCTGATGTACGATCAGGGCGCGCTGGATGCCGCCTGGGATCTGGTGAAGGGCTTCGATGCGGAAACCCGTGAAGGCCTGCGCGTCGCCGCTTCGGTTTCGGCGCTGGCGGGTGAATCGCATGGCGTGAAGATCATGGATCTGGCGCGGGCGGCTGTCAGCCTGAGCCATGCCGGGCTGGTGGCGCGGGGCCTTGGCGAAGAGGCGCTGCTGGCGCCGCTGATGCAGAATCTGGAAACCGGGCAGGTGCAGGCCGATCGTCTGCTGGCGGCATATCAGGGCGCGTGGGGCGGCAGTCTGGCGCCGATCTATCAGGCGACGAAACTGTAAGCCGGGCCAAAGCCCGGCGAACCAGCCCATCCATCGCAACAGAAACCTGATCATCTTTCCCCCGAAGCCTGTCATGCAGCTTCGGGGGAAAGGGTGGATTATTTCTTGCCGATCTTCGGTTCGGTGCCGCTGCGCAGGCGCTGGATATTGGCGGCGTGGCGGTAATAGACCAGCAGGGTCAGCACCACGCCCAGCAGCAGCATCCGGCCTTCGCCAAGGGCGATCATCCACAGTGTGGAAGACCCCGCCGCCGCCAGCGCCGCCAGCGACGAGATGCGGAAGATCAGCGCCATCACCAGCCATGTGGCGCAGCAGGCCAGCCCCACAGGCCAGGCCAGTGCGATCAGCGTGCCCAGAAAGGTGGCCACGCCCTTGCCGCCCTTGAAGCCCAGAAACACCGGGAACAGATGCCCGAGAAACGAGGCCAGCGCCGCCAGCTGTGCTGCATCTTCACCGGCCAGCGCACGGGCGATCAGCACCGCAATCGCACCCTTGCCGGAATCCAGCAGCAGGGTGGCCAGCGCCGCAGGCTTGTTGCCCGTGCGCAGCACATTGGTGGCGCCGATATTGCCCGATCCGATCTGGCGCAGGTCGCCCAGCCCGAAGATACGGGTGATGACCATGCCGAAGGGGATGGAGCCCAGAAGATAGGCGCCAAAGGCAATCAGCGCGAGGGTAGCGTAATCTGTTGTAATATCCGGCACATCACTCTCCTGCCGCGAAAACGCGCTTGCCGCCGACATAGGTGGCCAGAACCTTACCCTCCATCCGGCTGCCGTCAAACGGGGTGTTCTTGGATTTTGACCGCAGGGTGAAGCGATCCAGCACGAAAGGTGCATCCGGATCGAACAGAACCAGATCGGCAGGGGCACCCAGCGCCAGCCGCCCCTGCGGCAGGCCAAGGCGGCGCGCGGGGTTCAGGCTCATGGCGCGCCACAGCTGCGGCAGGGTCAGCGCGCCGGAATGGTAAAGCCGGATCGCCGCCGGCAGAAAGGTTTCCAGCGCCACGGCACCCGCCGCCGCCTCTTCAAACGGCAGGCGCTTGCTTTCCTCGTCTGCCGGGGTGTGCATCGAGGCGATCACGTCGATCAGCCCGCTGCCGACGGCATCGACCACCGCCAGCCGGTCTTCTTCCGATCGCAGCGGCGGGGTGAACTTGAAGAAGGTGCGGTAATCGCCCACGTCGATTTCGTTCAGCGTCAGGTGGTGAATGGAAACCCCGGCAGTCACGTCAAAGCCATTGGCCTTGGCGCGTTCCAGCGCGGGCAGGGTGCGGGCGCTGGTCACCTGGTCGGCGTGGTAACGCACGCCCGTCATTTCCACGAGCCCCATGTCCCGGTCAAACCCCATACGTTCGGCCATCGGATGCACGCCGGGCAGGCCCCGCAGCGAGGCAAACTTGCCCGAGGTGACGGCAGAGCCTTTCGAAAGCCCCGGCTCCTGCGGGTGGCAGATCACCAGCGCCCCCAGGGACCGGGCATAGGTGAAGGCGCGGGCCAGCGCCTTGGTGTCGGTGGACACGGCATCGGCATCGGTAAAGGCCACGGCGCCGGCATCCAGCAGGAAACCGATCTCTGTCATCTCGCGTCCCGCGCGGCCCTTGGTCAGCGCGGCCATGTGGCGGATGCGCACGGGGCTGGCCTCGGCGGCGCGGCGGGTGACGAATTCCAGCACCTCGGGCGTGTCGATGGCCGGGTGTGTATCGGGGCGGGCGATGATCGTGGTGACGCCGCCGGCCGCTGCGGCAAGGCCGGCCGAGCGGAAGGATTCGCGGTGCCGCTCGCCCGGTTCACCGATCTTCACGCCCAGATCTACGATGCCAGGGGCCAGACATTTGCCGCCGCAATCGACGATCTGGGCGCCCTCCGGTGCGGTGCCATCCAATGCGGCAATCACCCCGTTGGCGATGGTCAGGCTGCCAATGCGATCTTCCAGCGTTTCGGGGTCGATCAGCCGGGCATTGAGGAAATGAAGGGTCATGCGGCACCTTTCTGAACATCGCGCATCAGGGCCAGCACAGAGCGCGGCGCGGCGATGCGTTCGAAACACAGGGTCAGGGGGCGGGCGCCGGTCTGGCCGACAAGCCCGGTATTGGTCAGGCGGATCGTGGCCGGATCATCGCCGTCGATATCAAGGATGGTGGCCGGGCCGATGTGCAGATCCTGCTGGCGCGGCCCGATCAGCGGCCAGCGCAGTTCGACGATGGCCCGGCGGCTGGTCAGGGTGTAATGTGCCAGCTTCGCACGCAGGCGCGGGCCCCAGGCGCGCCAGACCGCCAGCCGCAGACCAAGGCCCAGGGGCACAAACCCCACCAGCCAGATCGGGCCACTGTCCATCGCGCGATCCATCCAGAGCATGGAAAAGGCAATGAACCCAAGGCCGAACAGCATTTCGCCGGGGCGTGATACATCCAGCGGCGCCCGCGCCTCGGGGCGGCCCTGCCACAGGATGGTTTCGCCCGGCTGCAGGATCACAGAAGCCCCCCGGCCTTGCGGATCGCGGCAGCCGTGGCAGGGCCATTGGCCAGATATTTCATCAGATGCTTGTCACCGCTGCGTGTGACCAGCAGAACATCCCCGAAGAAGGGTCTGGCCTGCGCCAGATCGGCCAGCCGCACGGCCCGGCCCGCAGGCCCCAACAGGCGGCGGTCGGTCAGCCGCCAGTCGGCGGCCAGTGCCTCGGAGGCCAGAAAGGCGGCGCGGCCCGCCACGGCCAGCGCGGCGGCCACCGGCCCCGTCCAGGCATGGGGGTTGCCCATCAGCAGCAGAACAGATCCCGCCACAACGCTCAGCCCGACGGCGATGACAAGGTTGTTGCGGATATAGGCGCCCCGGTCGGGCTGGAAGGTGGCTACAAGCCGCTCTCCCTCGGCCAGGGGCAGGGGGCCGGACAGCAGGCTGTCGCGTTCGATGCGGTTTGTCACACCATGGCCCCGGCAGCGCGGGCGCCGCGTTCGGCGCGCAGGTTGCGGGCCAGCAGATCCATGCAGGCCATGCGCACGGCCACGCCCATTTCGACCTGATCCTGAATCACGCTGCGGTTGATGTCATCGGCAATTTCGCCGTCGATCTCGACCCCGCGGTTCATCGGGCCGGGGTGCATCACGATGGCATCGGGGCTGGCAAAGGCCAGCTTGTCGGCATCGAGGCCGTAGCGGTGGTAATATTCCCGCTCGGACGGGATGAAACCGCCATCCATCCGCTCTTTCTGCAGGCGCAGCATCATCACCACATCGGCGCCGCGCAGGCCTTCGCGCATGTCGTCGAACACCTCGCAGCCGAATTCGGCCACGCCCGAAGGCATCAGCGTCGGCGGCCCGATCAGGCGGATGCGGTTTTCCATCTTGCCCAGCAGGATCAGGTTGCTGCGCGCCACCCGGCTGTGCGCAATGTCGCCGCAGATCGCCACGGTCAGCCGCTGGATGCGGCCCTTGGCGCGGCGGATGGTCAGCGCATCCAGAAGCGCCTGGGTCGGGTGTTCGTGCTTGCCGTCGCCCGCATTCAGAACGGCGCAATTCACCTTGCTGGCCAGCAGGTTGACGGCACCGGAGCTGGGATGGCGCACCACCAGCAGATCGGGATGCATGGCGTTCAGCGTCAGCGCGGTATCAATCAGCGTCTCGCCCTTCTTCACTGAAGATTGCGCAACGCTCATGTTCATCACATCGGCGCCCAGCCGCTTGCCCGCCAGTTCGAAACTGGCCTGCGTCCGGGTGGAGTTTTCGAAGAACATGTTGATCTGGGTCATCCCCGCCAGCGCATCGGAGCTTTTGACCGTGCGCTTGTTGAGATCGACATAGCGTTCGGCCAGATCCAGAACGCTGCGGATTTCATCAGGGGCCAGATGTTCGATACCGAGAAGGTGGCGGGCGCGGAAACTCATGGTCATCTCCCTCGGCAGCGGCTGTGGCGCCTTATAGGCGCCGGGGCAGGGGGGATCAATCAGGGAAATCCGCCAGATAATTCCGGGGCGAAACCGGCGGCGAAGGCCGGTGCCGCATTGCGGCGGGCGGCGGGGCGGCCTAGCTTCGGCGCCATGGGAATCGGAACCGACATTCTGGCCGACTGGCACGCCTCTTATGCGGCGCTGCAATGGCTGCAGGAGCTGGGCGCAATGGACCCGGCGCTGGATGCACCGCTGGACCGCTATGCGCTGGCCGAACGCCTGGCCCCTGCGGCCCCGCCTGCGCCTGCGCCTGTGGCAGACAGCCCGGCGGCCCGGCGCCCGACCGTGCCGCCCATGACCGAGGCTCCGGTGCAGGTGGATCCGGTGGCGGAAGCACGCGGGGCCGCCCGGCAGGCGGATAATCTGGCCACGCTGCGCGAGGTGATGGGCGCCTATCCGCATTGCGAGCTGAAACAGGGCGCACGCAACACGGTGTTTGCCGATGGCAATCCGGCCGCGCGGGTGATGATCATCGGCGAGGCCCCGGGGCGCGACGAGGATCAGCAGGGGCTGCCCTTCGTGGGCCGCGCGGGTCAGCTGCTGGACCGGATGCTGGCAGCCATCGGGCTGGACCGGGCCAGCCCGGATGCGGAACGCGCGGTCTATATCACCAATGTCATGCCCTGGCGGCCCCCGTCGAACCGCGAACCCACGGCCGAGGAAATGGCGATGATGGGGCCGTTTCTGCAACGCCATGTCGAACTGGTGGCGCCCGATGTGATCGTGGTGATGGGCAATACGCCCGCACAGGCGGTGCTGGGCCGTCGCGGCATCACCCGGCTGCGCGGGGCCTGGACCGAGGCCTGGGGGCATCCGGTGCTGCCGATGCTGCATCCGGCCTATCTGCTGCGCAATCCGGCGGCCAAGCGCGAGGCCTGGGCCGACCTTCTGGCGCTGCAGGCGCGGCTGCGCGGCTGATCTGGTGCCAGATCGCGCGCTGCTGCGCGGTTACCAAATAGTGCGCGCTGCCGCGCGCAAGCCTCTTGTCTCGGCCCCCGGCTGCGCCGGGGCCCTCGGGTCTGCCTCCGGCGGGAGTATTTGGCAAGGAGCAATGGCAGGGGGGCAGGATTGCCCCGGCCCCGGGATCAGGGTGTCATCGCCTTGCGCTGGCGCGCCCGTTCCAGCCCCAGCTGGCGTTCCCGCCAGATGATGAGGATGCCTGCGGTGATGACCAGCGCCGCGCCTGCCAGCATGGTCAGCGTCGGCACTTCGCCAAAGACGGTATAGCCGATCACCAGGGCAAACAGCATCGAGGCATAATCGAACGGCGCGATCACCGAGGCGTCGGCCTCGCGGTAGCTTGATGTCAGCAGGATCTGCCCCACGCCACCCATCAGCCCTGCCAGCACCAGCAGCGCCGCCTCGGATGCGGTGGGCAGGGCCCAGCCATAGGGCAGGGTCAGCAGCGACAGCAGCGTGGCGGTCATGGAGAACCAGAAGACGATGGCGGGGGTGCGTTCGGTCTGCACCAGCTTGCGCACGAAAACCTGTGCCAGCGCGGCAAAGACCGCCCCGCCCAGCACCAGCATGGCCCCCAAAGCCTCGGCGGTGCCCAGTTCGGCGCGGCCGGTCAGCGACAGCCGGGGCCAGAGCACGATCATCACCCCGGCCATGCCCAGAGCCACCGCAGAGATGCGGAAGGCGCGGACCTCTTCGCCCAGAAACATCGCGGCGAAGATCACCGTCAGCAGCGGCGCGGCATAGCCGATGGCCGTGACATCCGGCAGCGGCAGATAGCCCAGCCCGGCGAAGCCCAGCCCCATGGCCAGCGTGCCCATCACCCCGCGCCAGACATGGCCCAGCGGATTGGCCGTGCCAAAGCCCGTGCGCAATTCGCCGCGCAGCGCCAGCCAGGCCACGATCACCGGCATGGCAAAGAAGGACCGGAAGAACACCGCCTCGCCGGGCGGGATGCGGTCGGCGGTGGATTTTATCAGCGCCGACATGGCGATGAACACGATGACAGAGCAGACTTTCAGGGTGATGCCCCTGAGAGGGCGTTGCGGGGTCATGGCGCGGCTCCTTGCTGCGCCATCCTGTTGCATCGCGGGCCGGTGCGACGGGCCTAAACGCGTATGGCGCAGGATACGGGACGCCGCATGCAGCGGGGAACGCGCTTGCAGCGGGCTGGCACCTGGGTTTGACTGCAGAAAACAGGAGAGATGTCATGACGCTTCCGCCACTTGCCGATCTGATCGACCAGGGCCGCGGCCTTGCCCCCGCCGATCTGGTGCTGCGCGGCGGGCGGGTGTTCGATCTGATCACCGGCGATCTGGTGGCCACCGATGTGGCGATCTGCGGGCGATACGATCGTGGGGGTGTTCGACAGTTACGACGGGCGGCGGGTGGTGGATGTTTCGGGCCGCATCCTGGTGCCCGGCTTCATCGACACCCATCTGCATATCGAATCCTCGCTGGTCACGCCTTTCGAATTCGACCGCTGCGTCTCGCCGCGCGGGGTGACGACGGCGATCTGCGACCCGCATGAGATTGCCAATGTCTGCGGCCTGGAGGGCATCCATTATTTCCTGGAGGCCTCGGCCCACACGCTGATGGACATCCGGGTGCAGCTGTCATCCTGCGTGCCCTCCACCCATATGGAAACCGCGGGGGCGCGGCTGGAGGCGGCCGATCTGATGCCGCTGATGGATCATCCGCGCGTCATCGGGCTGGCGGAATTCATGAACTTTCCCGGCGTGCTGATGAAAGACCCGGGCTGCATGGCCAAGCTGGAGGCGTTTCGCGGGCGCCATATCGACGGCCATGCGCCGCTGCTGCGCGGGCGCGATCTGAACGGCTATATCGCCGCGGGCATCCGCACCGAGCATGAGGCGACCACGGCCGAGGAGGCGCTGGAGAAGCTGCGCAAGGGGATGCGGGTGCTGATCCGCGAAGGGTCGGTGTCCAAGGATCTGCACGCGCTGGCGCCGCTGCTGACCGAACGCCACGCGCCCTATCTGTGCTTCTGCACCGATGACCGCAACCCGCTGGACATCGCCGAACATGGCCATCTGGACTACCTGATCCGCACCGCGATTGCGCTGGGCGCGCCGCCGCTGGCCGCCTATCGCGCCGCCAGCCTTTCGGCGGCCGAGGCCTTCGGCCTGAAGGACCGCGGCCTGATCGCGCCGGGCAAGCGCGCCGATATCGTGGTGATCGACAGTCTGGCAAGCTGCCACGCCAGCATGGTGTTTGCGCGGCGGGCGGGGTGGCCGATGCGGCGGCCTTTGCCGCGCGGGAGGCGATCGCGCCGGTGGCGCGCCATTCGGTCAAGGCGCCGGCGGTTGACGGCCGGCGATTTCCGCACCGGCGGCAACCGCGTGGAAACGCCGGTGATCGGCATCCTGCCCGGCAAGATCATCACCGAACATCTGACCTTTGACATCGCGCCGCAGGATGGCGACAAACGCCCCGACCTCGCCCGCGATCTGATGAAGATCGCGGTGATCGAACGCCATGGCAAGAACGGCAATCTGGCCACCGGCTTTGTGCAGGGCTTTGGCATGCAGCGCGGGGCGATCGCCTCGACCGTCTGCCACGACCATCACAACATCGCCGTGGTGGGGGCGGATTACGCCGATATGGCGCTGGCCGCCAACCGGCTGGGCGAGATCGAGGGGGGCTTTGTCGTGGTGCGAGGGCGGCCGCGTGCTGGCCGAACTGGCGCTGCCGGTGGCGGGGCTGATGAGCCTTGAACCCTTCGAGGTGGTGCGCGACGATCTGGTGGCGCTGCGGGCGGCGGCGCGTTCGCTGGGCGTGGTGCTGGAAGAGCCGTTCCTGCAGCTGGCCTTCCTGGCGCTGCCGGTGATCCCGCATCTGAAGATCACCGATCACGGCATGGTGGATGTGGACCGGTTCGAGGTGCTGCCCTAGGTCTTTATCCCTAACGTCGCAGGCAGCTGCTGCCATCGGTGGCAAAGATGCCCTCGGGCTGATATTTACGGATCGCGGTTCGGGCGGCAAGGCGGGTCAGGCAGTTCAGCTCGTCTTCCCGATCCGGGTTCGGGGTCAGCAGCCGGGCGCGGATGCCGAAGACCGGGGTGCCATCCCGCGGGATCACATAGCTTTCGGGCGAGATGCCGATGGTGATCTGCACGGTGTAGATCCATTCGCGGTCTTCCCCGCTGCCCATCCATTGCCCCACATCCGATTCGGTGACGATATTCACCACAACATCGGCGCCCGGCCCCTTGGCGGGGCGCATCCTGGACCGGGCGAGTTCGGCCAGCAGCGGCGGCAGCAGATATTCGGCATAGCCGCTGCTGCTCTGGCTGGATGAGATTTCAACGATATAGCTTTTGCCATCCAGCGGCCCGGCCTGCGCCGGGGCGGCAAGGCCGCAGGCTGCGGCGATGGCCATTGCGGTTCCGATAGACAGGCCCTGCTGCTTTGCCATGGTGGGTCAGCCCCTGAATCCTCCGGCCCCCTGCGGGAGTCATCTGGCCAATATTACCCCGGCAGGGGCGGGCTGGCGAGTGTGCACTGCGCGCTTCGGGGCGCCGGGACGGGACAGGGCCGCCGGAAACTGCTAGACCAGCCTGCAGAACGCCTGCCCCGGATGAGACGCGCCATGACGATCACGCAACAAGATGAACTGGACGGCCTGAAAGACATCGGTCGTATTGTCGCCAACACCATGGCCGCCATGGCCAGCGCCATGGAGCCGGGCATGTCGACCAGAGATCTGGACGAGATCGGCGACAGGCTGCTGGAGCAGGAGGGCGCCGTTTCCGCCCCCCGGGTGAGCTATGGTTTCCCCGGCGCGACCTGCATCAGCGTGAACGAAGAAATCGCGCATGGCATCCCGGGGGATCGGCGCATTGCAGCGGGCGATCTGGTCAATATTGATGTCTCGGCCTCGAAGAACGGCTATTTTGCCGATACCGGGGCCACATTTCGCCTGGGCTCCGTGCCGCCAGAGCTGGATCGTCTGTGCCGTGACGGAAAGCGCGCTATGCAGATCGGCATTGCGCAGGTAGCAATACATCAACGC
>JAXHOJ010000004.1:0-40559 GCA_034519525.1 Gemmobacter sp. | reverse complement strand
AGGCGCTCGGGCCCAGCCAATGCTTCATACGGCCCACATCCATTTTCACGCGCTCTTCGCTGTCTTTGGCCAGCAGCGGGTTGTAGGTGCCCAGCTTTTCCAGGAAGCGGCCATCGCGCGGCATGCGCGAATCGGTGGCGACGATGGCGTAATGCGGGCGCTTTTTCGAGCCGCCACGGGCCAGACGGATTTTCATGGACATGGGGTTTCTCCTTTGTTGGGTTTGGCGGGTTAAAACGCGGCAGGGCCTGGTTATTTCTGCAGGTTCTCGTGATGCCGGATGACTTCGGAAATCATGAAGGTCAGGAATTTCTTGGCAAGATCGGGGTCTAGATCGGCTTCTTCCGCCAGCCGCTCCAGCCGGGCCGATCTGGGGCGCTTCGCGCGCCGGATCGGACGGAGGCAGGTCATGTTCGGCCTTCAGACGCCCGACCGCTTGGGTATGCTTGAACCGTTCGGCCAGCGTATAGACGAGGATCGCGTCCAGCCGGTCGATGCTTTCGCGGTGCTCTTTCAGCAGGGCGGCGGCGCGGGTGGTGGCATCGGTCATGCAAAGCTCTCCGGTCGCGGGGTGGCGGAGACAACGCGGCAGCAGGTCGGGCGTGCTCCATGGGCTTGGCGCGGTGCAGTGTCAAGCGTGGGCGCCAAGGCGGGTGGCCAGCGCGAGGACAGGCGGTCGTTGTCGATGGCGGGATGCAGATGACCGGCGGTGGTCAACCCAGCACATCATCAGGCAAAGCGGCGCGCGCCGGTAGCGGCGCATCGAGGAAGCCCAGCCCCTTGCCTTCGGCGGCCGGGTTCCACACCGTCCAGCCGATTTCCTGTTCGGGCCAGGTTTCGGGGAACCACGGCCCGGTCATCCCCAGCGGCGTGTCATCGCCCTTCAGATGCCAGATGAACATGCCATAGCCGCGGTGCACCCAATGGCCGGTCATGTGGCACATCGAGCGCCAGGCCTGTTCGAGCGGGTCGTCCAGTCTTGGTCCGCGGATATAGCGGCCCGGTCCGCATGGCGCCAGGCACACCGTTGAAAATACGCTTGAAATCGCCGCCCTTTCGGCGCACGCAGGATCAGGCGTTCGGTTTCCAGAACCGGGGTGGGGTGCAGCGCAATGGTCATGCGGCGCCCCCCTTCCCGCGTCTTCCCCTGAGGAGGGTGTGCGCGGATGGCTGCCACCGCCCCCTTCCCCGAACCGTGTCAGCGGGCGCCTGAGCCCAGACCGCGCAGAGGATACGGCGCAACGTGCGGCGTCATTTCTTGCTTGCATCAACCCCGACAGGCCCGAAGGCAGCGTCAGCCCGCGCGGCATCCCCCGGCACGCCCATGCCGCCCATGCCGGATTGCCTCATCGCGCTTGGCCAGCTTCGGCCAGTTGCCCGTGTCCATCTTCGACGGATCGGGCATGGCGCCGCCCTTGCCCATCATCGCTTTGATGGCCTGTTTCATCATGCCGCCCTTGCCCATCTTCTTCATCATGTCGGCCATCTGCTTGTGCTGTTTCAGCAGACGGTTCAGCTCGGCCACTTCCAGCCCCGCACCCGCCGCGATCCGCTTTTTGCGGCTGGCCTGCAGCATGTCGGGATTGGCGCGTTCCTTCTTGGTCATCGAATTGACCAGGGCAATCTGGCGGCGCAGCATCTTGTCATCGAAACCGGCGGATTCAGCGGCCTTGGCCATCTTGCCCATGCCGGGCAACATGCCCATCACGCCCTGCATCCCGCCCATCTTCATCATCTGTTCCAGCTGGGCCTTCAGGTCGTTCATGTTGAACAGACCCTTGGAAAAGCGCCGCGCCATGCGTTCGGCCTGTTCGGCCTCGAAGGTCTCGCGCGCCTTTTCGACCAGCGCGACAATATCGCCCATGCCCAAAATGCGGCCCGCCACGCGTTCGGCCTCGAAGGTCTCTAGCGCGTCCATCTTTTCGCCCAGACCCACAAAGCGGATCGGCTTGCCGGTGATCGCGCGCATCGACAGCGCCGCGCCGCCGCGGCCGTCGCCGTCCATCCGGGTCAGCACCACGCCGGAGATGCCGACCTTGCCGTTGAACTCGGTGGCCACGTTCACCGCGTCCTGCCCGGTCAGGCCATCGACCACCAGCAGGGTTTCGCGCGGCTGGGCCAGATCGCGCACCGCCTGAACCTCGTCCATCAGCACTTCGTCGATGTGCAGCCGGCCTGCGGTATCAAGGAACAGCACGTCATAGCCGCCGAGACTGGCCTGCGTCTTCGCCCGCTTGGCGATCTGCACGGCGCTTTCGCCCTTGACGATCGGCAGGCTGTCGACGCCAATCTGCGCGCCCAAAATCGCAAGCTGCTCCATCGCCGCCGGGCGGTTGGTGTCCAGCGCTGGCCAGCAGCACCCGCTTGCCGTTCTTTTCTTTCAGCCGTTTGGCCAGCTTGGCGGTGGTGGTGGTCTTCCCCGACCCCTGCAGACCCACCATCAGAATGGTGGCCGGCGGGTTGTCGATCTTCAGCGCCTCGGGCTCGCCCTCGCCGGACAGCACGCGCACCAACTCGTCATGCACGATCTTGACGACCTGCTGGCCCGGCGTGACCGATTTGGTGACCGCCTGGCCCGTGGCCTTGGCCTTCACCGCCTTGACGAAATCGCGCGCCACGGGCAGCGAGACGTCGGCCTCCAGCAGCGCGGTGCGCACTTCGCGCAGCGCGGTATCCACATCGGCCTCCGACAGCGCACCCTGCTTGGTCAGGCGGTCAAACACACCGCCAAGGCGTTCGGACAGGTTCTCGAACATGGCGTCATCTCCTCGCGTTGGCTTCAGCGGGCCCCGAGCGGCGGGTTGCAATGCGGAATGGCACCCGTGGGCGCAACGCGCTGACGGATGTCGATCCCCGCAAAAGCGATGGGACCGGAAGCAGCAAGCCTCCGAGGATTTGGGCAGGGCATAGGCCAATTGGCGCGCCGAGTCAACGCCTGCAGATCGGGCCTGCAGACCGGGCCTGCAGATCAGCCGCCCGGTTACAGCCCCCGCGCCGCCAGCGCCGCGCGCAGGCGATCCACCGCAGCAGCATCCCAGGAACCGGCCCCCAGCACCGCCTGCCAGCCGTTCAGGTAATCGCCCGCCGCATAGACATGGCCATGCCCCACCGGCGTCATCGTGGCGGTCATCATGTCGAACAGCAGCTGCAACAGCGTGACCACCGGCACCCAGACCAGACCGGGCGATACATCAGGGCCGCGCGGCTCGGTCATCCAGGCGGGCTGGCGCCAGATCATGTCGGCACGAAACATCACGATCGGGTCCGAGGGATATTGCAGATAGACGATCCGCACCGGCCCCCAATCCTCCGCCCGATCACTTTCTGCCCCCGCCTGCCCCTTTGGCACCGCCCCTTCCTGCGCCATGAACCGGATCAGGCTGCCATCGCGGAACTGCGGCGCCCAGACCGGGCTGCCCTCGGCCCGGTCCGCCACCACCGCATTCCAAGACCGCGTGGTGAAGGGCGGCCCCACCCATAGCGCCCCCTGATAGGGATCCCCGATCATGTCGTAGAAATCCGCCGCCAGATCGCCGTTCATCGCCCCCAGCGACAGGCCGAACAGATAAAGCTTCGGCCGCCGGTCCCGGGGCAATGCCGTCCAGTGGCCATAGACCGCACGGAACACCGCCCGCGCGGTATCCGATCCATAGGTCGGCTCCACCAGCAGCGACAGCCAGCTGGGCAGATAGGAATATTGCACCGAAACCGAGGCGATATCGCCATCCGTCAGATATTCCACCGGCTCCATCCCCGCCGGATCCACCCAGCCGGTGCCGGTCGGGAAGGCGATCACCAGATTGGACCGGGCAAAACCGCCGATGCGGATCAACTCGCGCAGCGCCAGCGCCGCGCGGGCTTCGGGGGTGGCGGCGCTGTTCAGCCCGGCATAAACCCGCAGCGGCTCCATCGCCGGGCGGCCGGTGATCGCGGTGATCGCCGCCGCATCCGGCCCGCCCGCGATGCGGTTGCGCCCCTCGGCCCCCAGGCTGTCCCAGCCGATCAGCGAGGCCGCGCTGCCGGTTTTCAGCGGATCTGCGGGCGGGGCAAAATCCGGCGGATCGGTGGCATCCAGCGTCGCATAGCTGCGGTCCAGCACCCCCAGCACCCGGTCCATCAGCACGCCCGCGCCAATCGACCAGAACAGCCAGCCCGTCACCGCCAGCGACAGGAACAGCGCCATGCGCCGGGGCAGGAACGGCTCTGCCTGCGCAGACAGGATGCGCAGCACCCGGCGGAACAGCCGCCCCAGCAGCACCAGCCCCGCCCCCAGCCCCAGCGCGATCCCCGCGATGGTGAAGGGCCGCGCGGTTTCCACCGGCACCATGCCCATGGCGGCGCGGATCTCGTTCTGCCAGCCGCGCGCCATCCACAGCGCGCCGATCATGACCAAAGCGGCCAGCGCCCCCGCCAGCAGGCTGCGCCGCAACAACACCCGCCCCGGCGGATCGGCGGGCTGCACCACCCACAGCCAGATCAGCGTCAGCCCGGCGCCGATGCCATAGCCGCAGCCAAAGCTCAGCCCGGCCAGCACCCCCTGCAGCTGCGCGCTGCGCGGAATGAGGCTGGGCGACAGCGCCGCCGCAAAGGCCGCCGCCCCCAGCAAAAGGCCCAGCGGCGCAAGCCGCCCGAACAGCGGCTGATCTTCGGACCTGCGGTAAAATCTCATCGGGAAAAACCTGTTTCGCGTGGCAGGCCAAAGCTCTGCAAGCCGGGCGCGCCCGTCAAGCCGTTTCTGGCGCCGCGCGGTGGGTGCCGGATCCGGCTGTCGCTCATGCTCTTGTGGCTGGCGCGCATCGGGGTAAGCTGCCCCCGCGCAACCGGAGGCCTGCACATGGAAAACTGGGATGAAATCCGCACCGCCTTTCAGGTGGCCCGTCTGGGCACGGTATCGGGTGCAGCCGAGGTTCTGGGCGTGCATCATGCCACGGTGATCCGCCATATCGACGCGCTGGAAAAGCGGCTGGGGGCCAAGCTGTTCCAGCGCCATGCCCGTGGCTATACCCCCACCGAGGCCGGGCGCGATCTGCTCAGCGTGGCGCAGGCCACCGAAGACCAGTTCAGCCAGCTGTCCTCGCGCATCAAGGGCCAGGGCGAAACCGTGACGGGCGAGCTGGTGGTGACCTCGATCACCGGGCTGGCCGATCTGCTGACCCCGGTTCTGGCCTCGTTCCAGGCCAAACACCCCGGCCTGATCGTGCGCTTCCTGACGGACATGCGGCTGTTCCGGCTGGATTACGGCGAGGCGCATGTGGCGATCCGCGCCGGCGCCATCCCCGAAGAGCCGGATAATGTGGTGCAGCCGCTGATCCGCCTGCGCACCGGGCTTTACGCCGCGCGCAGCTATGTCGATCGTTTTGGCCTGCCCGCAGGCCCGCAGGATTTTGACGGCCATCTGTTCATCGGGGCAGATAATGCGATCAGCCGGGCACCCTTTCACCGCTGGCTGCGCGATACCGTGCCGCTGGAACAGATCGCCTATCGCGCCACCGATACTGCCACGCTGGAAGCCGCGGTGAAATGCGGCGCCGGGATCGGCTTCATGTCGCATTACGTCGCCGCCGCCTTGCCCGATCTGATCGAGGTGATGGCCCCGCGCGATGAATGGGCGCCGCCGCTCTGGCTTGTGACCCATGTGGATCTGCACCGCACGATCAAGGTGCAAAGCTTCCTTGCCCATCTGAAAGCCGCCGTCGCAGGCTGGACCGACGTATGATCCTGACCCCGGCACAGCGCGGGCATCTGGCGATGTTCGCCTTTTCGGCGCTGGTGGCCGGGTCTTTCTCGCTGGGCGCGCGGGCCGCACCGCATATCGACCCCACCGCCCTTACCCTGCCGCGCTTTGCGCTGGCAGGGGCGCTGGTCGGGGCGGCGGCCTTCCTGACAACCGGGGTGCGGCGGGCGCATTTCGTGGCCCCCTGGCGCTATGGCGTGCTGGCGGCGCTGCTGGCCGCCTATTTCGTGCTGATGTTCGAAGGGCTGAAAACCGCGCCGCCGGTCTCTGCCGCCGCGGTTTTCACGCTGACACCGCTGCTGGCGGCGGGCTTTGGCTGGCTGGTGCTGCGCCAGATCACCACGCCGCGCATGGGTCTGGCCCTGGGGCTGGGCGCAGCCGGGGCGCTGTGGGTGATCTTTCGCGGCGATCCCGCCGCCGCCCTGCGGATGCAGATCGGCCGGGGCGAGGCGGTCTATTTCGCGGGCTGCGTGGCCCATGCGCTTTATGCGCCCATGGTCCGGCGGCTGAACCGGGGCGAGCCCGCCGTGGTCTTCACCTTCGGCATGATGCTGGCGGGGTTGGGGCTGCTGGCGCTGTACGGCTGGCCGCAGATGCTTGCCACCGACTGGGCCGCGCTGCCGCCCATTGTCTGGATCTGCCTTGTCTATGTCGCCGTCGCCGCCAGTGCCATGACCTTCGTGCTGCTGCAATATGCGGCGCTGCGCCTGCCTTCGGCCAAGGTCATGGCCTATACCTATCTGGTGCCCAGCTGGGTGCTGCTGTGGGAAACAGCCTTTGGCGCAGGCCTGCCTGCCCCCCGGCTGCTGATCGGTCTGGCGCTGACCGCGCTGGCGCTTGTGCTGCTGCTGAAGGACGAAACCGCCCCTCACCCAGCTGCCTCCCCGCCCGCTGCGCAGTGACTGTGCCCTGATGCAGGGCGACATTGCGCACAGGCTCGCCTATTTTCACCCCGAACCATGAAGGAGCGACAGGATGGAATTCGGGCTTGATACCTTTGGCGATGTGACCCGTGATGCACAGGGCCGCCTGCTGCCGCAGGATCAGGTGCTGCGCGATGTGGTGGACCAAGCGGTTCTGGCCGATCAGGTGGGGGTGGATGTGATCGCCCTGGGCGAACACCACCGCGACGATTTCGCCATTTCCGCCCCCGAGATCCTGCTGGCCAATATCGCCGCCAAAACCGCGCGCATCCGCCTGGGCACCGGCGTTACCGTGCTGTCCACCGATGATCCGATCCGGCTGTATCAGCGGTTCAGCACGCTGAACGCGATTTCCGGCAACCGGGGCGAGGTGATCCTGGGCCGGGGGTCGTTCATCGAAAGCTATCCGCTGTTCGGCTACGACACCTCGGATTACGAAACCCTGTTCGAGGAAAAGCTGGATCTGTTCGCCACCGTCAACCGTGGCGGCGCGGTCAAATGGCAGGGCAGCCACCGCACGGCGCTGAAAGTGCCGGGCGTCTGGCCCCCGGCGCAGCCCGGCGGGGTGCGCGCCTGGATCGGCGTCGGCGGCAGCCCGGAATCGGTGGTGCGCGCCGTGCGCCATGACATGCCCATGATGCTGGCCATCATCGGCGGCGATGCGCGCCGCTTCCGGCCCTTTGTCGATCTGTATCACGATGCCTACAGCCAGATCGGCGGCAGCCCCAAACCGCTGGGTGTGCACTCTCCCGGCCTGATCGCCGAAACCGACGATGCCGCGCGCACGGTGGCCTTCACCGGCTACAAGGCCCTGCATGACCGCATCGGCCGCGAACGCGGCTGGCCCCCCCTGACCCGCGCCGCCTTCCTGCAAGAGGTGGAACACGGCAGCCAATATGTCGGCAGCCCCGAAACTGTCGCCCGCAAGATCGCGGCCACGGTCAAGGCGCTGGGCCTGTCGCGCTTCAATCTGAAATATTCGGCCGGCACCACCGCCCATGCCGATCTGATGCGCTCGGTCGAACTTTATGGCACCCGCGTCATGCCGCTGGTCCGCGATGAGCGCTAGCCGCAGGCCGACGCCTGCCCCCGCAAAGGCAAAACCCCGGTCGCAGGACCGGGGGGCTTTTTTACCAGGGCCGCCCGGGGGCGGATCTCAGTTGTCGTCGTCTTCGTCGTCATCCTCGCCATGCGGCAGGTTGAAGAAGCTGTCGGCATCCGAATAATCCGCCGGATTTTCCTCTTCTTCTTCCGGCTTGCCAAAGGCCGCCACACCGGCCAGCGCGCCCGGCAGCTTGGGATCGGTGCCCATGCCCAGCGACTGTTCGGTAGAGACCAGCTTGCGCCGCTCATCATCCGACATCACGCCACCTTCGGCAGCGCGTTTGCGCGCGGCCTGCTGCACGGCCAGATCAAGCTCGGATTGCTTGCACAGACCCAGCGCCACCGGATCAATCGGGGCGATGTTCTGGCTGTTCCAGTGCGTCCGCTCGCGGATGGCCTGAATGGTGGGCTTGGTGGTGCCAACCAGCTTGCCGATGGCGCCATCGCTCAGTTCCGGGTGGAACTTCACCAGCCACAGAATGGCGGCCGGGCGATCCTGGCGTTTCGACAGCGGGGTATAGCGCGGGCCACGGCGTTTTTCCTCGCCTACGGCGGCGGGGTTGAACTTCAGCTTCAGCTTGTAGAACGGGTCTTTCTGACCCTTCTCGATCTCGATCTGGTCCAGCTGGCTGTTGCCCACCGGATCGAAGCCCTTGACCCCGGTGGCCACATCGCCATCGGCAATGCCTTGCACTTCAAGCTCGTGCATCCCGCAGAAATCGGCGATCTGCTTGAAGCTGAGGGTCGTGTTGTCCACCAGCCAGACGGCCGTGGCCTTGGCCATGAGCGGTTTCGACATCGGAACACTCCTTTACAAATCTCTCCCGGGCCGGGAAAACGGCTGCAGCCAGATCCGGCCGCGACTTCCACATTTCAGGGAATTCAATCGCGGCTTATAAAGCGGATTTGCCACGGGGGAAAGAGAAAATGCGCCTTGCTTTGCTTGCCGCTCTCGCAACCTTGATCGCCGCGCCGGTTCTGGCCGAGGGCGAACAGGCGGGCGATTTCGATTACTATGTGATGGCGCTCAGCTGGTCGCCCAACTGGTGCGCGCTGGAAGGTGCGGGCCGCTTTGCGCCGGAATGTGATGATGGCGCGGGCCTGGGCTTCACCCTGCACGGGCTTTGGCCGCAATATGAAAGCGGCTGGCCCAGCTATTGCCGCACCACCGCCCGCGATCCCTCGCGCACAGACAGCGCCGCGATGGAAGATGTGATGGGCAGCGCAGGCCTCGCCTGGTATCAGTGGAAGAAGCACGGGCGGTGCAGCGGCCTTGCCGCCGCCGACTACTACGACACCGCGCGCCGCGCCTTTGCGACGATCACCCAGCCCCCGGTCTTTGGCCAGATGGACCGGCGGCTGCAGCTGCCCGCCGAAGTGGTAGAGGCCGCCTTTCTGGAATCGAACCCCGGCCTGTCCCGCGACCAGATCACCATCACCTGTGCCGATGGCCATATTCAGGAAGCGCGCATCTGCCTGACCAAAGACCTGCAACCGCGTCGCTGCGGCGCGGATGTGATCCGCGATTGCCGGATACGCGATGCGGTTATGGAACCGCCGCGCTGATCCCCGGTCACTTTCGCGCCCCTCGCCATTGTCCCGACAGCTGCGGGACGGCGGCGGGACGCCTGCGGGACGCAGACCCTACAGCGCCGCGCCGGTCATCCCCGCCTCGGGGTCATCGCTCAGTTCGGTTTCCAGAAACCGTTCCAGCGCATCCAGATCCACCGGATCGAACTGCCCGAAGCCACGCATCCAGACCGAGGCCGCCTTCAGCGCATCGGGTTCCAGCTTGCACCAGATCACCCGGCCCCGCCGTTCGCGGCTGATAAGCCCGGCTTCGGCCAGCACCTGCAGATGTTTCGAAATCGCCGCCAGCGACATCCGGAACGGCTCTGCCACATCGGTCACTGCCATGTCGTCTTCCAGCAGCATGGCAAGGATCGCCCGCCGTGTCGGCCCCGCCAGGGTGGCAAAGATATCGGGCTCATCGGGCATCGGTCAATTTCTTTATCCTCGGCCTTGCGGCCCTTTGACATCGTCAACCGTGGATTCCCCCCCCCGCTGGGAAAACCAATTCACCCCCTCAACCTTGGATGGCTGAATATGCCTCACGTGCCGTCCGTTGACATGCGCAGTGCGGCCCGCGCCTGCGCTGCAGCTTATTTTGAAACATCCGTAAAATCCAGCGCTTGCACGGCCTGAATTCGCGTCATTGCTTTGCCTGATTCAGCCATCCGCCCCCGTTCCGTAGGTTCGCCGCGACTGTTCAAGGGGCCTCACAATGGCAGACGAACCCGATCCCGAACGGCTCCGCGCGCTGGATGCGCGGCTGTCCAAGGTGAAGGGTGCCAAGGTGAACCCCTCTGGCACAGGTAAGGATTTCTCGCAGGGCGAACAGGCCTGGCGGATGGTGATAGAGCTGGTTGCGGGGCTGCTTCTGGGCCTAGGCATCGGCTACGGTCTGGACCATGTGTTCGGAACGATGCCCATCTTCCTGCTGATCTTCGTGCTGCTGGGCTTCGTCGCTGGGATCAAGACCATGCTGCCCGTTCGGCCGAAGAGAAACAGCGAAGACCGAAGCGCAGACGCAGGCGGATCGCTCCGCCGGAACCGAAGGATGACAGACGTGGCAGCGGAAGCAGAAACCGGCTTTGCAATTCACCCGATGGATCAGTTCATCGTGCCCCCGCGGTTCTGCGACGATGCCACGGTAATGTGTGTACACCCCAATAATCCAAAGTGACCACGCTGTCTGGATCGCCCTGACCGTGCTGTCGATCATCGCCCTGATGGTGTTCGGTTCGCGTGGCCGCGCGATTATTCCTTCGCGGATTCAATCGGTTGGCGAGATGCTTTACGGCTTCATCTACAAGATGGTCGAAGATGTGACCGGCCATGACGGGGTGAAATACTTCCCCTATGTCATGACGCTGTTCCTGTTCATCCTGTTTGCCAACCTGCTGGGCCTGATCCCGATGAGCTTCACCACCACCAGCCATGTCGCCGTCACCGTGACGCTTGCGCTGCTGGTCTTCCTGGGCGTCACCATTCTTGGCCTTGTCAAGAACGGCATCGGCTTCCTGGGCATGTTCTGGGTGTCGTCGGCGCCGCTGCCGCTGCGCCCCGTGCTGGCGATCATCGAAGTGATTTCCTACTTCGTGCGTCCCGTCAGCCACTCCATCCGTCTTGCGGGCAACCTGATGGCAGGCCACGCCGTGATGAAAGTGTTCGCAGGCTTCGCCTCGATGGCTGTCATCTCGCCGGTCGCTGTGGGTGCCGTGACCGCGATCTATGGTCTGGAACTGCTTGTTGCCGTGGTTCAGGCCTATGTTTTCACCATTCTGACCTGCGTTTACCTGAAAGACGCGGTGGGTCCGCGCCCACCACTAAGGTCCGGACTACCAACCCTAAATTCGAATTCCAAAGGAGACGAACAATGGAAGCTGAAGTCGCACAACTCGCGCTTATGGGCAAATACATCGGCGCCGGTCTGGCTGCCATCGGTCTCGGCGGTGCTGGTATCGGTGTGGGCAACATCGCCGGCAACTTCCTGGCTGGCGCCCTGCGCAACCCCTCGGCTGCTCCGTCGCAGACCGCCAACCTCTTCGTCGGCATCGCTTTTGCCGAAGCTCTGGGCATCTTCTCGTTCCTGATCGCCCTGCTGCTGATGTTCGCCGTCTGATCCTGACTGCCTGAGCTTCTCGGCCGGTGGGGCATAACGCCCCCCGGCCAAGTGTTTGACGGACGTGAGGAATCAACATGGCGACCGAAGCGCATGAAGCGGCGGCGGGTAGCTCCGCCGGTATGCCGCAGCTCGACATCTCGACCTGGGGCAACCAGATCTTCTGGCTGCTGGTCGCGCTTGTCGTGATCTATTTCGTGCTGTCGCGCGTGGCCCTGCCCCGGATCGGGGCAGTTCTGGCCGAGCGCAGCGGCACCATTACCAACGACCTGGCTGCAGCCGAAGAGCTGAAGCAGAAGGCGGTCGCCGCAGAAAAGGCCTATAACGACGCGCTGGCGAAAGCCCGCATCGAGGCGGCCAAGATCGTGGCACAGGCCAAGGCAGAGATTCAGACCGATCTCGACGCCGCAACGGCCCGTGCCGATGTGGAAATCTCGGCCAAAACCGCAGAATCGGAAGCACGTATCGCGGAAATCCGCGCCAATGCGATGGAAAGCGTGACGGAAGTTGCGAAAGACACCGCGCTGGAACTGGTTTCCTTCCTGGGTGGCCAGGCCGATGCCGAAACCATCTCGGCGGCGGTTTCCGCCCGGCTGAAAGGATAAGCCCATGAACAAGCTGATCCTGATTGCCGCAACCCTGATGGCGAGCCCGGCCCTTGCGGCCACCGGCCCGTTCTTCTCGCTGCGCAACACGAACTTCATCGTGCTGCTGGCCTTCATCCTGTTCGTCGGCATCCTGTTCTACATGAAGGTTCCGGCGAAGATCGGCGCCATGCTTGATGCCCGCGCGGCAGCAATCAAGGCCGAACTGGAAGAGGCCCGCGCCCTGCGCGAAGAAGCCAAGACCATCCTCGCCTCCTACGAGCGCAAGCAGAAGGAGATGATGGAGCAGAGTGAGCGGATCGTTTCCGGTGCCAAGGAAGCGGCCATGGCTGCAGCCGTGCAGGCGAAGGAAGACCTGAAGGTGTCCATCGCCCGCCGTCTGGCTGCTGCGGAAGAGCGTATCGCCTCTGCCGAAGCTGCCGCCGTCCGCGAAGTGCGCGAAACGGCTGTGGATGTGGCGATTGCCGCGGCATCCGATGTGCTGGCTCGCCAGATGAACGCCACGGCCTCTGCCGCTTCGATCGACGCGGCGATTGCCGAAGTCGGCGCCAAGCTGCACTGAGCCTGACACGATTGCAAAACAGGAAAACCCCGGTTTCGGCCGGGGTTTTCTGTTATCTGGATTTCTCGTGTTCGATGCGCTGACGGGCCACCGCCTCGTTGCGTTCAGACCGGGCCTGTTCCTGCAGCGCCAGTTCGACATAATCCATATGGGCCGATACGGCGATGCGGGCGGCGGCGGGATCGCGGGTCTGAATGGCCTTGTTGATGGCGCGGTGCTGATCCAGCAGCATGTCGCGCGTCATGCGATTCTTGAACATCATCATGCGGTTATAGAACACGCCCTGCCGCAGCAGGTCGAACATCGACCGCATCATGTGCAGCATGACGACATTATGGCTCGCCTCGATGATGGCCATGTGGAACTGCGCATCCAGCGCCGCCTCGTCTGCCGGATTGCGCTTCTGATGCGCGGATTCCATCTTGGCGAAGATCGTGGCGATCACCTCCAGATCGGTATCCGACCCCAGCCGCGCGGCGCGTTCGGCCGCCAGCCCTTCCAGATCGCGGCGAAAATCGAGGTAGTCGAACACCGCCTCGTCATGGGTGGCGAACAGCTCGATCAGCGCCGGCGAAAAGGCCGAGCCCAGCACATCGGCCACAAACACGCCCGCACCCGGCCGGCTGACCACGAGGCCCTTGTCCTCCAGCCCCTCCAGCGCCTCGCGCAGCGACGGGCGCGAAACGCCCATGCGCTCGGCCAGATCGCGTTCGGCGGCAAACGTTCGCCGGGGCGCAGGATGCCGCGCAGGATCAGCAGTTCGATCTGGCGCACGACGCCTTGCGACAGCTTTTCCTGCTGGATCTTGTTGAAACGGCATGGAATCCCCTCGCCTGATTGGTCAAAAGCATCATGACCAGACCGGCACGGGGATTTCAGCAAACAGAAAGGCCGCGCGGCGCGCCCGGCCGCAGTTCCATCCTGTCAGCAAGCGATTGCGGCCGATCAGTTGCGGGCGAATGGTGATTTCCACCCGGCGGTTCTGGGCGCGGCCTGCCGCATCGGCGTTCGAGGCAACGGGCTGGTTTTCGCCCCGCCCATAGGCCGCGAGGCGCGCCGCACGGCACGCCCGGCTGGCGATCAGCACCGCCGCCACCGCATCCGCGCGGCGCTCGCGACAGGTCGCTGGTTGTAGGCGGCCTCGCCGGTACTGTCGGTATGGCCGATCACCTCACGACCCGGCTGTTGCGGATAGCGCATCAGGCTTGCGCGCCATGGCGCGCAGATCGCCCTGCAGATCGGGGCGCAGGCTGGCGCTGTCGGTCGCGAACAGGATGTCCTGCGGCATGGTCAGCACCAGCGCATTGCCGGTGTTCGCCACCTGACACGTTGGGGCTGCCCCCAGGCTGCGGCGCAGTTCGGCCGCCTGACTGGTCCAGCGATGCCGCCGATGGCGCCCCCGCCGATGCGGCACCCATGGCCCGCACCGATCAGCGCCTTAGGCCAGCCGGTCATCGCCGCCCGAGGCTTGCCGCCGGCCAACCGCCGCCGGCGATGGCCGCCGAAGGCCGGCGCGCCGCTTGGTACGGGCATTGGGGTCTTCATAGCTGCATACGGGATCGAGCGCAGGCCGTCAGCACGGCAAGGGCCTGCGACAGCCGCAGAACAGATCGGAGGTCTTGAGGATCATGACTGTGCCTCGTTGCATCCTACCGAGTTTCCGCGATTGCGCCTGTCGCCAGCGACTATGGCAACGGCACGGCGCCAGAGCGGTCACCGTTGCATGTGACCGGCAGAATTTGCGCCATCACGTTCCCGTCGCATCCGGCCGCGCGGCGACCTCCCATGCCAGCATGGCGCGTTTGACCGGCAGCCCCCAGTGATACCCACCCAAGCCCCCCGATTTGCGCAGCGCCCGATGGCAGGGAATCAGAAGGCTGACCGGGTTGCGCCCCACTGCGGTGCCCACCGCCCGCACCGCAGCCGGATGCCCGATGGCGCGGGCGATATCAGAATAGGTGGTGACATGGCCGGACGGGATGGACAGCAGCGCCTCCCAGACCTTGATCTGAAACGGCGCGCCGATCAGATGCAGCCGGCGCCGCCGCCGCGCCGCCCAAAGCGCCGCCTGCACCAGCGGCCGCAGCGCCGCCGGGTCTTCGACGAATTCGCGCCTTGGGCCAGCGCCCCGTCAGATCGGCCAGCGCCGCCTCGCGCCCGGATTTTCGGCCGCAAAACCCATCCCGCAAATGCCGCGTTCGGTGCCCATCACCAGCGCCGGGCCAAACGGGCTGTCGAACCAGCCCCAGAGGATCGTCAGCCCCTCGCCCGCACGGGCATATTCGCCCGGCGTCATCGCCTCCCAGCGCAGGAACAGATCATGCAGCCGCCCGCCGCCCGACAGCCCTGTGGCCAGCGAGGTTTCCAGCACCGAATGACGATCCGCCAGCAGGCGTTGCGCATGGTCCAGCGTCAGATATTGCTGATACCGCTTCGGGCTGACGCCGACCCAATGCGAAAACACCCGCTGGAAATGTGCCGTGCTCATCCCCATCCGGTCTGCCAGCGCATCGAGGGTCAGGCCCGGCCCGCCCGCGTCGATCTCGGCCAGGGCGCGGGCGATCATGCGATAGTGATAGCGCGGCCATCTGATCGGTCATGGCGGGGGTCGGCTGCGGTCATGGCGGGCTCCTTTCTGCCAGAATAGGCGGCATCCGTTCACGCGGCGCGACCCGGTTTGCTGCGGCCTTCGCTTGCGCAGCGGGCGCGGGCTTTGGCAAGAGGCGGGGCATGGCGCGGCAACTCGGTTATCATACGATCCACCAGATCTTCACCCGGTTTCAGGCACAAGAGCCGGAACCGCAGGGCGAATTGCATCATGTGAACGCCTATACCCTGCTGGTGGCGGTGGCGCTTAGCGCGCAGGCCACCGATGCCGGGGTGAACAAGGCCACCCGCCCGCTGTTCGCCACAGTGGATACGCCGCAGAAGATGCTGGATCTGGGGCTGGAGGGGCTGACCGAGGCGATCAAGACCATCGGCCTGTTCCGGCAGAAGGCGAAGAACGTCATCCGCCTGTCGGAGATTCTGGTGAACGACTATGGCGGCGAAGTGCCCTCCAGCCGGGCGGCGCTGCAGTCGCTGCCGGGTGTAGGGCGCAAGACGGCGAATGTCGTGCTGAACATGTGGTGGCACATCCCGGCGCAGGCGGTGGATACCCATATCTTCCGCTTTGGCAACCGCACCGGCGTCTGCCCGGGCAAGGATGTGGAAACGGTGGAACGCGCCATCGAAGACCATATCCCCGCCGAATTCCAGCAGCACGCGCATCACTGGATGATCCTGCATGGGCGCTATATCTGCACCGCCCGCAAACCCCGCTGCGCGGATTGCCTGATCCGCGACCTTTGCCCCTTTGAGGAAAAGACCGAATGAAGAAATACGAAGTGGTGGGCATCGGCAATGCCATCGTCGATGTCTTTGCCCAGGCTGATGACAGCTTTCTGGAGCTGATGGGCATCGAAAAGGGCATCATGCAACTGGTCGAACGCGAACGGGGCGAGCTGCTGTATGCCGCGATGAAAGACCGGGTGCAGGCGCCGGGCGGATCGGTGGCCAATACGCTGGCAGGCTTGGGCAATCTGGGGCTGAAGACCGCCTTTATCGGCCGGGTCCATGACGATGCGCTTGGCCGCTTTTACGCCAAGGCCATGGCGGATGAGGGCACTGCCTTCGTCAACCCGCCCGTTCCGGGGGGCGAGCTGCCCACCTCGCGGTCGATGATCTTCGTTTCGCCCGATGGCGAACGGTCGATGAACACCTATCTGGGGATTTCCTCGGAACTGGGGCCCGAGGATGTGGCGCCCGACGTGGCCTCGGATGCGGCGATCCTGTTCCTGGAAGGCTATCTTTACGACAAGCCCAAGGGCAAACAGGCATTTGAACACGCCGCCCGCCTGTGCCGCAAGGCCGGGGGCCGCGCGGGGATTGCCCTGTCAGACCCGTTCTGCGTGGACCGCCACCGCGGCGATTTCCGCCGCCTGGTCAAGGAACTGGATTATGTGATCGGCAACCAGCACGAATGGGAAAGCCTGTATCAAACCGATCTGGACGATGCGCTGACACAGGCCGCGCAGGAGGCGGGCTGGTGGTCTGCACCCGGTCGGGCGAAGAGGTGATCCTGCTGCGCGGCGCCGAACGTGCTGTGGTGCCGGTACGCCGGGTGGTGCCGGTGGATGCCACCGGCGCGGGCGATCAGTTCGCCGCCGGCTTCATCTATGGCATGGCGACCGGCCAGAGCCTGGATATTGCGGGCCGCATGGGCTGTGTCGCTGCAGCCGAGGTCATCAGCCATTTCGGCGCGCGACCGGAAACCGAGCTGAAGCGGCTGTTCCGCGCAGAAGGCCTGATCTGACGCGCAGAAGAAGGGGGCTCCGCCCCCGCCCTGCGGGCTCCCCCGGGGTATTTGGACCAAGAGGAAGACATGGCCTTTCCTCTTGGCAAAAATACCCTGGGGGTGAGCGCGGCACGCGCGAGGGGGCAAGGCCCCCTGCCCGGCCTGTGCGCTGCCGGACGTCAGCCGTTTTCGCGCAGGATGCTGCCCGCCAGATAGAGCGAGCCGCAGATCAGCACCCGCGCGGCAGGCTGGGCTGTGGCGATATCGGCCAGCGCCTGCTGCGACCGAGGCGGCGGTGATGGCGGCGATGCCGGCCCGGCAGCGGCGGCAGCGGCGGTGGTTTCTGCCGGAAGCGTATTCGCCTCGCCGGGGATCGATACCGCATGAAGGGCGGCCAGATGCGGCGCCAGCGGGCGCAGATAGCCGGTGACATCCTTGGTGTTCAGCATGCCGCAGATCAGATGCGTCGGCCGCGCGCGGCATCCGCGCCAGCGTGGCGGCGATGGCTGCCCCGCCTGCCGGATTGTGGCCGCCATCCAGCCACAGCTCTACCCCCGGCGCGGCGTCCACCAGCGGGCCATGTTTGCAGCCGCTGCATCCGGGCGGGCCAGAAGGCGCGGGTCACGGCGGCCTCGCAGGCGGCGTCATCGGCACCCAGATGGCGCAGCGCGGCCAATGCGGCGCCTGCATTCTGGATCTGATGCGGGCCGGGCAGATTGGGCAGCGGCAGGTCCAGCAGGCCGGTTTCATCCTGATAGATCAGCCGCCCGCGTTCGGCACCGACATGCCAGTGCTGGCCATAGGCCAGCAGCGGCGCGCCCAGCCGGGCGGCGCGCGCCTCGATCACCGCGAGCCCGTCGGCGCGTCTGCGGGCCGACGATGCAGGGCACGCCGCGTTTGAGGATGCCGGCCTTTTCGCCTGCAATTTCGGCCAGGGTTTCGCCCAGATATTGCTGATGGTCGATCGAGACCGGGGTGATGATCGTCAGCGCCGGCTGATCCACCACATTGGTCGCATCGAGCCGCCCGCCCAGGCCCACCTCCAGCAGGGTGTAATCCGCCGGGATGCGGGCAAAGGCCAGAAAGGCGGCGCAGGTGGTGATCTCGAAAAAGGTGATCTCTTCGGCGCCGTTGGCCGTCGACACATTCATCCAGCAGCTGCGCCAGCGCCTCTTCCGAGATCAGCGCGCCCGCCAGCCGGATGCGTTCGTGAAACCGCGCCAGATGCGGCGAGGTATAGGCATGGACGCGCGCCCTGCTGTCTCCAGCCCGGCGCGGATCATGGCCTGGGTGCTGCCCTTGCCATTGGTGCCCGCGATATGGATCACCGGCGGCAGGCGGCGTTCGGGATGGCCCAGCGCCGCCAGCAGCCGCTGCACCCGGTCCAGCGTCAGGTCGATGACCTTGGGGTGCAGCGTCATCATCCGCGTGCAGGATGGCGTCGGAGCCGTCGGGGTCTGCGGCTCATGTCAGGGCGGGCAGGCCTGGGCCGGTCGGCGCGCCCGGGCGCGGGCAGATCGCCCTTGACCGGCGGGCGGCTGGCCGCATCAGCATGCGGAGGATCGTCACCAGTTCATCCTTCAGGTTCTTGCGATGGGTCACCCGGTCCAGCATGCCGTGATCCAGCAGATATTCGGCGCGCTGGAACCCTTCGGGCAGCTTTTCGCGGATGGTCTGTTCGATCACGCGCGGGCCGGCAAAACAGATCAGCGCATTGGGTTCGGCAATCTGCACATCGCCCAGCATGGCATAGCTGGCGGTCACGCCGCCGGTGGTGGGATGGGTCAGCACCACGATATAGGGCAGGCCCGCCTCTTTCAGCATCTGCACGGCCACGGTGGTGCGCGGCATCTGCATCAGGCTGACAGGATACCTTCCTGCATCCGCGCGCCACCGGCCGCGGCAAACAGCACCAGCGGGCGTTTCAGGGCCACCGCGCGTTCGGCCGCGGCGATGATCGCATTGCCGACATACATGCCCATGGACCCGGCCATGAAGCTGAAATCCTGCGCGGCGGCGACGATGGGGGTGCGGAACACCTCGCCCTCGGCCACCAGCATCGCTTCTTTTTCGCCCGTGGCCTTCTGCGCGGCCTTCATCCGGTCGGGATATTTCTTCTGGTCGCGGAAATGCAGCGGGTCGATGACGGGCTCGGGCACCTTCACCTCGATGAACACGCCGCCGTCGAACAGCGCCTTGAAGCGGTCGCGCGGGGTGATCGCCATATGGTGATCGCAATGGGTGCAGACGTTCAGATTATCCGACAATTCGCGGTGAAACAGCATGGTCCCACATTCGGGGCACTTCGTCCAAAGGTTCTCGGGCACTTCGCGGCGGGAGAAGAGCGAGTTGATCTTGGGGCGGACGTAGTTCGAGATCCAGTTCATGCGGGCTGGCCCTTTGTTCTTGGTCGCCCCCGAGATAAGCCCGGAAGGCCGGAAATGCAATCATTGCGGCGCCCTGCCCTGTCACGCGGCGGGCGGGGCATGGCAACTGTCAGAGCAGGGTTTCCAGCGCGCGGACCACCAGCCGGTGATCCTCGACCGAGGGCAGGCCCGAAACGGTGGCCACGGCCACCACACCGACGCCCTGAACCCGGATCGGCACAGCCCCGCCATGGTCGGCGTAATCCTGCGGGGACAGGCCATGATCGGCCAGGCTGCGCCCCGAGGCCTGCATCTGCGCCCCGACCAGCAGCGAGGGCAGATGGAACAGCAGCGCGACATTGGATTTGCGGCGCGCCCAGTTGTCGTTGTTGGGTGCAGCCCCCGGCAGGGCGGCATGAAACAGTGTGCGGTCGGCGGTGCGGATGTTGATGACCACCGGCAGCGCCGCAGCGCGGGCCAGCTCGACCAGGGTCAGGCCCAGTGACAGGGCGGTTTCTTCGGTGAAGGCGGCAAGGACAAGGCGCTGCGCCTCGGCTTCGAGCGTGGTGATTTCCATGGGGCCTCCTGTGCGATGCGCCGGGTGACTGTAGAACGCGAAAGGCCGCCGATGCCACAGCGATTGCACGCACGGCGCTTGCCGGGGCGCGGGCTGCGGCATAGGTCTGGCGACAGCACAAAGGGGGCGCAGCGGATGACCGGAACAGCAAGGGCAATGCGGGCCGCCGGGGCGCTGGGTCTGGTGGCGCTGGGGCTGACCGCCTGCATGACGCCTTCGGCGCAGGGCCGGGCGAGCCTGTTTGGCGGCGCGGTGCAGGTGGCTGCCCCCGCAGGCTATTGCACGGAACCCGCCGCCCAGCTGGCAGGGGCAGAGACGGCGATCCTGCTGATCGGGCGCTGTGCCGGGGCGACGGAGCGGCCACCAGCCGTGCTGACGGCGGCGGTGGGGGCCGAGGGCAGCGGGGCCGGGCTGGATGTTGCCTCGGGCGGCGCGGAGCTGACGGCCTTTTTCCGCTCTGCCGCCGGGCGGCAGGCGCTGAGCCGCCGGGGCCGGGCGGCGGATGTGCAGCTGCTTGAGGCGCGGCGCAGCGGGGATGCCTTTCTGATCCGACTGCAGGACCGTGGGCCGCAGGCCTCGGCGCCGGTGCAGGCCGAAAGCTGGCGGGCGGTGCTGGCCCTGGAGGGGCGGCTGGTGACGCTGACGGTGGCGGGCCCGGTGGATGCGCCGCTGAACCGCGATGCAGGGCTGGCCCTGCTGCAGGCCTTCGTGGCGGCCACGCTTGCGGCGAATCGTTCCTGACCCGACCGGCTGGGGTAGTTTTTTTCACCATTTGCGGGGATAAACGATTCGTGACCCTTGGGCACCCTTTACGGGTGCGCCGGGGCAAGCTGCCGTTTGCGCAAGGATTTTTACCCTCCGATGACCCGCAGGTTGGACACATTTCTGGACAGGGTGCTGCAGCGCCGGTTCCTGCGGCGGTGGGAGCATTGGGCCAATCTGGCCGATAGCATCAGCCTGGAACAGCTGCGCCAGATCCGGGGCCGGGCACGGCAGATGCGGCGGCAGCTGGATCGGGTGATCCATTCCGCCGAACACCGGCTGGCCCTGCCGGTGATCGGGCCAAATGCGATCCGCCGCCCGATGGGGTCTGACTGGGCCTGGCGCCATGATCTGTGGAAAGGGGCGATTCCGGTGCCCGGCGCGGCATCGGTGCCATCGCGCGCGCAGATCTGCGAAGGGGCCACCATCTATCATGACTGCCGCCGGTCAGAGCTGACGGTGCGCCAGATCCGCAACACGCGCGAGGCCGATCTGGCCCCCTTCGGCCTGCGGATGGATGTGTTCCGGTTTGACGGCACCTTTCTGTCGCTGGTGCTGGAACTGCCGCCCGAATCGGTTCAGGGGCTGAAGCTGAAGCACCTGATCCGCGTCGATGCCATCGTGGAGATGGAAAAACCGCTGGAGATCTTTGCGCGGCTGAACATCAAATACGGGCCCAATGTCGAACAGATCGTGCATGAACTGCCGCTGGCCGCCGAAGAGGTGATGGTGGAATTCGATCTGGCCTATACCAAGATGAACGAAAAGCGGGTGGACCGGCTGTGGGTCGATCTGATCTTCGAAGGGCCGGAGATGAATCAGGTCATCCTGCGCGACGTGACTTTTTCGCGCCGCCCCCGGGCGGAAATCTGACAGGAGGGCGGGATGGCCGAGGCAAGCTTGACGAAAACGCGGGTGCGCGCGGGTATCTGGGAAGGCGTGCTGACCGGGGCGGGCCACAGCCCCGCGCTGGAGGTCTGGCATCTGGACCAGAAACTGCCGGGCCTGACCCTGACGCCGCTGCCCGATCAGCCGGGAAGCCTTGCGGTGCAGCTGCCGATTCCCGCCGCGATTCTGTCAGAGGGGGTGCAGACCCTGCTGTTCCGTGATTCTGGCAGCGGGCAGGTGCTTGCGCATTTCACCATCATCACCGGCGTGGCCATGGAAGACGATCTGCGGGCCGAAATTGATCTGCTGCGGGCCGAACTGGACATGCTGAAGCGCGCATTTCGGAGACATTGCCTTGAAACGGCAGGGTGAAAGCGCCGATTTGGGCGGCTGCCGAAATTCGTGACATATTTTGCTCAAATTTCACCTTAATTGGCTGACAGTCTAACTCCAGTTCCGGTGCTGATCTGCACGACCTGTGCAGCGCCACCACCGCAAAGTATTGGAGGGTAAGATGAATACTGCGCTTTCTTTGGCCAATGGTGTGGCACTGATGGCATGTATCGCCCTCTTCTACGGATATGTTCAACGCAGCGGCAGCCGACGGTGGATGCGCCATGTGGTTCTGGGCCTGTGGTTCGGGCTGGGGGCGGCGCTGTCGATGTTTCAGCCCTTTCTGCAGGATGGTGGCTATCTGATTGACGGTCGCAGCCTGTTCATCGGCTTTGCCGCCGCCTTTCTGAGCGGGATCGGCCTGTCCACCGCGCTGGCCGTGGCCGTTCTGACGCGGATGATGCTGGGCGGGGATGGGGCGCTGATCGGCTGTTCCTCGATGCTGATTGCCGGCGGGATGGGGATGCTGTGGTCGGCGGTGCGCGAGCGCAACCTGATCCCCGGCGTGGTGTCCTTTACCTTTCTGGGTGTGGCAATTTCGGTCGCAGCCGTGACCATGATCTTCCTGCCGCTGGCGATCCGGTCTTCGGCGCTTCAGGCCCTGCCGACGGTCATCCTGTATCATCTGGCCGGGTCGATCCTGTTCGGCACGCTGCTGCAGCGGGAACGCGACAATGCCCGCCGTGAACGCGAGATGGTGAATGATGCGATGACCGACCCGCTGACCGGCCTGCTGAACCGTCGTGCCCTGCCCGGCCAGTTCAGCAATGCCGCCCGCATCCTGGGCAGCAAGGGCACTGCGATGCTGGTGGTGGATCTGGATCACTTCAAGGCGATCAACGACCGTTATGGCCATGATGCCGGCGATCTGGTGCTGCGGGCGGTGGCGGGTGTGCTGTCGCAAACCATCCGGTCGCAGGATACCGTGGTGCGGTTTGGCGGCGAGGAATTCGTGGTGCTGCTGCCCGATGTGAATGAAAATGGTGCGGCGCAGGCGGCCTGGCGGATCTGCCAGCAGATGCGGATGGGGCTGCGGCTGGATGACGGGCAGGTGGTGCAGGTATCGGCCAGCGTCGGGGTGGGCTTTGCCCCGGTGACGGATCAGGGGCTGGATGTGCTGCTGAAAACCGCGGATCAGGCGCTGTATGATGCGAAACGCCAGGGCCGGGATCGTGTGGTGATGCGCAGCCTGCCGATGCCGGAAGCCGATCAGGATGATGTCTTCCTGCCTCATCAACGCGCCGTCGCCTGAACCGAGACATACCATGCCGAAGGCCGGACCCCAGGGCCCGGCCTTCGGCATTTTGGGGGGTGGATCAGGCCCGGATGGTGGGCAGCGTCATTCCGCAGTTGTCATTCCCAGGTGCGGAAGAACTTATCTGCAGGCGACAGGGTAAAGATCTCGCAGCCTTCTGCCGTGACGCCCACCGAATGTTCGTATTGTGCCGACAGGGATTTGTCGCGGGTCACCGCCGTCCAGTCATCGGCCAGAACCTTGGTTTCGGGGCGGCCCAAGTTCACCATCGGTTCGATCGTGAAGAACATCCCCTCTTCCAGCACCGGGCCGGTGCCCGGACGGCCGTAATGCAGCACATTCGGCGGGGCATGGAACACAAGGCCCAGCCCGTGGCCGCAGAAATCGCGCACCACGCTCATGCGGTTCTGTTCGACGTAAGACTGGATGGCAAAGCCGATATCCCCGAAGGTATTGCCCGGCTTCACGGCGGCGATGCCGCGCATCAGGCTTTCATGCGTGACCTCGATCAGCCGTTCGGCCTTGCGCGCCGGGGTGCCTGCCACGAACATGCGGCTGGTATCGCCAAACCAGCCATCGACAATCACCGTGACGTCGATGTTGAGGATGTCGCCATCCGCCAGCACCTTGCCACCCGGAATGCCGTGGCAGACCACATGGTTGACGCTGATGCAGGAGGCGTGCTTGTAGCCCTTGTAGCCGATGGTCGCAGAGACCACGCCCATGCGGGTGACCTCGGCGGTGATGAAATCATCCAGCGCGGCGGTGGTCACACCGGGTTTGACCAAAGGCGCCACATTATCCAGGATTTCCGCCGCAGCGCGGCCCGCCGCGCGCATCCCGGCAAAATCTGCCTCGGTATAGATGCGGATACCTTCTTTGGTCGTGCGGCCGCGGATGTCGTTCACCGGCGTATCCTTTCCCTCTGTGCGGAAAAACAGATAATCGCGCCGGGCGCAAAAGGCCAGAGCCGGGGCTTTGAAACCCCGGGCCGCACGCTATACCTTGGACGCAACGAAAGAGGGAGACAACCGATGACCAACCCAACCGCCGCCATGCTGGTGATCGGGGACGAGATCCTTTCGGGCCGCACCCGGGATGGCAACACCCATTATCTGGCCGGCGAGCTGACGCAGCGCGGCATCCGGCTGGCCGAAGCCCGCGTGGTGCCCGATGAACAGCCCGCCATCATCGAGGCGGTCAATGCCCTGCGCGCCCGCTGGGATCATGTGTTCACCAGCGGCGGCATCGGGCCGACGCATGATGATATCACCGCCGATGCGATGGCGGCGGCCTTTGGCGTGGCGATCACCCATCGCGCCGATGCCATGGCGCTGCTACAGGCGCATTACGACCGGGCGGGGCTGGAGTTCAACGCCGCGCGCCAGCGGATGGCGCGCATCCCCGATGGCGCGGCCCTGATAGACAATCCGGTGAGCACGGCGCCGGGCTTTACCCTGGGCAATGTGCATGTGATGGCGGGGGTGCCCAATATCTTTCAGGCCATGGTGGCCAGCGTGCTGCCCACCATCACCGGCGGTCAGCCGCTGCTGAGCCAGTCTTTGCGCGTCAACCGGGGCGAGGGCGAGATTGCCGGGCCTTTCGGCGCGCTGGCGGCCGAATTTCCCGATCTGTCGATGGGATCTTATCCGTTCATCCAGAACGGGGCGCATGGCACGAATCTGGTGATCCGGGGCACCGATCCGGGACAGGTGGATCAGGCGATGACCCGGCTCTGCGCGCTGTTCGCCTGATGGGCGGGGCGCTGGATCTGGCGGCCGTGATGGAGGCCACCTGGCCCCCGGCCCGCAGTTTTCGCCATGGCCCCTGGCAGTTGCGCGACGGGCAAGGCGGCGGGCAGCGGGTTTCGGCGGCCTCTGCCCCGGCGGGGTGGGATGCCGCCGATCTGCCAGAGGCAGAGGCGGGCATGGCGGCGCTGGGGCAGAAGCCGCTGTTCGTGATCCATGCGGGCGATGATGCGCTGGATGCGGCGCTGGCCGCGCGGGGCTACCGGATCAATGATCCGGTGGTGGCCTATGCCGCGCCGGTGGCACAGCTGGCGGGGCCGGTTTCGGGCATGGCCGCCTTTTGCCACTGGCCCCCGCTGGCGATCACCTGCGATGTCTGGGCCGAAGGCGGCATCGGCCCGGCGCGTGTGGCGGTGATGCAGCGGGTGCTGGGGCCGAAAACCGCCATTCTGGCCCGCACGCAGGACAGGCCGGTGGGTGCGGCCTTTGTGGCCTGCCATGGCAACATTGCCATGCTGCACGCGCTGGAGGTCTTGCCTGCAGCCCGTCGGCAGGGTTCCGCCCACAATATGTTGCGGGCAGCTGCGGCATGGGCACAGGATCAGGGCGCCACCACGATGTCATTGGTGGTGACACAGGCCAATGCCCCGGCGCGCGCCTTGTATGAACGGCTGGGCATGGTAGCGGTGGGGGGCTATCATTACCGCGTGAAAGACCAATGAGGCCATTTCAGACCCTGCGCCTGCTTTGCCTGACCAGCCTTTGCGCGGCCCCGGCGCAGGCCATGACCCCCAGCTTCCCGGCCCCCGCCACCGAAACCGCGCGCGAGGCAGAGCCAGAAACCTCTTATCGTCTGCCCGTCGGTCCCTGGTCTGCCGAGGGTCTGCCCGGCAAGCTGGCGGAAGGGGATCTGGAACAGGTGGCCTGGCGGATCGACGGACCGCTGACCACGCTGGCCCTGGCCACCAGCCTGCGCCAGCAGATCGAGGCAGAAGGCTGGGCCGTGCTGTACGCCTGTGAAACCATGGCCTGTGGCGGCTTTGATTTCCGCTATGCCCTGCCGCTGCTGCCAGAGCCGGATATGCATGTCGATCTGGGGGATTTCCGGTTCATCGCAGCGGAAAAGGGCGCGCAGGTGCTGAGCCTGATGATAAGCCGGTCCGATCAGGCGGGGTTTGTGCAGATGACGCGGATCGCCCCCGCCAGTGTCTCTTCAGGCGGCACCCCACCCGCCCCGGTTGCCAGCACTGCCCCGGCGCAGCCTGCTGTGGCGGTGGGCGATCTGGCGCCGCAGCTGGAACGGGCGGGCAGTCTGGTTCTGGGCGATCTGGCCTTTGCCACCGGGGCATCCGATCTTGAAAACCCGGATGCGCCCTCGCTTGATGCGCTTGCGGCCTATCTGACCGCACAGCCCAGCCGGCGTATCGCGCTGGTGGGGCATACCGATGCCTCCGGCACACTGGCCGCCAATATCGCGGTGTCGCGCGCCCGGGCGGCGGCGGTGCGCGCCGCGCTGATCGCCCGTGGCATCGCCGCAGACCGGATCGAGGCCGAAGGCGTGGGCTATCTGGCGCCCCGCGCCTCCAATCTGACCCCGGAAGGGCAGCAGGAAAACAGAAGGGTCGAGGTCATGCTGACCTCGACCCAGTAGGGGCGCACCTTCGAACAGACGCCTTGGCGGCTCACCAGTTGTCGGGGCCTTTTTCAAGGAACTGGCGGGCCAGAAAATCTATGAACGCCCGGACCTTGGGCTGGGTAAACCGGCCCGGCGGATAGACGGCATAGATGCCCAGCATTTCGACCGGCAGGCCGAGGATCGCCTCTTCCACCTGGCCCTTCTTCATCGCATCGGCATAAAGGAAGGACGGCAGATAGGCGATGCCCAGCCCCGCCACCGCCGCATTCAGCAGCGATTGCCCGTCATTCACCGTCAGCCAGCCGTTCGATCGCACCTGCCGCTTTTCGCCCGAGGGCGCCGTGACCTTCCAGACATTGCCATTAGCCTGGCTGGAGTAATGCAGCAGCTTGTGGTCGTTCAGATCATCAATCTTGTGCGGGCGGCCATATTTCTGGAAATAGGCCGGCGAGGCGATCATCCGTTTCGGGTTTCGGTCAGCTTGCGGGCGCGCAGGCTGCTGTCTTCCAGATCGCCCACCCGGATCGCCATGTCGAACCCTTCAGAGATCAGTTCGACGTAACGGTTGTTCAGCACCATGTTCACGGTGATATCCGGATATTCCTGCAGGAAATCCCCCAGAATCGGTGACAGCAGATTCACCCCGAAATCGGTGGCCACGCTGATACGCAGCAGCCCGGAAGGCGCGGATTGCATCGAGGTGACCAGCGCATCCGCCTCGCCCGCGTCATTCAGCACGCGGCGCGCGCGGTCGTAATAGGCCAGGCCAATTTCCGTCGGGCTTACCCGTCGCGTCGTGCGGTTCAGCAGGCGGGCACCCAGCCGGGCCTCCAGCGCCGAAACGTGCTTCGACACGGCGGATTTCGAGATACCCATCTTCTTGGCCGCGTCGGTAAAGCCGCCCTGATCCACCACAGTGGCGAAGGCTTCCATTTCGGTCAGTCGGTCCATCGTTTTCCCCATGCCAGAAGTAACGGGTTCTTCTCTGGCTTTTTTAACCGCAAATCGGGCGAGATAGCGGCGATGGCGCGACGGACTGGGGGAATTAGCACTGATCGTTGAAAAGAGGGAAACACCGGCTCACAAAATGGCGGCCAGCCGGGTGCCTTGGTCGATGGCGCGCTTGGCGTCCAGCTCGGCCGCCACATCAGCGCCACCGATCACATGCGGTTCGATTCCCAGGGCGCGCAGCGGGGCCAGCAGCCCGCGCTCGGGTTCCTGGCCGGCACAGATCACCACATGATCCACCGGCAGCAGCTGCGCCACACCGCTCACGGTGATCGCCAGGCCTTCGGGCGTGACGGCATCATATGTCACCCCGCCCAGCATCCTGACGCCCTTCATCTGCAGCGCGGCGCGGTGAATCCAGCCGGTGGTCTTGCCCAGCTTGCGCCCGGGCTTTTCCGGCTTGCGCTGCAGCAGCCAGACTTCGCGGGCAGGCGGTTCCGGCTGCGGGCCGCCAGCTGCCAGCCCCCCGGGCACCAGCGCCGGATCGCCCACGCCCCATTCGCGGCGCCACAGCCCGGCATCCAGGGCCGGGCTTTGCCCCTGATGCACCAGAAACTCTGCCACATCGAAACCGATGCCCCCGGCCCCGATCACCGCTACGCGCGGCCCCACCGGCGCCCCGCGCAGCACATCGCGATAGCCCAGAACCTGCGGCCCCGCCTCACCGGCGATCCCCGGATCGCGCGGGGTGACGCCGGTGGCGATGACCACCTCGTCGAAGCCCGGTCAGGTCGTCGGCCGTCGCCGCAGTGCCCCAGCCGCAGGTCGATGCCCGCTGATGGCCACACGCGCGGCAAACCAGTCGATCAGCCCGCGAAACTCTTCCTTGCCCGGCACACGGGCGGCCAGATGCAGCTGCCCCCCCACCACCGGCGCCCGGTCGAACAACACCACGCGATGCCCCCGCTCGGCCGCGGTCAGCGCCGCCGAAAGCCCGGCAGGCCCCGCCCCCACCACCGCCACCCGCTTTGGCGCGGCAGCAGGCGCAATCACCAGCTCGGTCTCATGGCAGGCGCGCGGGTTCACCAGGCAGCTGGTCAGCTTGCCGCTGAAGGTATGATCCAGGCAGGCCTGATTGCAGGCAATGCAGGGCGCGATCTCGGCTGCCCGCCCCGCCGCCGCCTTGGCCACGAAATCCGGATCGGCCAGAAACGGCCGTGCCATCGACACCATATCCGCCATGCCCGCCGCCAGCAGGCCTCGGCCACCTCGGGCGTGTTGATCCGGTTCGAGGCGATGACGGGGATCCCCACCTCGGGCCGCAGCCGCGCCGTCAGATGCGCAAAGGCCGCGCGCGGCACCGAGGTGGCAATGGTCGGCACCCGCGCCTCGTGCCAGCCGATGCCGGTGTTCAGCACATCCGCCCCCGCCGCCTGCATCGCTTTGGCCAGCTGCACCACCTCGTCCCAGCTCGAACCATCCGGCACCAGGTCGATCAGCGACAGGCGGTAGATCAGGACGCCCTCCCCCATCGCCGCGCGCACCCGCCGCACCACCTCCACCGGCAGGCGCATCCGGTTTTCATAGGCGCCGCCCCAGCGATCCGTGCGCCGGTTGGTGTGCCGCACCAGAAACTGGTTGAGGAAATAGCCCTCGGACCCCATCACCTCGACCCCGTCATAGCCCGCCTCGATGGCGCGGGCAGCGGCGGTGGCGATATCGGCGATCTGCTTTTCGATCCCGTCCTCGTCCAGCGCCTGCGGCACAAAGGGCGAGATCGGCGATTTCACCGCCGAGGCGGAAACGCAATCCTTGCCATAGGCATAGCGCCCGGCATGCAGGATCTGCATCGCAATCCGCCCGCCTGCGGCATGGACCCTTTCGGTGACGATGCGGTGATTTGCGATATCCTGCGCGGAAAACAGCCCCGCCGCGCCCGGAAACACCCCGCCTTCGCGATTGGGCGCCATGCCGCCCGTGACCATCAGCCCGACGCCACCGCGCGCCCGCGTGGCATAGAATTCCGCAACCCGGTTCCAGTCGCCGGTTTCTTCCAGCCCGGTGTGCATGGACCCCATCACCACACGGTTGCGCAGGGTCACGCTGCCCAGCACGATGGGCGACAGCAGATGTGGGTATGACATGGGCAGGCTCCTCCTCAGGCCCGGCCACAGTGGCAAAGCCCGGTCAGACTGTCACCGCCAACGCTGCGTCACGAAACGCGGCTGCCCTTTCCTCTTGGCCCAAATACCCCCGCCGGAGGCAACGGAGACAAGCGGGCGGCAGCCTGCGCCAGGCGACCTATGACTGCGCGCCCGCAAGGGGCGCACCGCCGGATGACCGGCTCAGGCCAGATGGGCGCGGAACTGCGCCACCACCGCGTCATAGACCGTGCGCTTGAACGGCACGATGGAGGCCACCATTTCGTCGGCACGGCTCCACTGCCAGCGGTCGAACTCCGGGTGATCGGTTTCGATATTCACCTGATCGTCGCGGCCCAGATAGCGGAACAGGAACCATTTCTGCTTCTGCCCGCGATACTTGCCGCCCCAGACCTTGCCCAGCAGCTCGGGCGGCAGGTCATAGGTCACCCAGCCGTCGGTCTTGGCGACGAATTCCACCAGATCCTCGGTCACGCCGGTTTCTTCCCACAGCTCGCGCAGGGCCGCCTTGCGCGGCTTTTCGCCCGCGTCGATCCCGCCCTGCGGCATCTGCCAGGCGGGGGCGGCGCTGTCCTTGCGGTTGCCGGTGAAGATCAGGCCATCCCGGTTGATCAGCACCACGCCCACGCAGGGGCGATAGGGCAGGCTGGCGGGTCGGGTCCATCGGCCGTCGGCTCACGGGCTGCGGTTGCCGTTGGTTGCGGCGAATGGCGGCGGCGCCTTTCAGGATGTCCACGGCATAGGCCAGCTGGTAATCCTCGTCGCGCAGCTTGGCGGCCTCTTCGGCGCGGGTCTGTTCTTCCTGATACTGGCGCTTTTCATCCTCGGTCATGCTGTCATTCGACAGCACGCCGCGCAGATCGGCCTCGGACCGTGGCGCGTCGCGGCGCTTGCGGCCGTGCCTCGGCCGTCTCGGTCGCTCGGGCATCGCGGGCGGCTGGTTCACCACGATATCGGGCGAGATGCCCAGCGCCTGGATCGAGCGGCCCGAGGGCGTGTAATAGCGCGCCGTGGTCAGCCGCATCGCGCCCTCGCCGCGCAGCGGGATCACCGACTGCACCGAGCCCTTGCCAAAGCTCTTGGTGCCCACCACGATGGCGCGGCGATGGTCCTGCAACGCCCCCGCCACGATTTCCGACGCCGAGGCGGAGCCGCCGTTGATCAGCACCACCATCGGCTTGCCCTCGGCCAGATCGCCCGGTTCGGCGTTGAAGCGTTCGCCGTCCTGCGCGTTGCGGCCGCGGGTCGAGACGATCTCGCCCTTGTCCAGGAAAGCATCCGACACCTTGATCGCCTGGTTCAGCAGCCCGCCGGGGTTGTTGCGCAGGTCCATCACAAAGCCGGAAACCTTGTCCATGCCCGCCGATTTCTTCGACCGCCTTCTTCAGACTCGTCTTGCAGGCCCGGGATAGGTCTGGTCGTTGAAGGTGGTCATGCGCAGCACGACGGTATCGCCCACCACGCGGCCGCGCACCGCCGTCAGCTTGATCGTGTCGCGGATGATCGACACGTCGAACGGATCGGCAGTGCCCTCGCGCACCACGGTGATGATGATTTCCGAGCCGACCGGGCCGCGCATCATGTCCACCGCCTCATCCAGCGTCAGGCCCAGCACGCTTTCGCCGTTCACATGGGTGATGAAGTCGCCGGCCAGGATGCCCGCCTTGTCGGCGGGCGTGTCATCCATCGGCGAGACGACCTTCACAAAGCCCTCTTCCTGCGTCACCTCGATGCCCAGGCCGCCGAACTCGCCCCGGGTCTGCACCTGCATGTCGCTGAAATCATCGGCGGCCAGATAGCTGGAATGGGGATCGAGCGAGGTCAGCATGCCGTTGATCGCCGCCTCGATCAGCTTCTGGCTGTCGACCTCTTCGACATACTGGCCGCGGATGCGTTCGAAGATGTCGCCGAACAGATCAAGCTGTTCATAGACGGCGAGGGCTTCTTGCCCGCCTCCTGCGCGATCAGCGGGCCCGCGACCTGGCGTGGTCAGCAGAACCCCGGCCACGGTGCCACCCAGCGCCGCCATCACGAATTTCTTCATCGCGCTTCTCACGTCTTCTGGGCCTCCCTTGCGCTTCAGCGCGAACCATTCGCGCCGGATCGACCGGCTCGGTGCCCTGTCTCGAATTCCATATAAAGCGTTTCCGGCTGCCCGCACCGCCAGTCTCTGCCGCCGCTGCCAGAAAATCTTCGGCCTCGCCGGCGGTCCGGCCGCCCATCAGGCCCAGCGGCGTCGCCCGCGGCCACGACTTCACCCACTTCACCATAAACCGTTTCCAAGCCCGGCGAGAACCAGAAGATAGCCCTCGCCCCGGGTTCAAGCGATCATCACGTTTCCGAAATCCAGCAAGGGGCCGCGATAGCGGATGGTGCCGGACCAGGGCGCGGTGACCAGCGCCTGCGGCCGCGTGGCCAGCATCATGCCGGGGCGGCGGACACCGGCGCCATCAGCCTCGCCGGGGCGGCGCAGCAGCGTGCCCAGGGCGGGCAGCGGCAGGTTGCCCCGGGCGCTCGGCGAAATCGCCGGCGCCCGCCGTCTCGGCTCTCGGTCAGCGGCGAGGCCTGCGGCAAAGGCATCCAGCGTATCGGCGCTTTCCAGCAGGCCCTTCAGCACTTCGGGGTCTTCGGTAAAGCGGCGCGGCAGGTCGGTGCGGTCCGAAATCGCCTGGCTGAGCGCGGTGCGCGCGTCCTGCGCCGCTGCCAAGCCCGTCGGACAGCGTGTGCGCCGCCGGCAGTCTGCAGGCGCGCGCAGATCCCGCAACTCGTCCAGCTCGGCCGCGCAGGGCCTCGGCCTCGGCCTGCAGGGCGGGCGTGACCTCGGCAATCATCATGCCCGACCGCACCGGTGCCCAGCGGCCCCGTCGGGGTGCAGCAGCAACAGCGGCGCGGGCGTTGCGCTCCATCGGCGTCAGCACGCCGAGCAAGCTGCGCCACGCTGGTCGCGTTTGCGCTTCGAACGGCAGCTGTCAGCGCGGCTTCGCGCAGCGACGCCTGCCGCAGCGCCGTCGCGCAGCGCGGCGAGGCCCGCTTCATAGGCGCGTGATCGTCTGCGTCAGGGCCGCAACCCGGTCTCGCGCGCCTGCGCCGCCTCCTCCAGCGCCGCCACCGCCGCCTGCAGATCGGCGGCGGCGCTGCGCGCCGTCTCGGCACGGCGGCCGCCTGCGCGGCAGGCCGGGCGGCAAGCAGCAAGGCCAGAGGCAAGGCAGCAGCGCGGCAGCATCGTCGCGATCAGGCTTTGCCCGGTCATTTCGGCAGGTTGCGGCAGGCCCATCAGCTGCAGCACGGTCGGCGCCAGATCGGCCAGCCGCCCGTTGCGCAGCCGTGCGCCCGCAGGCCCGCCCACCAGCGCCACCGGCACCGGGTTGGTGGTATGCGCCGTATGCGGCCCGCCGGTGACCGGATCGACCATCACCTCGCAATTGCCGTGATCGGCGGTGACGATCATCGCGCCCCCCGCCTTTTCCAGCGCCGCCAGCGCCCCAAGCCCGCTGTCCACCGCTTCGCAGGCCTTCATCGCGGCTTCCAGGCTGCCGGTATGGCCCACCATATCGGGATTGGCGAAATTCACCACGATCAGGTCATAGCCCTTTTCGATGGCCCCGACCAGCTGCGCCGTCACTTCGGGCGCGGACATCTCCGGCTGCAGGTCATAGGTCGCGACCTTGGGCGAAGGCGGCATGAACCGATCCTCGCCCGCGTACGGGCGCTTCGCGCCCGCCGTTCAGGAAGAAGGTGACATGCGGATATTTTTCGGTCTCGGCCAGCCGGAACTGGCGCGCCCTTGCGCGGCCACCCATTCGCCCAGCGTGTTGACGATGCTCCCGCTTGGGATAAGCGGTGGTCATGAAGGCGTTATGCGCGGTCGAATAATCCACCATGCCCAGCAGCGCCGCCCAGTCCGGGCGCGGCCCGGTGTCAAACCCGGCAAAGGCCGGCGTCGCCCAGCGCCGCCAGGATTTCGCGCGCGCGGTCGGCGCGGAAGTTCAGGCAGAAGAACCCGTCGCCATCCTGTGCCCCGGTATAGCCGCCGATCACGGTTGGGGCGATGAATTCATCGGTTTCGCCCGCGGCATAGGCGGCGCCGACGGCGCCGCCGGCATCTGGCGCGCGGTGTCGCCCGCTGCCCCTGAACCATCGCGTGATAGGCGCGGCCCACCCGGTCCCAGCGGTTGTCGCGGTCCATCGCCCAATAGCGGCCGATCACGGTGCGCAATCGCGCGCCCGGCGGGCAGCTCCGCCAGCAGCTGCGCGCATGAACCCGGCGCGCCGAGCGGGGCGCCACATCGCGCCCGTCGGTAATGGCATGAAGCACCACCGGCACGCCCGCCCCCGCCACGGCGCGGCAGGCCGCCAGCACATGCACCAGATGGCCATGCACACCGCCATCCGACACGACGCCCATCAGATGCGCCGTGCCGCCGGTGGCTTTCAGCCGGTCGATGAAGGCCAGCAGGGCCGCGTTCTGGGCAAAGCTGCCATCCTCGATCGCCAGATCAATCTGGCCCAGATCCATCGCCACCACCCGGCCCGCGCCGATATTGGTATGGCCCACCTCGGAATTGCCCATCTGCCCGGGCGGCAGGCCGACATCGGGGCCATGGGTCGTCAGCAGGCCATGCGGGCAGTCGGCCCAGATCCGGTCGAAATTAGGGGTATCCGCCAGCGCGGGCGCATTGGCAGACCGCTCCTCGCGGTAGCCCCAACCATCCAGAATACACAGAACGACAGGTTTCTTGGGCGTGTCATCGGGTTGCCTTTCCTTTTTTTCCCTCCCATCCTCCTCCCCTTTTTTTTTTTTTTTTTTTTTTTTTATTTTTTTTTTTTTTTTCTCGCTTTCCCGCTTATCTTCTACCCGCCCAATGGGGGCCCAGGCAACGCCGCGTGAGCATACCCGGACCAGTATCACGCCCCGATGATAGGGCGGCCGCCGCCCAAGAATCGACGCCGCGCGGTGCAGCTGTTCGGCCAGCATCACCCGCACCAGCATATGCGGCCAGACCATCGCGCCCGAAGCTGATCGAAAAATCGGCCCGCGCCCGCAAGGCCGGGTCAATCCCGTCCGCCCCGCCGATCACAAAGGCCAGATCCTGCCGCCCGCCATCGCGCCAGCGCGCCAGATGGTCGGCAAACGCCGGCGACGACATCACGCGCCCGCGTTCGTCAAGGCTCACCAGCAGCGCGCCTGCGGGCACCGCGCGCGCCAGCAGTGCCGCCTCTGCCGCCATCCCGCCGCCTTTCTTGTCCTCGACCTCGTGTTCGTGCACGCGGGCCAAGCGCCAAGCGGCCGGCCCGGTCCGGTCAAAGCGCAGCAGATAATCGTCGATCAGAGCGCGTTCCGGCCCGGCCCGCAGGCGGCCCACCGCGCAGAGATGCACGCCGCATCAGCGCTTAGGCCCGCGGGCCGCGCCGCCTCGGCCGGCAGCCACATCTTTTCCAGCTGATAGAACTCGCGCACTTCGGGGCGGAACACATGCACGATCACATCGCCCGCGTCGATCAGCACCCAGTCGCCGGTTTCCTTGCCTTCGATCTTGCACAGGCGGCCGAATTCCTGCTTCAGCCGGTCCACCAGCTTTTCGGAAATCGCAGCCACCTGACGCGACGACCGGCCCGAGCAGATCACCATGTAATCGGCCACTTCGGACCGCCCGCGCAGGTCGATCTGCACGATGTCTTCGGCCTTGTCGTCTTCAAGGGATGCAAGGACTGCGGTCAACTGTTCATGACGGATAATCCGGCGTAACCGTAGGGGTCGTGGCCCTCGGTCCGACCGGAAGCCCGGTCGCAGGATCAGAATGAGACAGGACATCGTCCTCCAGCTGTCGCGCCGCCATCCTCCCCCGGCGCTGGGTGTAATCAATAACGTAACACCCGCAGGGCCCGGGTTCAACAATCCCGCCCCGCAAATGCAAGCCGCAGCCCATATCCGCCCTTGCCGCCCGCGTCCAGCCAAGAAGCGGCGCGAAAGGGGCCGGGCCTTGCCGGGGCGTGCGAAACATGGCCGTATGCCGGTATCCGCCGAAAGGAATACCCATGTCTGACCCGATCTTCGCCGCCGGTTCTACCCCCGTCTTTGCCCCCGTCTTCGATGGTCACAACGATCTGCTGTCGCGCCTGTGGGATGCGGGCGACAGCGCGGGGCGCAGCTTTTTCGACGGGCGGGCGGGCGATATCTCGCTGGATCATTGCCGCGCGGGGGGCATGGCGGGCGGGTTCTTTGCCATCTGGGTGCCGGGCGAGGCCGCCGATGCCCCCGACCCGCGCGCCATGTATCGCGCCTTTCCGCCCGTCAGCGTGGAAAAGGCGCATCGGGTGACGCTGGAACAGGCGGCGATCCTGATCCGCATGGCCGCCGCCCGCCCCGATGCCATCCGCCTGTGCCGGACCGTGGCCGAGATCGAGGCGGCGCGGGCCGCGGGCGCCATCGCCGCAATCCTGCATCTGGAGGGATGCGAGGGCATCGGCGCGGGTCTTGACGAATTGCAGGTGCTGCATGCCGCAGGCCTGCGCAGCCTTGGCCCGGTGTGGAGCCGCGACAATATCTTCGGCCATGGCGTGCCTTTCAACTTTCCCGCCGCGCCCGATACCGGCCCGGGGCTGACGGATGCGGGCAGGCGGCTGGTGGCGGAATGTGACCGGCTGGGCGTGCTGGTCGATCTGGCACATCTGAACGAGGCCGGGTTCTGGGATGTGGCAAAGATCAGCGCGAAGCCGCTGGTTTCCACCCATTCCGCCGCCCATGCGCTTTGCCCTGCCACCCGCAACCTGACCGACCGGCAGCTGGCCGCCATGGCCGAAACCGGCGGGTTGGTGGGGCTGAACTTCGGGGTGGCCTTCCTGCGGGCGGATGGGATGAAGAACCCCGATACGGCGGCAGAGGTGATGATCCGCCATCTGGACCATCTGATGGCGCATCTGGGCGAGGATGGCGTGGCGCTGGGATCGGATTTCGACGGGACGATGATCCCCGGCTGGATGGGCTCGGCCGCAGGTCTGCCGGGGCTGGTGGCCGGGATGCAGGCGGCAGGCTATGGCGCGGCGCTGATCGAAAAGCTGTGCTGGGGCAACTGGATGGGCGTGCTGCGCCGGATCATTGGCTGACCGGGGGGCGCCGCACCAGCCAGCCACCAAAGCCAAGGCCCAGAGCCGCAAGCAGCAGACAGGCGGCATAGACCGCATCGGGGCCACCGGATTGCAACAGCAGCGCCCCCGCGCTCGGCCCGGCGGCATTGGCAAGGATCGGCGCTATGGCCAGGGCGCCGGATACGGCACCGAAGCCCTGCCGCCCCAGCTTTTCCGCCTGCAGCACCGGCCGCAGGATCGACAACAGACCCGCCCCGCTGCCCTGCGCCAGCGCAAAGGCAAAGATCAGCCCGGGCGCCGCCCCCGCCACCCACAGGAGCGCCGCCGCCAGCAGGATGCAGCCCAGTGCGATCAACGTGGCGGCGCGATTGTCGACCCGCCGTTCGTTCAGCATCAACAGCAGCCGCCCCGCCACCTGCGCCGGGCCGATACAGCTGGCCGCCAGCACCGCAAGGCCGGGTGCCGCGCCCCGATCGGCAAACAAGGGCAGCGCATAGGTGATGAGAATGGCATGGTTCAGCCAGATCGCGCCGAAGATCGCCGTCAGCAGCCAGAAGGACGGATGGCGCAGTGCCGCCGACAGCGCACCCGGCTCAGGCGCCGGGCGTTTGCCCCCCTGCCGCTCCATCCGGCGCAGGATACCCACGCCCCAAAGGTTCAGCGGCACCACCCCGCCCACCACAAGCCCGGCAAAGGCCAGCAGCGCGTTCCGCCCGCCCAGATGCCGCCCCAGCAGCTCGCCCAGCGGAAAGGCCAGGGTGGACGCGAAACCGGCCACCAGCGTGATACGGGTGATGGCCGCCCGCGCCCCCGGCCCCAGCCGACGGGTGAGGAAGGCAAAGCAGGTTTCATAGACACAGCCTGCCTGCGCCAGGCCGATCAGCCCCCAGATCCAGAACCATGCGGCGGGGCTTGCTGCCTCTGACAGGCCCAGCAGCCCGCCCGCCCCGATCAGCGGCATCAGTATCAGCATCTCGCCGCCCCAGCCACGGTCCACCAACCGCCCGGTCAACGGGCGTCAGCGCCGGCTGCAGATCAGAAAGGCGAGGGTCGGCCCCAGCGCCAGCTGTTGGCCTTGTGTCCAGCCCGGTCATCGTGCATCAGATCGGCGCAGCGCGGCCAAAGCTGTTAATACATCGCGGCATAGGTAAGCGGTCTGGCACAACGGCCAACGCCCAGACCGCCAGCACGCCTCGCCGCTCATGGGTTTCAAAGCCCCGTAAAGCCCGCCGAACTTGGCCTCGAGATAATCCAGCAAGCGGCGCCTCGCTCGGGGCAAACGCCGCAGGCGCGGGGCGATCACCTCGCGCGGCTCGTGCAGACCGCCATGGCGCTGCACCTTCTCGCGCAGCCAGCCGGTTGCCGCCGAGGTATCGCCGCGCGCCAGATCGTCATCCAGCCCCGGCAGATCGGCCCGCAGCGCCTGATGCAGGCAGCCTGCATAGACATTGCCCAGCGTATAGGTCGGGAAATAGCCGAACAGCCCGCAGGACCAATGCACATCCTGCAACATGCCATGCGCCGGGCGATCCACCGCCACGCCGAAATCGGCCAGGAACCTGTCGTTCCACGCGGCCTCCAGATCGGCCACCGCCAGATCGCCCCGGATCAGCGCCCGTTCCAGATCAAAGCGCATCATGACATGCAGGTTGTAATGCACCTCATCAGCCTCGGTGCGGATGAAGCCGGGCTGCACGCGGTTCACCGTGCGGCATAGAAATCATCCGGCACCGCGATGCCGAAATCGCCAAAGCGCGTCCAGCATCTGGCCGAACATCCAGCCTGTAAAGGCGCGGCTGCGGCCCAGCTGGTTTTCATAGATCCGGCTCTGGCTTTCATGCACGCCCATCGACACGCCGGCGCCCAGCGGCGTCAGCAGATAATCGGGGTCGATGCCCAGTTCATAGCAGGCATGGCCCACCTCGTGGATGGTGGAATAGAAGCAGTTGAACGGATCGGTTTCCACAACCCGCGTGGTGATGCGCACATCGCTGCCCGAGCCAGAGCTGAACGGATGCACCGCCAGATCCAGCCGCCCGCGCGTGAAATCATAGCCAAAGGCGCGCCGCCAGATCGCGCGCGACAGCGCCAGCTGCGCATCCGCCGCGAACGTGCCCGTCAAGCGCCGCGGGCTGACGGCCGCCCCCAGCACCGCCTCGCGCAGCGCCACCAGACGCGGGCGCATCGCATCAAACATCGCGCGCAATGCGTCGGCCGCTGGTCGCCCGGTTCGTAATCATCGATCAGCGCGTCATACAGATCGCCGCCCTGCGCCAGACACGCCGCCTCTTCCCGGCGCAGGGCGATCACCTCGCGCCAGCGTCGGCAGAAAGGCCGCCACATCATCGGCCGCGCGCGCCTGCGGCCCAGATGCCCTGCGCGGTCGAGGTGACACGGGCCAGCCGCTGCGCCAGATCGGCGGGGATCTTGGTCGCGCGGTCATAGCTGCGACGGATCATGGCGCAGATTGCGCCGCGCCGACGTCATCCGCGGCCTCGGCCTGCGCCAGCCAGTCGGCCAGACGCGGATCGGTGCGGCGGGCGTGCAGCACACCCTCCAGCGCCGCCATTTCCTCGCCCCGCTGTTCGGCGGCGCCGCGCGGCATCATGGTTTCCTGATCCCAGCCCAGCCGGCCCGCAATCTGCGCCAACGCCTCGGTCTCGCGCTGGAAGGCCATCAGATCGGCATAAGCGCGCGTCGATCATGGCGTTCCCTCCCGGATTGACCCGGCATCGGGATATTGCGCCAGATGCCGGGCGCGGATGATCAGCACCCACAGGAGGACCGCCCCGATCTGATGGGTGATCGCCACATGCACATGCGCCCCGGTCAGCACCGTGGCAATGCCCAGCACCATCTGCGCCACCAGCATCGCCATCACCGCATGATAGGCCATCCGCGTGCTGCCATGCACCGACCTGCGCCCGCGCAGCCAGACCACCACGCCAAAGGCAAACAGCAGATAGCCCGCCATCCGGTGCATGAACTGCACCAGCCCGGCATTTTCAAAGAAAGCGTGCCACAGAGGCAGGCTGCCACCCTGGCCATCCGGCACATAGAAGGCATCGGCGGGAAAGAACTGGCCGTTCATGCCGGGCCAAGTGGGAAAGGCGCGGCCCGCGTCAATACCCGCCACCAGCGCGCCCAGCAGGATCTGCAGGAAGGCGAAGTGCATCAGGCCGGTGGACAGGCTGAACAGTTTCGCCTCACGCGCGCGACGCGCCTGCAGCAACTGCGCCTCGGTCCGGCCCAGTTTCAGCACATACCAGGCGATCAGCCCCAGGATGACGAAGGCCAGCCCCAGATGCACCGCCAGCCGGTAAGAGGCCACATCCACCATCTCACCCGGCAGCCCCGATGACACCATCCACCAGCCGATCGCCCCCTGCATCCCGCCCAGCGCCCCCAGCATCAGCAACCGCCCTGTCCAGCCCGCCGGGATGCTGCGCGTCACCAGAAACCCGATGAACCCCACCGCCCAGACAAAGCCGATCACCCGGCCCAGCTGACGATGCCCCCATTCCCACCAGTAGATCGTCTTGAACTCGGCCAGGGTCATGCCCTTGTTCTGCAACTCATACTGCGGGATTGTCTGGTATTTCTGGAATTCGGCGGCCCAGGCGGCCTCGTACATCGGCGGCAGGGCGCCGGTCACGGGGCGCCATTCGGTGATCGACAGCCCGCGAATCGGTCAGCCGGGTCAGGCCGCCCACCACGATCATGGCCGCCACCAGCGCAAATATGACCAGAAGCCAGACCCGGATCGCGGATCGCGCGCCCGTGGTGCCG
>JAXHOJ010000022.1:0-77211 GCA_034519525.1 Gemmobacter sp. | reverse complement strand
GGCCGTCTGAAAGCGCTGATCCTGGGCCGCGTTGCGGTGAAGGGGCCGAAGGGTGTGAAAGCCGGTTCGGAAATCAACGACGAATTGCTGGGCACGCTGTCGCGCGGCCAGTGGTGGCAGCTGGCGGTGAGCGAGGAAGATCTGGCCAAGGAAGTGGAAGCACTTCATGACCAGTTCGAGGCGCAGAAACGCGCGCTGGACCTGCGGTTCGACGACAAGGTGGAAAAAGTCCGCCGTGGCGACGATCTGCCCCCGGGCGTGATGAAGATGGTCAAGGTCTTCGTGGCGGTGAAGCGCAAGCTGCAGCCGGGCGACAAGATGGCCGGCCGTCACGGCAACAAGGGCGTCATTTCCAAGGTTGTGCCTGTCGAAGACATGCCCTTCCTGGCCGATGGCACCCCGGTTGACCTGGTGCTGAACCCGCTGGGCGTGCCCTCGCGGATGAACGTCGGGCAGATCCTGGAAACCCATATGGGCTGGGCCGCGCGCGGTCTGGGCATCAAGATCGACGATGCGCTGCAGGATTATCGCCGCTCTGGCGATCTGACGCCGGTGCGGGAAGCCATGCGCTTTGCCTATGGTGACGAAACCTATGCCGACGCGTTCTCGGAACTTGACGAGAACGAGCTGGTGGAACGTGCCGGTTTCGTAACCCGCGGCGTGCCGATTGCCACCCCGGTCTTCGACGGGGCGAAAGAGGCCGATGTGAACGACGCACTGCGGCGGGCCGGTTTCGACCAGTCCGGCCAGTCGGAAGTGTTCGACGGCCGCTCGGGCGAGAAGTTCCAGCGCAAGGTGACGGTGGGCGTGAAATACATGCTCAAACTGCACCACCTGGTTGACGACAAGCTGCACGCCCGTTCCACCGGGCCGTACAGCCTTGTGACCCAGCAGCCGCTGGGCGGTAAGGCGCAGTTCGGTGGTCAGCGTCTGGGGGAGATGGAGGTCTGGGCGCTGGAAGCCTATGGTGCCGCCTATACCCTGCAAGAGATGCTGACGGTGAAATCGGACGACGTGGCAGGCCGCACCAAGGTCTACGAGTCGATCGTCAAGGGCGAAGACAACTTCGAGGCCGGCGTGCCGGAATCCTTCAACGTTCTGGTGAAGGAAGTCCGCGGTCTCGGTCTGAACATGGAACTCCTGGATGCGGAGGAGGAGTGACCGGATGGCGGGGTAACCCCCGCCCCTCGGCCTTCGGGCAAGGCGGGGCAACCCCGCCGCGCCCGTCCTTCCGCGCCCTTTCAAGGATTTGAAAATGAACCAGGAAATCAGCACCAACCCGTTCAACCCGGTTGCCCCGGTGAAAACGTTCGACGAGATCAAGATCTCGCTGGCGTCGCCGGAGCGCATCCTGTCGTGGTCGTTCGGTGAGATCAAGAAGCCGGAAACCATCAACTACCGCACGTTCAAACCGGAGCGGGACGGCCTGTTCTGCGCGCGTATCTTTGGCCCGATCAAGGATTACGAATGTCTGTGCGGCAAATACAAGCGCATGAAATATCGCGGCGTCGTCTGCGAAAAATGCGGTGTGGAAGTCACGCTGCAGAAAGTGCGCCGCGAGCGGATGGGCCATATCGAACTGGCCGCGCCGGTTGCGCATATCTGGTTCCTGAAATCGCTGCCCTCCCGCATCGGCCTGATGCTGGACATGACGCTGCGCGATCTGGAACGCATCCTGTATTTCGAAAACTATGTGGTGATCGAGCCGGGTCTGACCGACCTGACCTATTGCCAGATGCTGACCGAGGAAGAATTCCTCGATGCGCAGGATCAATACGGCGCTGACGCTTTCACCGCCAATATCGGCGCGGAAGCGATCCGCGAGATGCTGGCCAATATCGACCTCGACCAGACCGCGCAGACCCTGCGCGAAGAGCTGAAAGAGGCGACGGGCGAGCTGAAGCCGAAGAAGATCATCAAGCGGCTGAAGATCGTTGAATCCTTCCTGGAATCGGGCAACCGTCCGGAATGGATGATCCTGACCGTTCTGCCGGTGATCCCGCCGGAACTGCGCCCGCTGGTGCCGCTGGATGGTGGCCGCTTTGCGACCTCTGACCTGAACGACCTGTATCGCCGCGTCATCAACCGGAACAACCGCCTGAAGCGGCTGATCGAGCTGCGCGCGCCCGATATCATCGTGCGCAACGAAAAGCGGATGCTGCAGGAAGCTGTGGATGCGCTGTTCGACAACGGCCGTCGTGGCCGCGTGATCACGGGCACCAACAAGCGCCCGCTGAAATCGCTGTCCGACATGCTGAAGGGCAAGCAGGGCCGCTTCCGTCAGAACCTTCTGGGCAAGCGAGTGGACTTCTCGGGCCGTTCGGTCATCGTGACCGGGCCGGAACTGAAGCTGCACCAGTGCGGCCTGCCGAAGAAGATGGCGCTGGAGCTGTTCAAGCCCTTCATCTATTCGCGTCTGGAGGCCAAGGGCCTGTCCTCGACCGTGAAACAGGCGAAGAAGCTGGTGGAAAAAGAGCGTCCGGAAGTTTGGGACATCCTCGATGAGGTGATCCGCGAACATCCGGTGCTGCTGAACCGCGCGCCGACGCTGCACCGTCTGGGCATCCAGGCGTTTGAACCGATCCTGATCGAGGGCAAGGCGATCCAGCTGCACCCGCTGGTCTGCTCGGCCTTCAACGCCGACTTCGACGGTGACCAGATGGCCGTTCACGTGCCGCTTTCGCTGGAAGCCCAGCTGGAAGCGCGCGTGCTGATGATGTCGACCAACAACGTTCTGTCGCCGGCCAACGGCGCGCCGATCATTGTGCCGTCGCAGGATATGGTGCTGGGCCTGTATTACACCACCATGGAACGCAAGGGCATGGTTGGTGAAGGCATGGTCTTCACCGATATCGACGAGGTCGAACATGCGCTGGCCGCAGGTTCGGTGCATCTGCACGCCAAGGTGCAGGCGCGTCTGCGTCAGGTGGATGGCGAAGGCAACATCATCTGGAAGCGGTTTGAAACGACCCCCGGCCGCCTGCGTCTGGGCAATCTGCTGCCGCTGAACGCCAAAGCCCCCTTCGAGCTGGTGAACCGCCTGCTGCGGAAGAAAGACGTGCAGACCGTCATCGACACCGTCTACCGCTACTGCGGCCAGAAGGAATCGGTGATCTTCTGTGACCAGATCATGGGTCTGGGCTTCCGCGAAGCGTTCAAGGCCGGGATCTCCTTCGGCAAGGACGACATGGTTATCCCGGATTCCAAATGGGAAATCGTGAACGAGGTGAAGGATCAGGTTGCTGGCTTCGAACAGCAGTATCTGGATGGTCTGATCACCCAGGGCGAGAAGTACAACAAGGTCGTGGATGCCTGGTCGAAGTGCAACGACAAGGTGACCGAGGCCATGATGAACACCATCTCGGCCACCAAATACGAAGAGAACGGCGCCGAGAAAGAGCCGAACTCGGTCTACATGATGGCGCACTCCGGGGCCCGGGGTTCGGTGACGCAGATGAAGCAGCTGGGCGCGATGCGCGGCCTGATGGCCAAGCCGAACGGCGAGATCATCGAAACGCCGATCATCTCGAACTTCAAGGAAGGTCTGACCGTTCTTGAATACTTCAACTCGACCCACGGTGCCCGGAAGGGTCTGTCGGATACCGCGCTGAAGACGGCAAACTCGGGTTACCTGACCCGCCGTCTGGTGGACGTGGCACAGGATTGCATCGTGCGTCTGCATGATTGCGGTACGGATCGTGCCATCCATGCCGAAGCTGCGGTGAATGACGGCGAAGTGGTGGCATCGCTGGCCGAACGTATTCTGGGGCGTGTTGCCGCAGATGACATCCTGGTGCCCGGCACCGAGGAAGTTCTGGTCAAGGCGGGCGAGCTGATCGACGAACGTCGTGCCGATCTGATCAACACCAATGCGGTGCAGCATACCCGCATCCGCAGCCCGCTGACCTGCGAGGCCGAAGAGGGCGTCTGCGCCATGTGCTATGGCCGTGACCTGGCACGCGGCACGCTGGTGAACATTGGTGAAGCGGTCGGCATCATCGCCGCCCAGTCGATCGGTGAACCCGGCACCCAGCTGACGATGCGGACCTTCCACATCGGCGGCGTGGCGCAGGGTGGCCAGCAATCCTTCCTGGAAGCCTCGCAAGAGGGCCGGATCGAGTTCCGCAACCCGAACCTGCTGACCAACGCCAATGGCGAGCTGGTGGTGATGGGCCGGAACATGGCGATTGCCATCATCGACGAGACCGGGGCCGAGCGCGCCGTTCACAAGGTCGGCTATGGTGCCAAGATCCACGTGAAGGACGAGCAGGCGGTTAAACGTGGCGCCAAGCTGTTCGAATGGGACCCCTACACCCTGCCGATCATCGCCGAAAAGGGCGGTATCGCGCGGTTTGTGGACCTGATCTCGGGCATTTCGGTCCGCGAGGATACCGACGATGCCACCGGCATGACGCAGAAGATCGTGTCTGACTGGCGGTCGGCGCCGAAAGGATCGGATCTGAAGCCCGAAGTGATCATCATGAACCCGGAAACGGGCGAACCGATGCGCAACGAGCAGGGCAACCCGATCAGCTATCCGATGTCGGTCGATGCCATTCTTTCGCTGGAAGAAGGGCAGGAGCTGAAGGCCGGTGATGTGGTGGCGCGTATTCCGCGCGAAGGTGCCAAGACCAAGGACATCACCGGGGGTCTTCCCCGCGTGGCGGAACTGTTCGAAGCCCGTCGCCCGAAAGATCACGCGATCATCGCGGAAAGCGATGGCTATGTGCGCTTCGGCAAGGACTACAAGAACAAGCGCCGCATCACGATCGAGCCGGTGGACGAGACGCTGAATTCGCAGGAATACATGATCCCGAAGGGCAAGCATATTCCTGTGCAGGAAGGCGATTTCGTCCAGAAGGGCGATTACATCATGGACGGCAACCCGGCTCCGCATGACATCCTTCGGATCATGGGTGTCGAAGCGCTGGCCAACTACATGATCGACGAAGTGCAGGACGTGTATCGCCTGCAGGGCGTGAAGATCAACGACAAGCATATCGAGGTGATCGTGCGGCAGATGCTGCAGAAGTACGAGATCCTTGAATCCGGCGAAACCACGCTGCTGAAAGGCGAGCATGTGGACAAGGCGGAGCTTGACGAGGTCAACGACAAGGCGCGCAGCCTGGGGATGCGGGAAGCTTCGGCTGAACCCATCCTGCTGGGGATCACCAAGGCCTCGCTGCAGACCCGGTCGTTCATCTCGGCCGCGTCGTTCCAGGAAACCACCCGCGTGCTGACCGAGGCGAGCGTGCAGGGCAAGCGCGACAAGCTGGTGGGCCTGAAAGAGAACGTCATCGTGGGTCGTCTGATCCCGGCGGGCACCGGCGGTGCCACCAGCCGTGTGAAGAAGATCGCCACGGACCGCGATCTGGATGTGGTCGAAGCACGTCGCACCGAGGCGGAATCTGCCGCCGCCCTGGCTGCGCCGAGTTTCAAGGACATGTCCGGCGATGGTGACAGCGGGCTGGTTGATACGGTCGAAAGCCGCGATTGATCTTTCTGCAAGCCTGAGGAACAGCCCCTGCGCGATGCGCGGGGGCTGTTTCATTTTGACAGGTCGGCAGGCACGCCCCATGGTTGAGATGCAACCTGCAAGGGGTGGAAATGCCGCAGCGATTCAGGAACGAGATTGTCGGGTTGATGCGGTTTTCATACCCGTCAAAAGGCGGATTTGTGAAAGGCGAGGGGGAGGATGAGGCGGCACAGCTGGCCCGTCTGTATGACCCCGAGCGGCTGGAGCGGCGGTTTTCGCTGTTTGAGCGGCTGACGCTGCCTGCGCTTCTGGCGCAATCGGACCGGGATTTCCGCATGGTGTTTCTGATCGGTCGCAGCCTGCCGGATGTCTGGCGTGACAGGCTGGCAGCGGCGATTGCGCCTTTGCCGGGCGGGCGGATCGTCGCGCTGGCGCCGATGCCGCATTACATGGCGATCAAGCGCAGCTTCGCCATCGCCACACCTGTGGAGGCGAGCCACATCACCGGATTCCGGCTGGATGATGATGATGCGATCGACCGCGATCATATCGGCCGGATGCGGGGGATGGTGGAAAGTGTGCTGCCGGTATCGGGGCTGGAGGTACCACTGGTGACCGGCTGCAACCGGGGCTTCTTTCTGGAGCGCAAGCCCGACGGCAACCAGCTGTTCGAGGTGACCGAGAAAACCCCGATTGGCCTTGGGCTGGCCATGACAACCCCGGCGGGGATGAGCGAGAACATCTTTCGCCGCAACCACCGCTTTTGCGGGCAGTATTACAACACCTTCACCGATGCCAATGCGCTGGCGTTCATCCGCACGGTCCATGCCGATAATGACAGCGACCCCCATGCCTCTGGCCGGATCGAGCCGATGGGCTGGGCGGAAGCCACGCCGCTGATTGCGGCGCATTTTCCTTTTGCGGCCGAGGATCTGCGCAGGCTTTGAGGTCTCTGGCATCTGCTGCGGGGCTTTGTTAGGGCTGGGTGGCACAACGGCAGGCGGATCATGGCCCTTTCAGACAATATGCGCGCAGCCGTTCTGATGAACATCGCCATGCTCGCCTTCACCTTCAACGATACCAGTATGAAGCTGGCATCGGAAAACATGCCGCTGTTTCAGGCGATTGCCCTGCGGGGCGGGGTAACGGCGGTGGCGCTGATCGCCATTGCCGCGCAGCAGGGCGCTTTTGCCTATCGGCTGGGCCCGCGTGATCGGCGGCGGATCGGGCTGCGCACCCTGGCCGAGGTTCTGGCGACGCTGACCTTCCTTTCGGCACTGATGCACATGCCGCTGGCGACGCTTTCGGCCATCATGCAGTCTGTGCCGCTGGTGGTGACACTGGCCGCTGCGCTTTTGTTCCGCGAGCCGGTGGGCTGGCGGCGGCTGACGGCGATTGCCATCGGCTTTGTCGGCGTGATGATCATCATCCGGCCGGGTGGCGCGGGCTTTGATGAATGGTCTTTGGTGGGGCTGGCCTCGGTGGGCTGCGTGGTGCTGCGCGATCTGTCGACCCGGGGGCTGGATCGGGCGGTGCCCTCGTCACTGGTGGCGGTCTGGGCGGCGGTTGCTGTGGCCCTGATGGGGGTGGCGGGCAGCTTTGTGACCGGCTGGCAGCCGGTTGGCCTGCGCGATGCGCTGCTGATCCTTGCGGCCTCGGCCAATCTGATCGTGGGCTATATCACGGTGGTCATGGTGATGCGCGTGGGCGAGATCGGCTTTGTGGCACCGTTCCGCTATATGGCGCTGTTCTGGGCGATCCTGCTGGGGTTTGCGATTTTCGGCACGCTGCCAGACCGTGCCACGCTGATCGGGGCGGGCATTGTCGTGGCCACCGGCCTGTTCACCCTGTGGCGCGAACGCAGCCGTGCCATAAGGCCGCCGTCTGAATGATGCAAAACCGCTGAACTGCTGCCGTATTCATGCGCTAAACTTCACTCATGACGATGGATAGCACCCTCCGCCCCGCCCGCCGGTCCAGCCGCCTTTGGCGTATTGCGCTGATCTTTTGCGCAGAGCTGGTTGTTCTGGCCTCGGCCTATCAGTTTCTGACCTCGATCGAGTGTCAGCAGACCGGGCTGTTTGGCACCTGCCGCTTTCTGCGCAGCCTTGTTGCGCGGGCGCTTGTGGTGTTTGCGGTCTTTGGCCTGATGGTCTGGGCCCGGCCCGCCGTGTTTGCAGCCTTCCGCCGGGTGGTGGAAACAGGTGCCCCGGCACGCGGGGGGCTGGCTCTGCATCTGGCCGGGCTGGTGCTGCTTGCCCTGCCGCTGTTCCTGGCTCCGGGCGGCAATGTGGGCGCGGTTTTCGCGCTGGCGATCTGGCCGCTGGCGCTGGGAAGCCTGCTGGCCGCGGTGGGGGGGCTGTTGTGGCTGGCGCCGGTTTCGGCCTGGCGGCCGTTGCTGGCACAGGATCGTGGCGTGCTGCCGCTTGTGCTGCTGGTGGGCGCCCTGTTGCCCGATGCGGCGGATATGGCGCAACGGATGTGGAACTGGGATCTGGTGACGCGCATCACCTTTGACGGCGTGCACCTGTTCCTGCGGCTGTTTTCCGATCAGGTGACGGTCGACCCGCAGAATTACAACATCGGCTTTCCCGAATTCACGGTGAACATTGCGCCGCAATGTTCGGGGGTGGAGGGTGTGGCGCTGGTGACGGCATTTTCGCTGCTTTACATGCTGATCTTCCGCGAAACAGTGCGCTTTCCGCAGATCTGGGTGATCCTGCCGGTGGCCATTCTGCTGTCATGGGTGCTGAACATCGTGCGGATCGGCGTGCTGATCGTGATCGGGCGCGATGTTTCGCCGGATCTGGCGGTGAACGGCTTTCATTCCTATGCCGGCTGGATGTTCTTCACGCTGCTGGCGCTTGGCATTGTCTGGGGGGTGCAGGCGCTGCCTTGGCTGCATCGGGCGGCGCCGAAACCGGAAACCGGGCTGCGCGAAGATCCGGTTGCGGCGCTGTTGCTGCCCTTTGCGGTCTTCATGCTGGCGAGCCTGCTGACCCATGCGTTCTTCCCGCATCCCGAACTGGGCTATCCTTTGCGGGTGGGGGCGATGATTCTGGCGCTGCTGCCCTTCCGGCAGTTCTACCGCAGCTTTACCTGGCAGATCGATCCGGTTGCCGTCTTTGCCGGGGTGGCGGTTGGCGCGGGCTGGGTGGCGCTGGACCAAAGCTCTGGTGCGGATGGGATGGAGCTGGCGGCGGCGCTGGCCACGCTGCCGATCTGGGCCTTTGTGCTGTGGGTGGTGCTGCGTCTGGTGGGCACTGTGCTACTGGTGCCGCTGGTCGAGGAGCTGGCATTTCGCGGCTATCTGCTGACCCGGCTGGATGGGCCGGGGCTGTGGCGGCGGGCGCTGGCGGTGGGCCTGTCTTCGGCGGCCTTTGCCGCGCTGCATGGCCGCTGGATCGAGGCGGGGGTGGCCGGGATCGTGTTCGCGCTGCTGGCGCTGTGGCGGGGCAGGGTGACGGATGCCGTGGTGGGCCATCTGGCCGCCAATCTGGTGGTGGCGGTCTGGGCGCTGGTGACCAGTGATTTCACCCTGATCTGACGGGGCGCAGGATACAAAAAAGGGGCGCCAAGCGCCCCTGTCCTGTTCGTTTCGGCCGAAGCCTGCAATCAGCGTGCGCGGCTGCGACGCTCCCATGCCAGAAGCATGACGGCGGTGAGGGCGGCAATCGCCAGCAGACCTGCCGAAGCGTCAATTTCGGGAACGTTGGCCGGGGTGGTGGAACCCGAACCGCCGCCGTGGCCAAAGCAGTTCCAGATCGAGAAGATGCTGCAACGGCCGCCCTGGACCTGTGCAGCAGCGGTGGATACGCTGGCGGCGAGGGCCGAACCGGCAAGTGCGAGGGTGGTGATAACGCGGGTCATACTCGTCTCCAAAATATCCGACGTTGGTGATGATGGGAAAATGCCACCTTGCAGGCCTCTTGACCAGATTTTTCCACAAGATTGCCGCAATTCACGGATTCACGCATGAATGGCGCTGCCAATGCCGGGGCTTCGGCTTCATTGTTTCCGGCAGGGTTCCATTGGGCCAGGCCGCCGCGCGCGGGCATCCGGCAGAGTGATTCGGCCCTTGCGCCACAGGCCTGCCGACAGGCGGCTTTGCCCTGCTGCTGTTGACAATACAGGCGACTCCCCATATACGCCCGCTACCTCGGTCTGCGACTTGTCGCTGGCCGGGAATCATTATGGATGTGGTCACGATCCGGGCGCAAGCTCCGATCCTCTGAAATTCCACCGCACCGGCCGCGCGCAAGGCGGACGAATGCGGTTTTTGTGTTTTGCGGACGCGCAGTGCACACGTTGAAGACATGCCCCCGGAAACGCCGTTGACGAGCGGTGATTGAACGGGTTGCAAGATAGAGGCTAGTTTAATGCCGACGATCCAACAGCTGATCCGCAAGCCGCGGGAAGCGAAAGCGCGGCGCTCCAAGTCGCAGCACCTGGAGTCCTGCCCGCAGAAACGCGGCGTGTGCACCCGTGTGTACACCACCACCCCGAAGAAGCCGAACTCCGCTATGCGTAAGGTTGCCAAAGTGCGCCTGACGAACGGCTTCGAGGTCATCAGCTATATTCCCGGCGAAAAGCACAACCTGCAGGAACACTCGGTGGTTCTGATCCGTGGCGGCCGCGTGAAAGACCTTCCCGGTGTGCGTTACCACATCCTGCGCGGCGTCCTGGATACCCAGGGTGTCAAAGACCGTCGCCAGCGTCGTTCGAAATACGGCGCGAAGCGTCCGAAGTGAGGTTCTGAGAGATGTCCCGTCGTCACGCCGCCGAGAAGCGCGAAATCCTGCCCGATGCCAAGTTTGGTGATCGGGTTCTGAGCAAATTCATGAACAACCTGATGGTCGACGGAAAGAAATCCGTCGCTGAAACCATCGTCTATGGCGCCCTGGAGCGCATGGAAAAGCGCCTCAAGCGCGAGCCGGTTCAGGCGTTCCATGAAGCCCTGGACAACGTCAAGCCGTCGGTCGAGGTGCGTTCCCGCCGTGTGGGCGGTGCGACCTATCAGGTTCCGGTCGAAGTGCGCATCGAGCGCCGTGAAGCCCTGGCGATCCGCTGGCTGATCACGGCTGCCCGCAAGCGCAACGAAAATACCATGGAAGAACGTCTGGCCGCCGAACTCTCCGATGCTGTGAACAATCGCGGCACCGCTGTGAAAAAGCGCGAAGACACCCACAAGATGGCCGACGCGAACAAAGCGTTCAGCCACTACCGCTGGTAAGAGGGCGCCATGGCACGCGAGTATCCGCTGGAGCGTTACCGCAACTTCGGGATCATTGCCCATATCGACGCGGGCAAGACCACGACGAGCGAGCGTATCCTTTACTACACCGGCAAGTCCCACAAGATCGGCGAAGTCCATGACGGCGCTGCCACGATGGACTGGATGGAGCAAGAGCAGGAACGTGGCATCACGATCACCTCTGCTGCCACCACCACCTTCTGGGAACGCACCATTGATCCGGGTCTGGCGCACGCTGCGAAAGACAAGTTCCGTTTCAACATCATCGACACCCCCGGCCACGTTGACTTCACGATCGAAGTTGAGCGTTCGCTGGCCGTGCTGGATGGCGCTGTCGTTCTTCTGGACGGCAACGCCGGCGTTGAACCGCAGACCGAAACCGTGTGGCGTCAGGCTGACCGCTACAAGGTTCCGCGGATCGTGTTCGTCAACAAGATGGACAAGACCGGCGCAGATTTCATGAACTGCGTAAAGATGATCAAGGATCGCACCGGCGCGAACCCCGTTCCGATCGCACTGCCGATCGGCGCGGAAGACAAGCTGGAAGGCATCATCGACCTCGTGACCATGGAAGAATGGGTCTATGAGGGCGAAGATCTGGGCGCTTCGTGGAAGCGTCAGCCGATCCGCGACGAACTGAAGGATTCGGCCGAAGAGTGGCGCCTGAACCTGCTGGAAACGGCAGTCGGTCAGGACGATGCCGCGATGGAAGCCTATCTGGAAGGCACCGAGCCTACGGCTGAAGAGCTGCGCGCGCTGATCCGCAAGGGGACGCTGGCCATCGACTTCATCCCGGTGATGGCGGGTTCGGCTTTCAAGAACAAGGGCGTGCAGCCCCTTCTGAACGCCGTGATCGACTATCTGCCTTCGCCGCTGGACGTGCCGCCCTACATGGGCTTCGCTCCGGGCGACGAGACGGAAACCCGTAACATCGCCCGTTCGGCCGATGATGCGCAGCCCTTCTCGGCGCTGGCGTTCAAGATCATGAACGACCCCTTCGTGGGCTCGCTCACCTTCACGCGCATCTATTCCGGCACCCTGTCCAAGGGCGACGGGATGCTGAACGCGACCAAAGAGCGCAAAGAGCGCGTTGGCCGTATGATGATGATGCACGCCATCGACCGCGAAGAGATCTCGGAGGCATTTGCCGGCGACATCATCGCACTGGGCGGCCTGAAGGAAACCACCACGGGCGATACGCTTTGCGACCCGGCCAACCCCGTCGTTCTGGAAACCATGACCTTCCCGGTCCCGGTGATCGAGATCGCGGTGGAGCCGAAGACCAAAGCCGACCAGGAAAAGATGGGCATCGCTCTGGCGCGCCTGGCTGCCGAAGACCCGTCCTTCCGTGTGGAAACCGATGTTGAATCGGGCCAGACGATCATGAAGGGCATGGGCGAACTTCACCTCGACATTCTCGTGGACCGTATGCGCCGCGAATTCAAGGTCGAGGCGAATATCGGTGCGCCGCAGGTGGCTTATCGCGAAACGATCTCGCGCGAGCATGAAATCGACTACACGCACAAGAAACAGACCGGTGGTACCGGCCAGTTCGCCCGCGTGAAGCTGATCATCTCGCCGACCGAGCCGGGCGAAGGCTATTCGTTCGAATCCAAGATCGTGGGCGGTGCTGTTCCGAAGGAATACATCCCCGGCGTCGAAAAAGGCATCAAATCGGTCATGGATTCCGGCCCGCTGGCTGGCTTCCCGGTGATCGACTTCAAGGTGCAGCTGATCGACGGCGCGTTCCACGACGTGGACTCTTCGGTTCTGGCCTTCGAAATCGCCTCGCGCGCGGCTATGCGCGAAGGTCTGAAGAAGGCAGGCGCCAAGCTGCTGGAACCGATCATGAAAGTCGAAGTCGTCACCCCGGAAGAATATACCGGCGGCGTCATCGGCGACCTGACCTCGCGTCGGGGCATGGTGACGGGCCAGGACAGCCGCGGCAATGCCAACGTGATCGCCTCGATGGTCCCGCTGGCCAATATGTTCGGCTACATCAACACGCTGCGCTCGATGACCTCGGGCCGTGCCGTGTTCTCGATGTCGTTCGACCATTATGACGCCGTGCCGCAGAACATCTCGGACGAGATCCAGAAGAAATACGCTTGACGGTGTGGCCGGGTGAACCCGGCCCTACCACCCTCGTAGGGCGGGGCCTCCCCGCCGCATCCGAATGGAATAGGAGTAGCCATTATGGCAAAGGCAAAGTTTGAACGGAACAAACCGCACGTCAACATTGGCACGATCGGCCACGTTGACCACGGCAAGACCACTCTGACCGCGGCGATCACGAAGTATTTCGGCGAATTCCGGGCCTACGACCAGATCGACGGCGCGCCGGAAGAGCGGGCTCGCGGGATCACGATCTCGACGGCGCATGTGGAATACGAGTTCGGAAGCCCGTCACTACGCGCACGTGGACTGCCCCGGCCACGCCGACTATGTGAAGAACATGATCACCGGCGCTGCCCAGATGGACGGCGCGATCCTGGTGTGTTCGGCCGCCGACGGCCCGATGCCGCAAACGCGCGAGCACATCCTGCTCGGCCGCCAGGTGGGCATCCCCTACATGGTCGTGTTCATGAACAAAGTGGACCAGGTCGATGACCCGGAACTGCTGGAACTCGTGGAAATGGAAATCCGCGAACTGCTGTCGTCGTATGATTACCCCGGCGATGACATTCCGATCATCAAGGGCTCGGCTCTGCACGCGATGAACGGCACCGAAAAGGAAATCGGCGAAGACGCGATCCGCGCGCTGATCGCGGCTGTGGATGAATACATCCCGACCCCGGCCCGCGCCGTGGACCAGCCCTTCCTGATGCCGGTCGAAGACGTGTTCTCGATCTCGGGCCGCGGCACCGTTGCCACCGGCCGGATCGAGCGCGGCGTTGTGAAGGTTGGCGAAGAAGTCGAGATCGTCGGCATCCGCGCCGAACAAGAAAACCGTCTGCACCGGCGTCGAAATGTTCCGCAAGCTGCTGGACCAGGGCGAAGCGGGCGACAACGTCGGCCTGCTGCTGCGCGGTGTGGACCGTGAGGGCATCGAGCGCGGCCAGGTGCTGTGCAAGCCCGGCTCGGTGAAGCCGCACACCAAGTTCGAAGCCGAAGCCTATATCCTGACCAAGGAAGAAGGCGGCCGTCACACCCCGTTCTTCGCGAACTACCGTCCGCAATTCTACTTCCGCACGACCGACGTGACCGGGACCGTGCAGCTGCCGGAAGGCACCGAAATGGTGATGCCGGGCGACAACCTGAAGTTCAACGTCGAACTGATCGCCCCGATCGCCATGGAAGAGAAGCTGCGCTTCGCCATCCGCGAAGGCGGCCGCACCGTCGGCGCAGGCGTGGTGTCGAAGATCATCGACTGATGATTTTTAGGAGAGAAAGCTCCCCCCGGCGGGGCTTTTTTTTTGGGGTTTTGGCCCTCAAAACCCGCGGCGGAAAATCTACCTGCCCCGGTGTCCCCCTTGCCCTTTCGGGCAACGCCAGACTAAACGCGCGTGATGCGTGAGCGAGTCAGTCTTCGGGCTGACTCGCTTATTTCATCCTTCTGCAAGAAACCTACGGAAGAGGGGTTAGGGGGCGGTGCGCCGGCCCAGAGCTTCCCGCCGAGCCCAAGGGGCATATATGTCACAGACCATCCGCATCAGGCTCAAAGCCTTCGATTACCGCGTTCTGGATGCCAGCACGCAGGAAATCGTGAACACGGCGAAGCGGACCGGCGCGCAAGTGCGCGGCCCGATCCCGCTGCCGAACAAGATCGAGAAATTCACGGTTCTTCGTGGTCCGCACATCGACAAGAAGTCGCGCGACCAGTGGGAAATCCGCACGCACAAGCGTCTTCTCGACATCGTCGACCCGACCCCCCAGACCGTGGACGCGCTGATGAAGCTCGACCTCGCCGCTGGCGTGGACGTCGAGATCAAAGTGTAAGGGGGGGCGAAACCAATGCGTTCTGGTGTTATCGCCAAGAAGCTGGGCATGACCCGGCTGTTCCTCGAAGACGGCAAGCAGGTTCCTGTGACCGTTCTTCAACTTGATGCCCTGCAGGTGGTTGCTCAGCGCACCTCCGAGAAGGATGGCTATACGGCCGTTCAGCTCGGCGCTGGCTCTGCCAAGGCCAAGAACACGACCGCTGCGCAGCGCGGCCACTTCGCCAAGGCGAATGTTGCCCCCAAGCGCAAAGTGGCCGAGTTCCGCGTGTCGGCTGAAAACCTGATCGAAGTGGGCGCGGAAATCACCGCCGAACACTATCTGGCAGGTCAGTTTGTCGACATCGCCGGCACCTCGATCGGTAAAGGTTTTGCCGGTGCGATGAAGCGCCACAACTTCGGTGGTCTGCGGGCTTCGCACGGTGTGTCGGTTTCGCACCGTTCGCACGGTTCGACCGGCCAGTGCCAGGACCCGGGCAAGGTGTTCAAGGGCAAGAAAATGGCCGGCCATATGGGCGCCGTTCGTGTGACCACGCAGAACCTGCAGGTTGTGCGCACCGATGCGGACCGTGGCCTGATCCTCGTCAAGGGCGCTGTCCCCGGTTCGAAGGGTGGCTGGGTCACGATCAAGGATGCCGTGAAGAAAGCCGCTCCGGCGGGTCTGCCGCTGCCGGCTGCTGTGCGTTCGGCTGCGCCGACCGCAGAAGCTGTCGCCGAAGGGGGTGAAGCATGAAACTTGATGTGATCACGCTGGACGGCGGCACCGCCGGTTCCATTGATCTGGACGAAGCGCTGTTCGGGCTGGACCCGCGCGCCGACATCCTGCACCGTGTGGTGCGCTGGCAGCGGGCGAAATCCCAGGCTGGCACCCACTCGACGCTGACCCGCGCCGAAGTGTCCTATTCGACCAAGAAGATCTATCGTCAGAAAGGCACCGGCGGCGCACGTCACGGTTCCAAGAAGGCGCCGATCTTCCGTCATGGTGGTGTTGTGAAGGGCCCGACCCCGCGCAGCCACGCCCATGACCTGCCGAAGAAGTTCCGCGCACTCGGCCTGCGTCATGCCCTGTCGGCGAAAGCCAAGGCTGGCGAGCTGATCATCCTGGACTCGGCCGCGATGGCTGAAGCCAAGACCGCCCAGCTGGCCAAGGTTGTGAAGGATCTGGGCTGGAAGCGCGTGCTGATCATCGACGGCGCCGACCTGAACGAAAACTTCGTGCGGGCCGCTCGCAACATCGAAACCATCGATGTTCTGCCTTCGATGGGTGCCAACGTCTATGACATCCTGAAACGCGATCAGCTGGTGATCACGAAGGCGGGTGTCGAAGCTCTGGAGGCTCGTCTGAAATGACCGCGAAGCCCGAACATTACGACCTGATCAAGAAGCCGCTGATCACCGAGAAAACCACGCTGGCGTCGGAACTTTCCAACGCTGTGGTGTTCCAGGTGCAGATGGACGCAACCAAGCCGCAGATCAAAGAAGCGGTGGAAGCTGTGTTCGGTGTGAAGGTGAAAGCCGTCAACACCGTCGTGTCCAAAGGCAAGGTGAAGCGTTTCCGCGGCCGTCCCGGCGAGCGGAGCGACAAGAAAAAGGCCTATGTGATCCTCGAAGAGGGGAACTCTATCGACGTGGCCTCGGGCCTCTGATAGAAGGCCACGAATCTCGCGGCCCCGGGTTTCCGGGGCCGCGGATTTTTTCGGATGTACCTCTGCCACATTGGCTATCTGCGAATGATGACAGCGGTGCGACGAAGGTAGTCGGGGATCTTCGGAGCCCTTCAACCGCGCGACGGCGACCTGACACCGGCAACGGAGCAAAGGGCGCTATGCGCAAGCTAACGGAAGACAGAAAGCATGGCACTTAAGTCGTATAAACCGACGACGCCTGGCCAGCGTGGGCTGGTTCTGATCGACCGTTCGGAGCTGTGGAAAGGCCGTCCGGTCAAAGCCCTCACTGAGGGTCTGACCAAGACGGGTGGCCGCAACAACACCGGACGCGTCACGATGTGGCACAAGGGTGGTGGCGCGAAGCGTCTCTACCGCGTTGTGGATTTCAAACGTCGCAAGTTCGACGTTCCGGCGGTCGTCGAGCGGATCGAATACGATCCGAACCGCACCGCCTTTATCGCTCTCGTGAAATACAACGACGGCGAACTGGCCTACATCCTGGCGCCGCAGCGTCTGGCCGTGGGTGATTCGGTCATCGCCGGTGCCAAGACCGACGTGAAGCCGGGCAATGCGATGCCCTTCTCGGGTATGCCGATCGGCACGATCGTTCACAACGTCGAACTGAAGCCCGGCAAGGGCGGCCAGCTGGCCCGCGCTGCCGGTACCTATGCTCAGTTCGTCGGCCGTGACGGTGGCTATGCCCAGATCCGCCTGTCCTCGGGCGAGTTGCGCATGGTCCGTCAGGAATGCATGGCAACTGTTGGTGCCGTGTCGAACCCCGACAACTCGAACCAGAACTTCGGTAAAGCGGGTCGTATGCGGCACAAGGGCGTTCGCCCGACCGTCCGCGGCGTTGCCATGAACCCGATCGACCACCCGCACGGCGGTGGTGAAGGCCGGACTTCGGGCGGCCGTCACCCGGTTACCCCGTGGGGCAAAGGCACCAAGGGCAACCGGACCCGCTCGAACAAGCAGACGGACAAATACATTGTCCGCTCGCGTCACGCGAAGAAGAAGGGGCGCTAATCCATGTCACGTTCTATTTGGAAGGGCCCCTTTGTTGACGCTTATGTGCTGAAAAAAGCAGAGAAAGCGCGCGACTCGGGTAAAAGTGAAGTGATCAAGATCTGGTCGCGCCGCTCCACGATCCTGCCGCAGTTCGTCGGGCTGACCTTCGCCGTCTACAACGGCAAGAAGCACATCCCGGTGAATGTGACCGAAGAAATGATCGGCCAGAAGTTCGGTGAGTATTCGCCGACCCGGACCTACTATGGTCATGCCGCCGACAAGAAAGCCAAGAGGAAGTAATCGCCATGGGTAAGGAAAAGAATCCGCGCCGCGTGGCAGAGAACGAGGCTTTCGCCAAGGCGAAGATGCTTCGGACCTCGCCGCAGAAGCTCAATCTCGTCGCCGGCCTGATCCGCGGCAAGAAGGTGGACAAGGCTATTGCCGATCTCACCTTCTCGAAAAAGCGGATCGCGCAAGACGTGCTGAAGTGCCTGCAGTCGGCTATTGCCAATGCTGAAAACAACCATGGTCTCGACGTTGACGAGCTGGTGGTTGCCGAAGCCTATTGCGGCAAGAACCTGGTGATGAAGCGTGGCCGTCCGCGTGCGCGTGGCCGGTTCGGCAAGATCATGAAGCCGTTCTCGGAAATCACCATCAAGGTGCGTCAGAAAGGGGAGACTGCGTAATGGGACAGAAGGTTAACCCCATCGGTATGCGTCTCCAGGTCAACCGCACCTGGGACAGCCGCTGGTATGCCGATTCGAAAGATTACGGCAACCTGCTGCTCGAAGACCTGAAAATGCGCGAATTCATTCATGAAGAGTGCAAGCAGGCCGGCGTTTCCCGCGTGATCATCGAGCGTCCGCACAAGAAGTGCCGTGTGACCATCCACACTGCACGTCCGGGCGTGATCATCGGCAAGAAGGGTGCGGATATCGAAGGGCTTCGCAAGAAGCTGACCCGGTTCACCGCCTCGGAACTGCACCTGAACATCGTCGAAGTCCGCAAGCCGGAACTCGACGCGCAGCTGGTGGCCGAATCGATCGCACAGCAGATGGAACGCCGGGTTTCCTTCCGTCGTGCCATGAAGCGTGGCGTGCAGAACGCCATGCGTCTGGGCGGCCTGGGCATCCGGGTGAACGTGGCTGGTCGTCTTGGCGGTGCCGAGATCGCACGGACCGAATGGTACCGTGAAGGCCGTGTGCCGCTGCACACCCTTCGTGCCGACATCGACTATGCGCTGTCCGAAGCCAAGACCCCCTACGGGATCATCGGGGTGAAGGTCTGGATCTTCAAGGGCGAGATCCTTGAGCATGATCCGCAGGCACATGATCGTCGTCTGTCGGAAGAAACTCCGTCTCCGCGGCCGCAACGCCGCGAGCGCGAACGCGCCTAAGGGAGTAGAGAGAAATGCTGCAACCGAAACGGACAAAGTTCCGCAAACAGCACAAGGGCCGTATCCACGGTGAATCGAAGGGCGGCTTTGCGCTGAACTTCGGCACCTTCGGCCTGAAGGCAACCGAGCCGGAGCGTGTGACCGCGCGCCAGATCGAAGCTGCGCGTCGTGCGATCACCCGTCACATGAAGCGTCAGGGCCGTGTCTGGATCCGGATTTTCCCGGATGTTCCGGTTACCTCGAAGCCGACCGAAGTCCGTATGGGTAAAGGTAAGGGTTCGGTGGATTTCTGGGCCTGCAAGGTCAAGCCCGGCCGGATCATGTTCGAGATCGACGGCGTGGCGGAAACCATTGCACGCGAGGCCCTGCGCCTTGGTGCGATGAAGCTTCCGGTCACCACCCGCGTGGTCCAGCGCGAAGACTGGTGATCCTCGCGGCCTGGCCGCAGGGATAACCGACAGAAAAGCAAGGCCCCGTCGATATCGGCGGGGCCTTGCCATTTCCGGGTCTGGCAAAGTTTTCCTTGCCCCGGGGGGTGCCCTCCTGTAATGGAACGCATCCTGCGGATTCCGGGTGACCGGGATTCGCTGGCTTATCATTGATCCACCAGGTTCAAGGTGACCTTGCCGAACGAGCAGGGGCCCTCTGGTGATTGAAAAAGGAAGAAGGCGCATGACCGCCAACGAATTCAAGGCCAAGACGCCTGAGCAGCTCCGTGAGCAGCTCGTGGCGCTGAAAAAGGAAGCGTTCAACCTGCGCTTCCAGCAAGCGACCGGCCAGCTTGAAAACACCGCCCGCATGCGCGCTGTCCGCAAGGACGTGGCGCGCATCATGACGGTGCTGAACCAGAAAGCCGCTGAAGCGGCGGCGAACTGAGGAGAAGACCCATGCCGAAGCGTATCCTGCAGGGTGTCGTCACCTCGGACAAGAACGAGCAGACCATCACCGTTCTCGTCGAGCGCCGTTTCAAGCACCCGCTGCTGCAAAAAACCGTTCGTAAGTCGAAGAAATATCGCGCTCACGATGCGGAAAACAAATTCAAGATTGGTGACACTGTTCGCATCCGAAGAGTGCGCGCCCATCTCGAAGACCAAACGTTGGACGGTGGTAGTCGAGGCGTAAGCTTCGGCCCATCGTTCAGCCTTGAACGAAACCCTGGGACCGTGACGGATTAGCGGAACCAAAGGTCGGGAGAAACCAAATGATCCAGATGCAGACCAATCTGGATGTTGCTGATAACTCTGGCGCTCGCCGAGTTCAGTGCATCAAGGTTCTGGGCGGTTCGCACCGCCGCTACGCATCCGTGGGCGACATCATCGTGGTGTCGGTCAAGGAGGCGATTCCGAAGGGCCGTGTGAAGAAGGGCGACGTGCGCAAAGCCGTTGTCGTTCGCACCGCAAAGGAAGTGCGTCGTGAAGACGGCACCTCCATTCGTTTCGACCGTAACGCCGCCGTCATCCTGAACAATCAGGGCGAACCGGTTGGCACCCGTATCTTCGGGCCGGTCGTGCGTGAACTGCGTGCGAAGAACTTCATGAAGATCATCTCGCTGGCGCCGGAGGTGCTCTGATGGCTGCGAAGTTGAAAAAAGGCGACAAGGTTGTCGTTCTGACCGGCAAGGACAAGGGCAAGCAGGGCGAAATCGCCTCGGTGAACCCTTCGGCCAACAAAGCCGTTGTGGAAGGCGTGAACATCGCCATTCGCCACACCAAGCAGTCGCAGGGCACGCAGGGTGGCCGGATCGCAAAAGCGATGCCGATCGACCTGTCGAATCTCGCGATCGTTGACAAGGATGGCAAGCCCACCCGCGTCGGCTTCCGTTTTGAAGACGGTGTGAAAGTGCGCTTCGCCAAGACCACGGGGGATGTGATCTGATGCTTGATGCTGCGACCTATACCCCGCGTCTGAAGGCCGAATTCAAGGCCAAGATCCGCGCGGCGATGAAAGAAGAGTTCGGCTATACGAACGACATGCAGATCCCGCGTCTGGACAAGATCGTGATCAACATGGGCGTCGGCGAAGCCGTGAAAGACACCAAAAAGGTCAAGGCTGCTGCAGAGCAGATGACGGCCATCGCGGGTCAGAAGGCCATCATCACCTATGCCAAGAAGTCGATCGCCGGCTTCCGCGTGCGTGAAGAAATGCCGCTCGGCTGCAAGGTTACCCTCCGGGGCGACCGCATGTATGAATTCCTCGACCGTCTGGTGAACGTGGCCCTGCCGCGCGTCCGCGACTTCCGCGGCGTCAAGGGCACCTCGTTCGATGGCCGTGGCAACTATGCCATGGGGCTCAAGGAACAGATCGTGTTCCCCGAGATCGACTTCGACAAGATCGACGACGTTCTGGGCATGGATATCATCATCTGCACCAACGCCAAGACGGACGCCGAAGCGAAGTCGCTGCTGAAGCACTTCAACATGCCGTTCTCCAGCTGATCGCGCGAGGAAAGACATTATGGCCAAAAAATCCATGATCGAACGCGAGAAAAAGCGTCAGCACCTGGTGGACGTCTACGCCGCCAAGCGCGCTTCTCTCAAAGAGATCATCTCCAATCAGGACCTTCCGGTTGCCGAGCGCTTCAAGGCTGCTCAGAAACTGGCGGAACTGCCCCGCAATTCGTCCGCCACCCGGCTGCACAACCGCTGCCAGCTGACGGGCCGTCCCCATGCTTATTACCGTAAGCTGAAGCTGTCGCGGATCATGCTGCGTGAACTGGCCTCGTTTGGTCAGATCCCCGGCATGGTGAAGTCGAGCTGGTAAGGAGGAACGTAGATGTCTGTGAACGATCCTCTCGGCGATATGCTGACCCGCATCCGCAATGCGCAGATGCGTGGCAAATCGACCGTTTCCACCCCGGCGTCCAAACTGCGCGCCTGGGTTCTCGATGTGCTGGCTGACGAAGGCTATATCCGCGGATACGAGCGCGCTTCGACCGAAAATGGTCAGGGTGAGCTGCTGATTTCGCTGAAATACTTCGAAGGCGAGCCTGTCATCCGCGAGCTGAAGCGCGTCTCGAAGCCGGGCCGCCGCGTCTATATGGGCGTGAAGGAAATCCCGTCGGTGCGTAACGGTCTTGGCGTTTCCATCGTCTCCACGCCGAAAGGCGTCATGTCCGATGCAGCAGCACGATCCGCCAATGTTGGCGGTGAAGTGCTCTGCACCGTGTTCTAAGGAGGGTTGAATGTCTCGTATCGGCAAAAAACCCGTCGGCCTGCCGCAAGGCGTGACCGCTGAGGTCAAGGGCCAGACCGTTGAAGTGAAGGGCCCGAAAGGCGCCCGCTCCTTCACCGCAACTGATGACGTCACCCTGGCCCTCGAAGAGGGTTCGGTGAAGGTCACCCCGCGCGGCACGTCCAAACGTGCCCGTCAGCAATGGGGTATGGTGCGGTCCATGGTCGAAAACCTGGTCACCGGCGTGACGACCGGCTTCAAGAAAGAGCTTGAAATCCAGGGTGTGGGTTACCGCGCCCAGATGGCTGGCAACGTTCTGAAGCTGTCGCTCGGCTATTCGCATGAAGTGAACTTCGAAGTGCCGCAGGGCGTCACCATCGTGACCCCGAAGCAGACTGAAATCGTTGTGGAAGGCATCGACCAACAGCTCGTTGGTCAGGTTGCTGCGAACATCCGCGACTGGAAGCGCCCCGAGCCCTACAAAGGCAAAGGCATCCGGTACAAGGGTGAATTCATCTTCCGCAAGGAAGGCAAGAAGAAGTAAGGACAGCGAAGATGGCGAACAACAAGAGAGATCTGTTCCTCAAGCGTCGGCTGCGCGTCCGGAACAAACTGAAAGCGGTTGCCAACGGTCGTCTGCGGCTGTCGGTGCACCGCTCCAGCAAGAACATCAGCGTCCAGCTGATCGACGACGTCAATGGCGTGACCCTGGCTGCTGCCTCCACCTTGGAGAAAGAGCTGGGCTTCGTCGGCAAGAACAATGTGGAGGCCGCCGCCAAGGTGGGTTCCACGATTGCCGAACGCGCCAAAGCGGCCGGTATCGAAGAATGCTACTTCGATCGCGGTGGTTTCCTCTTTCACGGGAAGATCAAGGCTCTGGCCGATGCTGCCCGTGAAGGCGGCCTGAAGTTCTGAGGAGTTGAAACATGGCAGAACGTGAAAACCGCCGGGAAGGCCGCCGTGATGACCGTCGCAGCGACGCTCGGGAAGAAACGCCCGAATTCGCTGACCGTCTGGTGGCGATCAACCGGGTTTCGAAAACCGTAAAGGGTGGCAAGCGCTTCGGCTTTGCAGCTCTGGTCGTGGTCGGTGACCAGCGTGGTCGCGTCGGCTTCGGCAAGGGCAAGGCAAAAGAAGTGCCGGAAGCGATCCGCAAGGCGACCGAGCAGGCCAAGCGCTCGCTCGTCCGCGTGCCGCTGAAGGACGCCCGGACCCTGCACCACGACATGGAAGGCCGCCACGGCGCCGGCAAGGTTGTGATGCGTGCGGCCGTTGCAGGTACCGGCATCATCGCCGGTGGCCCGATGCGCGCCGTGTTCGAGATGCTGGGTGTGCAGGACGTTGTTGCGAAGTCCATGGGCTCGCAGAACCCCTACAACATGATCCGTGCAACCATCGACGGTCTGAAGCACGAAAGCTCGCCCCGTCAGATCGCACAGCGTCGCGGCAAGAAAGTTGCCGAGATCCTGAAAAAGCCCGAAGCTGAAGCAGTGGAGGCCTGATCATGACCGCAAAGAAAACCATCGTCGTGCAGCAGGTGGCTTCGGCCGCCCGCCGCCCGGCCATTCAGACCGCGACCCTGAAAGGTCTGGGCCTGAACAAGATGAACCGCACCCGTGAGCTGGAAGATACTCCTTCGGTTCGCGGCATGGTCAACAAGATCTCGCATCTTGTGAAGATCATCGAAGAGCGCGGCTGATTTCGTGGCGTGCCTTGGCGCGCCATGAACATGCAATAGGGGAGGCGCGCGGGTTGAACCGCGCGCCTTTCCCATTTAATAGGCACCCACGGAATCGCTGGAGGTTCCTGTAACAAGCAAAAATGCCGTGTTTGCCCCAATCCGTCGCTGGCGGGGCAGTTCCGGCCAAGGAGATAGCGACATGAAGCTTCATGAACTTTCCGACAACGCAGGCGCCGCCAAGAAGCAGAAGCGCGTTGCGCGCGGTCCGGGTTCGGGCAAGGGCAAGACCGCTGGCCGTGGTATCAAGGGCCAGAAATCGCGTTCGGGCGTGGCTCTGGGTGGTTACGAGGGCGGCCAGATGCCGCTGTACCGCCGCCTGCCGAAGCGCGGCTTTACCAAGCCGAATGCCAAGGAATATGCGGTGGTCAACCTCGGCCTGATCGAGAAATTCATTGCCGCGGGCAAGCTGGATATCTCTGCCGAGATCACCGAAGACATGCTGGTGGCCGCTGGTCTGACCAACCACAAGCGTGACGGTATCCGCATCCTGAACAAGGGCGAGATCACCTCGAAAGTCACCCTGAAGGTGACCGGCGCTTCGGCTGCTGCTGTCGAGGCTGTGGCCAAGGCCGGTGGCGCGCTGACGCTGACCAAGATGCTGCGCGCGGCGAATAAGGTGTTGTCGGCGGTCGCAAGACCGCCTACATCAGGCACAAGTTTTCCCGCGCCGCCGACCGGAAAGCCCGGTTCGGCGGCGCTCTCATGAAAGAGCTGGGCATGGCATCTGCTGCAGAGCAAATGGCGGCGAACCTGAGCTGGGGCGCCTTGGGCAAGGCCTCTGACCTTCGCCAACGCATCTTCTTCACGATCGGCCTGTTGATCGTCTATCGCCTTGGCACCTACATTCCCGTTCCCGGGATTGATGGCGGGGCGCTGCGCGAATTCATGTCGGATGTGTCGGCCGGTCTGGGCGGTATTCTGAACATGTTCACCGGCGGCGCGATCAGCCGGATGGGTATCTTTGCCCTGGGCATCATGCCCTATATCTCGGCCTCGATCATCGTGCAGCTTCTGGGGGCCATGGTGCCCCAGCTGGAGCAGCTGAAGAAAGAGGGCGAGCAGGGCCGCAAGAAGATGAACCAGTACACGCGCTACGGCACCGTGGCGCTGGCGCTGTTTCAGGCCTGGGGTATCGCGCTGAGCCTGGAGGCCGGCGATCTGGCCCATGAACCGGGCATGTTCTTCCGGGCCGGTGTGGTCATCACGCTGGTTGGCGGCACGATGTTCCTGATGTGGCTGGGCGAGCAGATCACCGCACGTGGCATCGGCAACGGCATTTCTCTGATCATCTTCGTGGGGATCGTGGCTGAAATTCCGGCAGCACTGGCGCAGTTCTTCAGCCAGGGCCGTTCGGGGGCGATTTCGCCCGCCGTGATCGTGGGCGTGATGGTGATGGTGATCGTCGTGATTGCCGCTGTGGTGTTCATGGAACGCGCCTTGCGCAAGATCCATATCCAGTATCCCCGGCGTCAGGTCGGGATGAAGATCTATGATGGCGGATCGTCGCATCTGCCGGTGAAGGTGAACCCGGCAGGCGTGATTCCGGCCATCTTTGCCTCGTCGCTGCTGCTGCTGCCGACCACGATCGCCACGTTTTCGCATACGGAAACCGGTCCGGTCATGTCGACCATTCTGGCCTATTTCGGGCCGGGGCAGCCGCTGTACCTGCTGTTCTTCACGGCAATGATCGTGTTCTTCGCCTATTTCTACACGTTTAACGTGTCGTTCAAAGTGGATGATGTCGCCGACAACCTGAAAAACCAGAGCGGTTTTGTGCCTGGCATCCGCCCCGGCAAGAAGACCGAAGAATATCTGGAATATGTGGTGAACCGGATTCTGGTGCTGGGCGCGGGCTATCTGGCCGTGATCTGCCTGCTGCCGGAAATCCTCCGCAGCCAGCTGGCGATTCCCTTCTACTTTGGTGGGACTTCCGTGCTGATCGTGGTGTCTGTCACCATGGATACGATCAACCAGGTGCAGTCGCATCTGTTGGCGCATCAATACGAAGGGCTGATCGAAAAATCGCAGCTGCGCGGCCGCAAGCGGCCCGCCAAGGCGCCCACCCGCCGCTGACAAAAGGGAAGAGCAATGCCGAACATCATCCTCCTCGGCCCTCCGGGTGCCGGCAAGGGAACGCAGGCCAAGCGGCTGGTCGATGACCGCAACATGGTGCAGCTGTCCACAGGTGACATGCTGCGCGAGGCTAAGTCATCGGGCAGCGAGATGGGCCGCAAGGTGGCCGAGGTGATGGACAAGGGTGGGCTCGTCACGGATGAGATCGTGATTGGCCTGATCGAAGAGAAGATCACCGGCAATGCCGGTGGTGGCTTCATCTTCGACGGCTTCCCGCGCACGCTGAAACAGGCTGATGCCCTTGGGGCTTTGCTGGCCCGCATGGGGCAGAGCCTGGATGCCGTGATCGAGATGCAGGTGGATGATGCCGCGCTGGTGGCCCGGATCACCGGGCGCTACACCTGCGGCAATTGCGGTGCCGTCTATCACGATGCGACCAAGCCGACTGCCAAGCCGGGCATCTGTGATGCCTGCGGCAGTGACCGTCTGGTGCGCCGGGCTGATGACAATGAAGACAGCCTCAAGACGCGTCTGATGGAATATTACAAGAAAACTTCGCCACTTGTCGGCTACTACTATGCCAAGGACAAGCTGGCCTCTGTCGATGGGCTGGCAGAGTTGGAGGCCGTTTCGGCGTCTATCGCAAAAGTTCTTGACAAGAGCTGAATCCGCTTGTGGCGGCCTTGACGGGCCGCGCAAAACCCCCTAAGCCACGGCGTCCCGTATGGGAATCGTCCGTGGCTTTTGTTTTCCCCAGGGGAAACTGGCAGGGCTTCGATCCGGGCGGCGTTTAATGCACTCTCGCGCCGCACCGGGGTTGTGAAAAAAGGTTCTGGCATTACGGAACCGCAACAAAAGGAAATGCGCGTGGCACGTATCGCTGGCGTTAACATCCCGACCGGGAAGCGGGTTCCGATCTCGCTTCAGTACATCCATGGCATCGGCGCCCATTTTGCCGAACAGATCTGCGAAGCCCTCAGCATCGACCGCGCCCGTCGCGTGAACGATCTGTCGGATGCCGAAGTTCTGGCCATCCGCGAATACATCGACGCCAACTTCACCGTTGAAGGCGACCTGCGCCGTGAAGTGTCGATGAACGTCAAGCGTCTGATGGACCTTGGCTGCTACCGCGGTCTGCGTCACCGCCGGAACCTTCCGGTTCGTGGCCAGCGCACCCACACCAACGCTCGCACCCGCAAAGGCCCCGCTAAGGCCATTGCCGGCAAGAAGAAGTAAGGGGAGGGTAGCACATGGCTCGCGACAAGACCCGTATGAAGCGCAAAGAGCGCAAGAACATCGCCGCTGGCGTCGTTCATGTGAACTCTTCGTTCAACAACACCAAGATCCTGATCTCCGACGTTCAGGGCAACGCCATTTCCTGGTCGTCCTCGGGCACCATGGGCTTCAAGGGCTCGCGTAAATCGACGCCCTATGCCGCCCAGATGGCTGCCGAGGACGCCGCCAAAAAGGCTCAGGAACACGGCATGAAAACTGTCGAAGTCGAAGTGCAGGGTCCGGGTTCGGGCCGCGAATCGGCGCTGCGTGCGCTGGCTGCGGTTGGCCTGACCATCACCTCGATCCGCGACGTGACGCCGCTGGCGCATAACGGCTGCCGTCCGCCGAAGCGTCGTCGCGTCTGACGACCAATATTCAATCGGGCCGCGCCTTCGTTGCGCGGCCCGGTTTGCTATTTCTGATCCTCGGGCGTTTTCCGCTTAACGGTCATGGGTGGAGAACAGGTATGGAGGCGAAAGCATGATCCACAAGAACTGGGCTGAGCTGATCAAGCCGACGCAGCTGGTTGTGAAACCGGGGCCGGATGCTGCACGCACCGCCACGGTTATCGCTGAACCGCTGGAGCGCGGCTTTGGTCTGACCCTTGGCAACGCGCTGCGTCGCGTTCTGATGTCGTCACTGCAGGGTGGGGCTATCACCTCCGTGCAGATCGACAACGTCCTGCACGAATTTTCCAGCGTCTCTGGTGTGCGCGAAGATGTCACCGACATCGTGCTGAACCTGAAAGGCGTCTCGCTGAAGATGGAAGTCGAAGGGCCGAAGCGCCTGTCGATTTCGGCAAAAGGCCCCGGCGTTGTCACGGCGGGCGAAATCTCTGAATCGAATGGCATCGAGATCCTGAACAAGGATCACGTGATCTGCCACCTCGACGATGGGGCCGATCTGTACATGGAACTGACGGTGAATACCGGCAAGGGCTATGTGGCAGCGGACAAGAACAAGCCGGAAGATGCACCGATTGGCCTGATTGCCATCGACGCCATCTTCTCGCCGGTGAAAAAAGTGTCTTACGAAGTCACCCCGACCCGCGAAGGTCAGGTGCTGGATTATGACAAGCTCACCATGAAGATCGAAACCAATGGCGCGCTGACGCCGGATGATGCCGTGGCCTATGCCGCGCGCATCCTGCAGGATCAGCTGGCCATCTTCGTCAACTTCGACGAACCGGAATCGGCCACCAAGGCAGAGCTGGAAACCGGGTTGGAGTTCAACCCGCTTCTTCTCAAGAAAGTCGACGAGCTGGAGCTTTCGGTCCGTTCGGCCAACTGCCTGAAGAACGACAACATCGTGTATATCGGCGATCTGATCCAGAAGACCGAAGCAGAGATGCTGCGCACCCCGAACTTCGGCCGCAAGTCGCTGAACGAGATCAAGGAAGTGCTTTCGGGCATGGGTCTGCATCTCGGGATGGATGTCGAAGACTGGCCGCCGGAAAACATCGAAGATCTGGCCAAGCGCTTCGAAGACCAGTTCTAAGTTCAAGGGGGGCGGTTACGCCCCCCGAATGCCCGCAATGGCGGGGAAGTGCCGGGCAATTCCGCCCCAACGAAGTGGCCCCAACGCAGGGCTGCAAGACAAAGCAAAACGCTAGGAGATCATCATGCGTCACGCTCGCGGCTACCGCCGTCTGAACCGCACCCACGAACACCGCAAGGCGCTGTTCGCCAACATGTCCGGCGCTCTGATTGAGCACGAGCAGATCAAGACCACCCTTCCGAAAGCGAAGGAACTGCGTCCGATCGTCGAAAAGCTCATCACGCTGGCCAAGCGTGGCGATCTGCATTCGCGTCGTCTGGCAGCTGCACAGCTGAAAGAAGACAAGCATGTGGAGCGTCTGTTCGCCATCCTCGGCCCGCGCTACAAAGAGCGTCAGGGCGGCTATATCCGCATCATGAAAGCCGGCTTCCGCTATGGCGACATGGCGCCGATGGCGATCATCGAATTCGTGGATCGTGACACCTCTGCCAAAGGCGCGTCGGATCGTGCGCGTCTGGAAGCGGAAGAAGCATTCGAAGCCTGAGCTTCGCCTGCCGATCTTGAAAGGCCCGCCCTCTGAGGCGGGCCTTTTCCATTTCTGTCACACGGCCGTGACTTCGGGGGGCAGCCATTGCAGGCTGTCATGGCCCGGCCCATATCGGGGCGGCTGAAGATCGAAGAAGGCTGACCATGATCCGCATGACGCCCCTGATGACCGCGCCGCTGCTGGCGCTGCTGCTTGCCACCGCTGCCCCCGCGCAGATCGTGCCGAAAGATCCGGCGCAGATCACGCTCAGCTTTGCGCCCGTGGTGAAGGAAACCGCGCCTGCCGTGGTGAATATCTATGCCACCGTGGTGGTGGACCGGCGCGAGAATCCTTTTGCGGGTGACCCGTTCTTTGAACAGTTTTTTCAGCAATACGGGCGCAGCACACCGCGCATGGAAAACTCGCTGGGGTCGGGGGTGATCGTGGCCAGCGATGGGCTAGTGGTGTCCAACTATCATGTGGTGGGCGAGGCGACGGATATCCGGGTTGAACTGTCAGACCGGCGGCAGTTCAAGGCACATGTGTTGCTGGCGGATGAGGATTCGGATCTGGCGATCCTGCAGCTGGAGGGGGCAGAGGATCTGCCGGCCCTGACCCTGCGCAATTCGGATACGCTGGAGGTGGGGGAACTCGTGCTGGCCATCGGCAACCCCTTTGGTGTGGGGCAGACGGTGTCTTCGGGGATCGTGTCGGGGCTTGGGCGGTCCACACTGCAGATCGGTGCGGGACGCGGGTATTTCGTGCAGACGGATGCCGCGATCAACCCGGGGAATTCGGGTGGCGCCCTGGTCGATGTGAACGGCGATCTGGTGGGGATCAATACGGCGATCCTCAGCAAGGGGGGCGGGTCGAACGGGATCGGTTTCGCCATCCCCTCCAATCTGGTGCAGAACTTCGTGGATCAGGCCGTGGCGGGTGAAACCCGCTATCAGCGGCCCTGGGCGGGGGTGACGGGGCAGGGGGTTGATGCCGCAATGGCCGATGCCCTGGGGCTTTCCCGGCCAGAGGGGGTGATGATTTCGGATCTGCACCCCGACAGCCCGTTCCGCGCCGCCGGGCTGACGGTGGGCGATGTGATCCTTGCGCTGGATGGGGCCGCGACCGACAGCCCGCAGGAGGTGATGTTCCGCCTGGCCGCCCTGGGAATCGGGCGCGAGGTCGTGGTGAAATACCTGCATGATGGCGACGAGGCCGAGACGCAGCTGACCCTGATCGCCCCGCCCGACAGCCCCCCGCGTGAGGCGATGACGCTGCAGGGGGACCGGGTGTTGCACGGGCTTTCGGTCAGCCGGATCAACCCGGCGGTGGCGGCAGAGCTTGATCTGCCGGATAGCAGCGATGGTGTGGTTGTGACCGGCGCGGATGGTCTTGCCGCCCGTGTGGGCCTGCGCCCCGGCGATGTCATCCGCGCGATCAACGGCACGGCAGTCGAACGGCCTGCCGATGTGGAGGCCCTTACCGCGCCTGTGCAGCGCCGCTGGGCGGTGGAAGTCTTGCGCGACGGGGAGCCGATGTTGCTGCGCTTCCGTATCTGACCTTTTCGTGGCGCGGGGGAGCGCGTAATCTGCGGCCATGGCTGATCTGTTCGACACCGCTTCCCCCACCCCGAAACGCGAGGCGCCGCGCCCGCTGGCGGATCGTCTGCGCCCACAGGTTCTGGCCGATGTGATCGGGCAGGATCATGTGCTCGGCGCGGAAGGCCCGTTGGGCGCCATGCTGGCGGCGGGCAGCCTGTCGTCGCTGATCCTTTGGGGGCCGCCGGGCGTGGGCAAGACCACCATTGCGCGGCTTCTGGCCGATCAGACCAGACTGGCCTTCGTACAGATCAGCGCGATCTTCACCGGCGTGCCGGATCTGCGCAAGGTGTTCGAACAGGCCAAGCTGCGGCGCCAGACCGGCCAGGGCACCCTGCTGTTCGTTGACGAAATTCACCGTTTCAACAAGGCGCAGCAGGATGGATTCCTGCCGCATATGGAGGATGGCACCATCCTTCTGGTGGGCGCGACCACCGAAAACCCCTCGTTCGAGCTGAACGCGGCGCTGCTCAGCCGGGCACAGGTCATCGTGCTGGAGCGGCTGAGCCTTGCTGATCTGGAGCGGCTGGCACAGCGTGCGGAACAGGAGCTGGGCCGGGCCTTGCCCTTGCTGGCCGATGCGCGCGAGGCGCTGCTGGAAATGGCCGATGGCGATGGCCGGGCCGCGCTGAACCTGATCGAACAGGTGGCCGCCCACAAGGGCGCGCCCCTGACCCGCGATCAGCTTGCGCAGCGTTTGATGCGGCGGGCGGCGAAATACGACAAATCGGGCGAAGAGCATTACAATCTGATTTCCGCCCTGCATAAATCGGTGCGCGGATCAGACCCGGATGCCGCGCTTTACTGGTTTGCCCGGATGCTGGAAGGCGGCGAAGACCCCCGCTTTCTGGCCCGCCGTCTGACCCGGATGGCGGTTGAGGATATCGGGCTGGCCGATCCGCAGGCGCAGGCCGTCTGTGTGGACAGCTGGGAAACCTATGAACGGCTGGGATCGCCGGAGGGGGAGCTGGCGCTGGCCAATGCCGTGGTCTATCTGGCGCTGGCCCCGAAATCCAACGGGGTTTATGTGGCCTACAAGGCGGCGCGGGCGGCGGCGCGTGACACCGGCAGCCTGCCACCGCCGCTGCATATCCGCAACGCCCCAACCCGGTTGATGAAGGATCTGGGCTATGGCATGGGCTATGCCTATGACCATGACGCCGAAGACGGGTTTTCAGGGCAGAATTACTTCCCCGAAGATATGAAGCGCCCGGTGTTCTACATGCCCCCGGAGCGCGGTTTCGAGCGCGAGTTGAAAAAGCGGGTGGAGTATTTCGCCAATCTGCGCAGCCGCCGCAAGGGCGGCTGAACCAGTCAGATCAGCTGTTCATAGGCGGCGACGGCAATGCGGCGCAGCATGTCGCGCGGCACGGCGCCAACCACGGCATAGCTCAGATCGCGATCCGTCCAGAAAAAGCTTTGCGTCGCGCCGCGCTGTGCAAAGCGGAAAGCGGTCTCGGCGGCTGCCGTTTCGGGGGCGATATAGAGCGTGATGCGCTGGCCCATGCTGTTTTCATACATATACAGCGCCGCCGTGCCGGTCCCGGCAGGCAGGATGCGCCCGCCCAGCAGGGCAAAGCCTGCAGCGGCGAAATCTGGCGGCCGGATCTCATGCCCCAGCCGCTTCGACATCCAGGCGTGCAGATGCGCCTCTTCCGATGCCGCCACCTCGACCGGATGCACCACTTCGACCACAAAGGTTTCGTGCGCGTCCATCGCTGCCGCCGCCATGGCCTGCGCCAGCGGGGCAGGGGCCAGCAGATCGCGGCCGAACCAGCCCCCCGCCAGCCCCAGCGCCACCAGCGCCACAGCCGCCATCAGCCGCGCCAGCGAAATTAGGGGAGCCCGGCTGCGCTCTGCCGCCTGAGCCTGATGCAGCGCCGCCGTCAGCCGGGCAGGCGGGGGTTCGGCAGCCACAGGCTGATACAGCGCCGCAAGTCCTGCATCCTGCGCGCGCCAATCCGCCAGAAGGGCCTGCGCCGCAGGATCGTCGGCCAGCCGCGCGGCAACCTGTGCCATGGTTTCGGGGGGTAGAAGGCCCGCGTGATATTCCAGCAGCAGGTCTTCGGGCAGGGGGGGGGGTGTGTCATGGCTTCACTGTCCTTCCGGGCTGTCCCGGCCGGGCCGGGGCAGGTTGCGGGCCGCTGCGCCCGGTGAGGGCACGCAGGCTGGCGCGGGCGCGGGCAAGGCGCGACATCAGCGTGCCACGGGGAATGCCCAGCAAATCGGCGGCCTGATCGAAGCTTTGCCCCTCGACCGCCACCAGCAGCAGCGCGGCGCGCTGGTCGGCAGGCAGGCGGCCCATGGCCTCGTGCACCTCGCGCAGTGCCATATGGCCATCCTGGCCGCCGGGCTGCGCGGGTTCGGCGGGCAGATCCTCCACCGCCACCAGATGCCCGGCAGGCTGGCCGCGCAGCAGATCGCGGTGGCGGTTCAGAAGAATGCGGAACAGCCAGGCCTGAACGGCGCCTTCACCGCGCCAGTCGTGCCGACGGGCAATGGCGCGTTCCAGACAGTCCTGCACCAGATCATCGGCCCTGTCCCGATCCCTGACAAGCGCATGGGCATAGCGGCGCAGGGCGGGAATCGCGGCTTCGATCTCGTGCAGGATGCTCATGTGGCTTGGCCTTGCGATCCGGGGCGATCAGGGACGGGCGAGATGCCAGACACCCTTGACGCCATCGCCCAGCGTATCGCCTGCGGCGGCATCCTTGAAGAAGGTATACAGCGGCAGCCCCTTGTAGGCCCATTGTTTGGCGCCATCCGCGCGGTCGATGATGGTGAAATCACCCTCGGGCTGATCTTCCGCAGCGGCGGCAAGGATCGGCCAGTTCACCACGCAGTCACCGGCGCAGTTCGAGGCGCCGGGGGCATCCTTGTCAAAAGTGTAAAGCGATTTTCCATCCGGCGCGGTCAGAATGGCGCCAGTGGCGGTTTCTGCCGTCATGGCGGGGGCGGCAAATGCAGCTTGGGCAGCCAGCAGCAGGGCGATGGCAAGCGGGGCAATGCGGGTCATCCGGGTCTCTCCTCTGGGGCGCGGGCACAACTGCCGGGCCTGAACAGATTGACGCGGGCCAAGGCGAAATAATCCCGAGGAGGCAGAAAAAATTCAGACGTGCTGCGCCCCGTTCACCTCGATTTCGGTGCCTGAAATATAGCTGGATTGATCCGAACACAGGAACCAGATCACATCCGCCACCTCTTTGGGCTGGCCCAGCCGCCGCATCGGCAGCTTTTCCACAATCTTGTCGGTGCCCGGTGACAGGATCGAGGTTTCGATCTCGCCCGGGGCAATCGCATTCACCCGCACACCCATGGGGCCGAAATCATGCGCCATTTCTCGGGTCAGCGCCGCCAGCGCGGCTTTTGATGTGGCATAGGCGGCGCCTGCGAAAGGATGCACCCGAACCCCGGCAATCGACGTGACATTGACCACCGACCCTTTCGCCGCCGCCAGCTCTTGCTGCAGGCCGCGGGCGAGCACGATGGAGGCAAAGAAGTTGACGTGGAACACATGGCCCCATGTCCGCAGATCGGTATCCAGCGTGCTTAATCTGGCCCCACCTGCGCCCTTTGGGGAAATGCCCGCATTGTTCACCAGCGCATGAAGCTTGCCGCCGATCTTTTCCTTGATGATGGAAATGGCGGCAATCGTGGCATCGGGCGAGGCCAGATCAATCTGGATGTGGTTTTCCTCGCCGCCGGGCCAGGGGCAGCGTGCATCGAAGGGTTGCCGCGAACAGGTCAGCACGCGCCAGCCTTCGGCACTGAACCGCTTGACCGTGGCATGGCCGATCCCCCGGCTTGCCCCGGTCAGTACCATAACCTTTTGCTCGCTCATCGCCGCCTCCGTGCATTTGCCGACAACCTACGCCTGCCATCCGGAATTGCAACCTTGGCAGGGAATTGCAAAGCGGCTACCAAGGCGCCAAAGCCCCGAGGACATCCCATGAAGAAGCAGACCGCGACCATGCAGGACCCCGCACAGACCGCCAAGACGCTTTCCGAAGCACTGCCCCATCTGCAACGCTATTCCGGCGCCGTCGTCGTCGTCAAATTCGGCGGCAATGCCATGGGCGATGATGCGGCCATGGCCGAATTCGCCCGCGATATCGTGCTGATGCGGCAGGTGGGGCTGAACCCTGTCGTGGTGCATGGCGGCGGGCCGATGATCAACGAGATGCTGCAGAAGCTGGGCATCAAATCCGAATTCGTGCGCGGCAAGCGGGTGACGGATCGTGCCACGGTCGAAGTGGTGGAGATGATCCTGTCGGGCCTGGTCAACAAACGGATCGTGCAGGCCATCATGGATGCGGGCGGCCGCGCCGTCGGCATTTCCGGCAAGGATGATGATCTGATGGTCTGCGAGGCCGATGACCCGGAGCTGGGCTTCGTCGGCCGCCCGGTGGAAATGAACGTGCAGGTGCTGCGCGATCTGTATGGCGCAGGCATCATCCCGGTTGTGGCGCCGGTGGCGACCGGCATGGCCGACAACGAAACCTTCAACGTCAATGGCGATACGGCAGCGGGTGCCATTGCCGGCGCCTTGCAGGCGGACCGTCTGCTGCTGCTGACCGATGTTTCCGGTGTGAAAAATGCCGCGGGCGAGGTGATGACCCAGATCAGCCCCGAAGAAATCCGCCAGATGACGGCCGATGGCGTGATCGCGGGTGGCATGATCCCCAAGACGGAAACGGCGCTTATGGCGCTGGATCAGGGGGTGCGCGCGGTGACCATTCTGGATGGCCGCCTGCCCAATGCGGTGCTGCTGGAACTGTTCACCGATCATGGGCGCCGGGTCGCAGATCCGCTCTACCGAGCCGCGGGTCAAACCCCGCCTGCGTCGGTGACGCTGGGCGATATAGCTGCGCGGGCCGCCGCGCATCATCTTGAAATCCTGGGTGGTTTTGCCACGGACGGGGATGAACCGGGGCTGCCTCGGGGCACCCGTAGCTTGCTTTTGCTGGGCCCCTGCGAACCCGGCTATTGGGCGCATCTGACGGCGCAACCGGAATGGCGGGATGGCGCCGCCGATCCGGTGGATCGCTGGTCGCGCCGGGTGATCGGGCATATGGCCTGTGATCTGCGGGCCAAGGCACTCTTTCCTTTTGGCGGCCCGCCTTATCATCCCTTCTACCCTTGGGCGCTGCGGACCGGGCGCAGTTGGGATAGCCCGGTGCGGCTGCTGGTCCATGCCACGCAGGGGCTGCTGTTTTCCTGCCGGGGGGCATTGGCGCTGAAACAGCGGGTGGACCTTCCGCCCCCCACCGCCAAGCCCTGCGACAGCTGCGCCCGGCCTTGCCTGACGGCCTGCCCAATCGGGGCGCTGACGGGTGCGGGCTATGATGTGCCCGCCTGCCACAGCTTCCTTGACAGCCCGGAAGGGCAGGGCTGCATGACACAGGGTTGTGCGGTGCGCCGCGCTTGCCCGGTCTCGCGTTCCTATGCCAGACTGCCAGAACACTCCGCCTATCACATGGCGGCGTTCCAAGGGAGGCCGACTGACCGATGACCAAGCGCCTGATCCTCACAAGACATGCGAAATCCAGCTGGGATGACCCGCTGATGAGCGACCATGACCGCCCGCTGAACCTGCGTGGCACTGCTGCTGCCGCGGATCTGGGGGCCTGGCTTGCCTCGCGCGGCTATGCGCCGGGGCAGATCCTGTGCTCTGACGCCATGCGCACGCAGAAGACCTGGGAGGGAATCTCGCCTGCGCTCGGGGCTGCCCCGGTGGTGGAGCTGAAGCCGAACCTTTATCATGCGGGCCCTGATGTGATGCTGGCGGTGTTGCGCCATGCCTCGGCGGATTGCGTGATGATGATCGGCCACAACCCCGGCATTGCCGAATTCGCGCATCGCATCGTTGCCCGGGCACCGCTGAACCCTGAATTCCAGCGCTACCCCACCGGCGCCACGCTGGTGGCGGATTTCGCGATAGACAGCTGGGATCAGGTCGGCTGGGGCATGGGAAGCGTGGATGATTTCATCATCCCGCGCGAAATCGCCGCCTGATCGCAAAAAACACAGGCGGCGCCCTGCTCGGGGCACCGCCTGTGTTTTCATCTTGGTTCAAATATCCCGCAGGGGGTGCGGGGGGCGCGAAGCCCCCCGCTTTTCGCTCAGTGCCCCAGGATCTGGCTGAGGAACAGCTTCGTCCGTTCGCTCTGCGGATTGCGGAAGAACTCTACCGGCTCGTTCTGTTCGACGATCTGGCCCTGATCCATGAACACGACGCGGTTGGCGACGGCCTGGGCAAAGCCCATTTCATGCGTCACGCAGAGCATGGTCATTCCCTCTTCGGCCAGAGAGATCATGGTATCCAGCACCTCCTTGATCATTTCGGGATCAAGCGCCGAGGTGGGTTCATCAAACAGCATGATGCGCGGTTTCATGCACAGGCTGCGTGCAATGGCCACGCGCTGCTGCTGACCGCCAGAAAGCTGGCCCGGATACTTGTTTGCCTGCTCGGGGATCTTGACCTTGTGCAGGAAATGCATCGCGGTTTCTTCGGCTTCCTTCTTCGGCACCTTGCGCACCCAGATCGGGGCGAGGGTGCAGTTTTCCAGAATCGTCAGATGCGGGAACAGGTTGAAGTGCTGGAACACCATGCCAACTTCAGACCGGACCTTGTCGATGTTCTTCAGGTCATTCGTCAGCTCGGTGCCATCAACGATGATCTGGCCGGCCTGATGTTCCTCCAGCCGGTTGATGCAGCGGATCAGGGTCGATTTCCCCGAGCCCGAAGGCCCGCAGATCACGATCCGTTCGCCCTTCATTCACGGTCATGTTCACGTCGCGCAACACGTGAAACTGGCCATACCATTTGTTCATATTGGTAATCTGGACGGCAACTTCGTCCGAGATGGTCATCTTGCTGCGGTCGATTGCGGATTCCGACATGGGATTGCTCCTTAACGGTGGTCGGTCTTCAGCTTGCGCTCCAGCCACATGGAGTAGCGGGACATGCCGAAGCAGATGAGAAAGAAGATGGCGCCGAAGAAACAGGTAGGGCTCCCAGTAGATGCCTTTCCAGTTGATATCCGAACGCACGACCTGGGTGATGCCCTTCAGCGGATCCATCAGACCGACAAAGGCCACCAGCGTGGTATCCTTGAACAGGCCAATGAACGACGACACGATGCCGGGGATCGAGATCTTGAGCGCCTGCGGCATCACGATCAGCCGTTGCGCCTGCCAGTAATCCAGACCCAGCGCATCGGCGGCCTCATACTGCCCACGCGGCAGGGCAGCCAGACCCCCGCGGATCACCTCGGCGATATAGGCCGCCGCGAAGAAGGTCACCAGAATGATGACGCGCAGGATGATGTCGAAGTTGGTTTCCGGCGGCAGGAAGTACTGCAGCAGCAGCGAGGCGGTGAACAGCAGGGTAATCAGCGGCACACCCCGGATGAACTCGATAAAGCCCACCGACAGCGTGCGCACCAGCAGCATGTCGGATTGCCGCCCCAAGGCCAGCAGAATGCCCATGGGCAGCGAGGCCGAAATCGCAGTGACCCCGATCACGATCGACAGCAGGAAGCCGCCAAACTGATCGCTGTCCACGCTGGTCAGGCCGATCGGCAGCACCGATTGGAGCGCCGCCGGCCAGAGGCCCTTGCAGCACCAGCCACCAGAAGGCCGCAGCCATAAAGCCGATCCCGGCAGACAGTGGCACACCCAGCCGGTCTTTCAGCAGGGTGAACACCCCGCCCATGACCACGAAGCCCAGCATGGCGACGACCGGGGACCAGACAGAGCCACCCCACAGCAGCCAGAAGGCCAGTGCCGGATATACTGCGGTGAACCAGATCATCTTGCGGGGCAGGCTGCTGTACAGAACCGGGGCCAGCGCCACGAACATCAGAAAAAAGGCACTTGTCGGGCGCCAGTACATATCCATCGGATAGAAGCCGAACAGATACTGGTGCCAACGTTCACGCACCATGGCCCAGCACGCGCCTGTCGCCCCTTCGCCCCAGGTGGCGGCAATGATCTGACGACATTCGCCCAGCGAATTGGCATTCCAGACCGAATGAAGCAGCCAGGGGATGATATTGGCCGCCAGCCACAGGATGATGGCAAAGCCCACCACACTCAGGATGGTATTGAGCGGGCCGGAGAACAGGTTCTCCCGCAGCCATTTCACCACACCCGCTTCGCGGATCGGCGGCTCTTGCGGCGGAAGCATCATTTCCGATCGCACAAAGGTGAGTTGATCGGTCATCTCAGCGCTCCTTCAACTTCACGGCGCGGTTGAACGCGTTCATCAGGGCCGAAATGGTCAGGCTGATGCACAGATAGATGCCCATCATCAGCAGCATACATTCCAGTTCCTTGCCGGTCTGGTTCAGCGTGATGCCGCCCAGCGTGCCGCGCAGATCCATGTAGGATACCGCGATGGCCAGCGAGGTATTCTTGGTCAGGTTCAGATACTGGCTGATGAGCGGCGGCACGATCACCCGCAGCGCCTGCGGCAGGATCACCAGGCTCATGGTGCGCCCGGGGCGGATGCCCAGAGCGGCGGCAGCCTCGGATTGCCCCCGCGAGATGGCCATGATGCCTGCGCGCACGATTTCTGCGATGAACGCCGCAGTATAAAGCGAAAGCGCCAGGGTCAGGGCGGTAAAGCTGTGCAACAGCTCGATCCCGCCGTTGAAGTTGAACCGCGTCAGAACGGGATATTCCAGATGGAACCCCATAGCGATCAGCAGGACCAGAGTGGGCAGCACCACGATGGCCAGGCTTTTCCACCAGGTGGTCGGGCGAACGCCGGTGGCCTCTTGCACGCGCTTGGCATGGGCCCGCAGCATCTGCCAGCCATAAAGGCTTGCCCCGAGAACGATCAGGAAGGCAAGCATGTTGGAATTGATCGAGATCGGCCCGAGTTCCAGCCGGGGCAGGCCGCGTTCTACCAGCGGAGCGGGGATGTTGATGCCCCGCGTGGTGATCGCCACGCTGTCATCCAGCAGCATCGAGGCCTTGGGTGCCTCGCCTGCCGCGATCATGGCCTCGGTCACCCGGTAATCCGCGGGTGTGGGCGTGGCTTCCGACAGGATGGTGGCGGAAAGCAGGATCCACAAAAGCACCGGCACGTTGCGGAACACCTCGACATAAACCGTCATGAGACGGCTGACGAGCCAGTTCTTCGACAGGCGCAAGACGCCCACGATCACGCCCAGTACAGTGGCGATGGCGCAGCCGATCACCGCAGAAAGCAGCGTGTTCAGCAGGCCAACCATGGCAGCGCGGAAATGTGTGCTGTCGTTGGAGTAGCTGATGAGCGTCTGGTTGATATCATACCCGGCACGCATCCCCAGGAACCCGAAATCAAAGGTCCGGTCTTTGGCGGCAAGGTTCTGGATGGTGTTGTTCACCAACCAGGAAAGAAAAAGCATGAACAGGATCAGAACGATCACCTGAATGGTGATGGATCTGTATCGCGTATCATAAACGAGCATCGAGAGCCGAAAGCTATCTTTCGGCACGTCCTGGACGAGTGACATGTAGGGAACCCCCAGTGATCTGACCGCAATCGGCTTGATGGCCTGTTCTTTCGGGCGTGTCAGATGGTTAGGCAGAAGGTATCCGGGCGCCTCTGGGGCGCCCGGATCGGTGATATCAGCGGAAGGGCGGGGCGTATTGCAGGCCGCCCTGCGTCCACAATGCGTTCAGGCCGCGGGCCAGACCGATGGGGGTTGCCGAACCGATATTGGCTTCGAAGATTTCGCCATAGTTGCCGACGGCAGCGATGGCGCGCTTCGAAAACTCTTTGTCGAGGCCAAGCATCGCGCCCAGATCGCCTTCAAGGCCCAGCAGGCGCTTCACTTCGGGGTTCTGGGTGCTGGTGGCCACTTCTTCGATATTGGCCGAGGTCACGCCGTATTCTTCGGCAGCAACCAGTGCAAAATAGGTCCAGCGGACGATATCGCCCCACTGGTTGTCACCATGGCGAACGAGCGGGCCAAGCGGCTCTTTCGAGATGATTTCCGGCAGGATGATGTGGCTTTCGGCATCGGGCATGGTCGCGCGCGAGGCGGCAAGACCCGAAGCATCGGTGGTATAGGCGTCGCAGGCGCCGGCCAGATACTGGCGCTGGCCTTCCGAATCGTCGGCCACGGTGACCGGCGTGTAGGACATGTTGTTCGCCTTGAAGAAGTCGGCGAGATTCAGTTCGGTGGTGGTGCCGGTCTGGATGCAGACGGTGGCGCCATCAAGTTCCTTGGCCGAAGACACGCCGAGGTCTTTCTTCACCATGAAGCCCTGGCCGTCATAGTAGTTCACGGCGACGAAATCGAACTTCAGATCGTTATCGCGCGAGAAGGTCCAGGTGGAGTTGCGAACCAGCAGGTCCACTTCGCCCGAGGCCAGCGCGGTGAAGCGGGTTTCGCCGGTGGTCGGCACATATTTCACTTTCGAGGCGTCGCCCAGCACGGCTGCGGCGACGGCCTTGCAGATCGCAACGTCGAAACCCTGATAGTTGCCGTTGGCATCCGGGGCGCCGAAGCCGGTCAGACCGACGTTCACGCCGCAGATCAGCTCGCCGCGCGACTTGACGTCGTCCAGCGTGGCTGCGCCTGCGATACCGGCGACAAGTGCCGCGGCCGAAAGCGTGCCAAGGAATACGGATTTTTTCATGCGTACCTCTTCCTGAGTTTCCACCTGTTTTCAGGCGGATGTTTTTTGAAACCCCGTGGCGGGGTGTGCGACTTGAGGAAGGTTGCCCCCTCAGTGTCCGACAGTTTCGTGTAAAGCGCTTTGGATCGTCAAGTGAAACCGGCCTGTTGGCGGTAACACCCTGTCACGACCTGTCTTGCCCAGTGCTTGACGCAAGAACCGGTTGCGCTGCCTATAAACTGTGCAATATTGTTACCGGCACAATCCGTAAAACTGCGCGGCATCCAGCAGGGCCTGGCGTTTTATCGCCTCTATTTCGGCTGCCTGCTCATCCGCGCCCCATTGTTCGATCTGCCAATGCTCGTCGATTCGGCTCAGCGCGAATCCTTCGGCAGGCGCAAGCCGCCTTTCGGCAATGGCCAGACCCAGAACCAGCGATCCGGTGATCGCCACTAGATCGTGCAGGGCGGCCAGCTCGAACGGGCTTTGCGCCCGCACCGCGGCCGACAAGGCGGCCAGGCTGGCTTCGGGCTGGGCGACGGGCATCACGCCGGTGGTGGGGCGCAGTGGTGCGCCAAACCGCTCTGCCGTCCAGTGCAGCAGCGGATCCCAGGCCGCGGCCTGACGTTCGATCAGCGCGGTGGGGCCTTCGGCGCGATAGCACAGCAGATCCGACCCGCCATATTCCGCGATCATTTCGGCCACTTCGGCAAAATGGCGGCTCACCTTGTCGATGGCCGAATTTGCGGTGCGGGTGGCGGGCATGGTTTCGGGGCGCACTTCTTTCTCTTGTGCATCCCATTCCGCCGCGATCGCAGCCGCCAGGGCCTGCGTGGGCAGAACCAGCGGCACCTTGGCAGGGGTCTTCACCGGGCGGCCATCCAGCCGCACGGTATAGCCACCTTCGCAGGCCTCGGGTGTTGCGGCCTGCCAGAATCGTTTGGGCTTCCAGGCGTTCATCTGATCCCCTCGAACGGGTCTTCGGGCACATCGCCCTCTTTCCAGTCCAGCACCTCCCAGGTGCGGGCCATGTGATCGGGCAGGGGGGCGGTGAAGGTCAGCATTTCCTTGGTGATCGGATGTTCGACCATCAGCCGCCGCGCGTGCAGGTGCAGCTTCCTCGACAGGTCACCACCGATCTGCGCGCCCCAGCCATCGCCCAGGTTATCCTGCCCCGAACCGCCATATTTGCCATCGCCCAGAATGGGATGACCCAGTTCCGACATATGCGCGCGCAGCTGGTGGGTGCGGCCGGTGATCGGCTCCAGCGCCATCCAGCTCAGCCGAGTGCCGAGGAACCACAGGGTGAAGTAATCGGTCTGTGCCCGCTTGGCATCCGGGTAATCGCCCATCTTGGCCGGGTGGATGCACATCATCTTTTCGCCTTCACCGCCGCGGCCATGGCCCGGCGCCTTCATCAGCGCATATTTGATGCTGCCCTGTTTCGGCTGCGGCACGCCCGCAACGACAGCCCAATAGATCTTGCGGGTGTTCCGGTGCCGGAACGCCTCGGACAGCGCGCGGGCAATCCGGTCGGTGCGGGCCAGAACCAGCACGCCCGACGTATCCTTGTCCAGCCGGTGCACCAGTTTCGGCCGGTCCTTGTAGCCGAATTTCAGCATCTCTGTCAGGCCATCGACGTGGCGCGACCCTTGCCCTGATCCGCCCTGCGAAGGCAGGCCCGCAGGCTTGTTCAGCACGATGATATGCTCGTCCTTGAAGATGACGGCATCCTGAATCATCTTGGCATCTGCGGCGCTGATCCCATCCGGACGCGGGCGCGAGGGGGCATCCACATCGGGCAGCGGCGGCACGCGGATTTCCATGCCGGGCGCCACCCGGTCTGAGGCCTTGACGCGCGCCCCATCGACGCGCACCTGGCCGGTACGGCACATCTTTTCCACCGCGCCCTGGGTCACATGCGGGAAGCGGCGCTTGAACCAGCGGTCAAGGCGCTGTTCGCCCTCGTCGGCGGATACGGTCAACAGTTTCACGCCGCTCATGTCAGAAGGCTCCGGGCAATATGGGCGGCACAGGCAAAGGCCGCGAGAGACAGCAGGACAGAGCCCGCCACATAGGCCGCTGCCGCAGCGGTCTGGCCGCGCTGGATCAGCAACAAGGTTTCCATCGAAAAGGCGGAAAAAGTGGTAAAACCACCCAGAACGCCGGTCATCAGCAGGGGCGCATAGTGCATTTGTCCGCGATGTGCCAGCAGCACCATCAGCAGACCCATGCAGGCCGAGCCGGTCACGTTGATCGCCAGCGTATGCCAGGGGAAGGCTGTTCCCGCCACGCGCTGGATGCCGATATTCGCCCCATAGCGCAGCGAAGCGCCAAGCGCCCCGCCGATGGCCACCTGAAGGACCGGCGGCAAGATCATTCCAGCCCCGCGATGATGGCGCGCAGGGTGGCAATGCCATCGCCCTTTTCCGACGAGGTCATGATGATCTCGGGATAGGCGGCAGGGTGTTTTGCCAATGCGGCGCGCACCTGATCCAGATGCTTTTCCCGTTCGGGGATCGTCAGCTTGTCCATCTTGGTCATCACCACCTGAAAGGTGACGGCGGATCTGTCCAGCAGGGTCAGGATTTCGTCATCGACATCCTTCACGCCATGGCGCGAATCGATCAGCACGAAGGCCCGGCGCAGCGTCTGACGGCCTTGCAGATAGGCCTTCAGCAACTGCTGCCATTTGCGCACGGTTGCCACCGGCGCCTCGGCATAGCCATAGCCCGGAAGGTCAACCAGATAGCGGCTTTCGCCCAGGGCGAAATAGTTGATTTCCTGGGTCCGACCCGGCGTGTTGGATGCGCGGGCCAGGCTTTTCCGTCCGGTCAGCGCATTGATAAGGCTGGATTTTCCGACGTTGGACCGGCCTGCAAAGCAGACCTCCAGCCGGTCAGCCGGGGGCAGGCCGGGCATGGCGACCACGCCTTTGACAAAATCCACCGGGCCCGCAAACAGCAGCCGTCCGCGTTCACGGGCGAAATCATCAGGCTCTTCGGCCAGCGGGAAGGGAAGGACGCTCATAGAATGGTTACCTCTTGCCCGGCGGCAATCTCGCCGCCCTGGGTCGCTACGGCATAGATGCCGAAATCCTTGTGGCCATAAAACGCCTGCAGCGCGGCCAGAGTATCGCCGTGGATCGCGCCGGTTTCCACATCCACCATGGTGGCGCGACAGCGGGTGATCCGTTCCCGCACCTCCAGAACCGCGTCACCGATGCGCAGGCTGCGGCCGATCAGATCGAATTCTGCCCATGGCTCCCAGCCTTCGATCCACAGGTTGCCCCGAAACCGATGCGGAGACAGCGCAATCCCCATCCGCGCCGAAAGATTGCGCAGCGACGCCAGGTTGAGGACGGAGATCGAGGGAAACTCGCTATCCGTCATCGCGCGGCTGCCAGAAACGATCTGCGCGGGCAGGGCCCGATCTGCCGGGTTCAGCGGCATCACCCAATCGAGAAAGCCGGGCAGATCGGCGGCCTCATCCGGGCGGATGGTGATCGTGCCCCGGTCGGGGTGGTGCAGGGTCACGCAGCGCCTGGCTTCATCCAGCGCGCAGGTGATCGCCATCAGGGCAGGGGCCTTGGCACCGCGGGCAAAGTTGTTGCAGGGGCTCCAGCCTTCGCGCAGTTTTGCCGCCTCATGGGCCACAGCCCAGTGCCGGTCGAAGGGCAGGCCCTCGCCCGCCAAAAGCCGAACGGACGCGAGGTCTTCGCGTCCGTGGCTCTTGATCGGGTGGCGGCAGATATGTGTCAGCCGTGCCGTCATTTCTTGCCTTTCGTGGGCGGCACCACGGGCGCGGGCTTCTTCTTGAAGCTGGCCCGGATGTTGCCGAAGATATCCGGCTTGTGGCCGTGGCTTCGCATGATCGCATATTGCTGGATGAAAGTGATCATGTTGTTGGTGATCCAGTATACCACCAGACCCGAGGCAAAGCTGCCCAGCATGAACATGAACACCCAGGGCATCCAGGCAAAGATCATCGCCTGTGCCGGATCGGCAGGCGCCGGGTTCAGCTTCTGCTGCAGCCACATCGAAATCCCCAGCAGGATCGGCAAGATACCGATGAACACCAGCGCGAGGATCGAGCCCACTTCGGGCGTGCCCCAGGGCAGCAGGCCGAACAGGTTGAACAGCGACGATGGATCAGGCGCCGACAGATCGTTCAGCCAGCCAAAGAACGGCGCATGGCGCAGTTCCAGCGTAACGAAGATCACCTTGTAAAGGCTGAAGAAAATCGGGATCTGAATCAGGATCGGCAGACAGCCCGCCGCCGGATTAACCTTCTTGTCCTTGTAAAGCTGCATCATTTCCTTCTGCAGCTTTGCCTTGTCCTCGCCCGCGCGTTCCTTCAGCGCCTCCATTTCGGGCTGCAGCTCTTTCATCCGCGCCATCGAGACGTAGGATTTATAGGCCAGCGGCAGCACCAGGAACTTCAGAACGAAGGTCAGGGCGATGATGGCCAGGCCCATATTGCCGATCTGGGCGTTCAGCCAGTGCAGCAGGGCGAAAATCGGCTTGGTGAGGAAGAAGAACCAGCCCCAGTCGATCGAATCGATGAAACCGCCAATGCCCTGATCATTCTGGTAGCTGCGGATGGTTTCCCATTCCTTGGCCCCGGCGAACAACCGCGAGCTGACCTCGCCCGAGGCCCCGGGGGCTACGGTCATGGCGGGCAGGCGGGTTTCGGTCTGATAGATGCTGGCGGCAGCATTGTATTTCACGACGGCCGTGTAGGGTTTGCCCTGTTCGGGCACCATCACGGTCATCCAGTATTTGTCGGTGAAGCCCAGCCAGCCATCCGTCGCAGCCTCGGTCACCTCGGCGCGGGCACCTTCGCGCGCGACCTCTGGCAGTTCTGTCACGTCATCATATTTGATTTCATGCAGCGTGCCATCGGTCCGGCCCACAACGCCTTCATGCAGCACGAAGAAATTCTGCAGATCGGGCGGGGTGCCGTGGCGTGCAACCACGCCATAGGGTTGCAGCGTGACCGGCGCGGTGCCACGGTTCTGCACGCTATCCTTCACACCGAACATGTAATCGTCGTCGATGCTCAGCTCGCGGGTGAAAACCAGGCCCTTGCCATTGTCCCAGCGCAGCGAGACGGGCTTGCCGGGCGCCAGCGTATCGCCAGAGGCGATTTCCCACTGCGTTTCCGCCCCGGGCACATCGCTGAATTCAAGCGCGCCGCCCGGCACCCAGCCATAAAGGGCATAATAGGCGTGATCTTCGCCCACCGGCGACAGCAGGCGCACGATGGGCGAGCTGTCATCCGTGGTGACATGGTAGTTTTTCAACGACAGATCGTCGATCCGGCCGCCCTGCAGCGAGATCGAGCCCTGAAGCTTCGGCGTATCCACCGGCAGGCGCGGGGCCTGCGGCACGGCGGCAATCGCCGTCTGATCCGGCGCGGTCACGCCGGGCTGTGCGGCGGTATCCGTGGTCTGCACGGCGGCAGGTGCATTCGGATCGACCGCGGGCTCCTCCGGGGGGAAAAGCACGAACCACACCAGAATCACGAGGAAGCTGAGCGCGGTTGCAAGAATGAGGTTCTTGTTCTGATCGTTCATTTGCGATCCCCACCGTCCTTTGCAGGTTTGCCCTTTCAGGGTCAGCGTGGTTCAACAGAAGGGGGGCGGAAAGGTCAAGCGGTTTTCCGGTCTGGCAGGGCGAAGCAGGGGGGATGACTGGCGCGGCCCGCAGGCTTTTGCGGTTTTCAGCCATCACCTGTCAGCAGTTTGCGTAAATCCGTTACCTACCTTGGCCGGGCGCTGTGCCCGTGTCAAAGCTCTGCGGGCGACGGTTCCTCGGATCCGGCGGGTCGGCATACAGCTTATCGCGCGCGATGTCCGATCCGCGGGGGCGCAGGAGGGCGGGCAGGGTGATCGGCCATCCAGGCCCGCGTCTGTTCGAACGGCAGCGGGCGCCCGATGCCAAAACCCTGCACATGGCCACAGCCCAGCTGCGCCAGCATCGCATGTTCCCCCTGGGTCTCCACCCCTTCGGCCAATGTTTCCATTCCCAGCTGTTCTGCAAGCGACAGGATGGCCGATACGATCTTCTGCTGCTCGCGGTCCTCATCCACCCGCGTCACGAAGCTGCGGTCGATCTTCAGGCGGCGGACGGAAAACCGCCGGATATTGGTGATGCCCGCATGGCCGGTGCCGAAATCATCCAGATCGATGCCGCAGCCCAGCCGGGCCAGCGCCGCGATATTGCGCACGATCATGTCATTTTCCGTGCCCGCCACCACCGTTTCCAGCACTTCGATTGTCAGCCGTTCGGGGGGCAGGCCGAACCTGTCCAGCTCCCACTGGATACGCTCCACCAGCCGGGGGTTGCGCAACTCTGCCGCCGAAAAGTTCACCGCCACCGCAGGCACCCATTCCCCTGCGCGATCCCAGCGCGTCAGGGCCGACAGGGCCTCGAACAGCATGGTCTCGCCCAGCCGTTCCGACAGGCCCGCATCCTCCAGCGCACCCAGAAATTCGGCGGGGGGCACGATGCCCCTTTCGGGGTGATGCCAGCGCGCCAGCGCCTCGAACCCCGAAACCGTGCCGGTATCGGTCGAAATCTGCGGCTGGAAATGGGCGCGGATCTCGCCGCTGTCCAGCGCCGCCTCCAGCACATGACGCAGCGCATCGCGGTCAGCCCGTTTGCGCGGCATTTCAGATGAAAAGCCACGGATGGCGCCGGGGCCATTGCGCAAGGCTTCGTCCGCGGCAACCTGCGCGGCATCCAGCAGCCCGGCGCCCAGGGCATCCGGCAATTGCGCACCCAGACAGAACCCGATGGAACAGCTGACATAATGCCGCGCCGCATCAATGCTGATCGGCGGTGCGATGGCGGCCTGCAGCCGTGCGGCCAGCTGCACCATCCCCTCCAGATCCAGCCGACGCTGCGGAGCCAGCGCCACGGCCAGCCCGCCGCCCTCCAGCCGCGCGACGACATCGCCTTCACGCAGGGCCGCGCAGATCCGTTCCGCGCTGCGGGCAATCATTTCCGTCTGTGCGGCGCGGCCGTGGCGATCCAGCAGCAGATCCACCTCGTCAAACTGCAGCACAAGACAGGCCGTGTTGCGGCCTGTCACCGGGGCATCCTGCAAAATACGGTCGAGCAGGGCGATGATCTGCGGGCGAAAGGCCAGACCATTGAACCCTTCCACCAGCGCGGGCGGCGGCGGTTCGTGAAAGCGGAAAGCCCCGGCCATCAGAAATACCAGCGGCATCCCCAGCGCGACCATCAGCAGCATCCTTTCGCCACCGATCCAGAAGGCAGCCAGTGTGATGGCGGGCAGGAACACCATCAGCTCCGGCTTGCGCAGCCATGCCGCCAGCCGCACCATCCCGTTGCAAAGCCTGTTCCGCATCCCCTGCAGCATCCGGCGAATCCTCATCGGCAAACGGGCCAGGATCGGCCCCCGATGGCAGGCTAGGGCGCAGCCCTTCCGGCTTTGTTAATGCGCGTCCTTCAGATGCGGAATATTTTCGTCAATTTCTTCGGGTTTCGATGCGATCGACAGGCCGAGGAAATCAAAAATCCCGGGGTCCAGCAGATGCGAGGGCCGCACATTCATCAATGCGCGGAACATCACCTGCCGACGGCCCGGGCTGCGCGCCTCCCAGCCGTCCAGCAGTTGCTTCACCTGCTGACGCTGCAGGCCTTCCTGGCTGCCGCAAAGATCACAGGGAATGATCGGGTAGTTCATCGCACGGGCGAATTTCTCGCAATCGGCTTCGGCCACAAAGGCCAGTGGTCGATATACGAACAGATCGCCTTCCTCGTTCACCAGTTTTGGCGGCATGGTGGCCAGCCGCCCGCCGTGGAACAGGTTCATGAAAAAGGTTTCCAGCATGTCGTCACGGTGATGGCCCAGCACCACGGCGGAACAGCCCTCTTCGCGCGCGATGCGATAGAGGTTGCCGCGCCGCAGCCGCGAACACAGGCTGCACATGGTCTTGCCCGGCCCGATCTTGTCCATCACCACCGAATAGGTATCCTGATATTCGATGCGGTGTTCGACGCCCATCTTCTTCAGAAAGTCGGGCAGCACGGTGGCCGGAAAATTGGGCTGACCCTGATCCAGATTGCAGGCCAGCAGATCGACCGGCAGAAGCCCGCGCCATTTCAGCTCATGCAGCACAGCCAGCAGGGTATAGCTGTCTTTCCCGCCTGACAGGCAGACCAGCCAGCGGCTGCCCGGCTGGATCATGCCGTAATGATCAATCGCCTCGCGCACCTCGCGCACCAGCCGTTTGCGCAGCTTGCGAAACTCCGTCGAGGACGGGGCGCCGTGGAACAGCGGGTGAATGTCATCGGCATCGTCGATGGTGTGCAGATCGTCAGCCATATGGCCCTCGTATGCGGGAATGGCGCTGGATATGGCAGAAACGGGCGACGGTTGCAAATGCGGGGCTGAACCCCTCACCCAACCCTCTCCCCCGTGGGGAGAGGGCTTTCCCGCACTATCCCACGGCGCGCATCCTATCCTGCCCGTGCCGCACCACCCTCTCCCCCAGGGGGGAGAGGGCAGGGTGAGGGGGGCCTTATCCCCGCGCCGGGATGTTCATCGCCCGCTGCACCTCGGGCCTCGCCAGGAACCGCGCCAGATAGGCGGGCACATTGCGCAGGTCGGCCCAGCCGACGATCTCGCCCGCCTGATAGTAGTTGACCAGCGTATTCAGCCAGGGCCCGATCGCCATATCGGCAATCGAATATTCCCCGGCGATCCAGTCGCGCCCCTCCAGCGCACCATCCAGCACCTTCAACAGCCGCGCGGCCTCGGCGCGATAGCGTTCCTTCGGGCGCGGGTCTTCGATGTCTTTCCCGGCGAAATGGTGGAAGAAGCCCAGCTGCCCGAACATCGGCCCCAGCCCGCCCATCTGCCACATCAGCCATTGCAGCACCTCGTAGCGCCGGGCATCCGGCAGGAACTTCCCCGATTTCTCGGCCAGATAGATCAGGATCGCCCCGCTTTCAAACAGCGCCAGCGGCTGCCCGCCCGGCCCCTGCGGGTCGATGATCGCCGGGATCTTGTTGTTGGGGTTCAGGCTCAGAAACTCTGCGCTCAGCTGGTCATTGGTGGCAAAGCTCACCAGATGCGGCTCGTAATCCAGCCCCATCTCCTCCAGCGCCAGCGAGACCTTGATGCCGTTCGGTGTGGGCAGGGAATAAAGCTGAATCGCCCCGGGCCGGGTGGCGGGCCAGCGGCGGGTGATCGGAAAATCGGCAAGCGTGGTCATGAAACCTCCGGGTTCTGGGATTTGCGCAGGCTAGGCGCGTTTTCCCGATCACAAAACCGGTTTGACTGTGCGATAGTGCCCGCGCATCTGTGCATGCAGAACTGGAAACCGCCAGAAAGGCGGACAAGCAAGGGACAGCATCATGCTGAACGAGTTCAAGAATTTCATCGCCCGTGGCAATGTCGTTGATCTGGCCGTGGGTATCATCATCGGGGCGGCCTTCACCGCCATCGTCAATTCGCTGGTCTCTGACCTCATCAACCCGATCATCGGCGTGGTGACGGGCGGGGTGGATTTTTCCAACCTCTTCCTCAACCTCAGCCTGTCGGATGAAACCGTCTATCCGTCGCTCGCCGCCGCCAAGGACGCGGGCGCCCCGGTTTTCGCCTATGGGTCTTTCATCACCGCCGTCATCAACTTTGTCATCATCGCCTGGGTGGTGTTCCTGCTGGTGAAGGCCGTGAACAAGCTGAAAGACAGCGTGGCGAAGAAAGAAGCCACCGCCGCCGCCGCCGAAGCCGCCGCCCCCAAGGGGCCGACGGAGCTGGAAGTGCTGATCGAGATCCGGGATACGCTGCGCAAGTAAGCGGGACGGAAAAGAAAGGCCCCCTGCCGCTGGGTGGGGGGCTTTGCGTTTTGTGGGCAGCGGGACGGACAGAATTTGCTTTCCTGCACCCCGAGGACCAGAGGGCGGCGCAGGCCTGCGGGAAGGCGCACCAACACCTGTGGTCCTTGCTTTATGCTGCCAAGTCCGGCTGACCACAATCGTCGCGCTGGCGTCGCCAAAGCGCCTGCCCGGGGGGCGGGCATGCGCTGCCCGGGCCGCTGGTCGCGGCCATTTCGGGCAGGTCGCGGGTTCAATCGCCTCGGCAGCCAGACGGGCAAGACTTGCATGGCCTCCCCGGCCCCTCCCAAGGCCGGGGTCTCCCACCCTCTCCCCCTCAGATATCCAGCGCCTCGCTCGCCGCAATCGACGGCAGCCCCAGCGCCGCGCCCACCGCTGCATAGGTCAGCTTGCCCTTGTGGGTGTTCAGCCCGGCCATCAGGTGCCGGTCCTCGGCGCAGGCGCGTTTCCAGCCCTTGTCGGCCAGCGCCAGCAGGAAGGGCAGGGTGGCATTCCCCAGCGCCAGGGTTGAAGTGCGGGCCACCGCGCCCGGCATATTGGCCACGCAATAATGCATGATGCCATCCACCTCATAGACCGGGTCCTGATGCGTCGTGGCACGCGAGGTCTCGAAACAGCCGCCCTGATCAATCGCCACATCCACCAGCGCGGCGCCGGGTTTCAGCTCGGCCAGCTGCGCGCGGGAAATCAGCTTGGGCGCCGCCGCGCCGGGGATCAGCACGGCACCGATGATCATGTCGGCCTCGCGCGCCAGCTCGATGGTGTTGCCGGCGCTGGCATAGGCGTTCTTGAACTGGCGACCAAAGACATCGTCCAGATAGCGCAGCCGGGGCACTGACCGGTCGATCACCGTCACATCGGCGCCCATCCCGGCCGCCACCCGCGCCGCATGGGTGCCCACCACGCCACCGCCGATCACCAGCACCTTGGCCGGGCTGACACCGGGCACCCCGCCCAGCAGCACGCCGCGCCCGCCATTGGCCTTCTGCAGCGTCCAGGCACCGACCTGCGGCGCCAGCCGCCCCGCCACCTCTGACATCGGCGCCAGCAGCGGCAGCCCGCCGCGGTCATCCGTCACGGTTTCATAGGCAATCGCCGTCACGCCCGAGGCCAGCAGATCGGCCGTCTGCGCCGGATCGGGCGCCAGATGCAGATAGGTGAACAGCACCTGCCCCTCGCGCAGCCGGGTACGTTCCACCGCCTGCGGTTCCTTCACCTTCACGATCATCTCGGCCCCGGCGAAGACCTCTTCCGCCGTGCCCAGCATGGTGGCCCCGGCTGCGATGTAATCTGAATCAGAAAAACCGGCACCCGTTCCGGCCCCGGTTTCGATGCTCACCTGATGGCCATGGGCCACTGCCTCGCGGACCGCGTTGGGTGTCATCCCAACGCGAAACTCCTGCGGTTTGATTTCTTTCGGGCATCCGATCTTCATGGTCTCTCTCCCTGTGGCCCGCGTCTCCCGCCGCGGTCTGTGCCAGCCAGCCTGCGGCAGAATCGGTGGAAAGAATGTGATTTCTCTGGCGCAGGGGGCGGCTTGGCCGTAGCTTTCTGCATGAAACCGCAGTTTAGCCGAAGAAATCACCAGTATCATGGAACTTGACGCAACAGACCGCCGCATCCTGACCGTCTTGCAGAAGAACGGCCGCATCACCAATGCCGAACTTTCCGAACAGGTGAACCTGTCTGCCTCGGCCTGCCACCGCCGCGTGCAGCGGCTGGAGGAAGAGGGGTTCATCGCGGGTTACGTCGCACTGCTGGATCCGCGCCGCCTGGGCCGCCCCACCACGGTCTTCGTGGAAATCACCCTGCAGGGCCAGGCGGACGAACTGCTGGATGCCTTCGAACGCCAGGTGGCCCGCATCCCCGATATTCTGGAATGTCACCTGATGGCGGGCAGCGCCGATTACCTGCTGAAGATCATGGCGCAGGATACCGAAGATTTCGCCCGCATCCACCGGCAGTATCTGTCGCGCCTGCCCGGTGTGGCGCAGATGCAAAGCAGCTTCGCCCTGCGCACCGTGGTCAAGACCACGGCCTATGCCGTCTGACGCACGACTTGCCAGCTTCGGGTCAGGGCGCGTATCTTTTCAGGAATTTCACACAAAGACATATCCCAGATACCGGAGATGACATGACCGTCGACATCTACAACCCCACCGCCAATGACGGCCTGAGCCTTGAGGAATTCAAGCTCTACAAGCTGGTCAGCCAGTATCGCGCCCAATTCGGGCTGGACCCGATCCCGCTGTCGCAGGCGCTGACGATCACCGCCGGGCGCCATGCCATGGATACCGTGCACAACATCCTGATCCCCAATCTGGATCAGCCCGAGGGTGCCAATTTGCACAGCTGGTCGGATGCGCCCTATTTCGGCGATCACCGTGACCCTGCGGTGATGTGGGAAGCGCCCGCACGCATCGGCACCGGCTTTACCGGCTTTGGCTATGAAATCTCGGTCTATATCGGCGGCCGTGGCTCGGTCGAGCAGGCGCTGAAGCTCTGGCAGGGATCGCCCGGCCATGATGCGGTGATGACGAACAGCGATATCTGGTCGCAGCTGAAATTCAACGCCATGGGTGTGGGCATCGAACGCGCGGGCGGCGAGACGATCATGCACATCTGGTTCAGCGATTCCGCCGATATCGCCCCGCCAAAGCTGCTGGGAACGCGCAAGGCCGATACATTGCAGGGCACCGGCTTTGCCGATCATCTGTCAGGGCAGGGCGGCCGGGACAAGCTGCTGGGTGGGGCCGGGGCCGATATGCTGGATGGCGGCGCGGGGGCCGATGTGCTCACCGGGGGCGCGGGGCCGGATACCTTCTTCTTTGCGCATACCGGCGGTGACCGGATCACCGATTTCCGCCTGGCACAGGGCGACCGCATCGCGCTGGAGGGGGATGTCTTCACCGCTCTGGGCGGCAGTGTCGAGGCGGCAGAGTTCCGCCGGGGCGCAGCGCGCGATGCCGACGATCACCTGATCTACTTCGCGGCCACCGGCAAGCTGTTCTACGATGCCGATGGCAATGGCGCAGGCGCGCGGCAGCTGATCGCCACGCTGGATGGCCGCCCCGCACTGGCCTTCGACGATATCGTGATCCTGTAAGATTTCGACGATATCGTGATCCTGTAAGATAAAGAAAAACCCCCGGCCAAACGGACGGGGGTTGATCTTGTCAGGCGGGTTGCCCCGCCCAGCTTTCAGACACGTCTACTTAAAGACCGCCTTCACGCTGCGCCTTTTTACGCGCGAGTTTGCGCGCACGGCGGACAGCTTCGGCTTGCTCACGGGCTTTTTTGACCGACGGCTTCTCGAAATGTTGCTTGAGCTTCATTTCGCGGAACACGCCTTCGCGCTGGAGCTTCTTCTTCAGGGCCCGAAGGGCCTGTTCGACGTTATTGTCACGAACGCTGACCTGCATGTGGTTGTCACCACCTTCCTAAGCTAGAGTTGCACTGATGTGCAGGCCTGCGCCCCATAGCAAAGCGTTGCAGGCTTGTCTACCATCCGCCGGAAAGGAGGCCCCGAATGGAACCCGAAAACCCGCTGAATTCCGCCCGCGTGGCGGTGATCGAGGCTGCGCTGGCCCATGTGCCCTTCGATGGCTGGTCGCCCGCCACGCTGAAAGCCGCGCTGGCTGATTCGGGTGTGGCGCCCGGGCTGGCGGCGACGCTCTTTCCGCGCGGGCCGCTGGATCTGGCTTTGGCCTATCACCAGCAGGGCGATGCCCGCATGGTGCAGGCGCTGGCCGGCATGGATCTGGCGACCCTGCGCTTTCGCGACCGGATCGCTGCTGCCGTGATGGCCCGGCTGGATCTGGTCGAAGACAAGGAGCTGGTGCGCCGTGGCACCACCTTCTTCGCCCTGCCACAGAATGCCGCCGAAGGCGCGCGCGCGGTCTGGGGCACGGCCGATGCGATCTGGCGCGCGCTGGGCGACACGTCCGAGGATGTGAACTGGTATACCAAACGCGCCACGCTGGCCGCCGTCTATTCCGCCACGGTGCTGTACTGGCTGGGCGATGACAGCCCGGGCCATGAAAACACCCGCGATTTTCTGGATCGCCGCATCGACGGCGTGATGCAGTTCGAAAAGTTCAAGGCGGGCCTGCGCGACAATCCTCTGGGCAAGGCGCTGCTGGCCGGGCCGCTGAAGATCTTCGATCACATCCGCGCGCCCCGCACCCCTGATGATCTTCCCGGCAGCCTGAAAGACCCCGCATGATGCTTTCGCCCCCCCATACGATGCAGGCCATCGAAATCACCGTGCCCGGCGGCCCCGATGTGCTGCAACCGACCGAGGTGACGGTGCCGGTGCCCGGCCATGGCCAGATCCTCATCAAGGTGGCCTATGCCGGCGTCAACCGCCCCGATGCGCTGCAACGCGCAGGCCTTTATGCGCCGCCGCCCAATGCCTCTCCCCTGCCGGGGCTGGAGGCTTCGGGCGTGGTGGCCGCCCTTGGCCCCGGTGTCACCCGCTGGAAACAGGGTGACAGGGTGACGGCGCTGCTGCCCGGTGGCGGCTATGCCGAATATGCGCTGACGCATGAAGACCACGCCCTGCCGGTGCCCGAAGGCGTTTCGCTGCGCGAGGCGGCCTGCCTGCCGGAAACCTGCTTCACCGTCTGGTCGAACGTCATGATCCGCGGGGGCCTGCAGGCGGGCGAACGCTTTCTGGTGCATGGCGGGTCATCCGGCATCGGCACCACGGCGATCCAGATGGCCCGCGCATTGGGCGCCCGCGTCTTCGTCACCGCCGGTTCGGCCGAAAAATGCGCGGCCTGCCTGAAACTGGGCGCAGATCGTGCGATCAACTATCACGACGAGGATTTCGTGCAGATCCTCAAGGCCGAGGGCGGCGCGCATGTCATCCTTGATATGGTGGGGGGCGATTATCTGCCCCGCAACATCAAGGCTCTGGCCGATGACGGGCGGCTGGTGCAGATCGCCTTCCTGAAAGGGTCGAAGGTCGAACTGAACTTCGCCGAGGTGATGATGCGCCGGCTGACCATCACCGGATCGACGCTGCGCCCGCAGAGCGATTTTTCCAAGGCGCGCTATGCCCGCCATCTGCTGAAACACGTCTGGCCCATGGTCGAACGCGGCAGCCTGCGCCCGGTGATCGACAGCGAATATGCGCTGGCCGATGCCGCCAAGGCGCATTGGCGCATCGAAAGCTCCGGCCATATCGGCAAGATCGTTCTGAAGGTGGGGTAAGGTCCAAGCGCCGGAAGGAAACCTGCCAGTGGCAGGTTTCCCGGCGCGATTGGCTCTGCCGCAAGGCAGGGCCAAGGGGCCATCCGATTTGGCGAAGTATGCAGCAGGGGGCGCGCCCGCCGATGGCGGGGCGGGCGCGGCCCGTGCCTTGTGGCACGGGCGGACCAGGCGGATAGGTCGCGCGCACAGCGCAGCACGATGGTGCTGCGCTTCTGACTGCCGGCGCGCCCTCAATCCCCCAGCTTGGCGTGAACCTCGTCCAGATCCACCGCGCCCAGCGGCATCTTGTTGGCCGGATTGTCGAAATCATAGCGGAACAGCTGGAAATCCCGCTTGTAGATCTCCCACATCAGATGGCGTGACAGGTCGTCGAAATAATCCTCCACCGGATGCGCCCGCTTTGGCCCGTGGCCTTCGCTTTCGTTGAACTTCGGAATTGCCGCCAGATCCACCTTCACCGGCGTTTCCACCGCATCCAGCACGCCCTGCATCCCGGCATTGAACTGTTCGGTGAAAAAGATCCGGTCATAGCGCCCGCCGTTCACGATGAAGGTGGAAATATGCCCGCTCATGGCTGACCAGTGAATATCCGGCTCCATCGGCTTTCTGAACCGGATGGTATCGCGCACGAACAGCAGAAACCGGCGGAAGCTGGCGATCTGGTCGAAATCTTCGGCCCCATCCTCGCCCCCCACCTGCACCCCGTATTTCTGGATCAGCAGCGGCACCAGATTGCCGCGATAGCGCCGCCCGTTGCGCTGGATGCCGCAGATCTTGTCAAAGAAGCTGGAAAGGATGCGCGTATAAGGGTTGCGCACGCAGGTGAAGGCCAGGCTGGTGTGACCCCCCACATTCGCGGTGATCCTGGGCTGGCTGGCCTCCATGTTCCATTTGTGCAGCCCCTCGGCCGCATCATGGATATCGCCGTCGAAGAACCGGCCATGGTCGCTGTAGAACATGATCTGGCCAATGGTCGAACAGGCGCATTTCGGCACCACCCGATAGACCATGCTTTCGCTTTCCGTCATCCAGGTGCCGGGAAACCCCATCTGCCTCGCCTCCGCTGCCGCACAGCCGCCACAGGGGCGGATGAAAGTGTCACCCGCGACAGAAGCAAAGAAACTCTGTCTTTTCAATGACGGGCGGGGCACTTTATGCAAACGCAACCGGGGCAGGAATGGGGCAGGGTTTTCGCTTATGGCACGCATCGCCTATATCCTGCTGTGCCACAAAGACCCCGAAGGGGTGATTGCACAGGCCGAACGGCTGACGGCGGCGGGCGATTACATCGCCATCCATTTCGACGGCCGCGCCAGCAAGGATGATTTCGCCCGCATCCGCACCGCCCTGGCCGCCAACCGCAGCGTCACCTTCGCCCGCCGCCGCCACAAATGCGGCTGGGGAGAATGGAGCCTGGTTGCCGCCACGCTGGAAGCCATCCGCGCCGCAACCACCGCCTTTCCGCGCGCCACGCATTTCTACATGCTGTCGGGCGATTGCATGCCGATCAAATCGGCAGAATACGCCCATGCCTTTCTGGATGCCGAAGAGGCCGACTACATCGAATCCTTCGATTTCTTCACCTCTGACTGGATCAAGACCGGCATCAAGGCCGAGCGGCTGATCTATCGCCATTACTTCAATGAACGCACGCAGAAGGCCCTGTTCTATACGTCCATCACCTGGCAGCGGAAACTGGGGCTGACCCGCCGCATCCCGCCCGATCTGACGATCCAGATCGGCAGCCAGTGGTGGTGCCTGCGCCGCCGCACCGTGGAATTCATTCTGGATTTCGTGGCGCGCAGGCGGGATGTGATGCGCTTCTTCCGCCGCAGCTGGATCCCGGACGAGACGTTCTTTCAGACGCTTGTGCGCCATCTGGTGCCCGAACACGAAATCCGCACCCGCCCGCTGACCTTTCTGATGTTCACCGATTACGGGATGCCCGTCACCTTCCATGACGATCAGCACGACCTGCTGCTGGCGCAGGACTACCTTTTTGCCCGCAAGATCTCGCCCGATGCGCTGACACTGAAGGCCCGGCTGGGCGCCCTCTATACGGCAGAGGGGGTGCAGTTCGCCATTTCGGGCGAGGGGCGCGAGCTGTTCCGCTTCCTCACCGGGCGGGGCCGCATCGGGCGCCGCTTCGCCCCCCGGTTCTGGGAAACCGAAACCAGCCTGGGGCGGGAACGCACGCTGCTGCTGCTGACCTGCAAGAAGTGGAATGTGGCAAAGCTGCTGGCCGAACGCATCCGCCAGCTGTCCCCCATTCCGGCCACCGGCTATCTGTTCAACGAGGCCGATACGCCGCTGCCCGATCTGGGCGGCATCCAGACCACGCCCGAAAAACGCACCCGCCACCGCCGCGCCTTGGTGCGGATGCTGTTCGATTACTGGAAATCCGACCGCCTGCTGCTGTGCATCGACCCGGGCAGCGTCGATCTGATGCAGGATTTCTACAATGACCGGCTGACCGTGCGGCTGATGGAGGTGGAATGCGAATTCACCGACGCATATCTGCTGGGCCATGCCCGCCGCATCGGCCTGTCCGCGCCCAATTCACCCGCCGAATCGGTCGATAAACTGCTGCCGACGCTGCGCTACGATCTGCGCTATGAAAGCGATCGCATCCGCGATGCCGATTTTGCGAACTTCCATCGCCTGCGCCAATCTGCCAGTCTGGCCGCGAACGCCGCCGCGCTGGCCGCCTTTCTGGGCGTGACCGCAGCCGAGGCCGAGGCGATCCTTGCAACCGACACCCTGTTTCTGGACTGAACCCCATGGCCTATGCATACGACCCGCAGAACATCTTTGCCCGCATCCTGCGCGGCGAAATCCCGAACAAGACGGTGCTGGAAACCGATCATACGCTGGCCTTCGAAGACATCCGCCCGCAGGCGCCGGTGCATGTGCTGGTGATCCCCAAGGGGCCTTACGTCACCTATGACCACTTCGCCCGCGATGCCTCGGATGCCGAGATCGTGGATTTCCACCGCGCCGTGGCACATATCTGCGCCATGACCGGCGTGCAGCCGGGCGAAGGCGGCGCGGGCTTCCGCGCCATCGCCAATGCGGGCGAGGATGCCGTGCAGGAAGTGCCGCATTTCCACCTGCATATCCTGGGCGGTCGCCCGCTGGGCCGGATGCTGGCCCCCGCGGAATGACCGCGTGACCGCCCCGGCCACGATCCGGCAGGGGCACCCCTCTCCCCCGGGGGAGAGGGGCAGGGTGAGGGGGCGAAACCGCAGGCTCCGGGTCGCTCGGGCAGGGGGCCATACCCCAATCTGGCCCCGCAACAGCGGAGCCGCAGATGACCCTTCACTTCACCCCCATCCCCACCGAAACCGTCCGCGCCCTGCAATCGGGCGCGGCGGATGCCAACGGGCAAAGCCCCGAACGCCATGTCTCTGATGGTGGCGGCAATCCCTGCCGCCATTGCCTGCAGATGATCCCGGCAGGTGCCGGGATGCTGATCCTGGCGCATCGCCCGTTCACCCGGCTGCAGCCCTATGCCGAATCTGGCCCGATCTTCCTCTGCGCCGATCCCTGCGCGCCCGGCGGCGGGCCGGATCTGCCCGCGATGCTCGCCAGCCCCGATTACATCCTGCGCGGCTATTCAGCCGAGGACCGCATCGTCTATGGCACCGGCGCCGTGGTGCCCACAGCCCGGATCAGGGCCGAGGCCGAGGCACGGCTTGCCGATCCGCGCGTGGCGTTCCTGCATCTGCGCTCGGCGCGCAACAATTGCTTTCAGTGCCGGATCGACCGCCTCTGACCGCCGGTGATCTGCCGGAGCCTCCGGGCGCAGGCGCCCGGAGGCGTTCCTTCGCCTCGCCGGACCGCCTGCGGCGGCTCCGGCTCAGGCCGCCTCCGGCGGGGGGGTATTTGGGCCAAGAGGAAGGGGGCAGGGTCAGCCCTGCGTGGCATCCCAGGCTTTCAGCCAGCGTTTCGGGGCCAGTCTGCGCCAGTCGGCCCGCAGGCGGGCCTGCGCCCAGTCCGGGGTGATCCGGCCGGGCCGCACCAGCACCAGCTGGCTGTTGCGGTAATGCGGATGCAGGAAGAAGGTATCGGGATCGGCGGCCAGCAGCATCTCGCGTTCGTCGAAGGGGCTGCGGAACACCGCGCCATCGACCAGTGGCGACCACCAGCACCACATCTTGCCATGCGCCTTCAGCGCCTCGTGGCCCCAGGGGAAAGCCACTGTCACCTCGGGCAGGCCGAGCGACAGGGCCAGCGTCTTGAGCTGCGGCCAGGTGGAGATCATCGCCTGGCCCCTTAATGCGCGGCGGCCCAGCTGTGGCCGGTGCCCGCCTCGACCACCAGTTTCACATCCAGCTGCACGGCCGGATCGGCGGCGGTTTCCATCACCTCTTTCGCCACGGCGATCAGCCGGTCGGCCTGATCTTCGGCCACTTCGAACAGCAGTTCGTCATGCACCTGCAGCAGCATCCGCGTGTCGATCCCGGCAATGGCTGCGGGCATCCGGATCATGGCGCGGCGGATCACATCTGCGGCCGTGCCCTGAATCGGCGCATTGATCGCCGCGCGTTTGGCAAAGCCCGCGCCGGGGCCCTTGGCGTTGATTTCCGGCGTGTGGATCTTGCGGCCGAACAGCGTCTGCACATGGCCATTGGCTTTGGCAAAGGCCACGGTGTCATCCATATAGGCCCGGATACCGGGGAAGCGTTCGAAGTACCGATCAATGAAGCCCTGCGCCTCGGCCCGCGGGATGCGCAGGTTGCGGGCGAGGCCAAAGCCGGAAATGCCATAGATCACGCCGAAGTTGATCGCCTTGGCCTGACGGCGGATATCCGGTGTCATCTGATCCAGCGGCACGTTGAACATTTCTGATGCGGTCATGGCATGGATGTCGTGCCCGTCGCGGAAGGCCTGTTTCAGCGCCGGGATCCCCGCCACATGCGCCAGGATGCGCAGCTCGATCTGGCTGTAGTCGAGGCTGACCAGCACCCGGCCTTCGGGCGCCACGAATGCCTCGCGGATGCGGCGGCCTTCCTCGCTGCGGATCGGGATGTTCTGCAGGTTCGGATCGGTGGAGGCAAGGCGGCCGGTATTGGCGCCCGCGATGCTGTAAGAGGTATGCACCCGCCCGGTATCGGGGTTGATGTGATCCTGCAGCGCATCGGTATAGGTGGATTTCAGCTTGGACAGCTGCCGCCAGTCCAGCACCCGCGCCGCCAGCTGCGCGCCCTGGGGATGGCTGTCTTCCAGCGTCGTCACATCTTCCAGCACGTCGGCGCCTGTGGCATAGGCGCCGGTCTTGCCCTTTTGCCCGCCGGGCACCTGCAGCTGATCGAACAGGATCTCGCCCAGCTGCTTGGGCGAACCCACGTTGAACTTGGCCCCGGCGAGCGCGTGGATCTCTTCCTCCAGCATGACCATCTTCTGCGCAAAGGCATTGGACATGCGCGACAGCGTGTCGCGATCCACCCGGATGCCCGCCATTTCCATGTCGGCCAGCACGCGGATCAGCGGCCGTTCCAGCGTTTCATAGACGGTGGTGACCTGCGCCCGGTGCAGCCGCGGTTTCAGCAGCTGCCACAGCCGCAGGGTGATATCGGCATCTTCGGCGGCATATTTCACCGCATCTTCGATCTTCACCCGGTCGAAGGTGATCTGCGCCTTGCCCGATCCCAGCAGCGTCTTGATCGGGATCGGGCTGTGGTTCAGATAGCGTTCCGACAGCTCGTCCATACCGTGATTGTGCAACCCGCCGTGCAGCGCGTAGGAGATCAGCATGGTGTCTTCGACCGGCGCGATCTGCACGCCATGGCGGGCCATGATCTTCCAGTCATATTTGATGTTCTGGCCGATCTTCAGGATGCTGTCATCCTCCAGCACCGGCTTCAGCACCGCCAGCGCCTCGGCCAGCAGCATCTGGCCTTCGGTCAGCTTGTCGGAGGCGAACAGATCGCCGCCGCCCTCGCGGTGGCCCAGCGGGATATAGCAGGCATGCCCGGGGTCGACGGCCAGCGAAATGCCCACCAGATCGGCCTGCATCTCGTCCAGCGAGGTGGTTTCGGTATCGAAGGCCACAAAGCCGCGCTCGCGGATGCGGGCAACCCAGGCCGCCAGCTGCGCCGGTTCGGTGACACATTCATAGGCCGCATGATCGAAGGGCAGGGGGGCGGTATCTTCCACCGGGGCACCTGCCAGGGTGGCGGCCACGGCGGCGGCCTCGGGCAGCGGCGCGGCCACCTTCATCTTGTCGGCCACCCGGCGGGTCAGGGTGCGGAATTCCATCGCATTCAGAAAGCCCATCAGGATCTCCGGCTCCGGCGCCCGCACCTCCAGGCTGTCCAGCGTGAACTCCAGCGGCGTATCGCAGTCCAGCGACACCAGCCGCTTGGAAATGCGGATCTGATCGGCAAAATTCACCAGCGTTTCCCGGCGCTTGGGCTGCTTGATCTCGCCCGCCCGCGCCAGCAGGGTTTCCAGATCGCCATATTCCTGGATCAGCAGCGCCGCCGTCTTGATCCCGATCCCTGGCGCACCCGGCACGTTGTCGACCGAATCGCCCGCAAGGCTCTGCACATCCACCACCCGTTCGGGGCCGACGCCGAATTTCTCGATCACCTCGTCGCGGTCGATGGTCTTGTTCTTCATCGCATCGAACATCACCACGCCATCGCCCACCAGCTGCATCAGATCCTTGTCGGAACTGATGATCGTCACCCGCCCGCCCGCATCGCGCGCCTTGCAGGACATGCTGGCGATGATGTCATCCGCCTCATAGCCTTCGGTTTCGATACAGGCGATGTTGAAGGCCCGCGTCGCCTCGCGCGTCAGCGGGAACTGCGGGCGCAGATCCTCGGGCAGTTCGGGGCGGTTGGCCTTGTAGGCGGGATAGATCTCGTTGCGGAAGGTTTTGGATGAGTGATCAAAGATCACCGCCACATGCGTCGGCGCATCCGGGCCGGAATTGCCCTCGATATAGCGGAACATCATGTTGCAGAAGCCCGCCACCGCGCCCACCGGCAGGCCATCGGTCTTGCGCGTCAGCGGCGGCAGCGCGTGATAGGCGCGGAAGATGAAGGCCGATCCGTCGATCAGATGCAGGTGGTGGCCCTTGCCAAAACTCATGGTCGTTCTCCGCGCGGTTTGGTGGCAGTATTGGCACGAACGGGGGCGCGGTGCCACCCATCGGAGGGCGGGATGCGGGTTCTGCTGCGGGCTTTGGCCGGGTTTGTGCTGGGCGGGCTGCTGGCGCTGGGTGTCGGCGTGGCGCTGCCTTACCTGATGCCGATCTCGCAGGCCGAAGGCGCCTATGCCATGGGGGTGGTGTTCTTCTGGATGCCGGCCGCGGCGATCCTTGGCGCCGTGGCCGGCATTGTCTGGGGCGTGCTGGGCTGACCCCCGAACAACCACCGCGCAAAGCGCTTGACCCATGCCCGCAATCGCGCCATGGTCCGGCCATGCTGAACCGGAACGCCCTCTTTTCGTTTTATTGGTCCGACGCCACATAGGCGGCCGGTCAGCGATTCATGTGATCCCAGACCATCAGGCCGCCCGCAGGGGCCGCCAGATCACATGCCTCCCCTGCCGCGCCGCCGCAGAGGAAACCGCCATGCCGCCCAAAATGCCCAATCTCACCATCCTGCCCGCCGAACCCGATGATCTGCCCGAGGTGCACCGGATGCTGATCGCGCTTGCCGTCCATCTGGGCGATGTGGCGACGATCACGCCCGCAGGCCTTGCGCAGGCCACGCTGGAAGATCCGCAGGCCCGGCTGATCGTGGCCTGCCTGGCCGACAGCCCGGCGCGGCATCCGGTGGGCTATGCCCTGCTGATGCGGCGGCAGAATCTTGTCACCGGCAAGGAAAGCTATGTGATCGAACAGCTGTATGTGCAGCCGCCCTTCCGCCGCGCGGGCATCGGCCGGGCGCTGATGGCAGGCGCACGCGATCTGGTCCGCGCCGAAGGCCGGGCAGGGCTGGTGATCGGGGCGCCGCCTGCCAATGCCGGGGCGGCGGCGGCCTGCCGGGCCATGGGCCTGACGGAACTGCCGCCTGCCGGGCCAAGCTTTGCCGTGGCGCTGGCCTCGTGATCCCCGCGCGGGGGGTATGGCCCCCCGCAGCCCGGATCAGCCGCGCGGGCGCCTATCGCTCAGTGGTCGTCATGCGCGTGATCGCGGTCGATCACATAGCGCTTGTCGCAATAGCCACATTCCACAAAACCGCTGTCCTGCGGAATCGAAAGCCAGACGCGGGGATGGCCCAAGGCGCCTTCTCCCCCGTCACAGGCCACTTTCCAGGTGGTCACAACTTGGGTTTCCGGTGCGTCGATGCTCATGCTGTCCTCACGGGTAATGGCGGGGGCTATCCCTGAGGCGCCATTCTAACCATCCCGTCCGGCCCGGCAAGGGCGAAGCCGCAGTGAAGCCGCAGTGCGGCATATCAGGCAGTCAGCCGGGCCACGATCCGCCGCGTCAGCGGTGCCACCACCAGAACGGTGGGAAAGGCGATGGCCCAGGCCACCACCCAGCTGCCCATCCAGGCGGCGCCAAACCCCTCGGCCAGACCCAGCGCCCGCAGCGTGGCAATGCCGCTGACGATGCAGGACATCATTCCCGACAGGATCAGCCCGAACAGGGCAGGGGCAAAGCGGGCGGGAATCATCGGTCTCTCCTGGCTGGTCGCGGCAAATTAACCGGCAGACCATCGGCCGCAATCTGCGCCAGCGCACAGAGGTCTGCGCCTTTTGCCTGCATTGCGCGCGGCTTTCTGTCCCGACAGGGGCGGGACGCAGGCCATACGCCTGCCAGACGCAAAACCTACGCCAGTTCCGCCGCCGGGATCATCGGAAAGAACAGGCCGCCAGACCGCACACCGAACCAGTCTGCGCCCTCATGCGGCGCGGTTTCGCCCATGTCCACCAGCCGGTAAAAGCTCTTGCGGTCGATCCGCGCCTCCAGCCCGCGGCGGATCATCACATAGGGCGAAGGCTCGCCCGTTTCCGCGTCGCGCGTCACGCGGATCGGATGTTCCGCGCCTGCCACGGCCTCGTCTCCCACATTGGTGGTGAAGGTGATTTCCTGGCTATCCCCTTCGCCTGAAACAGAAAAATCAACGGCGACAAAGGGCGCATCCTCTACCTGGATGCCCAGCTTTTCCACCGGGGTCACCAGATAATACCGCCCCTCTTCCAGCTTCAGGATACCCGCGAACAGCTTCACCAGCGGCGCCCGGCCGATTGGTGTGCCCTCGTGAAACCAGGTGCCGTCGCGCGCAATCCGCATATCCATCTCGCCGCAATAGGCGGGGTTCCACAGATGCACCGGCGGCGGCCCCTTCTTCGAGGCGGATTTCACCTGATCCATCAAGCTGTTGGCATCCGCTTTCACGATCATTTGTGCCTCCTTCGCGTTTGTCATTTGGCCGCCGGGGCCATCCGTTCTAGAAAGGGAAATATAACCATTCCGGGGTAGAAGTCATGCCAGAGGCGCTTGTGCAGCAGATCGAATCGCTTGGGGACCGGCTCGCCGGCGCAAAAGCCTCCATCAACCGCCGGTTCATCGGGCAGGAAAAGGTGGTCGATCTGGTGCTGGCCTCGCTGCTTTGCGGTGGTCACGCGCTGCTTGTCGGGCTTCCGGGCTTGGGCAAGACGCGGCTGGTGGATACGCTGTCCACCGTCATGGGCCTGCAGGGCAGCCGCATCCAGTTCACGCCTGATCTGATGCCTGCCGACATCCTGGGGTCAGAGGTGCTGGAAACCGCAACCGATGGTAGCCGCGCCTTCCGCTTCATCGAAGGGCCGATCTTCTGCCAGCTGCTGCTGGCCGATGAAATCAACCGTGCCAGCCCGCGCACGCAATCCGCGCTGCTGCAGGCCATGCAGGAACGCGAGGTCACCATCGCTGGCCAGCACCGCCCGCTGGGCCGCCCCTTCCATGTGCTGGCGACGCAGAACCCCATCGAACAGGAAGGCACCTATCCGCTGCCCGAAGCGCAGCTGGACCGTTTTCTGGTGCAGGTCGATGTCGACTACCCGGATCGCAAGACCGAACGCGAGATCCTGCTGGCCACCACGGGCGCCGAAGATGCGCAGGTTCATCAGGTATTTACCGCTGCCGAACTGATCGAGGCGCAGCAGGTGATCCGCCGTATGCCGGTGGGTGACAGCGTGGTGGAGGCGATCCTGGATCTGATCCGCGCCTGCCGTCCGGGCGAACCCGAAGGCGCCGCGCTGGCCGATACGCTGGCCTGGGGGCCGGGGCCGCGCGCGGCGCAGGCGCTGATGCTGACGGTGCGGGCGCGGGCGCTGCTCGATGGCCGCCTGGCGCCTTCGGTAGCCGATGTGGCGGCGCTGGCCCGCCCGGTGCTGACGCATCGCATGGCGCTGACCTTCGCGGCGCGGGCGCGCGGTGAATCGCTGTCCACCACCATCGCCGCCGTCACCGCCCGCAGCCTGGGCCTGGAGTCCGCCGCGTGAGCCTGACCGCCGATCTGCGCGGCCGGGCGGAAACGCTGGGCCAATCGCTGCCTGCGCTGCTGGCGGCGGCGGATCATCTGGCGCAGGCGGTGATCCTGGGCGACCATGGCCGCCGCCGGGCCGGGATGGGCGATGAATTCTGGCAATACCGCCCCGCCCATATCGGAGACAGCGCGCGAATGGTCGACTGGCGCCGCTCGGCCCGGTCGGATGCGCATTTCGTGCGCGAACGCGAATGGCAGGCGGCGCAGAGCGTATCGCTTTGGGTGGATCGCTCGGCCGCCATGCGGTTTTCGGGCGACCGCAACCGCCCGCCCAAGGCCGACCGGGCGCGCCTTCTGGCGCTGGCGCTGGCGGTGCTGCTGCTGCGCGGCGGCGAAAGGGTGGGGCTTCTGGGCCATGACACCCCGCCCCGCGCGGGCCGGGTGCAGGCCGAACGGCTGGCGCTGGCGATGGCCGATGATACCGCCGAAGATTACGGGCGCCCCGCCGCAGATGGCGTGCCCGCGCATGGGCGGGTGGTGCTGGTATCCGATTTTCTGGGGGATATCAGCGGGGTAGAGGCGGCGGTGGCTGCGGCATCGGATCGGGGCGCGCGGGGCGTCATCCTTCAGGTGCTGGACCCGGCAGAGGAAGAATTTCCCTTTGATGGCCGCACCATCTTTGAAAGCATGACCGGCGCGATGCGCCATGAAACCATGCGTGCAGGCGATCTGCGCAGCCGCTATCTGGCGCGTCTGGCCGAACGGAAAGAACAGCTGGCCCGGATCGGCCGCGCGGCGGGCTGGCATGTCGGCCACCATCACACCGGTGATGCGGCGCAGCCCGCGCTTTTGTGGATGTATCGGGCGCTGGAGGCCGCGCTTTGATGTTCATGCTGGGACCCATCGGCTTTACCGTTCCGCTGATCCTGCTGGGGCTGATCGCCCTGCCGATCCTGTGGCTTTTGCTGCGGGCCGTGCCGCCTGCGCCGATCCGCCGCCGCTTTCCGGGGGTGGCGCTGCTGCTGGGCCTGCGCGACGAAGATAACGAAACCGACCGCACGCCCTGGTGGCTGCTGCTGCTGCGGGCACTGGCCATTGCGGCGGCGATCATTGCTTTTGCCGGGCCGGTGCTGAACCCCGACCGGCGCGAAACCGTCAGCGACTGCGCCGCTGCTGATCCTGCTGGATGGCGGCTGGGCCGATGCGCGCGACTGGCCGCGCCGGGTGGAACGCGCGGGCGCGCTGGTCGAGGCCGCCGGGCGGGCGGGCCGCCCCGTGGCGGTGATCCGCCTGACCGACCGGCCGGAGGCGCCGGTGTTTCAGGCCGCGGCCGCCGTGGCCCCGCGTCTGGCCGGGTTGCAGCCGCAGGCCTATGCCCCCGCCGATCTGCCGGGCTGGGCGGCGGTGATGCCGGCCGGGGCGGTGGAAAGCTATTGGCTGTCGGATGGTCTGGATCATCCGGGCCGCGCCGATCTGCTGGCGGCACTTGAAGCGCAGGGGCCTGTGACGGTGTTTGAAAGCCCGCGCGCCCTGCTGGCGCTGAAACCCGTGGGGTTCCGCGATGGGGCGGTGCAGATCAGCGCCTTGCGCCTGCCTGCCGGGGCCGAACAGGCGGTGGAGGTTTCGGCCCGCGGGCTTGATCCGGCTGGGATCGACCGCGAGCTGGCGCGGGCCACGCTGACCTTTGCGCCGGGCGCCGATGCGGCGGAAACCGCGCTGAACCTGCCGCCCGAATTGCGCAACCGTCTGACGCGGTTCGAAATTGCGGGCGCGCGATCCGCCGGGGCGGTGACACTGACGGATGACAGCCTGAAACGCCGCAAGGTGGCGCTGATCGGCGGCGGGGCGGATGCCGAAGGGCTGTTGCTGCTGTCGCCCACGCATTACCTGCGGCAGGCGCTGGAGCCGGTGGCCGAGCTGATCGAGGGCAATCTGGCCGATGTGCTGCTGGCCAATCCCGATGTGATCGTGCTGGCCGATGTGGCGCGGATGACCCAGGCCGAAACGGATGGGCTTGTGACATGGGCCGATGAGGGCGGGCTGCTGCTGCGCTTTGCCGGGCCGCGTCTGGCGGCATCCGATGTGGCGCGGGCGTCGGAAGACCCGCTGCTGCCGGTGCGGCTGCGCGAAGGCGGGCGCAGTCTGGGCGGCACCATGAGCTGGGGCGACCCGCGCGTTCTGGCGCCCTTTGCCGAGGGCAGCCCGTTCCACGGTCTGGCCGTGCCGCCCGAAGTGGCGGTGACGGAACAGGTGCTGGCGCAGCCCGATCCCGATCTGGCGGCGCGCACGATTGCCGCGCTGGCCGATGGCACGCCGCTGGTGACGCGCAAGGCCATCGGGCAGGGGCAGGTGGTGCTGTTCCATGTGACGGCCAATGCCGAATGGTCTACCCTGCCTTTGTCGGGGCTGTTTGTGCAGATGCTGGAACGGCTTGCGGTCTCGACCCGGCCCGAAGCGGCGGATGCCGCCGATCTGGCGGGGCAGGTGTTCACGCCGGAACAGGTGCTGGATGCCTTCGGCGTGGCCGAAGAACCCGAAGGCCTGCCGGGTGTGGCGGGCGAGGATCTGGCGCGCGGCGTGGCAGGGCCGGATCTGCGGCCGGGGCTTTATGCGGGCGAGGATCGGCGGGTGGCGCTGAATGTGATCGGGGCGGACAGCGTGCTGCAGCCTGCCATCTGGCCAGAGCGGATCGTGGTCGAAGGGCTGGAACGCCCGCAGGAACAGGCGCTGAAAGGCGCGTTTCTGGCCGGGGGGCTGGTGCTGCTGATGGCGGATATTCTGGCGGCGCTCTGGGTTGCCGGGCGGCTGTCGGGGCGGCTGGCGGCCGCGGCTGGTGGTGCCGCTGCTGGCGCTGGCGCTGGCGCTGGCGGGCGAGGCGCAGGCACAGGCGGATGATTTCGCGCAGGCGGCCACCGGCGATCTGCGGCTGGCGCATGTGATGACGGGCGATGCGCGGGTGGATGATGTGGCGGCGGCGGGCCTGCGCGGCATCGGCCAGCGGCTGTATGAACGCACCACGGTGGAACCGGCGGCGCCGATGGGGGTGGATCTGGAGCGCGACGAGCTGGCGTTCTTTCCCTTCCTCTACTGGCCGATGACGGCGGATCAGCCGATCCCTTCGCTTGCGGCCTATCAGAAGCTGAACCAGTTTCTGCGCACCGGCGGCATGATCCTGTTCGATACCCGGGATGCGGGCTTTGGCGGCAATGGCAATTCGCCCGAGGCGAAGAAGCTGCAGATGATCGCCTCGGGTCTGGATATTCCACCGATCGAGCCGGTGCCTGACGATCATGTTCTGACGCGGACCTTCTATCTGTTGCAGGATTTTCCGGGCCGCCATACCGGGCCGATCTGGGTGGAAGCCGCCCCGCCGGATGCCGAACAGGCCGAGGGGATGCCGTTCCGCAATCTGAACGACGGGGTGACCCCGGTGGTGATCGGCGGCAATGACTGGGCTGCAGCCTGGGCGGTGGATGATCGCGGGCTGCCGATGTTCCCGGTGGGCAACGGATCGGGGGGCGAGCGTCAGCGCGAGATCGCCTATCGCTTTGGCATCAACCTTGTGATGCATGTGCTGACCGGGAATTACAAATCCGATCAGGTGCATGTGCCCGCACTTCTGGAAAGGCTGGGCCAATGAAGGAACTGGGCCAATGAGCGGCAGCATCGTCTTTGATCCGCATCTGCCCTGGGGGTTCATTGCGGGGCTGGCGGCGCTGGCGCTGCTGTTTGCCGGTTATGCGCTGTGGCGCGGCCTGCCGGGCTGGCCGCTGAGGGCGGCATCGCTGGTGGTGGTGCTGACGGCGCTGGCCAATCCGTCGCTGCAGGAGGAAGACCGCGCGGCGCTGTCGGATATCGTGATTGCGGTGGTGGACGAAAGCTCCAGCCAGTCGGTTTCGGATCGTGGGGTGCAGGCGGCGCAGGCGCTGGCGGCGCTGCAGGCCGAGGTGGCGGCGCTGCCCGATACGGAATTGCGGGTGGTGACGGTGGGCGACGCGCCGGAGGATGGCGGATCGCCGGTGATGGCCGCCCTGGCCGAGGCGCTGGCCGAAGAGCCGCGCGCCCGGGTGGCGGGGGCGGTGCTGATTACCGATGGGCAGGTGCATGACATCGACATGGCGCCGCAGATGCCCGCGCCGCTGCATGTGCTGCTGACCGGCCGCGACGCCGACTGGGACCGCCGCCTGATCGTGAAGAACGCCCCGGCCTTTGCCATCATCGGGGAACCCGTGACGCTGACCCTGCGGATCGAGGATGAGGGCGCGGTGCCCGAAGATGTGGCGGGCATGGCCGAACTGTCCATCGCGGTGGATGGTGGCGAACCGCAGGCCTTCATGGTGCCGGTGGGCGAGGATCTGGAACTGCCGGTGACGCTGCCGCATGGCGGGCAGAATATCCTGCAGTTTCAGGTGACGGTGACCGAGGGCGAACTGACGGACCGCAACAATGCCAGCGTCACCGCAGATCAATGGTGTGCGCGACCGGCTGCGCGTGCTGCTGGTTTCGGGCGAACCCCATGCCGGCGAACGGGTCTGGCGCAATCTGCTGAAATCCGATGCCTCGGTGGATCTGGTGCATTTCACCATCCTGCGCCCGCCGGAAAAGCAGGATGGCATCCCGGTGGATGAGCTGTCGCTGATCGCCTTTCCCACCCGCGAGCTGTTCATCGAAAAGATCGAGGAATTCGATCTGATCATCTTTGACCGCTATCGGCTGCGCGGCATCCTGCCCACCGCCTATCTGGAGAATGTGCGGGATTACGTCACGCGGGGCGGCACGGTTCTGGTGGCGGCGGGGCCGGAATTCGGCACGGCCGACAGTCTGTGGCGTTCGCCGCTGGCCGATATTCTGCCGGTGACCACCACCAGCCGCGTGGTGGAGGGCGGCTTTCGTCCGGCGCTGACCGAGCTGGGGCAGCGCCATCCGGTGACGCAGGGGCTGGATGCGCAGGCGCCCGAAGGCGGCTGGGGCCGCTGGTTCCGCCAGATCGAGATCACGGCACGCGGCGCCGGGCAGGTGGTGATGGAAGGGGCCGAGGGGCGCCCGCTGCTGGTGCTGGCCCGCGAGGGTGAGGGGCGGGTGGCGGTGCTGGCCTCGGATCATGCCTGGCTCTGGGGCCGGGGCTATGAGGGCGGCGGGCCGCAGCTGGAGCTGTTGCGGCGGCTGGCGCACTGGATGCTGAAAGAGCCGGAGCTGGAAGAGGAAACGCTGGTGGCCGAACCGGGCGAGGGGGCGATCACCATCACCCGGCGCACGCTGGCGGATACCCCGCCGGGGCCGGTGGAGCTGGTGCTGCCCGATGGCACGGTGCAAAACCTGCCGCTGCCGCAGGTGGGGCCGGGCCGGTTTGAGGCCGAGGTTCCCGCGCCGCTGGTGGGCCTGTATCGGCTGAAACAGGGTGATCTGGAAACCGTGGTGGCTGTGGGGCCGCCCGCGCCGAAGGAATTTGAACGCACCATCGCCTCGGGCGATCTGCTGGCGCCGGTGGTGGCGCCGCTGCGGGGTGGTATCCTGCGGATCGAGGAGGGGCTGCCGGATCTGCGCAGCGTCAGCGCGGGCCGGGTGGCAGCGGGGCGCGGCTGGATCGGGATCACCCCGCGCGAGGCCTATCTGACGCAGGATATCCGCATTGCCGCGCTGCTGCCCGCCTGGGCCTGGCTGCTGATGGCGGCGGGGCTGGCGGTGGCGGCCTGGCTACGCGAGGGGCGGATGGGACGGCGGGGCGCCTGAACTTTCGCCCTCTTGCAGCCGCGCGACAATGGCCGCGCGGCTTTGCGACGCGAATTCGCGCCGGATCAGGGTTGTGAAGGTGAAGGTCATGGTCACCAGAAACACCCAAGGGCCGAGCAGCCAGCCCAAGGCACCGATGGCATAATAGACCGAGCGCAGGCCCCGGTTGTAATTGCGGGCGGCGGTGATGTTCACCTCGGCCGCGCGGGCGGCGCGGTCATAGGCATAGGGGTTCGCGGGATCATTGGGCACCGAAGCCATAAGGACCGAGCAATAGCCGAACAGCCGGTGTGACCAGACGAATTTCAGGAATGCGCTGACGATGAAGGCCAGAATGAACAGGATCTTCGCCTTCATCAGCAGCGCCGGATCGGGATGCAGATCAAAGCTGGAGGCCAGACCCTGCAAGGGCGCGGTATCCGCCAGCAGCGCCAGACCGCCCCCCAGCACCAGCAGGCAGGTGGAGGCGTAGAAGGTGATTCCCTGCCGCAGCCCATCCAGCACGGTGGCATCAAAGATGCGCGGCTGCCGGGTGACGAATTCGCGCATCCAGTCGCGCCGGTAATGCACCATGATGGCGGAAACCGAGGGGCGGCGGAAATCGGTCTTTTCGATCACATGCTGCAACAGGGCCGTGCCGACCAGGGTATAGCCCATGGCGGCAAGATCGGCGGGGGAAAACAGGTGCAGTATCGCGATCGGGTCCATAACCCTGTCTAGCCCGTTCATGGCGGCTTGCCAAATCTGTAAATTGGTTATAATACTTTACCAATAAAACCGGAGCGCGCCATGGATATGCCAGCCCCCAGCCTTTCGATCCTGTCGCGCAAGGCGCGGATCGTGGACCGCCTGCTGGAGGTCTTGCCGCTTGATGCGGTGATTCATGACGAAAACGAAGTGCGCGCCTATGAATGCGACGCGCTGGCCGCCTATCGCTGCCCGCCGCTGGCGGCGGTTCTGCCGCGCACGACGGCAGAGGTGGCTGCGGTGCTGCGGCTGTGTCTGGCCGAAGGCGTGCCGGTGGTGCCGCGCGGGGCGGGCACATCGCTGGCGGGTGGGGCGCTGCCGACGGCGGATTGCGTGATTCTGGGCGTGGCCCGCATGAATGACGTGCTGGAGGTGAATTATGCCGACCGCTTCATCCGCGTGCAGGCCGGGCGCACCAACCTGGCGGTGACGGGCGCGGTGGAGGCGGACGGGTTCTTCTACGCCCCCGACCCGTCCAGCCAGCTGGCCTGCGCGATTGCGGGCAATATCGCGATGAATTCCGGCGGGGCGCATTGCCTGAAATACGGGGTGACGACCAACAACCTGCTGGGTGTGACGCTGGTGATGATGGATGGCACGGTGGTGGAGATCGGCGGGCCCTGGATGGATGCGGGCGGGCTGGATCTGCTGGGCGTGATCTGCGGATCGGAAGGGCAGCTGGGCGTGGTGACGGAAGCCACGCTGCGCATCCTGCCGAAACCCGAAGGTGCGCGGCCGGTGCTGATCGGCTTCGATTCGTCCGAGGTGGCCGGGGCCTGCGTGTCCGATATCATCAAGGCGGGCGTGCTGCCGGTGGCGATCGAATTCATGGACCGCCCCTGCATCAAGGCCTGCGAGGCCTTTGCCAAGGCCGGTTACCCGGATTGCGAGGCTTTGCTCATCATCGAGGTGGAGGGGGCGGAGGAAGAGATCCGCCACCAGCTGGGCCTGATTACCGATATCGCGCGGCGCCACAACCCGGTGGAAATCCGCGAGGCGGCGGATGAGGCGCAGGCGAAACGCATCTGGCTGGGCCGCAAATCGGCCTTCGGGGCGATGGGGCAGATCAATGATTACATGTGTCTGGATGGCACGATCCCGGTATCGAGCCTGCCGCATGTGCTGCGCCGGATCGGCGAGCTGAGCACGGAATACGGGCTGGATGTGGCCAATGTGTTTCATGCCGGGGATGGCAATATGCACCCGCTGATCCTGTACAACGCCAACAAGCCCGGCGATCAGGAGAAATGCGAGGCTTTGGGGGCGGAAATCCTGAAGCTGTGCGTCGAGGTGGGCGGCTGCCTGACCGGGGAACATGGCGTGGGGATCGAGAAGCGCGACCTGATGGGCGTGCAATATGCCCCCGCCGATCTGGAGGCGCAGCTGCGGGTGAAGGATGTCTTCGATCCGCACTGGCTGCTGAACCCGGCGAAAGTGTTTCCGCTGCAGGTGACGGCCGAGCGGCGTGCGAGGTCGACGAGCGGCGGGGGCGTCTGCCCCCGCGGCCCCCGAGGATATTTGAGACAGATGAAGGGAAAGCAGCATGCGGCCTGAGGACGGAAACGGAGCTGTGCGGAGATCAGTGCGGAGTGCGGCCGGGCCTTTGGCGGTGCGCGGTGGCGGCACGCGCGGGCGGGCGGTTGCGGGCGCAGTGCTGGAGACAGGCGGGATCAGCGGCATCCGGCTGTATGAACCGGGCGCGCTGACGCTGGTGGCGGCGGCGGGCACGCCTTTGGCCGAGGTGGAGACGGCACTGGCCGCCGAGGGGCAGCGGCTGGCCTTCGAGGTGCCGGACCTGCGGGCCGTGCTGGGGCGGGCGGGCGTGTCGACCCTGGGCGGGGTGGTGGCGGAAAATGCCGCAGGGCCGCGCCGGGTGCAGGTGGGGGCCTGCCGGGATTTCTGTCTGGGCGTGCAGTTCGTTGACGGGCGCGGCGATCTGATCCGCAATGGCGGGCGGGTGATGAAGAATGTGACCGGCTATGATCTGGTCAAGCTGCTGGCGGGCAGCCGGGGCCAGCTGGGGGTTTTGACCGAAGTGGCGCTGAAGGTGCTGCCGCGCCCCGAGACCGAGGCGACTTTGTGCCTGCCGGGGCTGAGCGATGCGCAGGCCGTGGCGGCGATGGCGGCGGCGCTGGGCTCACCCTATGACGTGACGGGGGCGGCGCATCTGCCGGGGCAGGGCACCTTCCTGCGGGTCGAAGGGTTCGAGGGATCGGTGCGCTATCGCGCCGGGCAGCTGGCGGCGGTGCTGCGCGGCTTTGGTGTGGCGGAAGAGGTGGCGGGGCCCTGGGCCGCGATCCGGGATGTGGCGGCGCTGGTGGATGTGCCGGGTGATCTTTGGCGGCTGTCGGTGCGGCCTTCGGATGCGCCGGTGCTGGTGGCGCGCATGGGGGCCGAGGCGGTGGTTTACGACTGGGGTGGCGGGCTGATCTGGGCGCGTCTGACGCCGGGCTGTGATCTGCGGGCGCGGCTCGGGCGAGCTTGCGGGCCATGCCACCTGTCTGAGCGGCGGGAATGTCCTGCCCGAACCTGAGCCAGTGGCGGCGCTGACGGCGCGGCTGCGCGCGGCCTTTGATCCGCGCGGCATCTTTGCCGGGGCGGCGTGATGGCTGTGGGATTTGCGCAGGTTTTTGCGGGCCTGCCGCTGGCGCTGTATCTGCTGCTGTGCCTGCTGCCTGCGCGGTTTGCGCAGATCGGTCTGGCGCTTGGGCTGCTGGCCGTGGTGGCGCTGGGGGTGAGTTATACCCTGTCGGGCGACCCCTGGGGGCAGGTGCTGGCCGTGCTGCTGGCGGTGGCGCTGCTGCTGGCCGTGCTGGCGCAGGTCTTGCGGCCCTGGGCGGGCGGGCGCTGGCCTTTGCTGGTGCTGGGCCTGCCGCTACCGTTGATGCTTATCGCTTTCCTCGCTTTCGGAGCCTGACATGCAGACCCATTTCACCCCCGAACAGCTGACGGATGCGGGCACCGCGCGCGCCAACGAGATCTTGCGCAGCTGCGTGCATTGCGGCTTCTGCACTGCCACCTGCCCGACCTATCAGGTGCTGGGCGATGAGCTGGACAGCCCGCGCGGGCGGATCTACCTGATCAAGGAGATGCTGGAAAGCGGCCGCCCGGCGGATGCGAAGACGGTGAAGCATATCGACCGCTGCCTGAGCTGCCTGAGCTGCATGTCCACCTGCCCGAGCGGGGTGCATTACATGCACCTTGTGGACCATGCGCGGGAATATATCGAAAAGACCTACCAGCGGCCTTTCACCGACCGGGCGCTGCGCTGGGTGCTTTCACGCATCATTCCCTATCCGGGGCGGTTCCGGCTGGCGCTGCTGGGGGCCAAGATGGCGCGGCCCTTCGCGCGGCTCTTGCCGGATGCGCGGCTGCGGGCCATGGTGGCGATGGCGCCGAAACAGGTGCCTGCCGTCAGCCGCAATGATGACCCGCAGGTGTTTGCCGCCACGGGCGCGCGGCGGATGCGGGTGGCGCTGCTGACCGGCTGTGCGCAGAAGGCGCTGAACACCGATATCAACGATGCCACCATCCGGCTGCTGCGGCGGCTGGGCTGTGACGTGGTGGTGGCGAAGGGCATGGGCTGTTGCGGGGCGCTGACGCATCACATGGGCCGCACGGGGGAAAGCCATGCGCAGGCCGGGGCGAATATCGCGGCCTGGATGGCAGAGAAGCGGGCGGGGGGCCTGGATGCCATCGTCATCAACACCAGCGGCTGTGGCACGACGGTGAAGGATTACGGCCATATGTTCCGCAATGATCCAGAGGCGGCGGAAGCGGCGGAGGTTTCGGCGCTGGCCATGGACATCAGCGAGCTGCTGGTGAAGCTTGGCCTGCCTGCGGGCGCGCCCAAGGGGTTGCGCGTGGCCTATCACGCGGCCTGTTCGCTGCAGCATGGCCAGCAGGTGAAGACGGCCCCGAAAGACCTTTTGAAACGCGCGGGGTTCGAGGTGGTGGAACCGGCCGACAGCCATC
>JAXHOJ010000032.1:0-99647 GCA_034519525.1 Gemmobacter sp. | reverse complement strand
GGTTACGTATTGCTGGCGTGATCTGGCTAATGCAATCGCGCTTGTGTCTTTCCTCGCCTTCGTGCCGATCCTGATCCTGGTGATCCTGATCCAGAAGCACCTGAGCCGGGGTCTGACCATGGGCGCCGTGAAAGGATAAGCCATGGCTTCGATCCATCTGCAGAACATCGTCAAACGCTATGGGGCCTTCACCGGCGTGCAGCACATGTCGCTGGATATCCAGGACGAGGAGTTTCTGGTGCTGCTGGGGCCTTCCGGCTGCGGCAAGACCACCACGATGCGCATGATCGCCGGTCTCGAGGACCCCGACCGAGGGCGACATCTGGACCGGCGACGAAGTGGCGAACAAGATCGAACCCAACGACCGCGACGTGGCCATGGTGTTTGAGGCTTATGCCCTGTACCCCAACATGACCATGTACGAGAACATCAGCTTTCCGCTGCGGATGCGCGGGCGTTCCGGCAGCGGAAGATGACCACCTGCATCCGGAAGGCCGCCGACAAGGTGGAGCTGGAGTAATTCCTCGACCGCAACGCCGACCCAAGAACTGGCGGGCGGCCAGCGGCAGCGCGTGGCACCGGCCCGCGCCATCGTGCGCCAGCCCAAGGTGTTCCTGATGGACGAGCCCTTGTCCAACCTGGATGCCAAGCTACGCGCCAGCGATGCGGGCCCAGATCAAGCATAGCAGCACCAGTGAACTGCCGCGTGACCACGATTTATGTCACCCACGACCAGATCGAGGCGAGTGACGCTGGCGGACCGGATGGTGGTGAAGGAGCAAGGCCGAAGATCCAGCAGGTCGGCACACCCCGAGCGAGATCTACAACCGATCCGGCCAATACCTGTTGTGGGCCGACTTCATCGGCGGCGCCTGGCGATGAACCTGATCGACGGCACGGCGCAGAACGGCCGCTTCACCGCGCCGGGCATCACCGCCCCCTGCCCCCGCCATCTGCGCGGCAAGATCACGCTGGGCGTGCGCCCCGAAGATTGCCGGGTGGGTGGCGACAATGTGCAGGGCACCGTCTATGGCGTGGAACCCACCGGCGACATGACCTATCTGACCGTGCAGGCCGGGGCCAAACAGGTGGAAATCAAGGCCGCCCGCGATTTCCGCGCAGATATCGACGTGCCGATCGGCATCGGCTTCGATCCGGCGCATCTTTATTTCTTCAACGAAGCCGGGGACCGCATCCGGGAGGGCGCATGACCACGCAGTTCGATTTCTCCTGTATGGGGTTTTACACCTTCGACGCGCTGTGCCGCCCTGTGACCCAGATCCCGCCGGGCGGGGGCACCTATTTCGTCGAGGATTTCACCCTTGCCGTTTCGGGGGCTGCCGGTTCGGCGGCCATCGTCGCGGCCAAGCACGGGCTGCGGGTGCAGGCCGTGGGCGGGGTGGGCCAGGATGACATGGGCGACTGGGTGCTGATGAAGCTGGGCCGGTTCGGCATCGACACCGCGCTGATGCAGCGCTGCGACGGCTTTTCCACCTCCTCCTCCATCGTCACCACCCGGCCCGATGGTGCCCGCCCGGCCCTGCACAAGCGCGGCGCAACGGATGGCTTCTTTGTCGATGACAGCCAGATCGACCGGCTGCTGGATACCCGCATCCTGGCTCGTCGGCGGTGTGGGGCCGGATGAACCGGATGGATGATGCCGGCCGCACCGCCGAAGTGATGGCCGAGGCCCGGCGGCGCGGCGTCATCACCACGCTGGATGTCTTTGCCTCCACCGCCGCCGATCTGCCCAAGGTCGCGGCGCTGCTGCCGCATACCGATTACTTCCTGCCGTCAGAGGAAGAGGCCCGCGCGCTGTCGGGGCTGACGGAAAACCGCGATCTGGCATGGTTCCTGCTGGATCAGGGCGCGGGCTGCGTGGTGCTGACGCTGGGGGCCGATGGCGCCTATTACCACAGCGCCGATGGCACCACCTTTCACACCCCCGCCTTTCAGGTGGATGTGAAATGCACCTGCGGCTGCGGCGATTGCTTCAACGGCGGCTTTGCCACTGGCCTGCTGAAAGGCCTTTCGCCGCAGCAGGCGGTGGAACTGGGCCAGGCCGCCTCGGCGCAGAATGCCACCGGGCTGGGCAGCCAGGCCGGGGTGAAGGATTATCCGACCACGCTGGATTTCATCCGGGCCACGCCGCGCCGCGGCAGCGCTTCTGACCCTCCTCCCCACGCGCCCCGGATGGCTCATCATTCAGCCGAAGACCGGAGCCTGCCCGTTGACTCAACCCACCACCCTCATGCGCCCCGACTGATCCCCCGCTGCGTGATGCGTTGGGCGGGGCTTCGCGTCATGTCGTACTGCGGCGGGGCGGCGAAACGCTGGCCGAAACCCTGCCGGTTTCCGCCCTGCCCGGCCCGGCCGCCGGTCTGGCGGGCGCCCTGCTGCGCGGGGGCGGCGCGCTGGTGAAAAGCGTCGATGAGGTGGCCTCGTCGCTCGCCAAGAAGGTGCTGGTGGGCGAAGAGGCCCATGCCCCCTCTCTGCGGGCGATCACCCGGCAGCAGGGGGCAGATGCCGCCTTTGCCGCCGCCTGTTATGCAGCACTGCGGGCCGCGCTGATCCGGCTGGATGCGGGGCAGGTTTTCGTCAGCGAAACCGCCGCGCGGCTGGCCTATCAGCAAGCCAAACCCGCCGCCGACCGCGCGCCCGAAGCCAATGCCGCCGATCTGGCGCTGGCGATGATCGACCAGAAGGTGTTGCGCGACATTGGCGCCGCCGATGCCGCCCGCCTGCCTCCCGCCACGCTGGCGCCGGTGACGCTGTTTACCGTGCTGCTCTGGCTGCAATCCGAACGGCCCGAGGATGAAGACGAGGCCGCGCTGGATTCCGCCGCCGATCTGGCCATGGTTCTGGCCCCCGATGTCACCGCCGCCTGCGCCGCGCGCGATGCCAGGCGGCTGGCCGCGCTGTTTGCGGAATTTGCCTCTCATGTCTGATCTGCGCCCCGACCTGCGATTTGGCCCGCTGCCCCCCACGAACGAGCCGTTGCGCATCGCCGTGCGCCGCCTGCGCTGGTTCCGTGCCGCCTTTACCGCCTGCGTCGAGGCGACCGGCCGCGAGACAGGCTGCCGTTTCGCCGTGGATCAGACCAAGCTGACCGAGGCTTTTGTGGCTTGGCTGCGCGCCATCGACCGGCAGAAACCGGCAGACAAGCAGGATCGCCGCGACTTTTTCGAATTTGCCGCCGCCCTGATGCTGCGCGAACTGATCGCCGTGATGCCGCTGCGCGCCCTGTCTGCCCCGGATCGGGTGGCGGCCGAAAGCCCGGCGGCCTTCTGGCCCGAAGGCCATGCCTGCACGCTGTTCTGCCTGACGGTGTTCACCGCCGCATCGGATCAGGAATTTCACGATCACCCCGCCCTCAGCGCCGATTTCGGTGATCTGCGGCACTGGTGGTCCTTCCGCGAAAATGCCGGGCGCGATCCGGCCTTTGCTGCAGGCTTTCTGCAGCTGATGCTGGGGCACAAGCCGAACTGGGTGATGCCCGATGTGTTCCGCCAAAGGCTGAAACAGGAACTGGCGCCCCCCGCCTGACGCCCGCCTTGCTCAGGAGGCCTCGGCCAGCAGCGCCGCCGCTGTCAGCTCGTCTGTAATCACCACTGTGGGGCGCAACAGCGTCATGGCCGCGCGCAGCGCCAGCCGCTTGTCCGGCCCGCCCGAGGCCAGAACCCGGTGCCGCGCCCGTTGCAGATCGGCGGGCGCCGGGCTCATCACCGCGCGGTTCACCGGATGGTCGATCAGCGCGCCCTGCGCATCGAACCAGTTGAACAGCAGATTGCCCACCGCCCCGGCGCTGGCCAGTTCATCCAGCACCGCAGCCGCCGGGCGGCGGCCATCCCCGGGGAACAGACCGGGCGACAGGCCGCCCACCGAAACGATCACCGCATCCAGCTTCGCCGCCAGCGCAAAGCTCTGCCCCAGCCCGCAATGCCGGATCAGCACCTGCCGCGTTTCAGCACTGTCGACAATGGCCGGCGCCGCCACCAGATGACAGCGGGCGCGAAACAGGCTCGCCATCTGCCAGGCAAAATGCGCAGGGCTTTCATCCTGGCCTTCCGGCGTGCCCCCCAGCAGCGAAACGATGCGATCCACCTGCCCGCCATCGACATAATCCAGCGCCCGCGACAGCGTCCGCCCCCAGCCCACGCCGACCGACATGCCGGGCTGCAGGAATTCCGACAGAAAGCGCCCGGTGGCCGCCGCAATGGCGCTGGCCGGATCCAGCTCTGCCGCCGAAAACGGCGCCACGATCGCCTCTGACAGGCCGAACCGCTTTTCCAGCGCCAGCTCCAGCCGTGGCAGATCGGCAATGCCACCGCGCAGCGAAATGCTCACCTCATGCAGCGCCCGCGCCTCGGCCAGCAGGCGGGTCACCGTCACCCGGCCAATCCCCAGCCGTTCGGCAATGGCGCCCTGCGTCATTTCCTCGGCATAATACATCCAGGCCACCCGCCGCCGGATGCGCGGCGACTGGCGCGGCAGCGGCGCCATGGCACTTGGGGCAACCTTTTCACTGTGCCGCGCCATCGGCCCTCCCCCTCTGCGTTTCCGCCAGAATCGCCGCCACCGCCTGCCGCACCTGCAGGTTATCCTGCCCGGTCAGCGCCAGCAGCGTGCGGCGGCGCAGCACATCCTCCAGCCCCTGCACCCGCTCATGGCGGCAGATGTGGCGGATTTCCTCGACCGTGTAATCCGCGCAGCCCGGCAGCGGTGTCTCTGCCCCCGACAGCCCGGCCAGATAGCCCCGCGCGCCGGTGCCATAGCGGCCCAGCAGGCTTTCGGCGCGGGCAGCGCTGATCGGCGCCCGCTGCTGCAGCTCGGCCACCAGCCGCGCCCGGCCTGCGGCATCCACCGGCATGTCGCGCCCGCCGCCAATCGCCATTCCGGCGGTCGAAACCCGGCGCGGCCTGCCCAGATGGCCCAGCACCGCATCCGCCGCCTGTTCCGAAAACCGGCGGAACGTCGTCCATTTGCCACCGATCAGGCACAGCACCGGCAGATCGCCCTGCGGATGGCGCAGTTCGGCAATCGAATGATCCCGCGTGACCATGCCGATATCCGCCCCCTCCGCCCGTGGCAGGGGCCGCACACCGCTGAACCGCTGCACGATCTGGCCGGGCGTGATCGGCAGATCGGGAAAGATCTCCAGCACGGCGCGGCGCAGATACTCCGCCTCGGCCTCGGTGCATTCGGCCAGATCGGGGTCGGGCTGCGGGATATCGGTCGATCCCACCAGCACGCGGCCCGCAAAGGGATAGACCAGATTGACCCGGCCATCCGCCGTGCCGAAATAGACCATCCGCCCGCCCAGGGCCGCCAGAAGCGCGGGGCTGTCCACCACCAGATGCGCGCCCCGGCTGCCGCCCATCAGATGCGAGCTCAGGCCGATCTGGCCATTCACCGCATCAATCCAGGCCCCGCCCGCATTGACGATCACCCGCCCCCGCGCCCGCGCCTCGCCCTGCGGCGTGGCATAGCGCAGAACACCATCCTCCATGCCCAGAAGCCGGGCCTGCGTCACCGCCCGGCTTTCGGGGTTCAGCGCCTCGGCATCCAGCACCAGTTCAAGACCCAGACGTTCGGCATGGGTGATATGGCCTTCGTAATACAGCCCCGCGCCGGTGATGCCCGGCGCCAGCTGCGGCATTTCCCTGCGCAGGCGCCGCCGGCCGATCATCCGATGCACCGGCATCCGCCGCAGATTACGCCCGAACACATCATATACCGTCAGCCCCAGCGCGGTAATCACGAAGCCCCGGTCCGCCAGCCGCGCCTTCACCCCCAGAAACCGCAGCGCCGAACTGACGATCCCGCCCATGACAGACCGCACCGGCACCACGCAGGGCAGCGGCTGCACCAGATGCGCGGCGGTGGTCAGCAGCATGTTGCGTTCGGTCAGCGATTCCCGCACCAGCCCGAATTCGCCGGTTTCCAGATATTTCAACCCGCCATGCATCAGCCGCGACGACGCGGCAGAGGCGCCTGCGCAGAAATCCTCCCGCTCGATCAGCAGGCAGCGCACCCCCTGCGCGCAAAGATCACGGTAAGTGCCGCAACCATTGATGCCACCCCCCAGGATGATCACCTCAAAATCTTCGATCTCAGGCATCCAGAATTGCCACCTTCATCGCCTCGCCCCCTTCGGCCATGCGAAATGCCGCAGCCGCCTGCGCCAGATCAAAGCGATGCGTGACCATGGATGCAACCTCGATCCTGCCATCCGCGATCATATTCAGCGCATCCGCATAATCACGCCGCGCCAGACCAAAGGCCCCGACCAGCCGCAATTCCTCGTAATGAATGGCGTTGATGTCCAGCTGGCCCAGCTCGCCCTTGGTGAAACCGGCAAACAGGCTGATCCGACCGCCCTTGCCCGCCAGCCCCACCGCCTGCGCCGCCAGCGCCGGAATCCCGATGGCGCAGATCACCACATCGGCGCCCAGCCCCCGGGTTTCCGCCAGAACAGCGGCGCGCAGATCGCAGGCCGTGGGGTCCAGCGCCACATCGGCCCCCGCCGCCAGCGCCAAGTTCCGGCGCGCGGCATTGGGTTCGCTGACGATCACCCGGCCCGCGCCGCGCAGCCGGGCCAGCTTTATGTGCAGCGTCCCGATGGGGCCAGATCCCAGGATGACCACCGTTTCGCCCGCCGCCAGCCCCACCTTGTTCTGCCCGTTCAGCACGCAGGCCAGCGGTTCGATCAGCGCGGCCTCTTCATGCGTCACCCGGTCGGGCAGCGCATGGGCATTGCCCAGATCCAGCGCGCGGGCCGGGATGCGGATCAGTTCGGCAAAGGCGCCATCCACCTCATAGCCGATGGCCTGCAGATCGGGGCATAGGTTCTCGCGGCCGCGCTGGCACTGCGGGCAATGCCCGCAAGGGATCGCCGGACAGACGGCCACCCGCTGCCCCGGCGTGAAATGCCCGCCGCCTTCCACCACATCGCCGGAAAACTCATGCCCGATGATCGAAGGATAGCGCACACCCGCCGTCTTCCGCCCGCGCAGGATGCGGATATCGGTGCCGCAGATCGTGGCCGCCCGCACCCGGAGGATCACATCGCCCGGGCCCGCCACCGGATCAGCAACCCCGCTGACCGACAGCTCGTTCGGAGCCGACAGAATCGCTGCTTTCACGTTTTCCTCCATGAACAAAGTATCCAGAAATTTGTAACTTGATCGAACATTGTGATGCAAGAATTTAATTATGATCACAAGATGCGCCCCAGCACAGCGCAGGAATCCTGTATTTTCCGTGGAATTTTTGGATTTAACGCGGCCACGCCAAAACATTCCGCTTGACGGAATCATATTTGTACAGAATTCTGGCCGAGCAAATGGAGCGGGGAGGCAACATATGCGCTACGATTATGCGGCAGCTGGCTTCTATACATTCGATTGTCTGGGCTGGCCTGTTGCCGATGTGCCGCCGGGGGGTGGCACGAATTTCATCCGCGAAATCACCCTGGCCGTCTCGGGTGCCGCAGGCACTGCCGCCATTGCCGCCGCGAAACTGGGGCTGAAAACGCTGGCCATCGGCGGTTACGGGCAGGATATGACCGGCGACTGGGCAGTGGCCCGGCTGGCCGAATTCGGCATCGACACCTCGGGCCTGCAGCGCATGGCGGGCGTGCCCAGCTCCAGCTCGATCGTGCTGACGCGGGCCGATGGCTCACGCCCGGCGCTGCATGTCAAGGGCGCCACCGGCCATTTCACCGTGCCCCCCGCGGATTTCGACAGGGTGACCGATGCGCGCATCTTCCATCTGGGGGGCGTCGGGCTGATGGATGCGATGGATGGCGCCCCCAATGCCGCGCTGATGCGCCATGCCAAGGCGCGTGGCTGTATCACCACCGTCGATGTCTTTGCCGGGGCGCGCGAAGACATGGCCGATGTCGCCGCCGTGCTGCCCTGGACGGATTACTTCATCCCCTCGGTCGAAGAGGCCCACGCCCTGACCGGGCTGACGGATCTGGATGCCATGGCGCAGGTCTTTCTCGATCTGGGGGCAGGCGCCTGCGTCTTCACCCTCGGGGCCGAGGGCGCCTATTACCGCGACCGGCAGGGGCTGTGCTTCACCATTCCCGCCTTTGCCATCGACGTGGTCTGCACCTGCGGCTGCGGCGATGTCTTCAACGCAGGCTTTGCCACCGGCCTGCTGCGCGGCATGACCCCGCAGGATTGCGTGCGTCTGGCGCAGGCCTGTTCGGCGCTGAACGCCACCGGGCTGGGCAGTCAGGCGGGTATCACCTCACTGCCCGATACGCTGACATTCATGAAAAACTGCACCGTCAAGGCTGCCTGACGCGGCCAGCGGCACGACAAGACAGATCATCAGAGGAGGAGAACCCATGAAGAACCTGGCAACAGGGCTAAGCGCGCTTGCGCTGGCCATCGGCTTTGGCGGCCCGGCACTGGCGCAAAGCCAGGCCGATCTGATCACCCCGATCGAAAAAGAGCTGACCTTCGTGTTCATCCCGAAGGTCATTCACCCCTGGTATGATGTGGTGGCCGAAGGCGGCGCCTTCGCGGTGGCCGAACTGGCGCAGCGTGGCGTCAAGGTCAACATGATCTGGGATCAGCCGCCGCAGGCCGATGTTGCCGATCAGAACCAGCGGATCGAGGCGAATATCGGCCGCCAGCCTGACGGGCTTGCCGTGGCCTGTCTGGATCAGGCCACCAATGTGCAGCTGCTGAAAGAGGCGAAAGAGGCCGGGCTGAACGTCTTCACCTTCAACTCCTTCTGTTCCGAAGAATATCCCTTCGTCGGCCAGCGCAACAGCTATCAGGACGGGTTCGATCTGGGCAAATATCTGGCCGATCATCTGGGCGGCAGCGGCGAGGTGGGCGTTCTGGCCGGCAGCCTGACCGCGACCGACCATGTCGAACGCATCAAGGGCTTCAAGGATGCGCTGAAAGATTACCCCGGGATGAAGATCGTCTTCGAACAGCCCGATAACGATATCCTCGAAGAAGCCGTAACCCTGACCGAAAACGCACTGCAGGCGCATCCCGACATCAAGGGCTTCTTCGGCTCGAACGCGTCCAACCCCATCGGTGCGGCGCGGGCGGTCAAGAATGCGGGCAAGGCGGGCACTGTGGCCGTGGTCGGCATGGACGATCTGCCCGAAGCGGTGGATTTCGTCTGTGATGGCACCATCACCGCGCTGAAGGCGCAGCGGCAGTGGGATATCGGCTATTGGGCCGTGAAATACATGGTCGCGATGAACGAAAACCACACCTACCCGTGGGATCACAACACCGGCTCGCGCTTCATCACCAAGGCCGATTGCAAATAACCCGGCCCGGCTGCGCGGCACCCCGCCGCGCGGCCCCTTCCCGACGGAGCCCCCATGCCCCAGCCCCTTTTCGAAGCCCGCAACATCTCCAAACGGTTCGGCCCGGTGCGCGCGCTGGAGGATGTGTCGATCTCGATCCATGCGGGCGAGATCCATTCGATCATCGGTGAAAACGGCGCCGGAAAATCCACGCTGATGAACATCTTCTGCGGCCGGATGCGCCCGAATTCCGGCGAATTGCGGGTGGATGGCCAGCCGGTGCAGTTTCAGGCGCCGAAACAGGCCGCCGCCGCAGGCATCGCCATTGCCCCGCAGGAAATCAATCTGGTGCCCGCGCTCAGCGTGGCGGAAAACATCATGCTGGGCGCCCATGCCGGCGGCCCCGTGCTGATCGACTGGACGGCGACGCGGGCCGAGGCGATCCGCCACCTGCACGAGGTCGATGATCTGATCGACCCCGAAACCCCGGTGCATCGCCTGTCCAAGGCACAGCAGCAGCTGGTGCAGATTGCCCGCGCCGCCGCCACCGATGCCCGCATCCTGATTCTGGATGAACCGACCGCCGCGCTGACCCATCGCGAAACGACAAAACTGTTTGCCTATCTGGCCAAATTCAAGGCGCGCGGCCATTCCGTTTTCTACATCTCGCACCGGCTGGACGAGGTAAGGCTGCTGTCGGATCGCATCACCGCGCTGCGCGATGGCACGCTGGCCGGACGGCTGGACCCGGCAACCGCCACCCGCGAGGATATGGTGACGCTGATGGCCGGCCGCCCCGCCACCGCCCTGCGCCAGCCCCGCCGCACCATCCCCGACAGCGCGCCGATTGCGCTGCAGGTCGAAGGGCTGACGCGGGCCGGAGAATTTCAGGATCTGTCCTTCAGCCTGCGGCGCGGCGAAATTCTGGGCGTATCGGGCCTGATCGGATCGGGGCGCACCGAAATGGCCAAATGCCTGTTCGGGCTGACCCGCGCGCAATCCGGCAGCATCACCTATTTCGGCCAGCCCATGCGCTTTGCCGCGCCGCTGGAGGCGATCCGCGCCGGGCTGATCTACCTGCCCGAGGAACGCAAGCAGGAGGGCATCTTCCCGCTGCTGTCCATCGCGGAAAACGCAGCCCTGCCCAGCCTGGGCGATTTTCGCGGCCTGCTGACGCTGCGCAACCGCGAGATGATGGCCGCGGTGATGGAACAGCTGCGCCTGATGAAAACCAAGATCGGCAGCCCGCGCGATGCGATCACCAGCCTGTCGGGCGGCAATCAGCAAAAGGTCATCATCGCGCGATGGCTGATGCGCGATGCCAGGGTGCTTATCATGGATGAACCCACCCGTGGTATCGACGTGAACGCCAAATACGAAATCCAGGCGGTGCTGCGCCGCCTGACCGAAGAAAAGGGCCTGTCGATCATCCTGATCTCTTCCGAAATGGAAGAGGTGCTGGATGTGGCCGACCGCATCCTGGTGATGCACGAGGGCCGGTCACGCGGGATCGTGCAGGCCAGGGACGAAACCCAGGAATCCCTTCTGAAACTGGCGATGACCTGACCAAAGGGCGAAAGAGAGATGACCGTGCAAGACATACCAACCCCCGCCGCCCCGCAACCCGAAGCCCCGGCCCGCAGCCTGACCCTCGCCCGGTTCTGGCGGTGGGAGGCCAGCGGTATTCTGGTGGCCCTGATCGCGCTGGTTCTGGTGCTGTCGCTGGCGACAGACAACTTCCTGTCCAGCTACAATATGTCGGTGGTGGCGCGGCAGGCGGCCTTTGTCGGGCTGGTGGCGCTGGGGCAGACGCTGGTGCTGCTGGTGGGCGGCATCGACCTGTCGGTGGGGGCTGCGGCGGGGCTGAGCGCCATCGTCGGCTCCATCGCGCTGACGCAATGGGGGCTGCATCCCTGGATGGTCATTCCCTTCACCATGGGTTTTGGCCTGTGCATCGGCGCGATCAATGGCGCGCTGGTGGCGGGGCTGCGGCTGAACCCCTTCATCGTGACACTGGCCACATGGGAAATCTTTGCGGGCCTGACCCTTGTGATTACAAAGGGTTATCCGATCCGCCCGCTGGGCGAGGCTTTCGCGGTCTTCGGCAAGGGCGAGATTGCGGGCGTGCCGGTGCCAGTGGTCATCTTTCTGACAGCCGGGGTGATCCTGATCTGGATGCTGCGGCAGACCCGCTTTGGCCGCAACATCTTTGCCCTGGGTGGCAACCGGGATGCGGCGGTTCTGGCCGGGATCCGCGTCGGCTGGGTGGAATTCGCGGCCTTCGCGCTGGCCGGCATGTTCGCCGCACTGGCGGGCATCCTGTTTGCCAGCCGGATGGATGCGGGCCAGCCCTCGGTGGGGGAAGGCTGGCTGATGGGGGCGATCACCGCCGCCATTCTGGGCGGCACCAGCCTGCGCGGCGGGCAGGGGTCGATCGTCGGCACCATTCTGGGCGCGCTGCTGCTGGCGGTGCTGGCCAATGGCACGGTGCTGCTGAACGTATCCGGCTTCTGGCAGCGGGTGATCGTGGGCGGTGTGGTTCTGGTGGCGGTGCTGGTCGATCTGCTGCGGCGGCGCGGCAACTGAATGGCCTGCAGAGTCAGGGTTCTGGACAGACGGAAGGTGAAAATGCCATTGCTTTCCCCCAGCCCCACCGAAAGGTAACCCCGCAAAGTGCAGCCAAACGATGCCACCGAAGACCTGAAAACCCGGATCGCCTGGCTTTACTACATGGAAGGCCTGACGCAGGACGAGGTTGCCGCCAAGGTTGGCATCAACCGTTCGCGGGTGCTGCGCATCCTGTCGGCGGCGCGGCAGGATGGCACGGTGCAGATCCGTGTCACCACCAAGCTGTCGCATTGCGTGGAACTGGAACGCGCGCTGGAAACCCGCTGGGGCCTGTCGCAGGCCATCGTGGTGCCGAACCCGCAGGACGAGGCGCAGCTGCGCAGCATCATCGGCGCCGAGCTGGGCGCCTATATGTCACAGAACCTGACGGCGAACATGACGGTGGGGCTGGGCTGGGGCAAAACGCTGTCCGCCGCCGTGCCCGCCATCGTGCCGCGCCACCCCGATGGCATCCGCATGTTATCGCTTCTGGGGGGGCTGACGCGGGTAAGTGACCAGAATCCTTCAGAATTTGCCTGGCGTGTGGCCAGCCGTCTGGGCGCGGAATGTTATATGATGGCGGGGCCGGTCTTTGCCCCCGATGCCACAACCCGCAATGCGCTGGCGGGCCATCTGGGCATGAGCGACATCTTCACCCGCGCCCGCACCCTGGATATGGCGGTGCTGTCGGTGGGGGATCTGACCCCCCATTCGGTGTTCCGCGAATATGGCCTGCTGACCTCGGACGAGCTGGTATCGCTGGAAAAGGCGGGGGCGATTGGCGATGTGCTGTGCCATTTCGTGGATGCCGAGGGCCAGATCGTCGATCATCCGGTGAACCGGCGGGTGCTGGCCGTCAATCCGCTGGACCTGCGCGAGGCGCGGAGCATCGTTCTGGCATCCGGGGGCTGGCAGAAATTCGCCATCCTGCGCGCCGCGCTGAAACTGCTGCGGCCCGGCGTGCTGATCGTGGATGATCTGGTGGCGGAACGCCTGGCCCGCGAGCCGCTTTGACAGTGGCCTCCCCGCGTCGGTTCTGCGTCTGGCCCGCGTCCCGCCCCCGTCGGGACAGGCGGCGGCGCGGCGTGGCCGTTCAGAATCCGTGCAGACGTTCGGCCCATTGCCAGCCGATCATCGCGCCCTTGATGCGCGGCAGAAGCAGCAGGCTGCCCGTCACCACGATCAGGCTTGTCAGCACGGCGGTTTCAACCGGACCCAGCTCTGTGCGGACAATCATGAAATGCAGCAGGAAACCGGCGATGTGGCACATGATGAGCAGGGTGAAATAGGCAGGCCCGTCATCGGCCCGTTGCGGCGCGAAACTCTGGCCGCAGACATCACAGCCGGGCGACACCTTGAGGTAGCTGCTGAACAGCTTGCCTTCCCCGCAATTCGGGCAGCGGTGGCGCAGGCCATGGCCGATGGCAGGTTTTCTCTGGCGCATCCCGTCCTGCATGGCAATCCTCGATCAATACCCAATCATTGACTGCAAGATACACCATTATTGATTGCAATCAATGGTCGGGTCTGCGACCAATCACCTCAGCTTTTCGGTCACGATCCGGGCAATCACCCGCCCGGTTGTGGCCAGAGTGGTTTCATGGCGGTGCAGATCCGGCGCGGCGGGGCAAACCCTGGCCAGAACCGGATCACCGGGATCGACATTGCCCAGAAACACGATCTTGCGGCAGATCAGCGGAAGTTGCGCCGCAGCCGGACACAGCTCCCATTCCGCCCGATCCACCAGCGCCGGATAATTGGCGCAATAAAGCAGACCGGCCGCGTTGAAATCCGTGGTGGGGCATGGCGTGACATCGACATCCGGGCCGACCGGGGCCGCAGCCGCGACAAAGCCGCGATAGAGCCCGGCGGCCTCTGGCACGAAGCCCCGGTCTTCGCCCGGTTCCATCAGCGGCAGCTGCAAGGTTCCGCGCGGATGGGCGCGCAGGATATGGGCGTTGCCGCCGGTATCGCCATGCCGGATGAAGGCGGAAATCAGCGTGACCTCGGCAAGATCCGCATCCCCGGCCCGCAGGTGATGAAAGGAAATCAGCCGGGTGGCCGACAGGCGCCGCAGCCGCGAGGCGATGGACAGCACCGCACCGGGGCGCGCCAGGCCGGGGTGCAGGATCTGTTCGGAAATGGCGCAGAAGGCGGCATAGACGGGGGCGCCGCTGTCATCTTCGAACACCGCTTCGGGCTGGCCCAGCGCCTCTGCGATCAGCCGCCAATGCACATCGCCCAGATGCCGCAGCAGCCAGCCCTCTGACAGCCCGCGCCAGCCACATTCGGCCATGCCGAGGCGGCGCTGTTCAAACGTGTCGAACCGCCTAAAGGATTCATGCTTCATTCGGCGGCCTGCGACCGGGCGGCGCTGCCCGCGTGATCTGCGATGCAGGCGGCCAGATGGCGGGCGTCTTCGTCTATGCCCAGAAACCGCCCCGAACCCCAGGTGTTCAGCCAGCCCAGACCGATGAAATAGATCCCCGGCACGGCGGTGACGCCGCGCCGATACTGCGGCCTGCCCTGCGGATCGAAGCAATCGACCTGCAGCCAGCCGTAATCGGGGCGAAAGCCGATGGCCCAGATGATGGTGGTGATGCCCAGCGCGGCGCAGTCGATCGCCGTCACCTCGGCCTCGGGGCGCCAGAGCTTCTGGAACGGCGGCTCGGTTGGCGCATCAATGCCCTGCGCTGCGATCCAGCTGTCGATCTGATCGCGGATGCCGCAATAGCTTCGGTCGGCATCGTCGAGGTTCTTTTCCAGATCGGGCAGAAATTCGATCTGCGTACCATGGGCGCCGGACATGGAGCCGTAAAGCCGCACGCCCTCGCAGGCAAAGCGGCGCAGGTCGATTTCCTTGCCGCCATCGCGGCCCGACATGTAATGGTTGGTCTGGGTGATCGCCTTCACCGGGTCGGGATGGCGATCAATGGTGATGGCGTAATGGCCCATGTCATGCAGCCAGTCGGTGGCATCGCGGCCCCGGTATTTGCGCGGGCTGCGCGGGGCAGGCCCCACAGCCAGATGCACCGGGCGACCGTCGCGGTGCAGATCTTCCATGATCTGCACGCCGGATTGGCCGGTGCCCACGATCAGCGCGCCGCCATCGGGCAGTTGCGCCGGACGGCGGTAGTTCACGGAATGGATCTGGGTAAGTGCAGGGGAAAGGGCCGCGGCATAGGGCGGCACGATGGGCTGATCATATCCGCCTGTCGCCACCACCACCTGCCCCGTGGTCCAGGTGCCGGATGTGGTTTCCACCCGGTAGCTGCCATCGGGCAGGGGCTGCACCGCGGTGACGGCAACCCCTTCGTGCAGCGGCGGATCAAAGCTGGTGCTGAACCCGTCCAGATAGGCCACGATCTCGTCGCGCAGCATGAAGCCATCGGGGTCTGCGCCCGCATAGGGCCAGCCCGGCAGGCGGCATTGCCAGTTGGGCGTGACCAGGCAGAAACTGTCCCAGCGGTTGACCCGCCAGGAATGGAAGCGGCGGTGGCGTTCGAACACGATATGGTCGATCCCGTCGCGGGCCAGATACCAGCTGACGGAGAGGCCGGCCTGCCCGCCCCCGATGATGACGACGGGAACATGCGGAAGGGCTGTGTCATGAGAAGACATGGGCATGGCTTTCATTTGAGGGAAAGGCAGACGACCTGCGCGGCCTCATCGGGGTAGCGGCGGGCGGTTGCCTCGATCCGGGCGAGCTGATCCAGGGCGCTGGAACAGGCGAAACCGTATTTTGCGGCCACGCGATCCGAGGCGGCGGTCAGGCCTGTGCGGGCACGCCGGACGAATTCGGCCAGTGCATAGGTCTGGCCCGCAGCCAGATGTTGAAAGATGGCGGTCGAGGGCGAATAGCAGCGCTCTTCCCGGCCATCGGGCCAGCGGATGTGAAAGATGACCTCAGGCATGGGCCACCTGTCGACCCAGGCCCAGATAGGGGCGCTGCTGCCAATCCCAGAAGGTGGCGCGTTCTGCCCCCTGCACCAGATCGACCGAGGCGCCGGCGGTGGCGCGGCCGATCACGGCGGCGGCAATGCCCCGGTCGGCAAAGCGGGCGCAGACCTCTTTGGCATCGGGCATCTGCACCGACAGCAGGAAGCCGAAGCTGGGAAAGGCGCGCAGCCAGCGGGCGGGATCGGTGCCGGGCGGCATTGGCAGACGGTCCAGATCAATTTCGAAACCGCATCCCGAACATTCGGCCAGCATCAGGCTGGTGCCCGCGATGCCCCCCTGGCTGATATCCTTGCCCGCGCGCAGCAGCCCGGCCTCGGCCAGTTCGGGCAGCAGGGCAAGATCGCCGCGCAGGCGGGCGGCGGGGGCATCGGCGGCGGCAAACCAGTTGTCAAAGCGGGGCCGCCAGGCGCCGCGCAGGTCGGTGGCGGCGATCAGCAGATCATCGGGCCGGGCGGCAAAGCTGGAAATCAGCGCCCGCGCCCGCCCCGTCACCGCGACAGAGAGGTTCAGCGCAGGCGCGTTCAGGTTGGTATGCCCACCGATGACCGGCACGTCATAGGCGGCAGAGGCCGCCTGCAGCCCCTGCAGAACGGGCGCGGCACTGGCGGCATCCGGCGCCCAGATCATATCGGCAATCGCCGTCGCCGTGCCGCCCATGGCGGCAATATCGGACAGGTTCACCATCACCCCGCACCAGCCCGCAAACCACGGATCATCCGCAACAAAGGCGGGGATGAAGGCCTCGGCGGCGAACAGATCCCAGCCGCCTTCGGGGCGGGGCAAGGCCGCCGCATCATCGCCGGGCCGCCCCGTGCTGTTGCCGGTCAAGCCCAGCGCGCGGGTGGCCTTGGCGATATCCAGTTTGCCCAGAATGGACGGATGGGCGGCCAACGCCGCAGCGATCGCGGCGACGGTCATCTTGCTGCCTCGGCCGGGCCCGGCGCGCGCAGCTGCCATCCGACAGCCGGGTTTTCGATGGCCGGGTAATGGGCCAGATCGGCCAGCATATGCGCATGAGGGCGGCCATGCAGATCAAGCTCTGCCGTGACGGACCAGTGCAGACGGCGGAACAGCACCACATTCTGCCGCTGGACATGGGCATGGAAGGCGACAGCCCCGCGCGCATGGGCCGTGCAGACCGCCAGACGGATCAGCTCTGCCCCCAGTTTGCCGACGCGGCGCCATTCCGGGGCCACGGCCAGACGTGATCCCCACCAGATGCCCGGCGCGGGTTCGTGGATGCGGACCGTGCCCACCACCGCAGGCCCGCCACAGGCATCTTCGGCAATGGCGACCAGGGGCATCGCCACCGCATCTGTCGCATCGCGGTCATGGCCTGCGAAAAGCCCCTGCTCGGTCACGAACACCCGGCGGCGCAAGGCGGCGGCCCCCGCCTTTTGCCAGGGTTCGGCTGCGGCGCAGATGCGGTAGCTTTGCAGGAATCCGGCCTCGGGGGTGATCCGTGTCATGCGAGCCTCAGCTTTTCATAGGTTGACAGGGCAGAGCAGGCACCACATTTGCCGCAGCCCGCCTTGATATCCGTGGCGCGCATCCCGGCATCGAGGATCAGCCGCGACAGGGGCGACAGGATCGCGGCCATGAAATCGGAGGTCGGCGCCGGATGGCTTTCCAGCGGCGTGCCGGAAATCGGCACGAAGGGCACGACAAAGGGATAAACCCCCATGGCCACCAGCTTTTCCGACATCGACAGGATCGCCTCGGCGCTGTCGCCCAGGCCGGCCAGAATATAGGTGGAAACCTGACCACGGCCAAAGACCTTCACCGCAGCCTCGAACCCGCTGAGGTATTTGGAGATCGGAACCGAGGCCTTGCCGGGCATGATGCGGGCGCGGACATCGGGCGTGACCGCCTCGAGGTGCATCCCGAGGGCATCGACCCCGGCATCGGCCATGCGCTGATACCAGATGTCATCCTCGGGCGGTTCGCATTGCGCCTGTATCGGCAGCGCCACGGCGGCCTTGATCGCGCGGGCACTGTCTGCCAGCACCTGCGCGCCGCGATCCGCCCCCCTGGGTGTGCCCGTGGTCAGCACCATATGCCGCACGCCATCCAGTTCGACAGCCGCTCTGGCCACTTCGGCCAGCTGGGCGGGCGTCTTGTGGGCAATGGTGCGCCCTGCCGCCAGACTTTGGCCGATGGCGCAGAACTGGCAGGTTTTCTTGCGGCTTTCATAGCGGATGCAGGTTTGCAGCACCGTCGTGGCCAGAACATCGCGGGCATGAAGCACGGCAATCTTGGAATAGGGGATGCCATCTGCCGTGGTCAGATCGTAAAAGCGCGGGCGGGCCGGAAAGCTGATGCGCCCCACCTCGGCCCCGTCGCGCAACACGCGCGCTTCGCCCTTGGTGGCATCAATGACATAGGGGCTTTGAAAGGCGGGGGCGGTATGGACGGGCACCATCACCGTATGATCGCCCAATGTCATCGCCTTGTGGTCTGACGGGCCTGCGCCGCCCCGGCGGCTTTCGACGCCTGCGCCCGGATCCATCAGCCGCGCGCCCTTGGTCTGCAATTCGTTGATCAGATCGGCTTCATGCATCGGACGGCTCCTCATGGGGATGGGGTTCGGATGCCCGGTCTGGCCAGAAAGCGGCATCGCGGGGGCTGGCATCACAGGGGCTGGCGGGGCGGCGGTCATGCAGCAGGCGCAGCAGCTCGGGGCGGGCATAATGGCCCACGCTGTCCATCATGCGCTTGCGTTTTGTCACTAGCTTCATGTCCAGATCCGCAATCAGGATGCCTTCGCCCTGGGTCAGCGGCGGCACGGCATGGCGGCCTTCGGGGGTGATGATGCAGGTCATGCAGCCATCGCGCAGGCCCTTTTGCAGTTTCGGGTCGGGATGGATGCTGGCGATCTGGTCCTCGGTCAGCCAGCCGGTGGCATTGACGACGAAACAGCCCGCCTCCAGCGCGTGATGGCGCATCGTCACCTCGATCTGTTCGCCAAAGATCGGGCCAACCAGACTGCCGGGGAAATGGGCCGCGTGGATTTCTTCGTGCTGGGTCATCAGCGCATAGCGGGCCAGCGGATTGTAATGTTCCCAGCAGGCCAGCGCCCCCACCCGGCCCACGGCGGTTTCCACCACCTGCAACCCGGCGCCATCGCCCTGCCCCCAGATCATGCGTTCATGATAGGTTGGCGTGATCTTGCGGCGTTTCAGCACCAGACGGCCATCGGCATCGAAGATCAGCTGGGTGTTGTAGAGCGAGCCATGATCCCGTTCGTTCACGCCCAGAACCACCACGGCACCGCGTCTGCGCGCGGCTTCGGCCACGGCGCGGGTTTCGGGCGAGGGCACGACCACCGCCTCGTCATACAGGCGCAGATGTTCGGCACCCTGGCTGACCGGCGGCAGGACAAAGCTGAAATAGGGGTAATAGGGCACAAAGGTTTCGGGAAAGACGATGAACTCTGCGCCCTTGTCAGCGGCATCGGCAATCGCGTTCAGCACCTTTTCCATGGTGCCTGCACGCGAGGTCAGATCGGGCGCAATCTGCACGGCGGCGGCGCGGATAACGGGTTTCGGGGGCATGGCACGTCCTTTGGCAAGGGGTGGCCCGCCGAGGGGCGGGCCTGCGGGCAATGGGCTGGGGGGGCCCGCCGGAGGGCGGGCCTGCCGGGATCAGACGGTCCAGGTGTCGATGATGACGGCATTGGCCTTCTTGTGCAGCAGGATGCAGTCCAGCACATCCTGCGGCATGATCGGCGTGATGCCGGGGATCAGCGCAGGCTCGCCCGTGCCGTAAAGCGCCTGCAGCGCGAACCGGCAGGCATAGACCTTGCCGCCTTCCGACATGAACCGTTCCAGATTCTTGTTGAAATTCTGGTGGCCCGGAAAGGCCTCGTCACCGATCCTGGGAAAGCCGCGCTGCACGCCCAGCAGAACACCGGGACCATAAAGCAGGATCGAGGTTTCATAGCCCTTCTTGGTCAGGCGGATGGCGTTGAGGATGTTCACCAGCCCGATCGAGCCTTCGAAGGCCATGGTGTGAAAGGTCACCAGCGCCTTTTCGCCCGGATCGGCCTTCACATCTTCGAACACCTTGCTTTCGTAATCGACGAAGACATCGCCGGGCTTGTGGGCTTCCTTGGTCACTGCGGGCATCTGTTTCTCCTGTTTGCGATCAGCGCTGACTCAGGGTGCATCGCAGATTGATCCGATCAAATCGATAATCAATTATCCATACAATAAAATGGCAATGATGCATACGCCGATGAAGGATCAGGCGCCAAAACCGGCGTTCCGGGGGAAATGGAGGCGGGTTTTGACTTTGATCGCCCGGAAAGCGCAGAATCGCCTTGCCATTTTGCGCTGCGGCGCAGATGCATACAAATGCAGTCAATGCCGCAAAATCGGAGCCTGAGATGAAAACCTGGGTGCCAACCTTCGGCACAAGCGGCAAGCCGCGCTATCTGGAAATCGCGGATGCCATCGAACGCGACACCGACAGCGGCCTTCTGTCTGCGGGGGACCGGCTGCCGCCCCAAAGGCGGCTGGCCGAATTGCTGAGCCTGGATTTCACCACCATCAGCCGCGCCTATACCGAGGCGCAATCGCGCGGACTGGTGGAAAGCCATGTGGGCCGCGGCACCTTTGTGCGCGCCCGCACCAACCCCGACAGCCCCTCCGCCGATCCGCGCCGCGCCCGCGAACAGGATCTGTCGATGAACCTGCCGCCCGAACCGGATGACCCCGCGCTGCTGGCGGCGATGCGGGCCGGGCTGGAAACCGTGGCCGCCGATCTGGTGCCGCTGCTGCGCTATCAATCCACCACCGGGTCCGAGATGGACAGGTCTGCGGCGCTGTCCTGGCTTTCAATGCGCGGCATGGTGCCCAATCTGGACCGGATCGCCGTGACACCGGGCGCCCATGCGACGATGACGGCAGTGCTGAACATCCTCGCCGCCCCCGGCGATACCATCCTGTGCGAAGCGATAACCTATCCCGGCCTGCGGTCGATCGCGGCCCGTGCAGGGCTGGTGCTGGTGGGTGTTCCGATGGATGACGCGGGCATCCAGCCGGAAGCGCTGGCCGCCGCGATCCGTGCCCATGGCCCGAAGGCCCTGTACCTGAACCCGACGCTGCAGAACCCGACCACGCTGACGATTCCCGCGCCGCGCCGGATGGAGATCGCAGAGATCCTGCTGCGTCACGGGCTGCCGCTGATCGAAGATGATGCCTATGGCTTTGTGCAGCCCGGCGCCCCTGCCCCCTTTGCCACGCTGGCCCCCGAGCTGACCTGGCATATCGGCGGTCTGGCAAAATGTATCGGGGCCGGGCTGCGCCTTGCCTTCACCATCGCGCCGGACAGCCGGGCGGCCTATCAGCTGGCCCAGACCCTGCGCGTCACCAATGTCATGGCCTCCACCCTGTCCATGGCGCTGGTGACGCGCTGGATCGAGGATGGTACGGCAGACCGGATCTGCCGTTTCATCCGCGCCGAAAGTGCCGCACGTCAGGCCATTGCCGCTGAACTGCTGCACGGCTTTGCCTTCAAGGCCGACAGCCATGCCTTCAACATCTGGCTCAGCCTGCCCGAAGGGGTCAGCCGGGCCGAGCTGATGGGCCGGATGAACGGGCTGGGCATCGGCATCATGCCGTCGGATGCCTTTACCGTGCTGGGCCCGCCGGGCGAACATGTGCGGGTCTGCCTGGGCGGCGCCATCGGCCGCGAAGGGCTGCGCGCGGGGCTTTCCTTTCTGGCCAATACGCTGAACGGGGAAATCTGGCTGGGCTGATGCGGCGGCCGCGCGGGCACAGGCGCGGGATGCGCGCCATGCGGCACAGCCATGGCAGACCCAACACCCGCCAGACAGGCCCCTGGCGATGCGCGGCGGGCTGTTCGCAGATCGTGGATCAGAGGCTGACAGACCGGGCCACGATACCGCTGCGCCGGTTGATCCGGCACCGTCTGGCGGCCCGCAGTCACTATGCGGTGCGGGCCTGGCGGATTGACGCCAAGGACGAAGACGCCCGTGGGCCATGATGTGGCGCTGGCCGGGCTGCGGGCCTATCTGCGCGAACCGGAGGATTTTGGCGCTGCCCATGCCCTTCATCAGCCGTGCCAGCGTGCATCGCGCGACATCGAAACCCACGCGGCCAAGCTGCCGCCAGATCTTCCCGATGCCATAGGCCCGCCAGTTCTCTTCAAGCACCCGAAGGATATCGGGGCGCAGCGCCCCATCCCGGCAGGCAGGATCTGGCAGCCGGGACGGATTGCCCCGCCTGGGCAGATGTTCATAGCAGGTGGATGGGGCAACCCGCTGCACGCTGCAGCCCGGCTTGGCCCCGCGCGCATCCCGGTGCGCATCCCGGTGCGTGTCGATGAAACCCACCTTTCTCTGCTCATGAAGCGATATCCATGGCGCTGAAATATCATTCTTGCTGGTCAGCAGGCCTACTGGAGGCAATCCTGTGAGCCTGAAGAACGCAGTGACATCAAACACATACGTCACCTGACAATCGTTCTGCTGCAAATACTGGTGCCACACACCGCAAAACTGCCTGTCGCGCCGGAGGGGCGGTGAGGCCGACTTCGCCCGAGCAGAGGATCGTCGGCCTGATCGGGCACAGGCCCCGACGAGGTCGGCACAACCCCAGCCCGGACAGCCATCGCCAAGCCACGACGCAACCGGCAGCCCCGGTCGGCCGACAGCTTCATGGCGATGCTTTTCATGGCCACACCACTGCCGCGCCCACATTTTCCCCCTTGTAGACAGGACGCAGCGCCGCTAAACCCGCCAACGGAGATGTGGCCGAGTGGTCGAAGGCACACCCCTGCTAAGGGTGCAGGCCCGGAAGGGTCTCGAGGGTTCGAATCCCTTCGTCTCCGCCACTTGCCATTGAAATCATTGATAATTCCGTGATTTCAGCCAGATACCAGCCAAAAAACCCGCCATCCTGATTGCGCTTGCTTGCTACTCGTTGCGACTGTGTCAGGATATGGCCTTGTGTAGGGCTTTCCCCTGCATCGCGACCGGATTTCGTCTTGCCGCGGAAATACGGCTATTCAGTGGTCTGCATGAGCCGCCGGATCTGCGTTGATCTGTACGATCAGATCATTGCCCTGCGCCCCGACTGGCATTCCGGCGACGACACTGGCGGTTCAGCCGCGCGCGTCTTCCAGCATCATGCGTGCCGCCTTTTCGGCAATCATCACCGTGGGCGAATTGGTATTGCCGCTGGTGATCATGGGCATGATCGAGGCATCGGCGATGCGCAGGCGGCCCAGCGCCCGCATCTTCAGCCGGGTATCCACAACCGAATCCGCATCGGCGCCCATCCGGCAGGTGCCGACCGGGTGGAAGATCGTGGTGCCGATCTCGCCCGCGGCTTTCACCAGATCCGCCTCGCTGTCATAGGATGGGCCGGGGCGGAACTCTGTGGGGTTGAAGCGGGCGAAGGCCGGTTGCGCCACGATCTGCCGTGTCAGCCGGATCGACCGCGCAGCCACCGCGCGATCCCCCTCGGTGGCCAGATAATTGGGCCGGATCGCCGGATGCGCGCGGAAATCAGGCCCTGTCACATGCACCGATCCCCGGCTTTCCGGGCGCAGGTTGCAGACGCTGGCGGTAATTGCCGGGAATGGATGCACCGGATCACCGAATTTATCCAGGCTGACGGGCTGAACGTGATATTCCAGATCGGCTGTGGCCTTGTCTGGCCCCGACCGGGTGAAGATGCCCAGCTGGCTGGGCGCCATCGCCATCGGCCCCGACCGTTTCAGCAGATATTCCAGCCCGATCATGGCCTTGCCCCACAGGCTGCTGGCCTTTTCGTTCAGCGTGGGCACGCCCTGCACCTTGTAGACCAGCCGCAGCTGCAGATGGTCTTGCAGGTTTTCCCCCACCCCCGGCACCTCTGCCACCGGGGCGATCCCAGCCTGCTGCAGCACAGAACCCCGGCCGATGCCCGAAAGCTCCAGCAACTGGGGCGAGCCGATGGCCCCGGCGGCCAGCACGGTTTCGCAGGCGGCCCGTGCCTCTTTGCGCTGGCCCTCGTGGTGAAAGATCACCCCACGCACCTCGCCGCCCTCGACGATCAGCCGTTCGGCCTGCGCGCCGGTCAGCACCCGCAGGTTCGGACGGCTCAGGACCGGACGCAGAAACGCCTTCGAGGTGTTCCAGCGGATGCCCGACCTCTGGTTGACCTCGAAATACCCGCCACCCTCATTGTCGCCGGTGTTGAAATCGGCGCTGCGCGGGATGCCCGCCTGCTCTGACGCCGCCAGAAAGGCATCCAGCACATCCCAGCGCACCCGGGCCTTTTCCACCCGCCATTCACCCCCGGCGCCATGCAGATCATTGGCACCGCGGTGGTGATCCTCCTGCGCCTTGAACAGCGGCAGCACATCCTCCCAGCCCCAGCCGGTGCAGCCCATCTGGCGCCAGCCGTCATAATCTTGCGCCTGCCCCCGCATGTAGATCATGCCATTGATCGACGAACAGCCGCCCAGCACCCGCCCACGCGGATAGAGCAGGCTGCGCCCGTTCAGCCCCGGCTCTGCCTGCGTGCGAAAGCCCCAGTCGGTGCGCGGATTGCCGATACAGTACAGATAGCCGACGGGGATATGGATCCAGTGGTAATTGTCGCGCCCGCCCGCCTCCAGCAGCAGCACGCGGGTGCCCGGATCGGCCGACAGCCGGTTGGCCAGCACGCAGCCCGCGCTGCCCGCCCCGATCACGATATAATCATAGCTTTCCATGCGATCCTTCCACGGCGCCCCTGCCCGGCGCGCCTGTGGCACGCGGACTCCCCGCCCGGCATATGTTCAGAACTGTTCACGGCAGCCTCCGTTGCCGCGTTGATTGCAGGATGCTTGGGCATGGAGGTTGACGCAAGGGGCGGGGCATGATTGTTTTCGGGCAGGATGTGCACAGAAATGAACATGAGATGGCCGCTTACAGCTGGGATGATCTGCAATTCTTTCTGGCGCTGGCGCGGGATGGCCAGCTGACGCGCGCGGCGCGGCAATTGGGCACCTCGCATGTCACGGTATCGCGGCGCATCGACCGGCTGGAACAGGCGCTGCGGCAGCGGCTGTTCGAACGCAACCCGCGCGGCTATGCGCTGACCGCCGCCGGGCGCCGGTTGATCGAGGCGGCAGAGCGGATGGAAGAGGCCACCGCAGGCATCGCCATTGCCGGGGATACGGCCTCGCCCTTGGGCGGGGTGCTGCGGCTGGCGGTGCCCGAGGGCTTTGGCGCCTTCTTTTCCGAACAGATCCTGCCGGATTTTGTGGTGGCCTTTCCGCGCATCTCGCTGGATCTCATCACCATGACGCAAGTGCTGTCACTGTCGCGGCGCGAGTCGGATGTGACGGTGACGCTGGATGCCGTGACCAAGGGCCCCTACCTCTCGGAACTGGTCAGCCCCTACAGCCTGCGGGTTTACGGATCACGCAGCTATCTGGCACAGCACCCGCCGCTGACAGCACGCGAGGATCTGCTGAACCACCGCTTCATCGGCTATATCGAGGAAATGCTGTTCGCCGCCGGGCTGGATTATCTGGACGAGGTGCACCCGGCACTGCGCGCCAGTATCAAAAGCTCCAGCATCTTCAATCAGCTCTCGGCCACAAGGCGCGGGCTGGGGCTGTGCGTGCTGCCCGATTATCTGGCGGCGGGTCAGGATGATCTGCTGCCCGTCTTGCCCGATCAGATCACGCTGCGCCGCAACTACTGGCTGACCTGCCATCGTGACCTGCGGCAGATGCGGCGCGAACGCGCGGTGATCCGGTTCCTGCAGGACAGGATCACCGCATTGGCCCCCGTGTTGCTGCCCGATCAGAAGGCCGCGCGGTAAAGCGCCAGCGCATCCGCCTCGGTCACCGGAACCGGGTTGTTGTCCAGCAGACGGGTCTGCTTCATCGCATCACGCGCCAGCATCGGCAGCGCATCCTCCGGCACCCCCACATCGCGCAGCCGGCGGGGCGCACCCGAACGCGCGATCAGATCACGCAGCCGTGCCAGAAAGCGCTGTGCCGGATCTGCCGGTTCCTCGGCAAGGCCGGGCAGCAGATCGGCCAGTTCGCCATAAAGCCCGCCCGCGACGGGCAGGTTGAACGCCAGCACCGGGTCCAGCATCAGCGCATTGGTCAGCCCGTGCGGCAGATGGAAATGCCCGCCCAGCGGATAGGCCAGCGCATGAACCGCCGCGACCGGGCTGTTGGCAAAGGCCATCCCGGCATAGCAGGCCCCCAGCAGCATGGCTTCGCGCGCGGAACGGTTGCCACCATCGGCGCAGGCCGCCACCAGATTATGCGCCAGCAGCCGCAGCCCCTCACGCGCGAACAGGTCGGACAACGGGTTCTTGCGGTGGCGGCTGGTATAGGCCTCGATCGCGTGCACCATGGCGTCAATGCCGGTGGCCGCCGTCTGCAAGGGTGGCAAGCCTGTGGTCAAGGCGGCATCCAGCAACACATGATCGGCATAAAGCTGCGGCGCCACCACGCCCATCTTGGTGGTCTCCCCGGTGGTGAGGATGGTGATATTCGTCACCTCCGATCCGGTTCCGGCAGTGGTGGGGATCTGGATCAGCGGCAGCCGTGTGCCCTGCACCTTGCCGATGCCATAAAGCCCCGCCAGCGGCTGATCGCTGGCCAACAGCACCGCAGCCAGTTTCGCCACATCCAGCGAAGACCCACCACCAAAACCCAGCACAGCCGTGACACCGGCCGCCCGGCCCAGCGCCACACAATCCAGCAGCACGCTTTCCGGCGGATCGGCCATCGTGCCGTCGAACAGCGTGCAGGCAAACCCCGCCGCCTGCAGCGATGCCAGCGCAGGCGCCAGAACCCCCGCCCGGTGCAATCCGGCATCAGTGACCACCAGCAGGCGCCGCGCCTCTGTCCATTGCGCCATCAGCGGCCCCAGCCGGGCAGAGCCTCCCCAATCGACAGTCAGGGAACCCGGGGTTTCAAAGGTGAAGGCTTGCATGGTTCGATCTTTCGCAGGTCATGGAAACAGGCCCGGCGCAGCAGGGTGCGCCGGGCAAAGCGGCAAAGGCGGTCGGTTCAGATCGTCATATGGCGGTCCACCACCGCATCGGTCAGATCGGCAATCGGCCCGCTTTCCACCACGCGGCCCTTTTCCAGCATGGCAAACCGGCTGGCGGCACGGCGCAGAAAGCCGATGTTCTGTTCCACCAGAATGACCGTCAGCCCGAATTCCCGGCTCAGCCGCAGGATCACCCGCTCGATTTCCTCGACGATCGAAGGCTGGATGCCCTCGTTCGGCTCGTCCAGCAGCACCACATCGGGTTCGGCCGCCAGCGCCCGCGCAATAGCCAGCTGCTGCTGCTGCCCGCCCGACAACACGCCGCCCGGGCGATCCAGATTGGCGGCCAGATAGGGAAACAGCTCTGGCACCAGATCCGGAATACCGCGTCGCCCGGCCCGGTTGGCAAAGGCCCCCATCACGATATTCTCGCGGATGGTGAATTCCGGGATGATCCCCCGGCCCTGCGGCACATAGGCGATGCCAGACCGCGCCCGCCGATGGGTGGGCAGGGCCGAAATATCCTGCCCGTTCAGCCGGATGCTGCCCCGCGCCGCATCGGTCAGCCCCATGATCGTCTTCAGCAGCGTGGTCTTGCCGGTGCCATTGCGCCCGGCGATGCCGGTGATGCGCTGCGGCTCGATCTCCAGCGAAATGCCGTTCAGCGCGCGGGACCGGCCATAATAGCTTTCCAGATTTGTCAGGCTCAACATGCCGAAATCCCCTGCGTTCCAAGGTAGGCGGCGCGCACCTCGGGGTTGTTTTCGATGAAATCCACGCTGCCTTCGGCCAGAACGCGGCCCAGATGCAGCACGGTGATGCGTTCGGCGATCTCGCGCACAAAGGCCATGTCATGCTCCACCACCAGCAGGGTGTGATGCCCCTTCAGCCGGTTGATGATTTCCGCCGTCTTGGCGGTTTCGGCCTGGGTCATCCCCGCCGTCGGTTCATCCAGCAGAATGACCGAAGGGTTCTGGATCATCAGCATCCCGAGTTCGAGCCATTGGGTCTGGCCATGGCTCAGATACCCCGCCTCCTGTTCGGCCTCGGCCTCCAGCCCCACCAGCGCCATCACCTCGGCCACCCTTGCGCGGTCGGCGGGGCGGCGGCGCAGCCGCAGGTTGGCAAAGACCCTGGGATGGCGCGACAGCGCAACCTCCAGATTCTGGCGCACCGTCAGGCCGGAAAACACCGAAGGAATCTGAAACTTGCGGCCGATGCCCGCCCGGGCGATGCGGAATTCGCGCCAGTTGGTCACATCGCGGCCATGGACCAGCACACGGCCTTCGGTGGATCGGGTGCGCCCGCTGATCAGATCCATCAGCGTGGTCTTGCCCGCGCCATTGGCCCCCAGCAGCACCCGCAATTCGCCCTTGGCCACCGCAAGCGACACACCATCCACCGCGCGAAAGCCGGAAAAATCGACGGCCAGCCCGTCCACCATCAAAGCGATATCGGTCATTGCCCTGTCTCCCGTGCCAGAACCGCCTCTTTCGCCAGACCTTCGGTGCCTTCCCTTGTCCGCCACTGGCGGATGCGGTCATGCGCGAAACCGGCAAGCCCCTGCGGCAACCAGATCACCACCAGAACGAAGATCAGGCCGATGATCGCCTTCCAGGCCTCCACCAGCGCCTCGGTTTCCGACACCCGCGCCTCGATCGTGTTGATGAGGATGGCGCCGATACAGGCCCCGAGGATCGAGCCGCGCCCGCCCACCGCCGCCCAGACCACCATGGTCACCGAAAAGGCGAGGTCAAGGAACGAGGGCGAGGCGAATTCGGCGACCAGCACATACAGCATCCCCGCCAGCCCCGACATGCCGGCCGAAGCCGCAAAGAAGAAGGTCTGATAGGCGGGCACGTCATAGCCCAGATAAAGCGCCCGGGTCTGGCTGTCGCGCGTGGCCTGCAGGATGGTGCCCGCCTGCGTGGCGACCAGCAGCCGCGCCAGCACCAGAACCACGATCAGCGCAACGGCGACGATGTAATAGGTGGGCACGGCATAGGGATCGAATTCCATGCCGAAGGCGGTGAAATAGCCCAGATCCGTCAGCCCGTTGAAGCCATTGGTCACCGGCTGCGCATCCACCAGCACCAGCCGCGCCAGCAGTACCAGCGCCAGCGTGATGATCGACATGAACACCCCCGAAATGCGCTGGCCAAAGATCATCCGCCCGATCAGCGTGGCCACGATAACCGGCAGCACCACCGCCACCAGCACGCCAAACCACTGCGACTGGAACGGCAGCCACAGCCACGACCCCGGCGTGATGCAGCACAGATCGGTCGAGGCGCCGGGCTGCGCGTTCCACAGCATGAAATCCGGCACCGGCGTGTCAGACCCCTGTTGCAGGCTGGTATAGCTCGACAGTTTCAAGGACATGGCCATGGCATAGGCGCCAATGCCGAAGAACAGCCCCTGCCCCAGATTGAGGATGCCCGCATACCCCCAGGTCAGCGCGATGGCCGCTCCCAGCATCCCGAAACACAGGTATTTCGCCACCCGGTTCAGCCAGAATTCATCGCCGATCAACGGCAGCGCCAGGATGGCGGCAAAGAAGGCCAGATAGGCCCATGTGCGATAGTTCAGAACGGAAGCCATGGCTCAGCGCCCCTTGAAGGTGAACAGCCCGGCGGGCTTCAGAAGGATGACCCCGATCACCACCGCCAGCACAGCGGCGCGGCCCGCGATCTCGTTCGAGAATATGGCGACAAGGGCGTTGATCTCGCCCAGCAGGCCGGATGCGGCGATGGTGCCCAGCAGGCTGCCTACCCCGCCGGTGACGACGACCATGAAGCCGTCCACCACCATGGTGGCGCCCATATCGGGCGATACGCTGCGAAACCCGGCCATCAGCACCCCGGCCACCCCGGCAAGGCCCGAGCCCAGCGCAAAGGTGATGGCATTGGTCTGTTTCACGTCGATGCCACAGGCGGCGGCCATCTGCGGGTTGCGGATGATGGCGCGCACCTTCATGCCAAGCGGCGTGCGATACAGCACCGCCCAGGTCAGCCCGGCCAGCACGGCGGTGACCAGCACGATGAACACGCGGTAGATGTTCAGATCCTGCCCGAAGAACCGCAAGGTGCCCTGCAGCATCTGCGGCACCGGCACATTCTGCAGCCCGGCCCCCAGCCCTTCGACATGCAGGCCAAAGAAGCTCAGCCCGAACTCAAGCCGGATGGCCTGTTGCAGCAGGATGGCAATACCCCAGGTGGCCAGCAGCGTATCCAGCAGCCGCCCGTACAGCCGCCGCACCACCAGCCGTTCAAGCGCAAGGCCCAGCAGCGCCGTGGCGGCAAAGGCCAGCGGGATGGCGGCAAACAGATTGGCCCCCAGCCAGATATTGGCCAGCACCGCCACATAGGCGCCGATCATGACCATTTCGCCATGCGCCATGTTGATGATGCCCATGGCACCATAGGTCACGGCCAGCCCGAGGGCGACCAGCAGAAGAACTGAACTCAGGCTCAGCCCGATGAAGAAAATGTCGAACACGGATCGCGGACCTCCGGCGGTGTTGCGCGGCGTGCCCGGGCTGGTTGCCCGGCCCGGGCGGCGGCCTCAGAGTTTCGAGGAATCAAGGCCTTCGGCGGTGCAGAACAGGTTCTCGGCCGTTTCGCCATAGGCGGCATAGGGCAGCGGCTTGATCGGTTCGGGATATTCATCGACGATCTTGCTTTGCCCGTCGGCCTGCCACTGGCCGATGCGCGGCGTCAGCCAGCAATGCAGGTTGTCCTCGTCGATCTTCACGGTGCCGCCCGGCGCGGCATAGGTCTGGCCGCGCACGCCCTCGCGGATCGCATCGGCGCTGAAATCGCCCGCCTTTTCAACGGCCTGTTTCCACAGGAACACCTGGAAATACGCCGCTTCCAGCGAGTGATAGCTGATCGCCTTGGGATCGCTCACAAAGGCCCGGAAGCGTTCGATGAAGCTGGTATTCGTCGGCAGATCCATCGACATGAAATAGGGGAAGGAGGTATAGCTGCCCGCCGCATATTCCGCCCCCATCGCCGCAATCTCGATTTCCGAGGTGACGGTGGCGCAGATCGGGATCTGATCCTGCTTCAGCCCCTGATTGGCGAATTCGCGGTAGAACGAGATGATGGAATCGCCCACCACATTGGAAAGCACGACATCAGCGCCGGATTCCTTGATCTTGCTGACCGTCACCGCCCATTCCGAATGGCCCAGTTCCAGATATTCGTCGGCCACCCATTCAGCGCCGCCCGCCTCGATCAGGCCTTTGGAAACCTTGGCCATTTCGCGCGGATAGACATAGTTCGACCCGACGATGAAGAATTTCTTCTTGCCCAGCTTTTCGATGATCCAGGGGATGTAATTGCCCAGCTGCTGGTTCGGCACCGCACCGGAATAGACCACGTTGCGCGAACATTCGAAGCCTTCGTAATGCGTCTGGTAGAACAGCATGGCATTGCGGCGTTCGAATACCGGCAGCACGGCCTTGCGGCTGGCCGAGGTATGGCAGCCGAACACCGTCTGCGCCTTGTCCTTGATGACCAGCTTCTGCGCCTTTTCGGCAAAGGTCTTGGGGTCAGAGGCGCCGTCTTCCACCACCACTTCGATCTGGCGGCCCATCACGCCACCGGCCGCGTTGATTTCGGTTGCGGCCATCTGCACGGCCGCGGCCAGCATCTTTTCCGCCACGGAAAGCCCGCCGGTCTGCGAATACAGCGCGCCGACCTGAATCGTTTCCGCCGCAAAGGCGCCGCGCAGATAGCCCGGCAGGGCAAGCGCCCCGGCCGACAGCGCCGCCGTGGTCAGAAACTGGCGTCTTTTGAGAGTCATGTCGATTTCCCTGTTGCTTGGTCACAGGTTCCGGGCCGCAGCCTTGGGCTCCGGTTGGCCTGAGAACGCTTGTTGTTGGTTTGGCTCGACCGCGCTGTCGAAATGCAAAAAAGCCCGCATCGCCCTTCACGGGTATATGCGGGCATCCTTGCCTATGGTCAGGCCCCTTGCATCGGGGTCTTTACCGGCGTGGCCTTGCGAACAAGGGGACGCCGACTGACAGATATCTAATCCGATTCCTTTTCATCAGACAAGACGTTTTCCGCAGCGATGGCCCCACTGCGCACCAAAGCCGCCTCATAGCTGCTGACGATCTCGCCCGCCATCGCCTCGATCGCGATGCGGCGCTGCATGGCGCGGGCGCGCAATTCGCGATGCGCCCGGTCTTCATCCAGCTTTTCCTGCGCCATCAGGATGGTCTTTGCCCGCACCACCACCTGTTCGCCCTTCACCTTGCGCTTGTAGCGCCGGGCATCGCGCGCCAGATCCTGAGTCTGGCACCAGATGTTGCGGGCAATCGCCAGATTGGTCAGCAGGCCAAAGGGTTTGATCGGCCGCCCGATCACCGCCATGGCACCGCTTTCCAGCACCAGCTGCAGGGTGGCGGGGTTTTCATAGCTGACGATGGCCAGAATGGTGGGTGCCGGATTGGGCAGGCTGCGGAACAGCTTGCGCAGCCCCTCGCGCTGCTGGTCGTCAATCGCCACCATCAGGATATGGGTCTGGCGCGGCAGCTGTTCCGGCACCGGCCACACCAGCTGCGGATTGCAGCCGATGCGGCGCAGGTGATCGGTCAGCGCCGCCCCCTCTTCATCCAGCGGATGCACGACGACGACGGTAAGATTGCGCAGTTCCTTCAGAAACGCATAGGACATGATCGCCTCACCCCCGCATCGCGCCAAACCGGAACGGCGCAGCCTGATCCGACATGCCCGCCACATCCACCAGATAGGGATCGGGCGCAATCCGCTGGGCCGGATGGCTGACGATCTCATAGGGCCCGTTTTCCCGGATGCGCGCCACCCTTGGCCAGAGATGCGTGTGATTCGTCAGCCGGTCCACCCGTACCGGGCCCTGCGGCGCATCCACTTCAACCTCGTAGAGCGCGGGCAGCAGGCGGTCGATGTCGTCATCCCCCGCCAAAGCCAGCGCGGCGGCATAAAGGTGAACCGCAAGATAGGCCGCTTCGGCAGGTGCCGTGGCAGGCAATGGCGCACCGGCCATGATGCGGAAGGTCCGGGTGAAATCCTGCGCCGCCTGGGTTTGCAGCGTGTCGAAGAACGGTGCTGCAATCACATGGCCATCGGCCACCCCGGGCGGCATCCGGGCCACGTCGATCTCGCTGGTGGACTGGCTGGCGATGGGCATCAGCTGCGCATCGAACCCCGCATCGCGGAAAGCGGTGTAGAAGGGGATGATGCCATCGCCCACCACGGTGGAATAGATCATGTCGGGCTGGGTTTCGCGGATCCGGTCGATGATTCGGGCGATGTGATGGGCGCGCAGATCCAGCGGCACATAGATCTCGTCCAGCACCTCACCCCCCTTGCTGCGCAGCAGATCGGCAACGATGCGGTTGGATTCATAGGGATAGACGTAGTCAGACCCGACCATGAAGATCCGGCTGCCAAAGTTTGCGTGCAGATAATCGACCAGTGGCACTGAATTCTGGTTGGGCGCGGCCCCGGTATAGACGCAGTGGCGCGAATATTCGAAGCCTTCATACAGGGTCGGATAGAACAGCAGCGCGTTATGCGCCTCGATCGCGGGCAGCATCGCCTTGCGGGTGCTGGACATGTGGCCGCCAAAGATAACCCGGATCTTGCCATCGCGGCACAGTTCCTGCGCCGAACTGCGATACAGCGAAGGCCGCGATTGCGGATCCCGGAACACCGGCTGCAACCGCCGCCCCCGCACCCCGCCCGCCGCGTTGATTTCGGCGATGGCCAGACGGACGGCCATGATCTGCGTGCGTTCAATCGCCCCCGTCACGCCGCTTTCCGACATGATGATGCCGATCTGCCAAGTGTCATCTGTCATGCGTCTGTCCGTGGCTTAAAATAAAAAAGGCCCTCGTCCGAAATCAATCGGATGAGAGCCGCCCTGCTCAAGGTTGCAATCATGAAACCCCGTTGGCGCGCTGTTGTCAAACCAATAGCGGCCCGCGATCTGCCAGATTGCACTTGACGGCATCGCGCGGGGCAGGACATGTTTGCACAGCGGTTCGTCCTCTTGCCCGGTTCGGCAAGGCCACGGGCCTGCGCAGCCCGGATCATGCGGCCTGCGACACGGGGCAGCTGCCCCGTCTGACAAAGAGGTCAGAATCCCGTTTTCCCCCGATGGTTCCGGCACATCCGCCACATGCGGCCGCCTGTCCCGTCGTGCATCGCCCCCTGTTTCCGGGCCGTCGCCTGCTGCGGCCCGCCGATGCGCCATGCCCGGCGCAGAAAGGAACGCCATGACGGCCCCCCTCTCCGATTTGCCCGATCTGGGCAGCCTGACCATCCCGATGATCCGCGACGGCCTGGCCTCCGGCCGCTTTACCGCCGAGTCGCTGGCCCGCGCCGCGCTTGCGCAGGTGCAGGCGCTGAACGGCAAGTATAATGCGATCATCTTCGAAAACCCCGCCGCGCTGGATACCGCGCGCGACATCGACCGCCGCCGCGCAGCCGGTGCGCCGCTGGGGCCGCTGGCCGGGGTGCCGGTGGTGGTGAAAGACCCGATGGATATGGTGGGCTTCCCCTCCACCGCCGGCTGGCGGCTGCTGTATTCCGGCACCGGCGGCGTGGATCTGATGCCCGAACGCGACTCGCCGGTGGTGGCCCGGATGCGGGCGGCGGATGCGGTGATTCTCGGCAAGACCAATGTGCCGATCCTCAGCTGGACCGGCACCCATGCGAATGACAGCTGGGCCGGACCCACGCTGAACGTCGCCATCGAAGACCGCGCGCCGGGCGGGTCCAGCGCCGGCACGGCCAGCGCCGTGGCTGCGCATATGTGCGTGGTGGGTCTGGCCGAAGAAACCGGCGGCTCGATCCAGAACCCGGCTTCGGCACAGGATCTGGTGGGCATCAAGCCCACCATCGGCCTGGTGCCCAATGCGGGCGTGGTGCCGCTGTCGGGCAACCGCGATGTGGTGGGGCCCATCGCGCGCAATGTGCGGGATGCGGCGCTGTGCCTGGATGTGCTGGCAGGCTTCACCACCGAAGATCCCAAGACGCTGGCCTCGGTGGGTCATATCCCCGAAGGCGGCTATGCGGCAGGGCTTTCGGCGGACGGGTTGCAAGGCAAGCGCATCGGGCTTTACGGCCCCGGCTGGCGCAAGGATGCGCTCTCCCCCGAAGCCACCGCCCTTTACGCCCGCGCCAAGGCCGAACTGGCGGCGGCAGGCGCCATCCTCATCGAAGATCCCTTTGCAGGCACCGATTTTGCCTCGCTCCGGCAGGTGACCCCCGGCACCCCGCATTTTGACGGGCGCGGGCTGGAATCCATCCCCTATGACATGACCTGCTATCTGCGCCGCCTTGGCCCCGATGCCGCCCTGAAGACCTGGGCTGATTTCGTGGCCGCCACCCGGGCCGAAGACCCGCTGGCCCCCGGGGCGATCCTTGGCTATCTGCACGAATTGCCCGATTTCGCAGCCGCGCTGCAATCGCCGGAAATCCCGCCTGCGCTGCCAGCCTTCACCGCGCTGAAAGCCGCCTATCTGCGTCTGATCGACACGGTTTTCGCCCGGCATCAGCTGGATGGCCTGGTCTATCCGCAGATGACGCAGGAACTGCCGGGCCTTCATTCGGGCGATGCCATTCTGGAAACCACGGTGGGCGAGCTGAACATCGCAGGCATCCCCGGCATCACCGTGCCTGCCGGCTATTACGCCTCGGGCGCGCCCTTCGGGCTGATCTTCCTGGGCAAGCAGTGGAGCGAGGCCGGGCTGATCGCCATGGCCCATGCCTATGAACAGGCCACCCTGCACCGCAAGGCTGCGGTCTGATCCAGTCCCCCCGCCGCGCCTTCCCCGGCGCGGCGGGGCGGCCGCACCCGCCACAGCCTGAACCGCCGTGCCTCTGGCCGAAGGGATGGCGACTGCCCGTCTGACGAACAGGCGCTGGAGCTGACGCGGGTGGTGCAGCCCGATCTGGTCTTGCTGGATGTGGTGATGCCCGGGATGCAGGGGTTCGAAGTCTGCCAGATCCTCAAGGCCGATCCACTGCTGGCCGATGCGGTGGTGAAACTGGCCGACACGCGCGACTGGCTGTCGGTCATCATGCTGGACATAGATTTCTTCAAACAGTTCAACGATGCCTATGGCCACCAGTCCGGGGATCGCTGCATCAGCATGGTGGCCGCCGCCCTGAACCGGGCGGTCAAGAACACCTCGGGCTTTTCGGCACGTTATGGCGGGGAAGAATTCACCTGCTTTTTGCCCGGCGCCGACAGTGCCACAGCGATGGCGGTGGCGCATGCCATCCGCAACCATATCGGCCAGTTGCAGATCCCGCATGAACGCTCGACCGTCAGCCCCTTTGTCACCATCAGCATCGCCACCGCCCGCCGCCATCCCGACATGACGCCCGAAAACTGGACGAGAATCGCGGATGCCGCGCTGCACAAGGCCAAGGCAGCGGGCCGGAACCAGATCCGAGCCCAGCAATTCGAAGCGGCCTGAAAGGCCCGCCCGCGCGGCCTCAGCGGCGGCGCCCGCGCGGCACCACCGTCTTGTTGCCCCTGGGGCCGGATTGAACCGGGGTATTGGCGCGGTTTTCCTCGTCCAGCTTGCGCCAGCGATCCAGACGCGCGGCAGGCAGATCACCCGCCGCCACGGCGGCCTGCACGGCACAGCCCGGCTCATGCGCATGGGTGCAATCGCGGAACCGGCACTGCGGCGCCAGTTCGGTGATTTCGGCAAACAGCATGTCCAGCCCGGCGGCCACATCGCTGACATGCAGGGTCCGCATCCCCGGCGTGTCGATCACCCATCCCCCGCCCGCAATGGCGTGCAACGACCGCGCGGTTGTGGTGTGGCGGCCCTTGGCGTCATTCTCGCGGATGCCGCCGGTGGCCTGTGCCTCTTCCGGGGCCTTGTCGGCCAGCGTATTCAGCAGGGTCGATTTCCCCACCCCCGAAGATCCCACAAGCGCAACCGTCTGCCCCGGCCCGCACCACGGCGCCAGAATCGCCGCCGCATCGGGCGCCCGCCCGTTCAGCATCACCACCTGCAACCCGCGCTGCAGCGCCTCCGCCTGCGCGCGATAGGGGGCCGGATCTTCCACCTGATCCACCTTGGTCAGCACGATCACCGGATTGGCCCCGGCCTCGTTCGCCAGCGCCAGATAGCGTTCCAGCCGCGCCGGATTGAAATCCTCGTTGCACGAGGTCACGATGAACAGCGTGTCGATATTCGCGGCAATCAGCTGCGGGATATGGGCGCTTTCGGTCCGGCGGCGCAGCACGGTCTGCCGGTCCAGCCTGCGCACCGCCATCCGGCTGTCCGGGTCCATCAGCACCCAGTCTCCAACGGCGAAATCCATCGTATTGCCCTGCAGGCCCAGCCGCAGCTGGCCCGATCCGGTTTCCGCCATCAGGCGCGAGCGATGAACCACCGCAATGCGCACCGGCACAAGGCCCGCATCCTCCGGGCCCAGTTGCGCGGAGAAGAAAGAAGACCAGCCAAGGCCGGCAAGCAGCAAAGATGTCATCTGGGGCGCCTGTGTCACTGATCCTGCATGGCTGCGGCCTCTGGCGGATGCAAGGGCCAGCTGTCACCCATCCCGCCGCACCACCCTGCCGGATCCGGTTAGAGGAGAATTTATCACATCCCGCCCCCCGCGCCCACAGCCTATGGCACGGCCCGCCCGGTGGGCGGATCCGCCGCCTGCTGCCGGGCAATATCGCGCGCCACCTGTTCCAGCGCCGCCAGACCGGGGGCCGTGGCCGTCTGCTGCCGCGTCATGCCCACCGCCCCCGACAGAAACCGCGCCCCGGCGGGCAGCTCCACCAACACGCCCCGGTCCAGCTCTTCGATCACCACGCCGCGCGAAATGAACCACAGCGCATCCGAGGCGATGCAGATCCCCCGCCCCAGCGCCAGCGAGACCGTTTCAACCGCAGGCCGCAGGCCCACCAGCCCCAGCGCCGCCAGATAGGCATCGACCGGCGGCCGGATCAGCGCCGAGGCCGGCGGCAGGATCACCGGCGCCTGCACCAGCGCCTCGGCCACCGGGTGCAGCGCCAGCGGGTGCCCCGCCCGGCCCACCAGAACCACATCCTCCTCGTACAGATGATCAAAGCTCAGCCCCGCCATCTCCGATGCCCCGGGCAGACGCCCGATCATCAGATCAATGCCCCCCTCGCGCAGCAGCCGCATCAGATAGTGATGCGGCCCGGTTTCCACCGCCAGCACCATATCCGGGCGCAAGGCCCCGAACCGCAGCACGACACGCGGAAAGAACCGGGTCGCCACCGTGGGCAAGATCCCCACCCGCAACCGCCCCCGCGTGCCCGGATGCAGCGCCGCCGCCCCGGCCTCCAGCGCCTGCACAGACATGGCGGCATGGCGGCGGAACAGCGCGCCCCCTTCGGTCAGCACCATGCGCCGCCCCTGCCGCAGAAAGAGCGGTTGGCCCAGCAACCCTTCCAGCTCTGCCAGCGTGCGCGACAGCGCGGGCTGCGTGATGCCCTGCGCCCGCGCCACCGCCGACAGGCTGCCCGTGGCGGCAATATCCAGAAACGCCCGGATATGGCGCAGCTTCACACCAGGATGTATAGCGGAACGGGTATCCATTCAGGGGGCCTTCGCCTGTTTCGGGCTGAATTCGTGCCAGAGGATCATGGATCGCCCGCCGCCGCGCGGCAAGCCTTGGCATCACGGCCCGGCTCAGCCGATCATGCCGCGCAGCTCCGCCTGCGCGCGGCGCAAGGCGGGCAGAAAACGGTCGGGGATCGCCTCGGCCGGCAGGCTGGCCGCCGCAAGCCCCAGGTTGATCGCCGCAACCACCCGCCCGCGCGCATTGACCAACGGCACGGCAATCGACCGCAGCCCGATCTCCACCTCCTGATCATTCACCGCATAGCCCTGCGCGCGGATGCGGGCCAGTTCGCGCAACACCGCCGCAGCCTCGGTCAGGGTATGCGGCGTGCGGGCGGCCATCGGCGCCGCCCGCAGGATCGCCTCGGCCCCCGCCTCGGGCAGGGCCGCCAGCAGCACCCGGCCCATGCTGGTGCAGAAGGCAGGCAGGCGCGACCCCGGCATCAGCGAAATCGACATGACCTTCCGCTGCGCCGCCCGCGCGATATAGACGATCTCCGCCCCGTCCAGGATCGACACAGAACTGCTTTCCCCGATCTCGTCCGACAGCCGGTCCAGCAGCGGCTGCACGATCTGCGGCAGCGGCATGGTGGCCAGACAGGCCGTGCCCAGCCGCAGCACCCGCGGCGTCAGCGTAAAGAACTTGCCGTCCCAATCGGCATATCCGTGATGCGCCAGCGTCAGCAGGCAGCGCCGCGCCGTCGCCCGGTCCAGCCCTGACGCCGCCGCAACCTCGGCAATCGACTGGCGCGGCTGATCCGCCGTGAAGGTTTCGATCACGGCCAGCCCCTTGGCAAGGCCACCCATGATGTCGCGCTCGGTGATGGTCATGGCAATCTCGTGCGATATGTCAACAAATGCAGGATATCGCACAAACCGGATGGACGGAAGCCCGCCTTTGCCGCTAGGCCTGCGGTCATCCGGGCCGCGGTTCCGGCCCACAGGAGGCATCTGATGGACAAGACCCTACCCGACCTTGCCACTGCCGTGGCAGGGATCGACGATGGCATGACGGTGATGATCGGCGGCTTCGGCGGCTCTGGCGCCCCGATCGAACTGATCCACGCGCTGATCGACAGATTCCGCGCCACCGGCCACCCCAAAGGCCTGACCGTGGTGAACAACAATGCCGGCAATGGCCATGTCGGCCTTGCCGCGCTGATCGAGGCGGGCATGGTGGCCCGGCTGATCTGTTCCTTCCCGCGTTCGGCCGATCCGGTGGTGTTCACGGAACTCTATCTCGCGGGCAAGATCGAACTGGAACTGGTGCCGCAGGGCACGCTGGCCGAACGCATCCGCGCGGGCGGCGCGGGCATCCCGGCCTTCTACACGCCCACCAGCTTTGGCACCGATCTGGCCAAGGGCAAGCCGGTCGAAGTGTTCGAAGGCCGCAGCTATGTGCAGGAACGCTGGCTCAAGGCCGATGTCGCACTGGTCAAGGCGCATCTGGGGGATCGACTGGGCAATCTCACCTACCGGATGGCTGCGCGCAATTTCAATCCGCTGATGTGCATGGCCGCAAGCCGCACCATCGTGCAGGTCAGCCAGATTGTCGAACCCGGCGCGCTGGACCCCGAGGCGATCATCACCCCCGGCATCTTCGTGCAGGGCCTCGTGGCCGTGGCGAACCCGGCCCAGGAAGAAGACCTGAACCGCGCCCATGCGGTCTATCCGGAGACAGCGGCATGATCCCGAAACTTTCCGCAACCCAGATCGCTTGGCGCGCCGCGCAAGACATCACCGATGGCGCCTATGTCAACCTGGGGATCGGCTTCCCCGAAATGGTGGCCAGGTTCCAGCCCCCGGGGCGGCAGGCCATCTTCCACACCGAAAACGGCATCCTGGGCTTTGGCGAGGCACCGGCCCCCGGCACCGAAGACTGGGATCTGATCAACGCAGGCAAGAAGGCCGTGACGATCAAGCCCGGCACCGCCTTCTTCCACCATGCCGACAGCTTTGCCATGGTGCGCGGCGGCCATCTGGATGTGGCGATCCTGGGCGCCTATGAGGTGGCCGAAACCGGCGATCTGGCCAACTGGTCCACCGGGCCGCGCGGCGTGCCCGCCGTAGGCGGCGCCATGGATCTGGTGCATGGCGCCAAGCGCGTGGCGGTCATCACCGATCACGTCACCAAGGACGGCAAGCCCAAACTGGTGCAGCGCTGTTCCTTACCTTTGACAGGGGTAGCCTGCGTGACACGGGTCTATACCAGCCTTGCGGTGCTGGATATCGACGCAGGGCGCTTCGTGCTGCGCGAGAAACTGCCCGCGCTGTCACTCGATGCGCTGCAATCCCTGACCGGCGCCACGCTGCATCTTGAAGGCGACGTGGCCGACCTCATCGTACCCGAACTGTGAAAGGCTGGCCGTGACATGACCGAGGTTTTCATCTGCGATTACATCCGCACCCCCATCGGCCGCTATGCAGGCAGCCTTGCCGCCGTGCGGCCCGATGATCTGGGCGCGGTGCCGCTGCGGGCCCTGATGGCCCGCAACCCGAATGTCGATTGGGACGCGGTGGATGACGTGATCTTCGGCTGCGCCAATCAGGCGGGCGAGGATAACCGCAATGTCGCGCGCATGTCCCTGCTGCTGGCGGGCCTGCCGGTCGGCGTCAGCGGCACCACGATCAACCGGCTGTGCGGTTCGGGCATGGATGCGGTGCTGGTCGCCGCCCGCGCCATTGCCGCAGGCGAGGCCGGTCTGATGATCGCAGGCGGCGTGGAAAGCATGAGCCGCGCGCCCTTCGTGATGCCCAAGGCGGGCAGCGCCTTCAGCCGCGATACGGCGGTTTACGATACCACCATCGGCTGGCGCTTCATCAACCCGGCGATGGACAGCGCCTATGGCACCGATTCCATGCCGCAGACCGGCCAGAACGTGGCCGATGACTATGGCATCTCGCGCGATGCGCAGGATGCCATGGCGCTGCGCCTCGCAGGCCAAGGCGGCGGCCGCGCAGGCCAATGGCCGTCTGGCGCAGGAAATCACCCCCGTCACCATCCCGCAGCGCAAGGGCGATGCGCTGGTGGTGGATCGTGACGAACATCCCCGCGCCACCACGCCCGAGGCGCTGGCAAAGCTGAAACCGCTGTTCGCGGGTGGATCGGTGACGGCGGGCAATGCCAGCGGCGTGAACGATGGCGCGGCGGCGCTGATCCTGGCCAATGCCGAAACGGCGGCGAAATACGGGCTGACGCCGCTGGTCCGCATCCTTGGCGGCGCCACCGCAGGCGTGCCGCCGCGCATCATGGGCATCGGCCCGGCGCCCGCCAGCCAGAAACTGCTGGCCCGGCTGGGCCTGACCCCGGCCGATCTGGATGTGATCGAGCTGAACGAAGCCTTCGCCGCCCAGGGCATCGCCACGCTGCGCCAGCTGGGCATTGCCGATGATGACGCGCGGGTAAACCCGAACGGCGGCGCCATCGCACTTGGCCATCCGCTGGGCATGTCGGGGGCCCGCATCACCGGCACCGCTGCGCTGGAACTGGCCCGCACCGGCGGCAGGCGGTCGCTGTCCACCATGTGCATCGGCGTGGGCCAGGGCATCGCCATCGCGCTGGAACGTGTCTGAAACGAAGGCCCGCCGCCGCAGGATGGCGGCGGGCATCACCAAACCGGGGCGCGTTCAGCCCCGGCCCACCTGCTCGGCCAGCCAGGCTGCAAACGCGCCGGGCAGGGCATCCGCCATCCGGCCTTCGGGGCGCACCACATAATAGCTTGGCTCTGTGCGCAGCGGCGCATCCAGGATCACCATCAGCCGCCCCCGCTCCAGCTCCTGCCCGATCAGATAGCGCGGCACCAGCGCCAGCCCCAGCCCGGCGGCGGCGGCCTCGATAATCAGGGTGAACTGGTCGAACCTGTGCCCCCGGAACCCCAGCTGCGCATCGGCCCCCTGCGCGGCCAGCCATTCAAACCACAGCGTCGGGCGCGATTCCATATGCAGCAGCGGCAGCGCCGCCAGCGCCTGCGCATCCGCCCCGCCCGCCTGCCGGAACCGCGACACCAGCGTGGGCGAGGCCACCGGCACCACATCTTCGCTGCACAGATAGCTGCACACCGCCTGCGGCCAGACCGGGCGCCCGTAATGGATCGCCAGATCCACCCCCGCCTCTTCCAGATCAAAGGGTTCAGACCGCGAAATCACCGTCAGCTGCACGCCGGGATGCAGCGCCAGAAACCGTGGCAACCGCGGCATCAGCCAGCGGCTGCCAAAGGTGGGCAGCGTCGCCACCGTCATCTGCCCGCTGATATCACGGGTGCCCATGGCGCGCAGCGTCATGGACTCGATCTGCGCCAGCAGGCGCTCCACCTCGGGCAGCAGCCGCTTTCCCGCGCCTGAAAGCACCACCCGCTGTCGCACGCGATCGAACAGCTGCAATCCCAGCTTGGCCTCCAGATCCTTGATCTGGCGGCTGACCGCGCTTTGCGTCAGATCCAGCTCCACCGCCGCGCGGGTAAAGCTCTGATGCCGGGCGGCGGCCTCAAATGCCTGCAGCGCAGCCGCATCGGGGATCAGGCTTCGGCTTAACTTCATTCCATCACCGCATCAAGTCAGTCAGAATCAGCACGTTTCCGGCAGAGCTTCATCTGTTATGCAGATGACCGACCCATTCCACAACTGCCAGCCCGCATCTTTCGTCTGGCCGAGCCCGAGGACAAGCAGATGACCCGTTCCTATGCCGCCGAAGCCACCGCCATTCTGAACCATCTGGGTGTCGATCCGGCCCGCCACACCGGCGGCACCATGGCCGTGTTCACCCCGCTCACCGGCGAACAGACCGCCAGCCTGCCCACCGATACCGCAGCCAGCGTCGCCGATGCCGTCACCCGCGCGCAGGCCGCCTTCCGCGACTGGCGCCGCGTCCCCGCCCCCCGCCGGGGCGAGCTGGTGCGGCTGTTCGGCGAAGAGCTGCGCGCCGCCAAGGATGAACTGGGCCGTCTGGTCTCCATCGAGGCGGGCAAAAGCCCGTCTGAGGGGGCGGGCGAGGTGCAGGAGATGATAGACATCTGCGATTTCGCGGTCGGCCTGTCGCGCCAGCTTTATGGCCTGACCATCGCCACCGAGCGCCCGGATCACCGGATGATGGAAACCTGGCATCCGCTGGGTGTGGTGGGCGTGATCTCTGCCTTCAACTTCCCCGTCGCCGTCTGGTCGTGGAACACCGCGCTGGCGCTGGTCTGCGGCAATCCGGTGATCTGGAAACCGTCAGAGAAAACCCCGCTCACCGCGCTGGCCTCACAGGCCATCCTGGATCGCGCGCTGGCGCGCTTTGGGTCGGCCCCCGCGCATCTGGCGCAGGTGGTGATCGGCGGCCGCGACGTGGGCGAGGCGCTGGTGGATCATCCGGGCGTGGCGCTGGTTTCGGCCACCGGATCGACGCGGATGGGCCGTTCGGTCGGGCCGCGCGTGGCGGCCCGCTTTGGCCGCACCATTCTGGAACTGGGCGGCAACAATGCGGGCATCGTCTGCCCCTCGGCCGATCTGGATATGGCGCTGCGCGCCATCGCCTTCGGCGCCATGGGCACGGCGGGCCAGCGCTGCACCACCATGCGGCGGCTGTTCGTGCATGACAGCGTCTATGACGCGCTGGTGCCACGTCTGGTGAAGGCCTATGCCTCGGTCAGCGTCGGCAATCCGCTGGAAACTGCAGCGCTGGTCGGCCCGCTGATCGACGGCGCGGCGTTCGATGCGATGCAGGCGGCGCTGGCGGCGGCCAAGGCGGCGGGCGGCACGGTGCATGGCGGCGACCGGGTCACTGTCGGGACGGATGCGGGACAGTATGCCCGACCGGCGCTGGTCGAAATGCCGACACAGACAGGCCCGGTGCTGGAGGAAACCTTCGCCCCCATCCTCTATGTCATGCGCTATAGCGATTTCGACGCGGTGATCGAGGATCACAACGCCGTCGGCGCCGGTCTGTCCTCGTCGATCTTCACGCTGGACATGCGCGAGATGGAACAGTTCCTGTCCGCCGCCGGGTCGGATTGCGGGATCGCCAATGTCAACATCGGCACCTCTGGCGCTGAAATCGGCGGCGCCTTCGGTGGTGAAAAGGAAACCGGCGGCGGGCGCGAAAGCGGGTCGGATGCCTGGAAGGCCTATATGCGCCGCGCCACCAATACGGTGAATTATGGCCGCAGCCTGCCGCTGGCGCAGGGCGTGGTCTTCGATATCTGACCGCGCAACTGGTAAACCGGCCCTCCCGTCAAGGGGGCCGGTTGAATCATGGTTGATCTTTGGGGGGATGCGCCACTATCAGCGGGAAACGCAGGCAGGCAAAGCGCAAGGTGACCCCGGCATGACCCCAGATTTCCTCGTGACCCATTCCGGCGGTTTCCATGCCGACGAGCTGATGTCGAGCGTGATCCTGACCCGGCTGTTCCCGCAGGCGCAGATCATCCGCAGCCGGGCGCGCGACTGGATCACGCCGGGGCCGGATCGCATCATCTATGACGTGGGCGGCGCCTATGATGCGGCGGCGGGGATCTTCGATCACCACCAGCGCGGCGCCCCCAAGCGCGACGACGGCCAGCCCTACAGCTCGTTCGGGCTGCTGTGGAAGCATTTCGGGCGCGATTATCTGGTGCAATCCGCCATCCCGGCAGAGCATGTGGAGGTGATCCACGCCAGTTTCGATGCCGGTTTCGTGCTGCCCGTCGATCTGATGGATAATGGCGCGGTGGATGTCTCCAGCGCCGGGCCGCTGGCCGGGTTGACGCTGCCGGGGCTGCTGGAAACGCTGAAACCCGTGTTCGACGAGGCCGATCCGGCGGCGGAAGACCGGGCCTTCCATCTGGCCCTGGGCATCGCGCGCAGCTTTGTCGAAGCCCGGGTGGCGCAAAGTGCCGCCAAGCTCAGGGCCGAGGCGGTGGTGCAGCAGGCGATTGCGCAGGCCGGGGCGGGCCGCGTGCTGGAACTGCCGCGCGGGATGCCCTTCCGCCCGGCGATCACCAAGGCGGGGGCGGATCATCTGCTGTTCGTGGTGCATCCGCGTCAGGATGGCGACTGGTGCCTGACCGGCATCCGCAAGGGCAGCGAAGGCTTTGAACAGCGCGCCGATCTGCCCGCCGCCTGGGCCGGGCTGACCAATGCCGAGCTGGAGGCCGCCTGTGGGGTAAAGGGCGCCACCTTCTGCCACAACGGGCTGTTCATCGCCGCCGCCAAAACCCGCGATGCGGTGCTGGCCATGGCAGATATCGCGGTGCGTCAGGCGCTTAGCTGACCTGCGCCCGCCAGCGCGCGGCATAATCGGCCAGCGCTGCCGCATCGGGCGGCAGGGCAACCCGACGGCTGGCAGGCGCATGGCCCGCCCGCAGCGCCAGCAGTGCTGCCCCCGCCGCCGTGCCGGTGGCCGAGCTGGCGGTTTCCACCCCGGCGGGCCGCAGGGTGGCCAGCATCGCCAGATAGGTGGCATTGCGGGCAAAGGGGCCTTCGATGATTGCCGGGCCTTCGGCACCGATCAGGCCAAGGCAGGTTTCGGTCATCAGCGCGAGGTAAAGCGACAGCGCGGCCATGCGCTGGCCTTCGGTGGCGGGTTCACCCGTCCAGCGCATGGCGCGGCCCGGAAACGGGCCTGAGCCCGGTTCGACGGCAGGCAGGATCATCAGCCCCGATTGCAGCACCTGCGCGACATCCTCTGCCGCCGGCTGCACATCGCTGCCCTGCCGGATCAGCTCGTATTCCCGGCCGCCCATGAACCGGGCCGAGGGCACCGGGGCGCCCAGCGCGTTCACGTTCACCAGCACATCGCGCGCCGGGTCCAGCGCCACCGGCGTGCCGCCCACCGCCATGCAGACCACCCAGGTTCCGGTAGAGACCACCGCGAAAGGCGCCGCGCGGCCCAGCACATGCGGGTAAAGCGAGGCGTTGGAATCATGGACGCCGCAGGTCACCGGCACGGCGGGCAGGCCGGTCTGCGCCATCAGATCGGGGCGAAGGCTGCCCAGAACATCGCCCGACCGCCGGGCGGGGGCGATCTTGTCTGCAAGCCCCAGCCGATCCACCAGCGGCGAAAATCCGCCCTGCCAGGGGTTCCACAGATCGGTATGGCAGCCCAAGGATGTGACATCCGTGGCCGCCACACCAGTCAGCCGCCAGCCCCAGTATTGCGGATAGGTCAGCACCTGCGCCACGCGGTCGCGCAGGCCGGGCGCGGTTTCCAGCATCCAGTGCAGCTGCGCCCCGAGGTTCAGCCCCATGGGCAGGCGGGGCGAGCCGGTTTCGGCAAAAGGCGGGCGCAGCGCATCATATTCCGCCGCCAGATCATCGGGGCCGGGATGTTCGTAATCGAGCATCGGGCAGGCCAGATCGCCGCCCGCATCCAGCAGCACCGCCGCCGCGCCATGGGTGGTGATGGAAATCGCATCCACCCCATGCGCGGCATGAAAGGCGGCCAGATGGTGCAGCAGGAAATGCCAGTGCCCCTCCAGGTCGAAATGCGGCCAGGGCGGGCCAGGCAACACCCGGTTGGGCCGGGTTTCCACCGCGATTTCGCGCAGGGTTCCGGTCTCGACCAGCGCGAGTTTCGCATTGGTCTTGCCGATGTCGATGACCGCGATGTGTTTCATGGCAGGTGGAACATCGGCATCAGCGGCACCGCCACGGGTTCGTTGCCCGGATGCGTGGCCATCAGATCGGCCATATGCGCCCACCAGCGCTGCATCACCGGATGATCGGGCAGCGCCGCCATGCCGTGATCCGCCGGGCGCCACAGCACGCCGAACAGCGCGCCGGTCTCTGCGTCGAGGTGGATCGAGTAATCCTGCACCCCGGCCTGTTTCAGCAGATCCACCAGTTCTGGCCAGATCTCGTCATGGCGCTTGCGGTATTCGTCGGCCATGCCGGGGTTCAGCTGCATGCGGAAGGCATATTTTTCCATCACTTGCGCACCATTTTCCACAGGCGGGGCAAGGCGATCACCCCGATCAGCAAGGCCCCGATGATGATCGACATCACGATGCCCGGCACGTTCAGGAGGCCGAGGCCAAAGGTCACCAGCCCCATGACCAGCGCCGCGATGACCACGCCGGGGATCGACCCCGAACCGCCCAGGATGCTGACGCCGCCCAGAACCACCATGGTCACCACCTCCAGCTCCCACCCCGTTGCGATGGACGGGCGGGTGGAGCCGAGGCGCGAGGTCAGGCAGACCGCCGCAATGCCGCTGGTCAGCCCGGTCAGCAGGAACAGGATGAAGCGCACACGATCCACCCGGATGCCGGAGAACCGCGCGGCGGTGGCGTTGTTGCCGATGGCATAGACCGCGCGGCCGAAATTGGTGCGGTGCAGCAGCAGGCCGAAGACCACGGCCATGACGGCAAACAGCACCAGTTCAAAGCTGAACACCCACCAGACATAGCCCTGCCCGAACCAGGCCAGCCCCTCGGGGTAGCCGGTGAAGGCGCTGATCGCCCAGCACGATATAGCTGATGCCGCGAAACAGGCTCATCGTGCCGATGGTCACCACGATGGAGGGCAGGCCGAAGCCCGCCACCAGCAGGCCGTTGAACGCCCCGCAGACAGGCCCGTCGCCCAGCCCCATCAGCCACCAGCACCGGCGCACCCGCACCCCGCCGCCATGCGCCAGCGCCCATCGCGGTCGAGGCCAGCGCGATGATCGAGGCCACCGACAGGTCGATCTCGCCCGCGATGATCAGCATCGCCATGGCAAAGGCGATCATCGCCTTTTCGGTGAAGTTGAAGGTGGCGTCGCTGACAGGTTCCAGGCATTCAGGAAATAGGGCGAGGCGAAGGAGTTGGCGACAAAGATCGCCACGCCCACCAGCAGCAGCAGGGCTTCCCAGCTGCGCAGCGCGCGTTTCGCGGGCGATACCAGCCGGTCGGGGATCTGGCGTCCGGTCAGGGAGGGGGCGGCCTGTGTCATGCGCGATGCTCCGCGTGTTTCAGGATGATGCGGCCTTTGGCGCGCCGGAGCGGCGGGCGTTGAAGGCAATGGCGATCAGGATGGCAGAGCCCGAAATCGCCATTTGCCAGAAGGGCGAGATGCCGACCACCGGCAGCGCGTTCTTGATGATGCCCAGAAACAGCGCGCCCAGCACCGCGCCCGCCACCGATCCGGCGCCCGCCCGCAATGGCGATGCCGCCGATCACGCAGGCGGCCACCACATCCAGCTCGAACCCGCCCGCGATATCGACATAGGCCACCGCATAGCGCGCGACCCACAGATAGCCGGCCAGCCCCGCCAGCGCGCCGGAGATCACAAAGGCCGCAAACTGCGTGCGCCCCACATTGATGCCCGTATAGACCGCCGCATGGGGGTTGCCGCCCACGGCATAGAACGCCCGGCCCAGCGCGGTGCGGTTCACCACCACGGCAGAAAGCCCGCGATCACGGCAACCGCGATCCAGCCCATCACCGGCAGGCCCAGGAACACGGCGCGGGGAAAGGCCTTGAAGGCATCCGTCATCTGATGGGCATTGATCCATTTGCCATCGGTCAGCAGGAAGATGGTGCCGCGGTAGATCGTCATCGTGCCCAGCGTCACCACGATGGAGGGGATGCCCAGCTGCCAGACCATCAGCCCGTTCACCGCGCCCAATGCGGCGCCCAGCGCGATCACCACCAGCAGGATCAGCGGCAGCGGCACGCCTGCGCCATTCATCATCGCGGCGATCATCCCGGCCAGCGCCAGATTGGCCGCCACCGACAGGTCGATGCATTTGGTCAGGATCACCACCATCTGGCCCAGCGCCAGCATGATCAGCGGCGAGGTGTCGGTGAACACACGCGCCAGATTGGCCGGGGCCACAAAGGCCGGAAAGCGGCTGGCGACCACGGCCAGCAACAGCAGAATGGCCAGCGCCAGCAGCGCCTCGCGGTATTTCAGCAGGGTCATGCGGCTTCTCCGGTAATGCCGACGGCGGCGCGGACCAGGTTTTCGGGGGTCATCGTCGCGCCTGCGAATTCGGCCGCGATGCGGCCTTCGCGCATCACGATCACCCGGTCCGACATGCCCAGAACCTCGGGGATTTCAGAGCTGACCATGATGACCGCCAGCCCCTCGGCGGCCAGTTCGGCCATGAAATCATGCACGGCGGCCTTGGACCCGATGTCGATGCCCTTGGTCGGCTCGTCCAGAATGATCACCTTGGGCTTGGTGGCCAGCCATTTGGCGATCACCACCTTCTGCTGGTTGCCGCCCGACAGCAGGCCCACATCCTGATCGAGACTGGCGGCCCGCAGGTCCAGCCGCTCGGTATATTCGCGCGCCAGCGCGAATTCCTCGGCCAGCCGCAGGAAACCGGCGCGGCTGGTGCGGGCCAGCGACGGCAGCGTGACGTTCTGAAAGATCGGCAAGCCCTTGACCGCGCCCTGCTTGCCGCGATCTTCGGGCACATAGACGATGCCCGCCTCGACCGCCTGCGCCGTGGTGCGGATCACCCGGATCTCGTCGCCGACACGGCAGGCGCCTTTCGACGGGCTTCGTGATGCCGAACAGCGCCTGCATCACCTCGGACCGGCCCGCACCGACCAGGCCGTAAAAGCCCAGGATCTCGCCCTGATGCAGGGTAAAGCCGATGTCTTCGAATTCGGTCGGGTGGCTGTAGCCCGAAACCGTCAGCACCGGGCGGCCGATGCGGGCGGGGCGTTTGGGATAAATCTGATCCACCGCGCGGCCGACCATCATCTGCACCAGCGCGGCCTCGGTCACATCGGCCATCTGGCCCTCGCCCACGAACTGCGCCGTCGCGGAACACGGTGTAGCGGTCGGCGATGCGGAAGATTTCGTCGAACTTGTGGCTGATGAACAGGATCGCCTTGCCCTGCGCCTTCAGCGTTTCGACCAGATCGTAAAGCTCGTGGATTTCCTTGTGGCTCAGCGCGGCGGTAGGTTCGTCCATGATGACCACGCGCGCGTCGATGGACAGCGCGCGGGCGATGGCGACCAGGTGTTTCGAGGCGATGCCCAGATCGCGCAGCCGCATGGTCGGGATCCAGATCGGCGCCGATGCGATGCCAGCAGCGCGCTGCGCCTCGCCGCGCATCTCGCGCCGGTCGATCAGGCCCAGCCGGGTGCGCGGCGCATGGCCGATGAAGATGTTTTCGGCCACGGTCAGTTCATCGAACAGCACGGTTTCCTGATGGATCGCCGTGACGCCGGCGGCGCTGGCCGCCTGTGCGGTGGGGAAATGCGTTTCGCGCCCATCGACGGAGATGCTGCCTTCCATCGGGCTGATAGATGCCGGTCAGGATCTTGACGATGGTGGATTTGCCCGCGCCGTTTTCGCCGATCAGCGCGGTGACCTGACCGGGATAAAGGTCAAGCTGACACCTCGTGCAGCGCCCTGACGCCGGGAAAGGACTTTGGTGAATGCCGCGTCAGGCTGCAGCACGGCCTGGGTGCGCATGGCATCGCAGCCTGGGCATTGCGCGTGCATGGAATCAGCCCTGACAAGGGAGGCGGGCCGCCCGGCCGCGCTGAAGCAGGCCGGCGCCGGGCAGGCCGTGGCGACGGATCAGAAGATCGACGCAGAACTGCTTCGATGTTCGAGGCGTCATAGGTGAAGGGATCGGCCATGGCGCCCTCGCCCTTGTCATCCAGCGTCACGCTGCCCATGCGGCCCATCGGGATCGCGGCGCCCGGTTCGGCCTTGGCCGCGCCGGTGTTGAGGTTGTAGGCGATCATCGTCGCGGCATAGCCCAGGTCGATCGGGTTCCAGATCGCGAAGGATTTCGACGCGCCTGATTTCACATGCCCTGCCATTTCCGACGGCAGGCCAAGCCCGGTCACGTTGACAGTGCCGACCTTGCCCGCATCCGTCACCGCCTGCGCGGCGGCCACGATGCCCACCGAGGTCGGCGCGATGATGGCCTTGAGGTTGGGATAGGTCTGCATCAGGCCCTGCGCTTCGCGGTAGGATTTATCGGCCAGATCATCGCCATAGACGGTGCCGACCACGGTGATGCCCGGATAGTTGCCCATCACCTTGTTCATCTCTTCGATCCAGGTGTTCTGGTTGGTGGAGGTGGTGGTGGCCGACAGCACCGCCACTTCGCCGCCTTCGGGCAGGTGATCGGCGGCCAGCTTGATGATCGTGTTGCCGATCAGCGGGCTGGAGGACGGGTTCAGGTGCATCATGCGGCCATCGGGGGCCACGCCGGAATCCCAGCTGATGACGGTGATGCCGCGATCCATCGCCTTTTTCAGCGTGGGCACCAGCGCGTCGGTGTCATTGGCGGAAACGGCGATGGCATCGACCTTCTGCGCGATCAGGCTGTTGATGACCTCGATCTGGCCTTCGGCGGTGGTGTCGGTCGGGCCGGTATAGATGATTTCCACATCGCCCAGTTCCTTGGCGGCTTCTTCGGCGCCTTTGGCTGCGGCTTCGAAAAAGCCGATGCCCAGCGCCTTGACCACCAGCGCGATGCGCTTGGTTTCGGCCTGCGCGGTTCCGGCCAGCAGAACGGAGGCCAGCGCCGCCGTGGTCAGTGCCTTCTTCAGAATGCTCATGTGTTCCTCCCTGAGCGAATTTTGCCCCGCGCTATTCCTCCGACGCGCGGGCCTTTCGTTCCGATGCGGCCACTTCGGCCACGATCAGCTTCACCTCGGCCGCCTCCAGCATCGCGGCGGCGCGGTCGTCGATCCGGTCATCGGTGATGACCGTGTGGATGCGGTTCAGCGGGCACAAAAGCAGGCTGGACCGTTTGCCGAATTTCGAGCTGTCGGCCAGCACCACCAGCTCGTCCGCCTGGCCGATCAGCTTCTGTTCGGCCTGGATCAGCAGCGGGTCGCCCTCCATCAGCCCCAGCGGGCCAAGGCCCCGGCAGCCCATGAACATGCGGCGGGCATAGAAATGGCGGCTGCCGTCTTCGTCAAAGGGCGACAGGATGATGTTCTGTTCGCGGTAGATCGCGCCTGCGGGCAGCAGCACGGTGTTTTTCGAATGCTTCAGCAGATGTTCGGCGATCGGAAAGCTGTTGGTGAAGACCTGCAGGCGCTTGGCCGTCAGGGGATGCACCATCTGGAAGGTGGTGGTGCCGCCGTTGATGATGATCGGCTCGCCATCGTCGCACAGCTCCACCGCCGCCTTGGCAATGGCGCGCTTTTCCGGCGACATGGACGCGTTTCGTTCACCGCGAAGGGCCGGGCGTTGATGCCCACGAAACTGCGGCGGCGCGATGGCCTCGGCCCCGCCCCGCACCCGGCGCAGTTTCTTCTGCACATGCAGCGCGGCGATATCGCGGCGGATCGTCGCCTCGGACGCGCCGGTCAGCGTGACACAGGTCGGGCACCGTCACGACGGGCCGTTCCTGCACTGCCGACAGAATGATCCGGTGCCGTTCGGTTTCGTGCATCTGTTCCTCCGCTGGTCATAGGGTTCTCATTGGATTCGCGCATTGTCAATCATTTTCAATCGCAGAATGTCATTCTGCATCTGCATAATGATTGTTCATGATTGAAAGTGATTGACATTCTGTCACAGGCTGGGCACAGTCTGCCGCAATGAGGCGCGGCACAGCCTGCGCGAAGGGAGGAGTCGCATGACCGACCACCGCCGAACCGGCAAGAAAACCTTTTGCTGCAAAACCTGTGGGATGATGCCCGCGCCGCCGCCATGACCGAATCGGAAAAGCTGCTGTATCGGTCGAACCTGCTGGGGTCCGACAAGCGGGTCACCAATTACGGCGGCGGCAATACCTCGGCCAAGGTGATGGAAAAAGATCCGCTGACCGGCCAGATGGTCGAGGTGCTGTGGGTCAAGGGCTCGGGCGGCGATATCGGCTCGATGAAGATGGACGGGTTTTCCACGCTCTATATGGACAAGCTGCACGCGCTGAAGGGCATGTATCGCGGGCTGGCGCATGAGGATGAAATGGTGGGCTATCTGCCCCATTGCACCTTCAACCTGAACCCGCGCGCGGCCACCATCGACACGCCGCTGCACGCCTATGTGCCGCGCGCGCATGTCGATCACGTGCATTCCGATGCGATCATCGCCATTGCCGCTTCGGTCAATTCGCGTGAGCTGACGGCAGAGATTTTCGGCGATGAGATCGGCTGGCTGCCGTGGAAGAAGCCGGGGTTCGAGCTGGGCCTGTGGCTGGAAAAGCTGGCGGTTGAAAATCCGCAGATGCGCGGCGCGGTGCTGGAAAGCCACGGGCTGTTCACCTGGGCCGATGATGCCAAGGACTGCTATCTGACCACGCTGGAGATCATCAACAAGGCGGCCGACTGGCTGGAGGCGAGATCCGCAGGCAAGCCCGCCTTTGGCGGCGCGGCGCGCCGACGCCTGCCCGCCGACGCAGCGCCGCGCGGTGGCGGCGCGGCTGATGCCGGTGATCCGGGGCCTGATCTCGCAGGACCGCCACAAGGTGGGCCATTTCGACGACAGCGCGGCGGTGCTGGAATTTGTCGGATCGCAGATGCTGGAGCCGCTGGCGCCGCTGGGCACATCCTGCCCCGACCACTTCCTGCGCACCAAGATCCGCCCGCTGGTGGTGGATTTTGACCCGGCCAACCCGGATATCGACGCCACCATCGCCGGGCTGGCACAGGCCGCCGCAGATTACCGCGCCGATTATGCCGCCTATTACGACCGCTGCAAACACGCCGACAGCCCGGCCCTGCGCGACCCCAATGCCGTGGTCTATCTGGTGCCGGGCGTGGGCATGATCACCTTCGCGCTGGACAAGGCCACGGCGCGCATTTCGGGCGAGTTTTATGTCAACGCCATCAACGTGATGCGCGGCGCCAGCGCGGTTTCGACCTATCAGGGCCTGCCGGAGCAGGAGGCCTTCGATATCGAATACTGGCTGCTGGAAGAGGCCAAGCTGCAGCGGATGCCCAAGCCCAAGGCGCTGGCAGGCCGGGTGGCTTTGGTCACCGGGGGCGCGGGCGGCATTGGCTCGGCCACGGCGGAGCGCCTGCTGAAGCGAAGGCGCCTGCGTGGTACTGGCCGATATTGATGGTGCGGCGGCGGCGGATGTGGCGGCGGGCATGGCGAAAGTGTTCGGCGCCGATATGGTGCGGTCTGTGCAGATGAATGTGACCGACGAGGCGCAGGTGATCGGCGCCTATGCGGAAACAGCGGTGGAATTCGGCGGGGTCGACATTCTGGTGTCCAATGCCGGCATCGCCTCCTCCGCGCCGATCGAGGAGACCACGCTCGCGCTGTGGAACAAGAACATGGACATCCTGTCCACCGGCTATTTCCTGGTGTCGCGCGAGGCGTTCAAGTGTTTGCGCGCGCAGGGCATCGGCGGATCGGTGGTCTTTGTCGCGTCGAAGAACGGGCTGGCCGCCAGCCCCAATGCCAGCGCCTATTGCACCGCCAAGGCAGCCGAGATCCATCTGGCGCGCTGTCTGGCGCTGGAAGGGGCCGAGGCGGGGATCCGGGTGAATGTGGTGAACCCCGATGCGGTGCTGCGCGGCATCGAAGATCTGGTCGGGCGAATGGCTGGACCAGCGCGCCAGCACCTACAAGACCGACAAGGACGGGCTGGAGGAAATGTATCGCCAACGCTCCATGCTGAAACGGTCTGTGCTGCCCGAGGATATTGCCGAAGGGGCTTATTTCTTCGCCTCCGACCTGTCTGCCAAATCGACCGGGAACATCCTGAATGTCGATGCCGGCAATGTGCAAGCCTTCACGCGGTGAGATGATGATCAGCAAAACCACCATCGCGGCGGAAAATGACCGCCGCAGCGCCGCCCTGCAGGCCGATTATGACGCGCTTGGCGCGAAACTGGCGCGCAGCGGCGTGGATATAGAAGCGCTGACCGCCCGCGCCATGGATTTTGGCGTGGCGGTGCCCAGCTGGGGCACGGGAACGGGGGGCACCCGCTTTGCCCGCTTTCCCGGCATGGGCGAGCCCCGGCATATCTTTGACAAGCTGGATGATTGCGGGGTGATCCACGGGCTGACGCAGGCCACCCCCAAGGTGTCGCTGCATATCCCGTGGGACAAGGCCGATCCGGCCGATCTGCTGGCCAAGGCCGAAGAGCACGGGCTGGGTTTTGATGCGATGAATTCCAACACCTTTCAGGATCAGCCGGATCAGGCGCAGAGCTACAAGTTCGGGTCACTGTCGCATACCGATGCGGCCACCCGGGCGCAGGCGGTGGCGCATAATCTGGAATGTATCGAGATCGGCGCGAAACTGGGATCGAAGGCGCTGACGGTGTGGATTGGCGACGGCGTCGAACTTTCCCGGCCAGACCTCACTTTCGAAGCAGTTCGACCGCTATCTGGACAGCATGAAGGCGATCTATGCCGGGCTGCCTGCGGATTGGCGGATCTTCAGCGAACACAAGATGTATGAGCCGGCCTTTTATTCGACAGTGGTGCAGGATTGGGGCACCAACCTGCTGACGGCGCAAGAGCTGGGGCCGAAGGCGCAATGCCTGGTCGATCTGGGACACCATGCGCCGAATGTGAACATCGAAATGATCGTGGCGCGGCTGGTGCGGGCGGGCAAGCTGGGCGGCTTTCACTTCAACGACAGCAAATATGGCGACGATGACCTGGATGCCGGCACGATCGAGCCCTACCGGCTGTTCCTGGTGTTCAACGAGCTGGTAGAGCTGGAAGATACCCCCGGCCTTGATCTGGCGCATATGATCGACCAGAGCCACAACGTGACCGATCCCATCGAAAGCCTGATGATTTCCGCGATGGAGATTCAGCGCGCCTTCGTGCAGGCCAGCCTGGTGGATCGGGTGGCACTGGCCGGGTATCAGGCGGAAAATGACGCGCTGATGGCCTCGGCCACCCTGCGCGCCGCGTTTCGTATGGATGTGGAGCCGGTTCTGGCCATGGCGCGGCTGCGCAAGGGCGGGGCTGTCGATCCGGTGGCGACCTATCGCGCCAGCGGCTATCGCGCGGCGGTATCGGCGGTGCGCCCACGGGTTTCGGGCGCCGGTGGCGGCATCGTCTAAGCCAGCCATCGCCCTGCCGGGATGCAGATTCCGGCAGGGCGGGCCTGCATCTTTGCCTTGCAGGCCAGCGGATCAGAGGCTGTTACACAACCTGCCCGGGTCTGGAATGGCCATCCGGTGCCGCCTTTGCCAAAAAGCACAAATACTGTCGGCGGAAACTGCCGATGCGGCATCAAGGCAGTTGAAAATCTGCGCGACACGGCCTAACCCCAAAGAGCCTGAATAGACCGCCTGTGTTGTGGTTTCCTGCCAAGGCACGACCCCAAGCGCCGGATATGCCCGGCCAAGACTGAACAGGCTTTGATGCACGACAAGACTCCCTCCCCCCGCTCTGCCCGCGACTGGCTTAGCGTTCTTGCAAAGTACCGCGAACCTTCGACCCGCCGCAGCCTGTTTGAACTGGCAGCGACGCTGGTGCCGTTTTTCGCGCTCTGGGTTCTGGCCTGGATGGCGATTTCCGTCAGCCCCTGGCTGGCGCTGTTTCTGGCGATGCTGAACGGCGCGTTTCTGGTGCGGATCTTCATCATCCAGCACGATTGCGGCCATGGTTCGTTTCTGAAGAACCGGGTGGCGCAGGATTGGGTCGGCCGGGTGCTGGGCGTTCTGACGCTGACCCCCTATGCGGTCTGGCGGCGGACCCATTCCATCCACCATGCCCATCACGGCAATCTGGACAAGCGGGGCATCGGTGATGTGCTGACCCTGACGCTGGAAGAATACCGCGCCCGTTCGCCCTTTGGCCGGTTCATGTACAGGCTCTACCGGCATCCGCTTGTGCTGTTCGTGCTGGGGCCCAGCTATCTGTTCATCCTGCAGAACCGCCTGCCGCTTGGGCTGATGAATGCGGGCTGGCGCTACTGGACCTCTGCCATGGGCACCAATGCGATGATCGGCATCGCGCTGGGGCTGATCGTGTGGTTTGGCGGGCTGCTGCCGGTGCTGCTGGTGTTTCTGCCGACCTCGGTGATTGCGGCCACCATCGGCGTGTGGCTGTTCTATGTGCAGCACCAGTTCGAGGAAACCCACTGGTCCAAGGGCGAGGAATGGCAGCTGCATGATGCCGCGCTGGAGGGCAGCTCGCATTACGTTCTGCCGCAGCCGCTGCGCTGGCTGTCGGGGAATATCGGCATCCACCATGTGCACCACCTGTATTCGCGCATCCCGTTCTATCGGCTGACAGAGGTGATCCGCGAACACCGCGAGCTGGCCGAAGCGCAGCGCCTGACGATCCGCGAAAGCCTGGCCACCGTGAAGCTGCACCTGTGGGACGAGGCGCAGGGCAAGCTGATGTCTTTTGCCGAAGCGCGCGCGCGTTATGGTGTCAGCTGACGCTATGGGCGGGAGGCCTGCGCCCCCCGCCCTTTGCCTGACGGATCAGGGAATATAGGCCACCTGTTCGGGCAGCATCGCCTCGCCATGGCCCGCTTCTGACAATCGGGCCATGGTCTGGCGCACCGCCTCTGCAATGGCATGAGAGGTCTGCACCTCTGCGGCCATGTGGTTGTAATAGGTCAGATCCTTCAGCCCGTTGTTGACCGTGAACCGCATCTGCGCCGTTTCCCCCTCCAGCAGATAGGGGGCGAGCCTGTCCAGCGCCGCGCCATGGCCGCCACCGCGCCGCAGGCAATCCACCAGAACCGAATCCGCGATGCCCGCCCGGCGTGCACAGGCCGCCGCTTCGGATATCAGCGTGACCGTGCCCAGCGAGACAAAGTTGTGCAGCAGTTTCAGACGGTGCCCGGCGCCGGGCGGGCCTGCGTGAAAGCGGTTTTCCGAAAACGATTCCAGCAGCGGTGTCAGCTCGGCCACCGTATCATCATGACCGCCGATCAGCAGGTTCAGCCGCCCCTCTGCCGCTTCTTTCGGGGTGCGGGTCATGGCGGCATCGACGAAGCGCCCGCCTGCCGCCGCGACCTTTGCTGCCAGCGCGATGGTGGATTCGGGGATCGCGGTCGAACAATCCACGATCACGGTGCCGGGTCGCAGCGCCGCCAGCACACCGCCCGTGCCCAGCAGCACATCTTCGACCTGCGGGGTGCCGGTGACGCAGAGCAGAACCACATCGCAGGCCGCCGCCATTTCGGCGGCACTATCCCAGCCCTGCGCGCCTGCGGCATCCAGATCGTCTGTCGGCTGGTTGCCGGGATGGCGCAGATAGCCCAGCGGCCAGCCCTTGGTCACGATATTGCGGGCGATGCCATGGCCCATCAGGCCCACGCCCACCATGCCTACCTTCGGTTTGGTCATCATTGCCTCCTCAGGCCAGAACGCGGCACAGGGCATCGGCCACTTCGCTGCAGCGGGCCGTGCCGCCCAGATCCTGCGGCACGGCGATGCGTTCGGCCAGAACGGTTTCCACCGCCTGTTCAACCCGCGCCGCGGCGTCGTGCAGCCGGGCATCGCCATGCCGGTCACCCAGCCAGCGCAGCATCATCACGCCAGACAGAACCGTGGCAATCGGGCTGGCCGCATCCAGCCCGGCAATATCGGGGGCAGAGCCATGCGCGCCCTGGAACAATGCGTGGTCATCGCCGATCTCGCCCGAGGGTGAAATGCCCATGCCGCCTGCCGTCGCCGCGCCCAGATCGGAGATGATGTCACCGAACATGTTTTCGGCCACGATCACATCATAGAAATCCGGCCGTTTCACCATGTGAACGGTGATCGCATCGGCATAGGCATAGTCGATCTCGACCGTCGGGTGGCGGGTGTGAACCTCGTCACAGATGGCGCGGAAAAAGGCATAGCTGCGCAGGATATTGGCCTTGTCGCAGACGGTGACACGGCGCTTGCCGTCCCGCAGGGCGCCGTTGCGCGATTCTGCCAGACGGAAGGCGAATTCAGCCACGCGCTCGGTGCCCTTGCGGGTAATCACCAGGCTGTCGGAAGCCATTTCGCCGCGCAGCAGCACGCCTGCCCCCCGGCTGGCATAAAGCCCTTCGGTGTTTTCGCGCACGATCACATAATCAATGCCGCCGCCATCGAAGCCGCGCAGGGGCGAGACCACGCCGGGCAACAGTTTCACCGGGCGGACATTGGCGTAAAGATCCAGACGGAAGCGGAGCCGCAGATGCAGGTCATTGCCGACTTCGGTGCCATCGGGGTAAACCACGCCGGGCAGGCCCGCCGCGCCGTGCAGGATGGCATCGGCATCGCGGCAGGCGGCGAACGTGTCTTCGGGCAGAACCTGGCCGGTCTTCTGGTAGTGACCCGCGCCGCCGGGCAGCATCTGGAACTCCAGCAGGTCGTCACCTACCGCCGCGCGCAGCACCTGCAGCGTGGCCTGCGTGACTTCGGGGCCGATGCCGTCGCCTTCGATGGTGGCGATTGTGTAGCGTTTCATCATCTTCTCCTGCATCACCAATCGGTGGCGATGTATTTGGCTTCCATGAATTCCAGCATCCCGTGATGCGCGCCTTCGCGCCCGAGCCCGGATTGCTTGACCCCGCCGAATGGCGCCGCCGGATCGGAAACGAGGCCCCGGTTCAGCGCCACCATCCCGGCCTCCAGCGCCTCGGACACGCGCAGGCCGCGGGCCAGATCGCGGGTGAAGAGATAGGCGACCAGCCCGTATTCGGTATCATTGGCGCGGGTGATCGCCTCTGCCTCGGTGTCGAAGACAAAGATCGGCGCGACGGGGCCAAAGATCTCTTCCCGGCGGATGATGGCATCATCGGGCACATCGGCCAGCACGGTGGGCGGGTAGAAATGCCCCGGCCCGCTGCCGCGTGTGCCGCCGCACAGCACCTTTGCGCCGCGCGACACGGCATCCTCCACCAGTTCGGCCACCTTGTTCACCGCGCCCGCATTGACCAGCGGGCCGCAATCGGTGGTCTCGTCCACCCCCGGGCCGACGCGCAGCGCGGCCATGCGTTCGGCCAGCCTTGCGGCAAAGGTTTCGGCAATGCCGCGCTGCACATAGATGCGGTTTGCCGCCGTGCAGGCCTCGCCGCCGTTGCGCATCTTGGCGACCATCAGCCCGTCCAGCGCGCGATCCAGATCGGCATCCTCGAACACGAGGAAAGGCGCATTGCCGCCCAGTTCCATCGAGGAATGGATGACCTGATCCGCCGCCTTGCGCAGCAGCACGCGGCCCACCTCGGTTGATCCGGTGAAGGACACCTTGCGCACACGCGGATCATCGAGGATCGTGTTCACCACCTTGGCGGTGGTGCTGGTGGTCAGCACGTTCACCACGCCCGCAGGCACCCCGGCCTCGGCCAGCAGCGCGGCGACGGCCAGCGCGGTCAGCGGGGTTTCGGTGGCCGGTTTCAGGATGCAGGTGCAGCCTGCCGCCAGAGCCGGTGCGATCTTGCGGGTGGCCATGGCGGCGGGAAAGTTCCATGGCGTGATGAGCAGCGACACGCCAATGGGCTGATAGGTGACAAGGATGCGGTTCGCCCCCGAAGGCGCCAGGCCGAAATCGCCTGCACCGCGCACGGCCTCTTCGGCGAACCAGCGGAAGAATTCGGCGGCATAGGCCACCTCGCCCCGGGCATCCTTCAGCGCCTTGCCGTTTTCCAGGCTGATGAGCCGGGCCAGCGCTTCGGCATCGCGGCGCATCAGCTCCCAGCAGCGGCGCAGGATTTCGGATCTTTCGCGCGGCGGGGTGGCGGCCCAGCCTTTGGCAGCGGCGGATGCGGCATCGACAGCCGCGCGGGCATCCGATTCATCGGCATCAGCGACTTCGGCAATCACGCTGCCATCCGACGGGTTGCTGACCGGGATCAGGCCGGGGCGGCTGCCGGAACGCCAGGCGCCGCCAATGAACAGGCCGGTGGGAAGGTTTTGCAGGGTCATATCCTTAGGCATGGGCCGGGGTCTCCATCGCGGCGGCCAGGATGCTGCGCATGGCAGCAGTATCGAGCGGCCTTGGGTTGTTTTCGACAAGCCGGGTGGCACTCATTGCCAGCGCGGCCATCTGATCCAGCGTTTCGGGGGCGACCCCCAAAGCGGTGATCGAGGCGGGGATGCCGATCTGCGCGAAAAGGGTACGCAAGGCGGCGGCAAAGGCGGCGGCGGCCGCGGCATCGCCGTCTGCCGGACCTGAAACGCCGATGCCACGGGCGATATCGGCATAGGCGGCTTCGGCGGCGGGCAGATTGTAATCAATGGTATGGGGCAGCAGGATGCCCACGCCCAGCCCATGGGCACTGTGGGTTTCGGCGCCCACCGGATATTGCAACGCATGGGCGGCCGCCGTGCCGCCGCTGCCGAAGGCCAGCCCCGCGAGGGTGGCGCCCAGCATGACACCGGATCGCGCCGCGATATCCTGGCCATCCTCCACCGCGCGGGCCAGATGGGTGAACAGCAGGCGGATGGCGGAGAGGCCGAGTTCATCGCCCAGCGCGTTCTTGCCGACGAACACCCGGGTCAGCGCCAGTTGTGGATCACCCGGGCGGGCGACGGCAGCGAAACATTCCACCGCATGGGCCAGTGCATCGGCGCCGGAAATCGCCGTCAGCCCGCGCGGGCAGGTCAGCGTCAGATCCAGGTCGCAGATCGCGGTATGCGGGATCAGATGCGGGCTGGAGATGCCCACTTTCATCGCGCGTTCCGGATCGCCCAGCACGGCCACCGGCGTGGCCTCGCTGCCGGTGCCTGCGGTGGTGGGAATGGCGATGATCGGGCGCACCGGGCCGGGCACCTTGAATTCACCATAATATGTGCTGAGCGGGCCATCATGGCTGAGCAGCAGGCTGACCAGTTTCGCCATGTCGAGGCAGCTGCCACCGCCCAGCCCCACGATCACATCCGGATTGAAGCTGCGGTATTCGGCGGCACATTCCAGAATACCGGCCAGCGGCAGTTCGGCTTCGGTCCGGTCGAACACCGCGACCTCAAGGCCCTGCATGGCCAGATCTTCGCGGATGGCGGCCATTTCGGGCGTGGCGGCAAAGCGGCTGTCGGTGCAGACCAGCACGCGGCGGCCCAGTTCGGCGGCAACGCGGCCCAGCGCGGCGCGCTGGCCGGGGCCAAACAGGATTCGGGTGGGCGCGCGAAGCACCCCGTAATCAAGGCGCATGATCGGCCTCCTTTTCTGCAGGTTCCGCAATGCCGGACAGGCGGCGGATCTGGTTCCAGATATCGGCGGGCAGGGCGATTTCAGCGCCGGCACGCCGGGCGCGCGTCTGCTGCGCGCGATCCCCGGGGATGCGGACCGGCTGCGCCGGATCGGCCGGGGGGGAATGGCGCAGGACATCCAGCCAGGCGCCGATCTGCTGCGCCATGCCATCTTGCGGGCTGAACAGGATGAAGACATCGCCCTTGTTGCAGGGCTGATCGGAATCCAGCGTGCCGCGCACGTCGCGGCCCAGCGCCGAGGCGCACAGCGCTGAAACCAGCAGTTCAAAGCCCAGGCCCAGCGCATAGCCCTTGGCGGCCCCGAAAGGCGCGATGGCCCCGGCCTTGGCGGCTGTGGCATCAGTGGTGGGTTCGCCCGTGGCATCCAATGCCCAGCCCGGCGGGATCGGCACGCCCCGATTTGCGTGATCGTGGATCTTCCCCATCGAGACCTCGCTGGTGGCCAGATCGACGACGAAGGGCTGCGGCTCGGCGGGCACACCAATGGCAATCGGATTGGTGCCGATCATGGCGCGTCGCCCGCCCCAAGGATGGACCTGCGCCTCGCTGACCGTGAAGCCCAGAAGGACGATGCCGCGGGCGGCCATCTTTTCGGCGTAGAAGGCAAGCATCCCCAGATGATCGCAGTTGCGGATCGCCACGGTCACGCTGCCCATGCGGGGCAGGCGTTCGGCCGCCGCTTCCAGCGCCTGCATCGCCACAACGGGGCCCAGCCCCTGCGCGCCATCGACGCGCAGCAGCGCCTCGCCTGCCCAATGGTGCAGGCCGGTGGCGACCGGATCGGTGACGCCATTGGTGATGCGTTCGATCACGCGGGGCAGACGCAGCAATCCGTGGGATGCGGTGCCGCGCAATTCGGCCTCCAGCAGCAGTTCGGTCTGCAGGGCCGCCTGCGCCGGGGGCACGCCCGCGCGCTGCAGGGCGGCGCGGGCAATGCGCTCGATGTCGCTATGGCTTGGCATCGGCTTTCCTTACCAGCCGTCGCGCAGGAAAAGGCTGATCTGCGGGACATAGGTGATGAGCATCAGCGCCAGAACCACCGTGCCCACCGGCACCAGCAGCGCGCGGAACATGCGCTGCACGGGGATCCCCGCGACAGAGGCGGCGGCGAAGAGGTTGACCCCAAGCGGCGGGGTAATCATGCCCATGGCCAGGTTGACGATGATGACGATCCCGAAATGCACCGGATCGACACCATAGCCGATGGCGATGGGGGCCAGGATCGGGCCAAGCACCAGAATGGCCGCCGAGGTTTCGACGAACATGCCGACGAACAGCAGCAGCACGTTCACGAACAGCAGGAACTGCCATGCGCTGTCAAACCGGCCCTGCGCCCAGTCGCCAATGGTGGAGGGCAGGCCAGACAGGCTGACAAGGAAAGAGAACAGCCCCGCTGCCCCGATGATGAGCATGATGGCGCCGGTGGAAACCACTGAACTGCGGAAGATTGCAGGCAGATCGGCCGGTTTCAGTTCGCGGTAGACAAACATGCCGATCAGCAGGGCATAGACCACGGAAACCGCTGCCGCCTCTGTCGGGGTGAAGATGCCGCCATAGATGCCGCCCAGAATGATGACGGGCAGCATCAGCGCCCAGACCGCATTGCGTGTGCTGGTGACAACCGACAGGCGCTGATCGCCATCCTGCTTGCCATAGCCTTTGATGCGGCACCAGATCTGCACCATGATGATCAGCATGGTTGCCACGAGGATGCCCGGCCCGATGCCCGCCATGAACAGCTGGGTGACCGAGGTTTCGGTCGAGACGGCATAGACGATCATCGGCACCGAGGGCGGGATGATGACCCCGAGTTCGGCAGAGGCAGCCTGAATGGTGGCCGCCACCGGCGTGGGGTAGCCATGCCGCACCATGGCCGGGATCAGAATCGCACCGATGGCGAAAGTGGTGGCGACCGACGAGCCGGAGATGGCGGCGAAGATCATGCAGGTGATGACGCAAGAGCTTGCCAGCCCGCCCTGCATCCCGCCCACCAGCGATTTGGCAAAATCGACCAGACGGCGTGAAACGCCACCATGCGTCATCAGATTGCCCGCCAGAATGAAGAACGGCACCGCCAGCAGCGGAAAGCTGTCCAGGCTGGTGAAGATCTTCTGCGGCACGACCAGAAGTGGCAGGTTGGAAAAGAAGGCGATGCCAAAGACCGAGGCCAGACCGATCGACACCGCGACCGGAACAGACAGCACGAACAGCGCGACAAGCGCAAAGACCAGGGCGGCGTTCATTCCATGGCCTCTTCGTCCGGGCGGGTGATGGGGGCGAAATGGGCGAGGATCACGCCGGGGATGGCCAGCAGGCTGCCCACGGGGATCGCCGCGTAAAACCAGCTGATCGGGATGTCGAGCATGGCAATCTTCTGGGTGCTGACACGCAGGGTCATGGCTGTGCCATACCAGACCAGCACCAGAAGGAATGCCAGTGTCAGTAGCGTCACCACCGCCATGACGAGCCGTTTCGGGCCGGGCGGCAGCACGCTGCGCAAGAATTCAAGCGGGATCATCGCCGCCAGCCGGAACCCGGCCCCGGCCGCAATGAACACCATCCAGACCACCGCGCCACGCGCTGCCACTTCGGACCAGCCGGCCGAATGGCCGATCAGGAACCGTGTGACCACCTGATAGAACACCAGCACGGTTGCCACCGCCAGCAGCAGGGCGGCAAGGTTATGCGTGGTGGAAATAAGCCGCTCGGCGGCGAGACGGAATGTCTGTCGCATCTTGACCTCGGGGATACGGAAGATGCGGGCACCGGCGAGGCGGCGCACGCAGAAGGGTGGCTCAGTTCTGGGCCGCCCGGATACGCTCGATCAGTTCGGCGCCGTATTGCGGGGCAAGTTTTTCATAGGTGGGGGCAACGGCAGCCTCGAAAGCGGCGCGATCCACATCTGTCACCACCTCCATGCCATTGGCCTTCATAAGGGCAACGCCTTCTTCTTCGTTCTTGGTCACCACGGCACGGTCAGCGGCGGCGGCGGCCTTGGCGGCCTCTTTCACCCAGCCCTGTTCCGCTTCGCTCAGCTGATCCCAATGGATCTTGGACATCACGATGACGGCGGGCGAATAGACATGGCCGGTGAGGCTTGCATGTTTCTGCACATCCCACAGCTTGTTGGCCACGATGATCGGGATCGGGTTTTCCTGCGCATCAATGGTGCCCTGCTGCAGGGCGGTGATCACTTCGGTCCAGCTCATGGGGGCCGGGGCCGCGCCCAGTTCCTGGAAGGCGTCGATATGCACCTGGTTTTCCATGGTGCGGATCTTCAGGCCATTGACATCGGCAGGCACGGCGATGGCCTTGCGGGAATTGGTGATATGGCGGAAGCCATTTTCGCCCCAGGCCAGACCGACAAGGCCGACGCTGTCGAATTTGGCCAGCAGTTCTTCCCCGATCGGGCCATCCAGCACCGCGCGGGCGCTGTCATAGCTTTTGAACAGGAAGGGGAAATCCAGCGCATAGGTTTCGGGAATGAAGCTGCCGATCGGGCCGGTGGACGAAATCGCCAGCTCGATGGTGCCGATCTGCATCCCCTCCAGCACCTCGCGTTCGCCGCCCAGCACGCCGCCGGGCTTGACGTTCACGGTGATGTCGCCGCCCGAAAGCTCTGCCATCTTTTCGGCAAAGGCGGTGGCTGCAGCGCCGTAATGCGATTCCAGCGGCGGGGTCAGCGCAAAGTTCATGTCACGGGCCTGCGCCGAAACCACGGCACAGGTTGAAAGAAGTGCGGCCAGGCAAATGCTGCGGATGTTCATCTTGTTCCTCCCTCGGGTTGTGATCCGGCTGCGCCTCCACTCGCTTTGCCGGGCGATCGGGGCGGGCTTTACACCCGATATCCGATACGATATTCGATTAAGTGACAGCCAGACCGCCACTCGTCAAGTGTTTCCGCTAACCATGGAGCCAGGATTGAAGAAGCCCAGCCACGGCCAGCCCACAGAAGCCGGCCCCGCCCCGCTGATCGCGCCGCGCCCTTCGTTGGGCGACGAAGCCTATGAGCTGATGCTTGCCGAACTGATCTCGCTGCGGATTCCACCGGGGGAAAAGCTGTCGGTCGACGGGCTGGCGCGGCAGTTCGGCGTGTCGCAGACCCCGATCCGCGCGGCCCTGATCCGGCTGGAGGCGGAGGGGCTGGTGGTGAAGAAACACAACACCGGATACAATGTTGCACCGCAGCTGTCGGGCAGCCGGTTCCGGGATATCTATGAATTCCGGCTGCTGATCGAACCGGCCGCAGCCGCCGCAGCCGCCCTGCTGGCCACCCCATCCGAAGTTGCGGCGCTGACAGAGCTGGCAGAAGAGATGTCGGCGCTGGCCGATACGGATACCGAGGCGAATTACAGCAAATTCGCGCTGATGGATGGCGAGTTTCACGCAAGAATCGCAGAGGCGGGCCGCAATACCGTGATCTGCGAGGCGCTGGAGCGGCTGTATACGCATATGCACCTGTTCCGGCTGCGCTATCACGCGGCGGTCGCCATGGATGCGGTGAAGGAACATGATGCCATCATGCGCGCCATCCGCGAGGGCGATGGTGCGGCCGCACAGGCCACGATGCAGGCCCATATCGCCGCATCGCGCGACCGGATGCAGCCCTATTTCAATGCAACGTGAAGGCCGCGCCAGAGGCGGACCGGGAGGAAAGACATGAACATCCAGCAAAGCCTGTGGTTTGATCCGACCATGATCTTCATCGGCGGGACATGGTGCCGCCCCGGATCGGACAGCACGATTCCGGTTGAAAACCCGTCCACCGGCGAGGTGATCTGCGCGATTGGCCGGGGCACGGCGGCGGATGTGGATGCCGCCGTGACAGCGGCAGAGGCCGCGCTGGAGGGGGCCTGGGGCAGGATGCCTGCGGTGGAGCGCGGGCGCATCCTGATGCGGATGTCGCAGCTGGTGCTGGCCCGGGCGGAGGAGCTGGCATTTCTGGAATCCACCGATGTGGGCAAGCCGATGAATCAGGCGCGCAATGACAGCACGGCGCTGGCCCGCTATCTGGAATTCTATGCAGGCGCCGCCGACAAGGTGCATGGCACCACCATTCCCTATCAGGATGGGTTCACCGTCTATACCCTGCGCGAACCGCATGGGGTGACGGGGCATATCATCCCCTGGAACTATCCGTTGCAGATTCTGGGGCGTTCGGTGGGGGCGGCGCTGGCGATGGGCAATGCCTGTGTTCTGAAACCCGCCGAAGATGCCTCGCTCAGTTCGCTGGCCTTTGCGTCGATTGCGGCAGAGGCCGGGCTCCCTGCGGGCGCGCTGAACATCGTCACCGGCTATGGCGCCGAGGTGGGGGCGGCGCTTTCGGAACATCCGGGGGTGCATCATGTGTCTTTCACCGGGTCGGTTGGCACCGGGCGGCGCATCCAGGAAGCGGCGGCGCGCAATGTGGTGCCGGTGACGCTGGAGCTGGGCGGCAAGTCGCCGCATATCGTGTTTGACGATGTGGATCTGGAGGCGGCCCTGCCCACGCTGGTTGGCGCCTGCATGCAGGCTGCCGGGCAGACCTGCTCTGCCGCCTCGCGCGTGCTGGTGCAGCGCGGCATTTACGATGAGGTACGCCGCCGTATGGCCGAGGTCTATCAGCGGCTGGAGGTCGGGCCTGCGCCGGACAACCGCGATCTGGGGCCGCTGGTGTCAAAGCGGCAGAAGGAAATCGTGTCCTCTTATATCGCGCTTGGCAAACAGGATCTGGCGGTGGCGGGCGAAGGCCGCATCCGCGATGATGCCCCGGCGGCGGGCAATTATGTGGCGCCGGTGCTGTTTTCCGAAGTGCCGCCCGATCACCGGCTGGCGCAGGAGGAAATCTTTGGCCCGGTTCAGGTGCTGATCCCGTTTGATACCGAAGCCGATGCGATCCGTATCGCCAATGGCACGGAATATGGTCTGGTCGCCGGGGTCTGGACACGCGACGGGGGCCGCCAGATGCGATTGGCGCGCAGGCTGAACGTGGGGCAGGTGTTCATCAACAACTATGGTGCCGGTGGTGGAATCGAGCTGCCCTTCGGCGGGGTGGGCAAATCCGGCCATGGCCGTGAAAAGGGCTTTGAAGCGCTGTATGGGTTTTCGCGGCTGAAAACCGTGACGGCATCGCACGGATAAGCAAAGATCGGCCCCGGCATCCGGGTTGTGGGTGCGGGGGCCAGATCTTTGCGGGCGAAGAGCGGGGCAGGATATGCCAGCCGGGGTGCGAATCTGATCGGCGCGGCCCTGCCGGATGCCCCCCTGCCCGGCCTTGCAGAGACCGGGCGGTGCCGAGGAGACGGCATCTGCCATGATTTCCGACACCCAGAGGGCCGAAAGTGCAGATTCTTCCGCTTTCCCGGTATGAGGGCTTGATATGTGTGTGCAGTAGGCCCATGTAGACATCATCGATCTTGCTGTCGGACTTTGTTTTTTGCGCTTCCGCGCTTTCTGCGATCTTCCTCTTCCAGAATCGATCTCGTCGGCCTGCCGCACAAATGATGCGGCCGGTCAAAATCTGTGACCGATTGAAAGGAAATCGTCATGACCATTGGAACCGTAAAATTCTTCAACACCACCAAAGGCTTCGGCTTCATCGCCCCGGACAATGGCGCTGCTGACGTGTTTGTTCACATCTCGGCCGTTGAACGCGCTGGCATGCAGACCATCACCGAAGGCCAGAAGCTGAGCTTTGACCTGGTGCGCGACGCCCGTTCGGGCAAGAACGCTGCTGAAAACCTGCAGACCGCCTGAACGGCCTGACAGGGGCCAGACAGTGTGCTGTCAGGCCAGAATACGCCGAAAGCCGGGCCCATGCCCGGCTTTTGCATTTTGCGCGATCAGAAGGATAATCCCCGATGACGAAGGCCATTACCAAACATAACCTGTTTCCGCCGGAAAAGCCGAAAGCGGCCAGCCGTGCGGATGTGACGGATGCCAGCGCCCGAGCGATCATGGAAGCCGAAGTCACCCGCCGCGATGCCAAGACGGCAAGATTGCGCCAGCTGCGGCTGGATCAGCAGGCGGCCGATGATCTGCTGGCCAGCCAGCAACCTGTCGTGAAAAAACCCGCACGGGCGAAAAGCAAGCCCGCCGCAAGCTGATCTGCGGCGACGCCCCCGCAGGCGGGGGCGTGGGCCACAATGCCTCTGGCCTGCGCCATGGTGGACGCGCCAGAGGCTCGCCGCAGTTGTGTGGCGGGTACAGGGCTGTACTGGGCTTGTTCTTGCTGGCGCGTCGCCAGACCCTTTCGCCATGCCGGGGCGGCAATCATCCGTCAGCGCCGGTCAGCCAACAGAATCACCCCAGAATGACTGTCAGATCATGCGCCCCGTCCTGCAGGGCAAGGCGCAGGCCATCACCGTCAACGGGCAAGGCGTCCCCATTCAGATCGGCAGAGCGGATGCCATGGCCGCTGCCTTGGGGATTGCGGATGGTGATCGAATAGCGCGCCGCACCCAGAATGATGGTGGCGGCCAGTTCGGGCCAGGCCCTGGGAAAACAGGGGTTCAGCAACAGCTGGTTGCCCGCGCGCGTCAGGCCCAGCAGGCCCTCGATTCCGGCGCGATACATCCAGCCGGCGGAACCCGTATACCATGTCCAGCCACCCCGCCCGGCATGGGGGGGCATGGAATAGACATCCGCGGCCACCACATAGGGTTCCACCTTGTAGCGGTCGGCATCCTGCGGCGTCAGGGCGTGATTGACCGGGTTCAGCATGGCGAACAGCCCATGCGCCGCGTCACCATCGCCCAGCCTGGCCTGCGCCAGAACCGCCCACATCGCGGCATGGCTGTATTGGCCGCCATTTTCGCGCAGGCCCGGCGGATAGCCCTTGATATAGCCGGGGTCCAGCGGCGTGCGGTCGAACGGCGGTGCGAACAGCAGGGCAAGGCCAGGATCGGGCCGCACGAGATGTTCTGTCATCGAATTCATGGCCATGCGGGCGCGGGCCGGATCTGCCGCGCCGGACAGAACCGCCCAGGATTGCGCGATACTATCGATGCGACATTCATCGGAGGCGGCAGAGCCAAGGATCGTGCCATCATCAAATGTACCGCGCCGATACCAGGCGCCATCCCAGCCATGGGTTTCGATGGCGGTCTGCACCGCTTTTGCATGGGCACGCCAGCGCGCGGCGCGGGCCGGATCGCGGCTGTCGGCCAGTGGCGCCATCATGTCGATCGTGGCAATCAGCAGCCAGCCCAGCCAGATGCTGGTGCCCTGCCCCGCTTCGCCAACGCGGTTCATGCCATCGTTCCAATCACCCGTCCCGATCAAAGGGATACCGTTTTCGCCGGTCAGGCTGATCGCCTGATCAAGCCCACGTGCGCAATGTTCGAACAGGCTTTCGGTGGTGTCAGAGACCTGGGGCAGAAAGAAATCGTCATGCGCACCGGGCGGCACCGGCGGGCCCTGCAGGAAGGGCACCTGTTCCTCCAGGATCGCCGCATCGCCCGAGACCGCGATGTAACGGGCAACACCATAGCCCAGCCACACGCGATCATCCGAAATCCGGGTTCTGACCCCCTGCCCGGAATGGGGTAGCCACCAATGTTGCACATCGCCTTCGGGGAACTGCCGTGCGGCAGCCCGCAGAAGGTGCGCGCGGGTCATCGCAGGGCGGGCAAAGGTCAGGGCCATGCCATCCTGCAGCTGATCGCGGAACCCATAGGCGCCACTGGCCTGATAGAACCCGGCCCGCGCCCAGATACGGCAGGCCAGTGTCTGATACATCAGCCAGCCGTTCAGCATGATATCCATCGCACGATCCGGCGAGGTGATCTGAACCGGGGTCAGCATATCTGCCCAATGCTGTTTGACAGCGGCCAGCGTGGCATCGGGGGGCGTGTTGCGCAGCTGCTGGATCAGGGTGCTGGCGGCCGTGTCGGATTCTGCCTGACCCAGCAGGAATGTCAGCTCTGCGGTTTCGCCGGGCGCGAGGGTCAGGCGGCGTTGCAGCGCGCCGCAGGGATCCAGTGCCGGGCCAGTTGTGCCTGACAGCGGCGCGGTGCGAAGGCCTGCGGGCGCCCTGAGACTGCCGCCATGCCCGATGAATTCGGCGCGGTCTGCCGTGAGGCTGGCTGTGCCCGCCCCGAAATCGGCAAAGGCGACACGCCCGGGAAAGGCCGTGCTGAAGGTATTGCAGGCCAGGATGGCGCCAGTGGCGGGATCTGTACGGGTGACGATGAAGGGGGCAGATGCGCCGCGCGAGGTGCCCAGCACCCATTCGGCATAGGCAGTCACCGACAGGTTGCGTGGGGTGGTGCCGGTGTTCTGCAGACGCAGCTGCGTGATCTTGGCGGCAGCATCCAGTGGCACGCATTGCACCATGGTGGCCGCGATGCCGTGGCTTTCGTGCTGAAACGCGGAATAGCCGAATCCATGTCTGGCAATATAGGTGCCCGGCCCACGGATCGGCAGGGCGGTCGGTGTCCAGATATGACCGGATTCCAGATCATGCAGATAGATCGCCTCGCCCGAGGGATCGGTGACCGGATCGTTGGACCAGGGCGTAAGCTGGTTTTCGCGGCTGTTTTCCGACCAGACATGCCCGCTGCCCTCGGCCGAGACCTGAAAGCCGAAGGACGGGTTGGCAATGACATTGATCCATGGCGCGGGCGTGGTCTGGCCGTTGCGCAGGATGGTGACATATTCGCGCCCCTGATCGGCAAAGCCACCCGTGCCGTTGAAGAAGTCCAGCCGGGGCAGCGGCGGTTCGGGGCCTGCAACAAGCTGCGGCGCCGGTTTGGGAGGGGGGGGTGCCGGTCCGGGGCCATGCAGCGCCATCTGAAGGCCGATATCGCCGCGATTGGCCAACAGGATGACGCGGGCCATCGACAGCAGATGCGCGCGGGCACCGGGGTTCAGAAGATCGCTGCGCAGGGTGTGGATCATGCCCTTGACCGGGGAGTGGATCCCGACAGCCCGCGGGCGGGACCGGGCGGCCCGCACTGCGCTGTCGATCGCGATCTGCAGATCCTGCACATAGGATGACGAGCGATCATTCAGGATCACAAGATCAACGGCAAGCTGGCGCATTTCCCAGTATTCATGCGCGCTGAGCACCTGATGCAGCACGGCGATATCTTCGGCATCGTCGATCTGCAAAAGCACGATGGGCAGATCGCCCGAAATGCCCAGCGCCCAAAGCGCCGATTGCGGGGCAGCCCCGGCCAGGATCTGTGCAGGCCTGGCGCGCAGCCGGGTATCGTTGCGCAGGATCATGCCACCCAATGCCTGAAAATCCGCTGCATCGGCATGGGTGATGCCAAGATGGCGCAACTGCACCTGCGCCTGTGTCCAGGCAAGGGTGGCCGCGCGGGCAAAGGCGGAAGGATCGCGGTGACGGTCGACCAGTTCCAGCAGCGTATCGGGTGAATCGGCAACCATCGTCCAGAATGTCACGCGGGTGACGCCCCCTGCCGGGACGGTGACACGGCGGCGGATCGAGAAGATCGGATCAAGCACCGTGCCGGTCGTGCCGGACAGCGGCGCGTCGATCATCGCGGCACTGGCCATATCATGCCCGCGCCCGATGAACCTGGCCCGGTCTGTTTCCATCTGCATCGGGGCGGTTTCATTCCCCTCGACGACAGCGATATGCGCGGCCCATACCTCGGGATCCTGCGGCGAGCGACGCCTGCGGGTGGCAATGATGACGCCCAGTTCGGGCAGGTAATCCGTCACGACAAACATCTTGGAAAAGGCGGGATGCGCCTCGTCTGATGCAGGCGGGGCCAGCACCAGTTCGGCATAAGAGGTTACGTCGACTTCGCGGGGGCGGCGGGCACTGTTGGTGAAGGTGACACGGCGCGCCTCGGCATCATCTTCGGCAGAAACCACGATTTCTGTTGTGGTGATCAGATGCTGGGCCTGATGGGTGAAGGCGGCGTGATGTTCGCAGAAAACCGCGCTGTGCTGGTCAGGCTGAGCCCCCGTCGGGTTCAGACCCGCAGACCAGACTGCGCCGGATGCCGTATCGCGCATGAAGATGAAAGAGCCCAGCGCGGCCTTTGTGGGTTCTGCCCGCCAGCGCGTGATCGCCATGTCACGCCAGCGGCTGAACCCTTCGCCTGCCGGAGTCAGCATGACGCCGTAATTGCCATTGGACAGCAGATGGCCGGTCGGCGGTTCGCTGGCCGGGGCATCAAACATGCGGACGGCGGGCGCATCCGCCTGTTCAACCGCCGTGACCAGCACTTCGGTGGCGCGGGGCCGGGCGGTGGCAACATCGCGGGGGATACGCTCTTGCATGAGCAGGTCGACACCCTGGATCATCGGTTCCGCGTGAAAGCGGTCACGCAGGCGGCCGTTCTGCACGGTGTTGGCGATGGCGGTGATCGTCATGCCCTGATGATGCGCCATGAAGCTGCGCACGACGGCGTGGGTTTCATCGGCCTGCAGGCGGGCGGGGGTGAAATCGACGGCTTCGTAATAGCCGTAACGCCCTTCGGCCCCCAGATTTGCAAGGCTGGCGTAGTTCTGCACCGCCGCCACAGGATCGACCATCGCAGCAAGGCCGGTGGCATAGGGGGCGATCACCCGGTTTTCGCTGAGCCCGCGTTTCAGGCCCAGCCCCGGCACGCCGAAGTTGGAATATTGATAGGTCATTTCCAGATCGCGGGCATTGTAGGAAGATTCTGAAATGCCCCAGGGGATGCCCAGACCTGCCGCATAGGCTTGCTGCCGACCCACGATCAACCGGGTGGTCTGTTCCAGAACAGATCCGGCGGGGGCCCGCATCACCAGCGAGGGCATCAGATATTCGAACATGCTGCCCGACCAGGAAATCAGCGCCGATCCCGCGCCGATGGGTGTGGCGGGGCGGCCGAGCCGGAACCAGTGCCGCGTTTCCACATCCCCCTTGGCGATGGCAAACAGGCTGGCCAGCCGTGCCTCGGACGCCAGCAGATCATAGCAGTTGGTGTCCAGCCGGTTGGTTGCCACGGAAAAGCCGATGGACAGCAGCTTTTTTTCGGGGTCCAGCAGGAAGCCGAAATCCATTTCCAGCGCAAGATTGCGGCACAGGGTTTCGACCGCGATCAGCAGGGCGGTATCGGCAGGCTCTGCCGCATCGGCAAGATGGTCGGCAAGCGTGGTGCGCAGGGCGTTGACCCAGAAAATGGCATCCGCAGGGGGCGCGGTCAGGGCCGTGATCCGGGTCTGGGCCAGGGATACGGCCTCTGTCAGCGCCGAAAGCGGCCTTGTGTCATCGGCAGCCGCTTTTGCGATATCTTCCAGCAGCTGCGCCAGATCGGTGTTTCCGGCGCTGTCCGGCAGGGCAAGCTGGACAAGAAGGACGGTATCGCACAGCGCCTGACGCACGGCGCCTTCATCTTGCGAGCGATCTGCCGTCCAGGCGCGGCAGGCCTGGGCCACGGCGATCAGATGCCCGGCCAGATTGCCACTGTCCACCGACGACACATAGGCCGGATCCAGCACCCGCAGATCGCGGGTATCATGCCAGTTGTAAAGATGCCCACGATAGCGCGGCATCCGCCGGATCGTTTGCAGCGTGTCTTTCATCCGGTGCAAGGCGGCGCGCCGGCCGATCCATCCCATGTCATGTGCTGCCACGGTCGACAGAAGATACAGACCGATATTGGTGGGCGATGTGCGGGTGGCGATGGCGGGTTTCGGGATTTCCTGAAAGTTGTCAGGCGGCAGAAAGTTCTCTGTCTCTGTCACGAAGGTTTCGAAATAGCGCCATGTCCGGCGGGCAATCAGCCGCAACTGCTGTGCCTGTGCGCCAGAAAGCGCATCGGTGGGGGTTTTTTGGCGGGGCAGGCTGATGGCGCGGGCCACAGCCGGAGCGCCCAGCCAGACCAGCGCAAAAACGACCGGCAAAGGCCAGGTGGCCGGATTCAGAAGACAGGCCGCACCACAGACCACAAGCGCCAGCAGCAGGCCGGGCATCATGCGCAGGTAGTGGTGGAATACCGTCGGGCGCCTTGCGCTGCCCGCCTGCGCCGCTGTCATCCATTCCAGCAGATGCCGGCGGGAAACGGTCAGCCGCCATGCAGTTCGGATCACGGCATCCAGCATGGTGGCCGCCGTATCGGCCAGAAACACGAGGCCGAGCGCGATCTGGCCCAGCGCTGTCAGGGCATCTGCGCCGAGGGCCGCAAAATGGCTGCGCAATGTCACCCCGGACCGGGCGGGAACCAACCCGAAAGGAAGCGACAGCAGGCGCGGCAGCGCCAGCATGACCAGAACAAGAATGGTCCAGAGCAGGGCCAACGGCAAGGGCAGCAGCCAGCCCGCAAAAAGCGCCAGCATGGCCATGGGCGCCAGCAGCGAGCGGCGCAGGTTATCTGCCATTTTCCAGCGGCCCACCGCCGGGGTGCCGCCCTGATCGTCGCGCTTGGCGCCGAAGATCCATGGCAGCAGCTGCCAGTCGCCCCGCGCCCAGCGATGCTGGCGACGGATATCCACATCATGGCGGGCCGGAAAATCCTCGACCACTTCGATATCGGAAGCGAGGGCGGCGCGGGCGAACATGCCTTCGAACAGATCATGGCTGAGCATGGTGTTTTCAGGCACGCGACCGGCCAGCGCGGCCTCGAAGGCATCAACATCATAGATGCCCTTGCCGGTGAAAGAGCCTTCGTCGAACAGATCCTGATACACATCCGACGTGGCCGCAGCATAGGGTTCGATCCCGCCGGGGCTTGAGAACAGCTGCTGATAGAGCGAGCCATCCTCGCCACCGGGCAGGGTCGGGCTGACGCGGGGTTGCAGGATGCCATAGCCGCCGGTGACCCGCTGGCTTGCGCTGTCAAACCTCGCCATGTTCAGCGGATGGGCAATCTTGCCGATCATCTGTGCCACAGTGCCCCGCAGCAGGCGGGTGTCGGCATCCAGCGTGATGACATAGCGGATGTCGGGGGGCAGCGGGCTGCTGATGACGGCAAAGCTGGTATCCGTGGCGCCCCGCAGCAGCCGGTTCAGCTCTGCCAGTTTGCCGCGCTTGCGTTCCCAGCCCATCCAGACAACTTCGGAGGGATTCCACAGGCGCCGGCGGTGCAGAAAGAAGAAACGATCCCCGTCCGCCGACGGATAAAGCACATTCAGGCGGGCCACGGCGGCAATGGCGGCAGCGACAAGGGTTTCATCCTGGCTGTCGGTTTCGGCGGCTGAATCGACCGTGTCGGACAGCAGCGCATAATGCACGGCCCCGCCCGTGCTGGACAGGTGGTGCACCTCCAGCCGTTCGATCTGTGCCGCGATATCGGCAGCGTCATGCAGCAGCACCGGCACCGCCACCAGGGTGCGCAGATGGGGCGGGATCCCTTTTGCCAGATCAAGGCCGGGCAGCAGTCTGGGCGGCACCGTCCGGGTGACGATGGTATTGACGATGGCGCTGCCCAGATCGACCGCAACCGCAAGGCCGATGATGCCCAGAACCAGCAGCGCAACCGGCCCCGCCCCCGCCGTTGCCATCAAAGACAGGGCAAGGCAGAGGATGGCCAGGCCGACAGTTGCGATGGCGGCCAGATATCCCGGCAGCCCGGCCCGGCCGATCCTGCGCGTGAAAGCCGTGGCGAGTGGCGGCTGAAAACCGATCTGCGCTTCAAGTGCGGGGCGCCCTGCCCCGATCAGCCAGTGTCCGGGATCGCGGGTGTGATGATCCCCTGCCGTCGCGGCCAGCGCCATGCAGGCCTCTGTCACCGCGCTTTCGGTCAGCTGTGATCCACGCGCAAGGATTTCGATTTCGGTCCGGTAGCGGTTCCGGGTAACGAAATCCATGGCCACATAGGTAGGATCGCCCCGCAGGCGCGCATCAACCAGGCTGACCTCTTCAAAGAAATCTGCCCAATCCATTTCTGAAATCAGCCGCATCGAGGTGACGATGTTCCGCATGGTCACATTCGAAGCCCCAAGGCGGGTCTGCGCGTCTGTTACCACATCGTCGATGGTGCTGCCCTGACGGTGCAGCCTGTCTTCAAGCCAGCCGAACAGCGGCGTGTGGAGGGGATCAAATCCCCGCAGGCGTTTCGCAATCTGCGCGGCAACAGTCTGCGGCAAGGGCGTCGTTTCATAGGGTGCGATGGCCTGCTGCATCACGGAATGGGCGGATTGGCCCGGCGTCTGGCTGGCTGCCAGAACCGCATCCACAATCGCATCGGCCTGCAGGCGGAGGGCATGGCCATCGACGATCTGCAACGCCAGACGGCGCATGTTTTCAATCAGCACGATGCGCAAGGTGATCGCTACGGCCCAAAGTTCCCCGATCATCAGGGGCTGAACCTGCTGATAGGCGCGGACATAGCGCGCCAGAACGGGGCCGGATATCAGGCTGTCGGTGTGGGCGACATAGGCCCAGGCCATCCCGAACACGCGCGGATAACCGGCAAAGGGGCCATCGGCCAGTTTCGGCAGCTGCCGGTAATAGCCGGGCGGCAGATCATCATGGATCTGCCGGAGGTGTTCTTCGACGAGGTGAAAATTGTCCAGCAGCCATTCTGCGGCAGGGGCCATGGCCTGCCCGGCCTGCAACCCCTTTGCGCAGGTGCGATAGGCCTCCAGAAGGACATCGGCATTTTCTTCGACACGACTGCCGAGGGGGCGAACGGCACGCGGTTTGCCCGTTGCAACCGGCTGTGCGGCCGCCAGCGTCAGAGCATGATGTTCAAGCCGTTCGGTGCCGAAAAGATCTGCACGGATGGGCGTTGCATCCAGCCAGACATCGGCCGTTCTGACCTTTTCAAACCAGGGAAGGCGCGGGAGGCTGCGGGCCAACTTGCCAGAAAGGCTCACTCGATCGACAGTTTTGCAGGAGTATCCGAGGCGGAATATGTGCTTCGGTCGGCACTCCCCCTGGCGGTCGGATCATCCGTGATGATCTGTTCCGCAATCAAGGTTGTGCTGTCAGCGCTGCCGGTTGCCCAGTCAGCCCGAACCCGGCGCGTCATCACAGCCCATTTGTTTTCAATCTGGTCCCAGTCCATCGTGAAAATCCCTTCGGGTCATGGCAGTACCCGGATCAGACATTGATCCACGAAGAATGAACGCAAGCGGGAGGCGATTGGTTCCGCCTGGCGTTGCCCCGACATCTGTTCGGCGCGAGCGAGACTCCGGGTTTTGGCCCTGGCCATTTGGGCGGGCTGGGTAACAGGGGCTGGCGCAGTGCTTTGCAGTTTGCGCCGCGTCAGCCCCGTTGTGGGGTGAAGGGCGCAGAATTCGGTGCTGGGTGCTTTGTCAACGACATCATAATGATGGATGAGCGCCTGAGCGACCTGGCCATCCGGTCGTGCCCTTCGGGGCTAGCCTGTCCGCAACCGCGAACGCCTGATCTGGACACCAGGGGCTCACCTCAATCAGGTCCACCAGATGATGACGGCTGCCCTGACCGCATTGCGGAAACTGGAGGCGGATCGCGGGCTGGACAGCGATGGCTTCTACCAAGGGTTCAACGCCCGCATGATCGAGGTTTTGCAAGGGGCCCGGGCATGGCTGGCCGCCAAACAGGGCCGCCTGCTGCCGGGCAGCCATATCCCGCATGAACTGCTGGCGCTGCAGCCCGACGAAATCCTGATCCTGCCATCGTGTATTCTCCTTTGACAGTTACAGTGCGGGATTCTTGCAAGCGGTGCAGCGCCAATCAGGCCGCGTCGGGCGGGATGGCCAGGACGTCACATCGCGCGTCTTTCAAGACCTGCTGAGCCACGCTGCCCAGAACCATGCGGGCGACGGCACCTTTTCCCTGGGCCGCAATAACGATCAGGTCCGCTTTCAGCTCTTCCGCCGCCATGAGGATTTCGTTTGCGACGGTCGTTTCTTCAGGCCGGACGACCTTTTCTGCCTGTTCAATCCCGAGCCGCGCGATGAACGCCGCCAGAGCCTGTTGCGCGTCAGTGCGCAGGTCGTTCAGGTAATCTTCCTGACCTTCCTTGCCCATGCTGTCGGACATCGCAAGGCGCAGGGCGGGCGCGTCGAAGACGGTCAGCACAGATGATCGCGCCCCTGCGCCCAGACCCAGTCCGATGAATCGCCTGAGGGCCTTCTCTGCGGTCTCGGACAGATCCGTTGTCTGAAGCATGTGGCGCCAGGGGCCGACAGGCGGGCCGTTCACCATCAGCACCGGGCAAGGCGCCGTGCGGATCGTGCGTTCGGCCGTGGTGCCGATAAAGGCATCCCGCAGGATCTGTCTGCGATGCGGCCCGATGACCAGAAGGTCGGGGGTAGCCTTGGCCACCGCCTTGACGATCCCGGCAAAAGGATCGTCCTGCACGATCTGCGTGCTGGAGGATACACCATCCATATCCTTCAGGCTGCGGGCAAGTTCGCCAAGAAGCTGGCGGGCATCGTTTACCTCGTGATCGACGATCCGGCGTGGCCGGTCGTCATCGACCACATGCACAATCTCCAGAACGGCATCATGCGCCCGGGCAAGGATGGCCGCGCGTCTGAGCGCCCGATCAGACCGTTCCGAGAAATCGGTCGCAAACATGATCTTCTTCATGGTCTGCCCTCCTGTTCCTGGCGGAAAGTTAAGTAAAACACTCGGGATCGTGTCGCGGATTGATGCAGATCAATCAAAAGCGACAATACTTCGCTATTATTCACAAAATCTCACGAAAAGCAGAAGGCCATGCCGCTGGATCAGTATCAAACCGTCAAGGACGTCGCTGACCGCCTGAAGGTGGCCGAGGCGACCGTGCGCCACTGGATCAAACTCGGCCAGTTGCGCGCCATCGATATCGGCAAGGGCTGGCGCATTGCCAATACCGATCTGAACACATTCCTGCGGCTGCATCAGACAGCACCGAGGCTGCACAGCGATGGATCGGACGGTCCTGATGCCGAAGGGAAGCCTTGATGCCGATACTGACTCCTTTTGCCGAAGTGGCCCTGCTTCTGGTCATGGCCGCCGGAATCGGGCTGATCGGCACGCTGGCGCGCCAGCCCCTGATCGTCAGCTTTATCGCGGTCGGGCTGATTGCAGGGCCGTCGGCGCTGGATGTCGTGCGGTCTGATGCGCAGATCGACCTCTTGTCGGAGCTTGGCATTGCGGTGCTGCTGTTTCTGGTCGGCATCAAGCTGGACGTAAAGCTGATCCGGTCGCTGGGCGTGGTGTCGGTGATGACGGGCCTCGGGCAGGTGATCTTTACCGCCTTCTTCGGCTATCTGATCGGTCTGGCGCTGGGGCTTGGTCACATTACCAGCCTTTATGTCGCAGTCGCGCTGACGTTTTCCTCGACCATCATCATCGTCAAATTGCTGTCCGACAAGCGCGAGATCGACGCGCTGCATGGCCAGATCGCGCTGGGGTTCCTGATCGTCCAGGATTTGGTGGTGGTACTGGCGATGATCGTGCTGTCAGCCATCGGCATCGGCGCTGCGGATGCTGGGCATGGCGGCGGTTCGGTGGTGATGGTGCTGGCCTCCGGGCTGGCGCTGGTGGCGGTGGTGGTCTTGTTCGTGCGCTACGCCGCCGACCCCTTGACGCAACGGCTGGCCCGCGCACCCGAACTTCTGGTGATCTTCGCCATTGCGCTCGCCGCTATGTTCGCCGCCGTTGGCGATTACGTTGGTCTGGGAAAGGAGGTGGGCGGCCTGATGGCGGGTGTGGCGCTGGCCTCTACCCCCTACCGCGAGACCATCGCCGCCCGGCTGGCACCCCTGCGCGATTTCCTGCTGCTGTTCTTCTTCATCGCGCTTGGGGCCACGTTGGACCTGTCACTTCTGGGCACGCATGTGACCGGGGCGATCCTGTTCTCGCTGTTCGTGCTGATCGGCAACCCGCTGATCGTGCTCGCGATCATGGGGGCGATGGGCTACCGCAAGCGCACCGGCTTTCTGGCCGGGCTGACGGTGGCGCAGATCAGCGAATTCTCGTTGATCTTCGTCGCGATGGGCGTGTCGATCGGGCATGTGACCGAGGACGCGCTTGGCCTTGTCACCATGGTCGGCCTCGTGACCATCGCGGCGTCAACCTACATGATCACCTATTCGCATCAGCTTTATGCGCTGTTCGAGCCGCTGCTTGGCGTTTTTGAGCGCAAGAACACCCCGCGCGAGCCATCAGAGGCGGGGGTACATGCGGCCGAGAGCTACAGGATCATCATTTTCGGTCTGGGCCGCTTTGGCACAGCCATCGGGCTGCGGCTGCACAAACGCGGCATCCGGGTGCTGGGTGTGGATTTCAACCCGCAGGCGGTGCGGCGCTGGCGCGACCTTGGGCTTGAGGCCGATTTTGGCGATGCGAGCGATCCCGAGTTTGTCGCCGAACTGCCGTTTCGTGGGGCGGAGTGGATGGTATCGACGGTGCCGATCCACCCCACCGGCCTCAGCCATGAAGACACCCGCCGGACCCTGATCCAACTTGCGCGCTCGGCCGGGTTCACAGGACAGATCGCCGCCGCCTCGCACAGCAGCGGCGACAGCGAGGCCCTGTTCGGCGCGGGGGTCGATCTGGTGCTGGAACCCTTTCAGGACGCGGCCGACCGGGCGGTGGAACTGCTGTCCGGTGCCGTGACCGAGGACCGACCAGACTTTCCCGAAATCGCGGCCGAGGGCCGGGCAACGGGCTAACTCGAAGACTTCAACCCAACACCGAAAGGACGACTGCCATGAACCGACTTGCAGGCAAGACCGCCATCGTGACCGGGGGTGCCGTCGGCATCGGCTGCGCCTGTGTCGTCCGGATGGCCGAGGAAGGCGCCAAGGTCGCCATCCTTGACATGCTTGAGGCCGAGGGCAAGGCGCTGGCTGCCGACCTGGCGGCAAAGGGCCATGAGGCTGCGTTCTGGCCGGTCGATGTGGCGGACGAGGCCGCGATGAAGGCCGCCATCGACGCTGCAGCCGCCCGCTTCGGCAGCCTCGATGTGATGGTGAACAACGCGGGCATTTCCGGCAGCCCCAAGCCCACCGATCAGGTGACCGAGGCGGAATGGGACCGGGTTCAGGCGGTTAACGTCAAGGGCGTGTTCTTCGGCACCAAGCACGCGATCCCGCATCTGCGCGCGGCTGGAAAGGGTTCGATCATCAACCTGTCCTCCATCGCCGGGTTGATCGGCATCGGCGGCATCGCGCCCTATCATGCCTCCAAGGGTGCGGTGCGTCTGATGACCAAGAACGACGCCATCACCTATGCGCCTGAAAAGATCCGGGTGAACTCGATCCACCCCGCCTATATCTGGACACCGATGGTGGAAAACCACCTGCGCGCCACCGCCCCTGATCTGGAGATGGCAAAGGTTGCGGCAGGGGCCGCGCATCCCATCGGCACAATGGGCGAACCCGATGACATTGCCTGGGCCGTGGTCTGGCTGGCATCGGACGAGGCAAAGTTCGTCACCGGTGCAGAGATTGTCATCGACGGCGGCTATACGGCACGATGATGGACATGACCAACCTGCACGCCACCCCCGCCGCCGATTGCCTTGCCGGCCTTGCCGCAACGCCTGATGGCCTCACCACCGCCGAGGCTACGCGGCGGCTGGCCGAACATGGCCCGAACCGCCTGCCAGAGGTGCGGGCGCGCGGGCCGCTGATCCGCTTCATGCGGCAGTTCCATAATGTGCTGATCTATGTGCTGATCGGCGCGGCGCTGGTGACGGGCGCCTTGCAGCACTGGGTGGATACCGGGGTGATCCTCGCCGTGGTGCTGGCCAACGCGATCATCGGATTCATCCAGGAGGGCAAGGCCGAGGCGGCAATGGCGGCAATCCGGGGGATGCTTGCGCCGAAGGCCGCCGTGTTGCGCGATGGGCGACGGGTTTCGGTGGATGGGGCCGACCTTGTGCCCGGCGACATCGTTCTGCTGGAGGCGGGCGACAAGGTGCCCGCCGATCTGCGGGTGATCGAGGCGCGGGGGCTTGCGGCGCAGGAGGCGATCCTGACCGGCGAGTCGGTGCCGGTGGAAAAGGGCCAGACCCCGGTCGCCGCCGATGCCGCCCTTGGCGACCGCAGGTCGATGCTGTGGTCCGGCACGCTGGTCACCCAAGGCACGGCGCGTGGGCTGGTGGTGGCGACGGGTCAGGCAACCGAGATCGGGCGCATTGGTGGGCTTCTGGCGGGGGTCGAACAACTGACCACCCCGCTGGTCGCGCAGGTCGACCACTTCGCGCGCTGGCTGTCGTTCCTGATCCTGCTTGTGGCAGGGCTTCTGCTCGTCTGGGGCTACTACGTCGGCCACATGCCCTTTGCTGACCTGTTCATGGCCGTGGTTGGCGTCGCCGTGGCGGCAATCCCCGAGGGCCTGCCTGCCGTCATGACGATCACCCTCGCCATCGGTGTACAGGCCATGGCGCGGCGCAATGCCATCGTCCGCCGCCTGCCTGCAATCGAGGCGATAGGCTCGGTCTCGGTCATCTGCACCGACAAGACCGGCACCTTGACCCGCAACGAAATGGTGGTGGTGGCGGCGGAGACAGCGGACAGCGCCTTTACCGTCGATGGCGAGGGCTATGCGCCGACAGGCGCCATCACCCCGGCGGGTGATCTCTCAGCGCTCGCCCTGGCGGCGGCGCTGTGCAACGACGCCGCCCTTCACTGCAAGGAAGGGGTCTGGGCGGTCGAGGGCGACCCGATGGAAGGCGCGCTTCTGGCCTTTGCGGGCAAGGTTGGCGGCGATCACGCCGCGCACCGTCTGGACGCCATCCCCTTCGATAGCCGCCATCGTTTCATGGCTGTTCTGACCGATGGGACGCGGGGACGCATGACCCATGTGAAGGGCGCGCCAGAGCGTGTGCTGCGGATGTGCGAAGGTATCGACCTGAAGCACTGGCACGACCGGGCCGAGGCATTGGCCCGGCGGGGTCTGCGGGTGCTGGCGCTGGCCGAGCGGGCCGAGGCGGGCAACCGGATCGACCCGGCAGCGCTTGAGGGTGGCCTGACTTTCCTTGGACTCGTCGGCCTGATCGACCCGCCGCGCCCCGAGGCGATTGCCGCCGTGGCCGAATGCCGGGCGGCGGGCATCAGGGTGAAGATGATCACCGGCGATCATGCCGGAACCGCCGCTGCCATAGCGGCGCAGATCGGGCTGGCAAACCCGCACCGCGTGCTGACCGGCGCCGACCTGGAGAAGCTGGATGACGCACAACTGGCCCTGGAAGTGGCGGATGTCGACATCTTCGCCCGTACCAGCCCTGAGCACAAACTGCGCCTTGTGACCGCGCTGCAGGCGCATGGCCTGTCAGTCGCGATGACCGGCGACGGGGTGAACGACGCGCCAGCCCTCAAACGAGCCGATGCGGGCATTGCGATGGGCCTGAAGGGCTCGGAGGCTGCCAAGGAAGCCGCCGATCTGGTACTGGCCGACGACAACTTCGCCAGTATCGCGGCGGCGGTGCGCGAAGGGCGGACGGTCTACGACAACCTCAAGAAGGTGATCAGCTGGACCCTACCGACCAACGCAGGTGAGTCGATGGTGGTCATTCTGGCGCTGCTGGCCGGATTGGCCCTGCCGGTGACGGCGGTGCAGATATTGTGGATCAACCTGATCACCGGCATCACGCTGGGCCTCGCACTGGCCTTTGAGCCGACGGAAGCAGGCACCATGGCCCGCCCGCCGCGCGCGCGCAACGCGCCGATCCTGTCGGGTGGTCTGGTCTGGCATGTCGTTCTGGTTGCGCTGCTGTTTCTGGCGGCAGTCTTCGGCATCTTCACCTATGCCACAGGCAAAGGCTATCCGCTTGCCCTGGCGCAGACGATGGCGATGAACACGCTGGTGGTGCTGGAAATCTTCCACCTGTTCTTCATCCGCAATATCCACAGCACCTCACTGACATGGGCCGCGGTGCGCGGGACTCGCGTGGTCTGGACCGTGGTTATCATCATCACTGCCGCGCAATTCGCCGTCACCTACCTGCCGCCCTTGCAGGCAGTGCTGGGCACAAGCCCCGTTCCGCTGATGGACGGGCTGTTGATCGTGGCCATCGGCGCTGCCTTTTTCGCACTGATCGAAATCGAAAAGCAGATCCGGCTCGGGCTGAAAGGATGACCCACCCCGACTTGGTGATCCTGGACGAGCTCGGATATCTGCCGTTCTGCACATCCTGTATCAGCTTCTGCAAGGCTTCGCGGGCCTCTATCCCCAGGCCAATCTTTCCAGCATCAGCATAGGAGCGAACCAATTCAAAGCCGCGTTCCTCCGCGTATTTGCGGATCGCATCCGACTGGTTTTCGGCCGAATATTTCTGAGGGTCTGTCGACATGCGGACTTATTCGGCCGCATGCTGCTTCGGCGGGGGGTTCGCCTGTTCTCTTCTTTGGGGCAGTTCTCTGCTTACCATTCCCGCCTCCAGATCAGTTCATGCGGGCGTCTGCGTCTGGTCGGACCCGGGGTATTGGCTGGGCGCAAAAGGGAATCTGCCGCTGTGCTGCCTTCTCTACAGGTTTACCGGAGGAGGACGCCGCGATGCGGATCAAGATGGGCACAACTGTGCACCTGGACGCGGATCAGACCGCCTATCGCAAGGCCATTGCCGATGCCCTGCGGCGCGAACTGGGGCCGACGCATCAGGCCATCAAGACTGTGATGCGCTGGACGGGAGCGAGTGAGCGGACGGCCAAATTGCGCAAGCGGCTGGATCTGGCCCGCGATGCGGAGCGTGCAGTGGACGGCGTGCCGGGGCGGATCGTTGCAAATTGGGTGGAGGGGAAAGTGTGATCGCCTCTTCCTGTCAGTAGCCAGCCTCGCGTTGATGGCGCACGGCCAAGGCCACCGCCGTTTCGCCGTCGAACCGATGGAGCGACACAGAGCCACTGTCGCCAAAGGTGATCAACCACTCGCGGAATTCCGGTTCCATGTCCTCGATTGGCCGTCCCGCGCCCGGTTGATCGCACAGGATGTTCATGCCTTCACGGATGGACCTGGCCGCGCGCCGGGCAGCATCGGGGTTCTCGTCGGCAAGGAGCTTGTACAGCCTCTCGACATCCCGCAGCGCTGCGGGCGACCAGATCAGTCGTGGCATTCAGGTGCTGCCGCCTCTTCGCCCGCTTCCAGCTTGGCAAGCCAGGCATCGGCTTCGTCATGGGTGACGTGCCTGCCGGTCGCCTGATACTCCTGCCAGGCCTGCAGCCCGGCTTGCCGAAACGCTTCGCGCTTCACTTCGCGATCTACGAACTGCGCCACGGCCTCACGCAGCATCCAGTGGGTGGAGCGGTCTTCGCATCCGCCAGCCGCTTGAGGCGGTCACGGGTGTCCTGATCAAGCTTTACGGCGATGGGGCGGGCGGCGTTCATGGGTGCTGCTCCGCTCGAGTATTCACAGGTATTACCTTTAGCATATCCGCGACCGTTCCAGAGGGCAGAATTCAGGAAGTGCGCCGTCATGCCCACAACCCGCGAAACCGTTCTCGCCGCGCTGCCGGCGCGACTGCAGCCGCTTGCCGCCCTCACCTTGCGTGACGAGGTTCTGCCCGAGCGGATCCCGGGGGCTGGTCTAGGTGTGAAGTCTCAGACGGTTGTTCACCCGGTTCGGGGTAGGCTGCAATCGCCAAACTTCAGCCGAGCCCCCCGAAGCATGAACAATCCGCATCCGAATGCCCGTCTCACTGCCTACAGTCGAGAACAGTTCTCGCGCGCATCGCGGCTGGCCAATCCGCCGCAGAGGTGGCGGAGGCTTTCGGTGTCGCGGTCCGGACCGTCCGCAAATGGGTGGCGCGGTTCAGGTCCGGTGGGCGGGCCGCGCTGTCGAGCCGCGCCAGCGCGCCCTCGCATGTCGGCGGGCGTCTGGCAGAACTTCAGGCCGCGGAGGGCGGGGTCTGTCCTTTCCGACCGCCTTCTTTTGCCAATGTCCCACCGGCGGGCGAGGAACGTTCAGTGCCGCGCAAACCCGGGCAAGGTAGGAGCCAGAAACGCCAGGGTGACAGGCCACAGGTTCGAAGCCCGTTTCACTTGTCGGGCGGTGGCGTTAGAAGGCGGGCATGATCGCGATCCCCCTTCCATTCGTTCTGGCGCTTCTGCTCTTTGTTCTGCTGGGTTTCATGCTGGCCCGACAGGGTGATGAATCGCGCCGCATCGCGGGTTTTCTGGGGCTTTGCATTGTCCTGCTGGTGCTTGTCGGCCTGCGCTGGACCTTCGATCTGGCAGTCTTGCGCTTCCTGCAGCCCGTGGTGGCGGCGCTGGTGCCGCCTGCGGCATGGATCTGCTTCGCGCCGCTGCGCGGTGGGCGATCCCTTCCGGTCTGGCTGCACCTGGCACCGGCGCTCGGTGTGCTCATCTGCTCGGCGCTCTGGCCCTGGGTCGGCCTGCCGGTCGACGGGCTGCTGGCCGCCCTGTTCCTGGGATACGGCGTTTCGCTTTTACGCCTTGGCCTGCGCGGCGCGGACGGGCTTCTCAACGCCCGGCTGACCTCGGCGGCATCGGCGGGTCAGGCCGGGACGCTGGCGGGCGGCATCCTGGTCTTTTCGGGACTTGTGGATGCCGCGATCGCGCTGGATTTCGGGTTCGGCGATGGCAGCCATGCCGCGAACCTGGTCAGCGCGGGCAACCTGTTGATGCTGCCGCTGATCGGCGCCATCCTGGTGCGGCTCGCCGGGAGCGCCCCCGGTGTCGAGGCTGCCGCCCCCACCGAGGCAGAGCCACCTGCCCCGCCCGCCGCCAGCCTTGAAGATGCGCTGGTGCTGGAGCGGATCGATCACCTGCTGACAGAAAGGCATCTTTACCGAGACCCCGACCTGACGCTGGAACGTCTGGCCCGCCGCGTGGGGATACCCGCCCGGCAGGTGTCCGGTGCGATCAACCGCAAGCTTGGCCGCAATGTCTCGCAGGTCATCAACGAATGGCGCATCCGCGAGGCGATGCAGCTTCTGGATGACACGGAGGCCCCTGTCACCCAGATCATGTTCGACTGCGGCTTCCAGACCAAATCGAACTTCAACCGCGAGTTCCGCCGGGTAGCCGGTGCCTCGCCCAGTGAATGGCGGGACCGGCCCCGGAACAGGGCTACCTGACCGTCAGATTCTGCCCGAGAAAGGCGAGGACTTCCTTTGTCAGTTCGGCATGGATATCCTGCCGCGACCGTGTGCCGCCGTCGTGGCAGACGATTCCGTCGCCCGGCTCTTCCTCTTCGATCATCGCCTCGGCGCCCGGTTTGCAGATCTGCATGAAACTGAAATGCATCGCATCGGGGATCATCCACAACCGTGCATGGTCGCTGGGCAGATGCTCGGCCAGCCAGCCGGACTCGCGTGTGGCGGGCAGATCCCCGATATCCACACCCGCACCGATGATCAGCGCGGGCGTGTCGATGGCGTTCAGGCTTTCGGGGGTGAAGCCGCGCGCCAATCCGAGGTCCAGCGAGACAAAGGCACGCAGCCGCGGATCCTGCATCGCGCGAGCGCGGGGGCAGAGCGCGCGCCGGGGGGGGCTGGGCCGCCGCCCTCTCTCTCTCTCTCTCTCTCTCTCTCTCTCTCTCTCTCTCTCTCTCTCTCTCTCTCTCTCTCTCCCCCCCCCCCCCCCCCCCCCCCCCCCCCCCCCCCCCCCTCTCTCTCTCTCTCTCTCTCTCTCTCTCTCTCTCTCTCTCTCTCTCTCTCTCTCTCTCTCTCTCTCTCTCTCTCTCTCTCTCTCTCTCTCTCTCTCTCTCTCTCTTTTTTTTTCGATGGCAGGATCGTTCAGGCCCAGTTCCTCTGACAGGGAGCAGGTTCGCGGGTTGGCATTGCCTGCGCAATCCGCCGCGAATTGATCAGGGGCAAAGCGGGCCCCGGCCAGAGCGGCCGCGGTCCACCCGCCCAGAGAATGGCCGATTGCCGCGATCCGGTCGGCATCAACCTGACCGGCAAGGGCCGGATCGGCGAGCAGCGCATCGGCGGCACGGCTCAGATCACGGGGGCGCTCGAACAAGGCCGCAGCCTGCACGGGATCACGGTTGAAGGTGGTGGTGCCTGGATGATCGGGCGCGGCCACGACATAACCGGCATCGACAAGCCGTTCGGCCAGCCAGTTCAGGTTGCGCCAGCTGCCGCCATAGCCGTGCGACAGCAGCACCAACGGATGATCGCCCGCCTCCGGCGCAGCATCGCGCAGCACCGGAATACCGAAGAAGGCGGCATTCTCGCCCACGGCCTCGGCCGTGCCCCGATCCTCGGTCGGATACCAGAGTGCGACCTCCAGCGGGCGGTTCCCCTGCGGGTCAAGCGTGATCTGACGAAAGGCGGTCTCGGCTGTCGCAAGGGTTGGGATCAAGCCGAGCAGCAGGCAGATGAAGGGAAGGGTTGATCGTGACATGCACATGTTCCTTTGCAAGCAATGCCAGCGGGATAGGCGCAGCAGATCGGTCCCGAGACCTTGATCACGATTGAGGACGTGCGGGCAGCGGATGCGCGGCGCCGAGACAGGCTGCCGATACCTGTGGCTGGGTCCGCCACAGCCTCAGGCCCCTGTCACCATGGGCAAACCGTGCAAGCGGGTATGGATATCCGCGGCGACATCCTGAGGCATCGGCAGGTTTTGCTTCCGGAAGCCCCGTTTCCATGGACGAGGCAGACTGCCTCGTCTCGCCTTTCACAGACAGCCCATCAAATTCACTACTGAAAGCTGCTGGCCGTCAGAGCGACATGCGCGTCAAGCGGCGGGCGCAGTTCGAAGGCTCTGGGTTTACCCCTGCGTTTCAAGCGGTGATCCCGGATGACGCAGACGCCCATCGGGCGGATCATCAACCGCTCTGCGCGCGAGGCAGACCGGGGCGCGGTCTTTGCCGCGCAATTCGCGCTTAGCCACGCGTGCTGGCTGGTGACCGATCCGCTGGCGGGCTGGATCGGCGCGGGCGCCGGGCTATCGGCCGCAGCGTTGGCCCTGGCAGGCATCGGGGCGGCGGGTCTGGTGGCGGTGCTGCGCCTGTGGCCGGCCGATGATCCGGACGCCTTCGAGCATAGCCACGAAAACTTGCCGCTCGATCACCCGCATCTGATTGGTCAGAGGCACCATACTCACAGGTTCGTCGTTGATGACGTGGACTTGCCCGGGAAACGTGGCGAGCGCCAGCTGAGAAACCAGGAGATGTTCCATGGAAAACGAGAACAGACCGACGCCCGAGTTTCGGCGTGAAGCGGTACGGCGGGCACTGATCAGCGGCCGGACGCGGCGGGAGATCGCGGAGGATCTGGGCATCGGGCTATCGACGCTGACGCGATGGCTGAGCCGGAATACCCAAACCCAACCTGCAGACTCTCGTTATGAATGAGGGGCCGGCGGGGGGTAGGTCATCTCCGCAAAACTCGGGCAGGTCCAATAGTGCCAAGGCGAGACGAGAGGGGTGATTGCACAGCTTGGATGTGCTAGCCTGCCCGGACACCAAAATCACGAGGAGGAGCGGGATTTTGTTGCAGGATGCTTTGCTGTGGGATGGCGCGGGAAGGCCGGTCCGTTGTGGGCATCGCACGCGTTCCGACGATTGGGACGAGGTAGAGGCCTTCTGCCAATCGGTCTATATGCCTTACAGGGTGCGGCCGCTCGACAGGCTTACGCGCCCCGACGCAACCATGATCAGTGCCCGGGCCGGGCGGCTGACAATGACACGCTTTTCCTATGGCACCGGGATTCACCTCGACCGCTTTGATCCGCAGGCCGGGAAGATCCTCGTCCTGAACACGCTGCGGGGCGCGCTCCAGCACCAGACCGATGGTGGGTCGGTTGCCACCGGCGCAGGGGAAAGCTTTGTGGTAGATTGCTCGCGGACGGACTACTGGCTGCAAGGCGATCCGGACCACATGCAACTGAACCTCACCATCCCACACCAGGCGATGGCGGAAACGGCAGAACGCTGGTACGGCTTCGTGCCCGATGATGCGCTGTGGACCCGTCGGGTCGGGTTCGGCGGGCCGGGCTCTGCCTGGCTTTCCTTGCTGGATTACGGGGCACGGACGCTCGTGGCGGCGGGCGACGGTGCCAGCGATACGGCGATTGCGCGTCACATCGAGGAAATGCTCTGCGTCGAGCTGCTGCGGCAATGGGCCGGGGCGGCGGGGATCTCCCTCGACAAAGGGGCGCGCTGCGCGGCCCCCGGATATGTCCGGCGGGCCGAAGAGATCCTGGAAGCCGAGGCCCGCGAGGCCCCGTCGATCGGGGATGTCGCGCGGCGCGTGGGCGTCTCGGCGCGGACGTTGTCGGGGGGATTCATCCGGTTCCGGGGCCTTTCGCCGCGCGCCTTCCTCGCGGCGCGGCGGCTGGAGGGGTTCCACGCGGACCTGGAAAGCTTGCCGGACGACGTGACCGTGACCGCCATTGCCAGCGCCTGGGGTTTCAGCAACTTCGGCGCGCTGGCAGGGCGATATCGCGAGCGGTTCGGCGTGACCCCCTCGCAGACCCGCGCGCGGCGCGGACGGCTGTAATTCGGCTTCCGATCCGGGACAGAGCCTGCCGGTAGCAGACAGTCTGCTTTCCGGAAAAGCTGCATCCTGCCTGTCTGCATTTGTCAGGGAGGACAAGATGAAGGATATCCACACCCAGGACCTGGTCGCCGCGCTCGACAGCGTGCTGGCAGGCGTCACCACCGGGCCGGCTCGCGTGCCAGGCGTCGTCGCCCTGGTCACGGACCGCGATCACGACATCTACAGCGGCGCGGCGGGAGAGCGGCGACTGGACGGCGAGGCGATGACCGAGGATACGGTCTTTGCCATCTTCTCGACCACCAAGGCCATCGCGGGGACGACCGCGCTGCAATGCGTCGAGGACGGGCTTCTCGACCTCGACGCCCCGGCGAAGGAATACGCCCCCGCGATCGGCGCCCTGCAGGTCCTCGAAGGTTTCGACGCTGATGGCAGCCCGCGCCTGCGCGCGCCGAAATCCGACGTCACGACCCGGCAGCTGATGCTGCACACTGCCGGTTTCGGCTATGATTTCTTCAACGAGATGTACAGGCGCATGGCGGAGGACCATGGCCAGCCCTCGGTCGTCACCGGCAGCCGGGCCGCTATCGAAACACCGCTGCTGTTCGATCCGGGCACGAAATGGGAATACGGCACCAATATCGACTGGGTCGGACAGGTCGTCGAGGGCATCCGCGGCAAGCGGCTGGGGCAGGTCATGCGCGAGCGGATCTTTGATCCGCTGGGCATGCAGGACATCGCCTTCACCCGGACGGATGCGATGAAGGCCCGCACCGCCACGATCCATGCCCGCGGGGCGGATAATGCCCTGACGCCGATGGATGGTTTCGCCCTGCCGGACAACCCCGAAGTCGACATGGGCGGACATGGGCTTTACGGCACAGTCCCCGAGTATATGAAATTCATCCGCATGTGGCTCAATGACGGAAACGGGCCGCGCGGCCGTGTCCTGAAGCCGGAGACCGTGGACTGGGCGGTGAAGGGCGCGCTTGTGCCGCCGCAGAAGGTCACCATGCTGCCGGGGGTGATCCCGTCGCTGTCGAACGACGCCGAATTCTTCCCGGGTGTCGGCAAGGACTGGTCCTATACCTTCATGGTCAATACCGAGGCGGCGCCGACCGGCCGTCCTGCGGGGGCCATCGGCTGGGCGGGCCTGGCGAACTGTTTCTATTGGATCGACCGCGCCGCAGGCGTCGGGGGCTACTGGGCGACGCAGATCCTCCCCTTTGGCGACCCCAGCTCCTTCACCGGCTACCTCGGCTTCGAAAGCGCGGTCTACAGGGCGATCCGCAACGGCTGATCGCCCTCTGGCGGGGGCGGCGTGACTGCCCCCGCCTTCATTTCCGCATGTCTTTGGGAGGAGGATGCGTGATGAGCGACTTCATAAACTATCAGGAGCTGCCGGACTGGGTGCCGGGACGGGTGCTGCTGGCCAGCGACGGGCTCGGCTGGAAGGACGTGGCCTGCCGGTCATACCGTTACGAAGGCCAGGACGTGATCGTGCCGGGCATGAGGGACTTCATGCTTGTCGGGTATCGTGACGGGGTCACGCCGATGCAACGGCGCTACGACGGGCGCTGGACGAAGGACACGCTCGGACCGGGGGCGGCGTCCCTGCTGACCCGGACGCAGCGGGTGAACTGGAACTGGGCAGAGCCGATAGAGGTCACCCATGTCTATCTGTCCGCCAAACTCGTTGCCGAAGTTGCCAGCGAGGTTCTGGATTGCGTCGTGATGGATGTGGCCCTTGCCGATGTCCTGCGCACCGACGATCCGATCATGACGCAGGCGATGCAGCAGATTGCACAGGAGGCCGATGCCGGAGGACTTGGCGGCGCGCTCTATGTCGACTGCGTGGCGCGGGCGCTGATCATCCATCTGTTGCGGCGCTATGCCGATATTCGCAGACCCTGCACCGGAACGGACGGCGCGCTGACGGCCAGACAACAGCGCCAGATCGTCGAGTTCATCGACGCCAATCTTGCGGTGGGGCTTGATCTGAGGTCCATGGCGGAGGTGCTCGGGCTGACGCCCTGCCTCTTCGCGCGCCAGTTCCGCGGCAGCTTCGGCAGGCCGCCCTATACCTTCGTCACCGCCCGGCGTCTCGAGCGTGCGAAATGTCTGCTGGCGCGGACCGATGCACCGATCAAGACGGTTGCCGCCGACTGCGGCTTTTCGGATCAGGCGCATCTGACCCGGATGTTCCGGGCCGCGACCGGAAAGACGCCTGCCGTGTTTCGACGGCAGGCGCATTGAGCGGCGCGCGGCGGGGCAGACCCGCCGCGCAGAGGGTCACTCGGCGGGTTCCGCCATCTCGGGCGCATTGGACATGACAAAGCCCTCATAGCCCTTGTCGGCGATCTCCTGGCATTTCGCCCGATAGGTCCCGACGCCGCCGGTATATGACAGCACCCGGCGCGGTTTGCCCGGCACGTTTGCCCCGTTGTACCAGCTGTTGGTCTTCGCGATCAGGGTGGCATTCGCGATCGCGTCATGATGCGCCACCCAGGCATCCTCGCCCTCGGCGCTAGGCTCGATCACCGTGGCCCCACGGTCGCGCATTGCCTTGATGCAGCCGGTGATCCACTCGGTCTGCTGTTGCAGGCAGGTGGTCATGTTGCACAGCGCGGCCGAGGGGGCGAGCGGGGCGCCGGTCATGAACAGGTTCGGGAAGCCGCATTTCTGTATCCCAAGCGTGGTGCGGATGTCCTTGTCCCATTCCCCCTTCAGCGTCTTGCCGTCCCGTCCGCGGATGTCGATCCGCGACAGCGCGCCGGAGCCCGCATCAAAGCCCACCGCCATGATGATGACGTCCAGCGCGTGAACTGTGCCATCGGCCAGTTTCACCCCCTCGGGGACGATCTCGGCAATCGGGTTGTCCTTGACCGGCACGGCCTCGACATTGTGCTGAAGGTAGACCTCCAGGTAATTTGTCTCCAGCGGCACGCGGTGGGTGCCAAAGCCATAGTCCCCCGGCTTGGGCACCAGAATGTCGATCAGCTTCGGGTCCTTCAGGCGCGCCGCCATCTTCTCGCGCACGAACTGGCTGATCTCCTCGGAGACGGCCTCGTCGAAGAACATCTCGGCGAAGCTGGCCAGCCAGAGTTTCAGCGAACCGTCTGCGTGGATATCTTCCAGGATGGCGCGGCGCTGCTCCGGCGAACAGTCAGCCCAGGTGTGCTCGAAGTCGTATTCGAAGCCGGTGAAGCTGTGCGGCAGCTTGGCGCGAAGCTCGTCCCAACGCGCCTTGTAGACGGCGGCCTCGGCGGGTCCATACTTCGGATTCTTCATCGGCAGGACATATTGCGGCGTGCGCACGAAGACCTTCAGCGATCCAACGATTGGCGCGATGGTCTGGATCACCTGAATGCCAGTCGCCCCGATGCCGATGACGCCAACGCGCTTGCCGTCAAGGTCGAGCCCGCCCTTGGGATAAAGCCCGGTGTGAACGATCCGGCCCGCGAAGGTCTCCTGCCCCGGAAAACGGTCCGTCAGCGGGGCCGACAGCATGCCGGTGCAGCCGATCAGGAACTGCGCGTCATAGACGTCCCCGGTGTTGGTCTCCACCGTCCAGCGTCCGGTTTGCTCGTCGAAGACCGCCTTCGTCACCCGCGACGAAAAGCTGATATCCTTGCGCAGGTCCAGCCGATCGGCGACGTAGTGCATCCAGCGCTCGATCTCGGGCTGGGCTGGAAAGCGCTCGGACCAGGTCCAGTCCTTGTAGAGCTTTTCATCGAACAGGTACTGGTAGATGTAGCTTTCGCTGTCGAATTTGGCGCCGGGGTAGCGGTTCCAGTACCAGGTCCCGCCCACGTCCGACCCGGCCTCGACCCCGTGGACCTTCAGTCCCATCTCGCGCAGCTGGTGAAGCTGGTACAGCCCCGCCACGCCGGCACCGATCACGAGGGCATCAATCTTGCGCGTCATCTCTCACTCCTTGTTCGGTTTCATGGCAACCGGGGCGGCCTCCTGTTCCGCGTGTCCGGTGCTGAAGCTCGAGGCTAGACGTGATCAGGCAGGCCGGTATTGAACGTTTCGAGGTCATGCTTTGAACGAAATAGACCGGGTCGCGCATCGGTCGGGCCAGGCCGATGTCCACCTGTGCGGCGGCACGATCCACCCGGCGCAGTTCCAGCCGCAGCCGCCGGGCGCCCATATGGGTTGTGGCGAGTTTGGCGCAAAGCCGGTCCAGAAGTCGCGCAAGCCCCGCCATCACATCGGATTGCAACCCGATTGGTTCGGGCAGGGTCATCCGCACCCCGAAATGTGGGGCATCAGGTTCGGCGGCCACCGGCTCTGCCTGTGCCCCCAGCGCCTGATCCAGTCGCATCACCAGCCCCGGCCCGAAGCGCCGCGACAGGCGCGCGGGGCTGCCGGGCCAGATCGGCGATGTGCGACAAGCCAAGCCGGGCCAAAGCCGCAGCCGTATCATGATCCACCCACAGTGCGCTGACCGGCACAGGGCCGATGCCTGCGGCCAGCTTGCCATCCGGCACGATGCCGCCACCGTGACGGGCCAGCGCATGGGCTGCCCCACGGGTTCCGGCAATGGCGCTGCTGGCCTTGAGCCGCAGCACCGCCTTTTCGCCGGGGTTCACCAGCGTCAGCGACCCGCCGCCCAGGGCGCCGGTGGCCGCGTGAAAGTCGATATTGTGCTGCATCATGTTTTCGGGCGGATTGAACAAAGGCAGTTCGACATAATCGCCTTCATGCACCACCATCCGCGGGCCGGGGACCGCGCCGTTGAACGTCATCGCCTGCACCCAGGCGTCCTCGTCCACCTGCATCTCTTTCTCGATGATCGCGGGCCCTTCGGTCGCCACCTGGTCATGCGGGTGATCCTCAATCACAATGCGGCAATCGGGCTGATCGCCGAGGCGCCCGAGGAGATCGGCTATGACGATGGTGCGCGACATCGTGCTGGAGGGACATGCGGGCATCAGCGACTATGTTCCCGGTGACATTGAGCCGGAGGTGCTGGGCCATTTGCAGGTGATCGTTGATGCCGATCTGCCGATGGTCGCGCGCACCCATGGCCAGACGGCGACGCACACCAGTTTTGGCGCTGTGGTGGCGGACTGGATGATGGCAGCGGGTTGATCCATGGCGAAGACTGAAGTTTCGCGCGGGCCCACCACATGCCCCGGCCCGAAGCGCAGGCAAAGATCTAGGCGCTTTGTGCCGAGGCGCAGGCGGGCGGCCGCTGCCTGCGCTTGTGGCGCGTGCCTTCCCGCAGCTGGATCTGGCGGCAGCAGGCGGCCTGGGCACGGCCCCGGCCGAAGCCCGGACCTTTGCCGTCGCTGCCGCGGGCTGATGCCGCGCTACAAGGCGGCAGGCAGGATCACCGGCTTGCCGCTGCCGGGCAGGGCGCCGCAGTCGAAGCCGATGCCGAAGGTTTCTTCCAGCGGGCCCTGTGTCAGCACTTCCCCCGCCGGACCCGAAGCCACCAGCCGACCGGCGCCTTTGATGGTGGCATTTTTATCGTTACAGTCCAATGGATTTGAACTGTTGGTATATCAATGGGGTCTTTCAATTATCGCCTACATTAAAATGTACCAGTTGAGCTCAGGTGGCATGACGGAAACTTATCTCCATCCTCATCTTTATAAAATGGCAGTTTAAACCATACATTTTTTATCATTATCGTCAATGTCATTTAAGTTGAATTTAATGCTAGATAGTGGTAAGGAAGAAACATAACCCGCAGGAAGAGTTAAACTACATGTTATTTTTCTTGACCTCTTACAGGAACACCGTCTCTATCAGCATCTGGAGTAAATAGTAAAACCAATGGAAATATTAGAGTCGTTATCATTGCAATCTTCATAACTAGATTTAAATAAAGGAATATCAACGGCAAAAGAGCATGTGTTGACTGAATCAAAGTACTGTAATACCGTCTCCATCACTATCTTTATACATTTTCCTTAGCTCTCCGCTTTATTTTTATCATTGTCGTCACAGTCAAACCCTTTATTTGGTTGAGAGGCAAAGTTCATCATACTCTGATTTAAGAATAAAGCCAGGTTCTACATTTTTGTATCGGCTGGTACTCAAACAGGCATTTACCAAGGTTTTGTCTTTAATTACATAATCACCATCTGCATCCCTATAGGCCAGACCTAATTCTCTTAAAGTGTAATCATTGTCATTGCAATCCAAACCTCTTTTATTCACGTTAAGGGGCAAATATTGGCTTGGCAGTGCTATACCATATTTTATGGTATATGGGCCATCCATGTACCAGTCCTTATCTTTGTCTAAATAAAATTCTCCTTGTTGCCAAACATTAGGATCACTATCGTCAGAGTCGAGCGCATTTGCAAGTAGTGTGTAGCCACTTGGTACACTGTTTGTGCATGAACTTATTCCTGTGGTTGAACTTCTATAACCATCCCCATCAGCATCAGGATAGTAAAGTCAATTTTACATTCATTTTAGGGTCGAGATCATTACAATCCTCAAATTCTCTGACGGTGTAAATGATTGCATTGGTACCCACTGTTTGAGCCTTCACATCCTGGCCGTTAAAATACCAACCAGCACCAGGCCTACATGCGTACGATTTTTTTGGATATATAATAGCCATCCTCATCTTTATCAAAAAACCAAACCGTAGAAGGATTTATGTAAAAATTATCATCATCACAATCATTTAATGCAATTGCTTTGTAAGTGATTTTGAATGGCATCGATCCTTGAGGGGATACCTCTAAAAATGGTGTATTCTTTGCCCACCACTCTGTGAGTAACATCTGTTGGTGGACATGCATTAAAACCTGTACCTGCAAAATAATCAAAAGTACTTGGATCATATTTCCAAGTAGCCGTATAATAGCCATCCCCATCATTATCCTTGTAATAAATGGTGTCTTGGCATTAACGTTTGAATCTGAATCATCACAGTCGCCATAAAAACCAGTACAATTTATAAGGCACTGGTCGAGAGCGCCCCCCAGCCGTCTCTATCTTTGTCGGAATAAATTAGGAGTATTTGCATTTTGTGCATATAAAGAAGCGCTTGTTGTGACAAACAAGAGGAATAATTGAATACTACGTAGCATGAAATCGAATTTTAATAATTTAGCGAAAGCAATTAGTTAGATTTTTATCAGGGTATTATAAATTCTGCTTAAGAGGGAATAAAATTAAACATAAAATTAGAAAGTTTGTAACTACTCAGTCCACTTTTTTTAGGTCAATTGTTGATAACTAGTTTTGAAAATGTGGCCTGATTTAGTGTATAGGTCTGATTTTTGCTAAAAAACTCAGAATCAAAATAATTGCCTAGTTATCCACATCTTCTTGTTGGTAAATATAGCCTTTTGGTCTTTTAAATGAGGTATTTACTGTCATTCTTTGCATTCACGATTATCTTGAATGCGCAAAAAAGAGTTATTAGTTCTTGTCTCAGACCTTAACAAACTTGTTGTAGAATTACGGCAAGAAATCACTAGCCTCAAAGAGGAAATACGTGTTTTGAAGGCTGGAAAGAATAGTAAAAATAGCTCAATACCGCCTTCTGCTGACCTAAAAAAGCCAAATCAAAGTTTACGGATACCTTCAGGCAAGAAATCTGGCGGTCAAGAGGGCCATAAAGGAAGTACGCTTGAAATGAAAGCCATTCCCGATGAGATTATTCAACACGTACCCCTGTTTTGTCATTTTTGTGGGTTAGATCTTGCCAATACAGAGGCCATTTTGCATGAAAAAAGACAAATAGTAGACATTCCTCCTGTTCAGGCAATTTATAGCGAACATCAAGTATTTAGAAAAAAGTGTCGATGTGGTTGTGAAACACGCAGTTCTTTTCCTGCCCATGTTTCATCTAGCATTCAGTATGGGGCTGGTGTAGAGACGATGGTAGCCTATATGTCTGTGCGCCAATTTATACAGCAATACGTAACTG
>JAXHOJ010000003.1:0-39193 GCA_034519525.1 Gemmobacter sp. | reverse complement strand
CACCGGCTGGCTGCGCAAATACCGCGTCCGCATCAATGGCCGCCCCGAAGATGGCCAGTTCGAACCGCTGCGCCAGGGCATCACTGTGGAAGGCGAACAGTTTCAGCCGATGCAGGTCACGCTGGATCGCCAGCAGGGCGCCAATGCCTGGCTGACCATCGGCCTGCGTGAAGGCCGCAACCGCGAAATCCGCCGGGCACTGGCCTTCATCGGCTTCACGGTGAACCGGCTGATCCGCATCTCCTATGGCCCGTTCCGCCTGAACGAGCTGGCGGAAGGCGCGGTAGAGGAAATCCGCCCGCGCATTCTGCGCGATCAGCTGAAGCTTCGATCCCGATGACGGCACTGAAGTGACCCCCGCCCCCGAACCGCGCCGCCAGCCAGCGCAATCCGTGTACGGCCCGTGCAGGCGGCACTGCAGGCGGCAAGCAAGGCCGCCGAGGGCCAACCCCGCCCGCGCCCCCCGCAGCGCCAGCGATGCCGCCCCAACCCGCCGCCCAGCCGCCGCCCCGCGGGGCGAAGACGGCCCGGCGCGGCGCAGCAGCGGCCCCGGCCCTGCGGCGGCAAAAGCCCCCCGCCGCCCGGCGACCGGCGACACGCAGGCCACACCCCGCCGTCGCGCGGATGCGGACGCACGCAGCGCCTGCGGAGGGCCCCTTGCAACCGCAGCGGCCACCTCTGCCCCCGATGGCAAACCCACCCGCCGTGGCCCCGCCGCCGGGCCGCGCCGCAAGGCCCGCCCGCAACACGGAAAAACCCGCGCCGCACTCTGGCCCGCGCAGCCGCGCAGGCAAACCTGCGGCGGATGAAGGCGGCAGCGGCAGTCGCGCCCCGCGCAAACCCGGCCCCGCCCGCCGCCCCGGCAGCGGCCCCGATCGTGGCCCCGACCGTGGCCCAGCCAAACCGCCGCGCCGTGGTTGACACCGCACCAGACGCCGCCCCACCGGGGCGGCGTTTCCCCCTGCGCCCCGCCCCGCCCAAACAGGCCAATGCCCGCCCCCTCTGGACCCTGCCGGGGCGCTGTGCCCGGATCTTAAGCAGACAAGGGGAACCCAGATGGCATTCGGCAAAAACATCCGCACTTATTTCAACGGCCAGTGGCACGACGGCGACATTCCGGTGATGCAGGCCGCCGATCACGGCATCTGGCAGGGCTCTTCGGTCTTCGATGGCGCCCGGCTGTTCGATGGCGTCACCCCCGATCTCGATCTGCATCTGGCCCGCGTCAACCGCTCGGCCAAAGCGCTGATGATCACCCCCACCGTCACCCCCGAAGACATGCTGGAGATCGCCCGCGAAGGCCTGCGCGCCTATGGTCGCGGCCAGGCCGTCTATATCCGGCCGATGTATTGGGCGGTGGATGGGTCGGATCTGGGCATCGCCCCGCAGGAAAACTCCACCCGCTTCGCGCTCTGCCTTGAAGAGGTGCCGATGCCCCCGGCGGAAGGCCAGACCACGCTGACCCGCACCCGCTTTCGTCGCCCGGTGCTGGAAGATGCGGTCTGCAATGCCAAGGCGGGCTGCCTCTATCCCAATAACGCCCGGATGCTGGTCGAGGCCAAGCAGAAGGGCTTCGGCAATGCGCTGGTGGCCGATGCCCTGGGCAATGTGGCCGAAAGCGCCACCGCCAATGTGTTCATCGTGAAGGATGGCGCCGTGTTCACGCCGGTGGCCAATGGCACCTTCCTGTCGGGCATCACCCGGGCGCGGCACATTGCCAACATGCGCGCCGATGGCATCGAGGTGCACGAAACCGTGCTGCGGTTCGAGGATGTCGCAGCGGCGGACGAGGTCTTCCTGTCGGGCAATTTCGCCAAGGTCACCTCGGTCGCGCGGTTCGATGATGTCACCTATCGCAGCCGCGCGATGACCGACCGCATCCGCACGCTGTACATGGACTGGGCTCTGGGCGCCTGAACTGGGCAAGGGGGCTTCCGCCCCCACTCTTGGGCCTTTGGCCCATTCACCCCCTGAGGGTATTTGGGCCAAGAGGAATGGGCAGGATCAGTGCAGCTGGCGGGTGCCGGCCTGCTGCGCAGCGCCAGCCGTGGCGGGGAAACGCGCCGCAAGGCTCAGCCCGGCCCGGATCAGCGCCACATCCATCACCCCGCCGCTGAGATCGGCCAGGGCCGGGCGCGCCGCATCGGTCCGGTCGCGCCGCATATGGTGCAGCAGGGTGACAAAGGCCACCTCATCCGGGGTCAGCAGGCCCCGGCACTGCGCGCAGAGCGGATTGCCAAAGCGGAAGCGCGTGGGGCGGCAGGCCTGCATCGCCTCCACCATGCCGAACAGCCGATGCGCGATCTGCGGCCCGTCGCCGGGGCCCCAGCGTTCGGCGGCAATGCCATAGGCCAGCCGCCAGCCCTGGCTTTCGGGGCTGGCCAGCGCGGTCAGGAAATGCCGCAGCACCGGCACCAGCGCGGTTTCAAAGGCATCGAAGCCGAGTGCTTCCAGCGGGATACCTTCGGCAGGGCTGGCCGCTTCCAGCGGATTGCGCGGATGGATCATGCGCCCGCCCCCATCTTGCAATCCAGCCCCACCTTGCAGCCCTGCCCTGCCGCATCGGCCAGCGCCGCCTGTGGCCCCGCCATCCGCGCCGGAAAATGCACCCCCGCCGCCAGCGCCGCACGCAGGGCAGGATGCAGCCCGCCTGCCCCCCAGCCCCGCGCCAGCGCATCCGTGGCCAGCAGCGCCCTTGCCTGATCTGTCATGGGAAATCCTCCGTCCCGCTGCCGGAAATGGGTCCGGCCCCGATCTGGCGGCGGGCTTGATCGCGATATCCTTAGCGTTTCAGTCAGAAATGCGCAAGCCCCGGCAGCCGCCCTCAAGCCTCGCGGAATTCGCCCTGAATCAGCGCGGCGGCCCGGTCCAGCACCTCTTGCGGGGTTTCGCGCGGGCTTTCGGCCGTCAGGCTGCGCGGCGCGCGGATCACCGTCACCGAACAGGGCGCCCGCGCCACAACCTGGCTGGAGACCGACCCCAGATATTGCCGCGCCGAAGAATGGCCGCGCGCCCCCATCAGGATATGGCTGACCGGGATCTTGTCGGCATGGTCGATCAGCACCGCCCCCGGATCGGCGCCTTCCAGCACCGTGAAGGTCAGCCGCTCTTCCGGCAGATCAAGCCCCCCGGCCCAGGCGCGCAGCCCCACCAGCCGCGCCACATGCAGATTGTTGCCCTGATTGTCGGTGGTGACATCCAGCCCGATGCGGGCGGTCTTGATCACATTGACACAGGCCACCCGCGCATCCGGTTCCAGCACCAGCATCCGCTGCACGGCGCGGCGCAGCTGGCCCGCAATCGCCTCCATCTGCGGCGAAAGATCCACCGCCACCATCAGGATCGGCGCATGATCCACCTGCGCCCGCAGTTCCGGCGGCGGCCCGAAGGACGATACCCCCCGCATCGCCCACCAGCGCCGCATCACATCCATCCGCCCGTCGGCCTGCAGGCGATGCGCCCGCGCCGTCAGCTTCACCTGCAGCGGATGCGTCAGATCGAACACCATCTGCGCCGCCGATTGATAGCGCCGCTGCGGCAGCACCTCCAGCGCGCGCAGGATGATCTCTTGCAGCCATTCGGGGATTTCGGGGTTCAAAGCGCGCGGCGGCACCGGATCGCGCCACAGCCGCCGCCGCACCGCCTTCAGCTTTTCGGGCCGACCGAAGGGTGGGCGCCCGGTCGCCAGCTCATAGATCATCGCCCCCAGCGCGAAGATATCGCTGCGCAGATCATCGCGGCAGCGCAGATATTGTTCCGGCGCGATATAGGGAAAGGTGCCCATCGGGATGGTGAATTCTTCGGCCAGCAGATCGGGCAGATCGGCATGGCGCGACAGGCCGTAATCCACCAGCACCATCTCGCCGGTGTCGCGCTGCAGGAAATTCTCGGGCTTCAGATCCAGATGGATCACATGCTGCCGGTGCAGCTCGTGCACCGCCTGCGCCATCCGCGCCGCCACCTCGATCACATCCGACAGCGGCAGCGGCGCCTGGCCGAACAGCCGCAGCATCGAATCGCCCGGCAGCCGTTCGGTCACGATATACGGCAGCACCGCAAAATCGCCCTCGGCGATCACCCGGGGCACATGCGGGCCTGCAAGGCGCGGCATGATCATCTGCTCCACCTCGAAGCCCACGATGGTCGGCCCGTCATAGCCATCCAGAATAACCGGCACCTTCATCACCATCGGCCCGGGATGCAGCGGATGGGTCACCTCCCAGATCGTGGCAAAACCGCCCTGATGCAGCTTTTCGCCCAGGGTGAACCCGTCGATCTGCAGGCCGGGATGCGGGCGCAGGGGCATGGATCATTCTCCTCGCAACAGGCGCAGGGCCAGGGTTTCGGGCAGGCCCGCGGCCCGCACCTTGGCAGCGGTGGCTGCCATGTCATAGGGCACGCGGCGAAAGCACAGCTCGTTGCGCGCGTCATCCCAGATCGCATAGCCCGCCTGCGGCACGCCATCGCGTGGCTGGCCCACCGATCCCACCACCGCCAGCCAGCGCCGTGACCGGATCAGCGGCACCGGGCTGGCCTGCTGGATGCGCTGCTGGCGCACCTGCCCCGCCCGGTCACAGCTCATCAGCGCGGGCACATGCACATGGCCGCACAGGATCACCCGCGCCTCGCAGACCCGGAACGACGGCATCGCCCGCTGTTCCGATGTGACATAGATCCAGTCGCCCGGCGCATTGGCGCTGGCATGAACCAGCCGCAGATCCCCCAGATCCACGCTCAGCGGCAGGCCCGCCAGAAACTGCCGCTGCGCCTCTGACAGCTGCGGCCTCGTCCAGTCCAGCGCCTTGCGGGCATTGGCATTCATCGCCGGGTCCATTGCCGAAATCGCCGCATCATGGTTGCCCTGCACCGCCAGCGCCCCCCCGGCCACCAGCGTCATCGCCCGGTCGCAGCACCAGCCCGGATCGGGGCCATAACCGACAATATCCCCCAGCAGCGCGATCCGGTCGATCTCCCGCCCCTCCAGATCGGCCAGCACGGCGGCAAAGGCCTCGCGGTTGCCATGGATATCGGTCAGAACGGCCAGACGCATGACGGGGCTCCCCTCCCTTGCTTTCGGGCGGCCCTCCCCCGGCCGCCCGGCCCAGCACTAGCAGAGACATGGCCTCTCCCGAAAGCCTGCCATCTGCGGCGGACATGCCTTGCAGCACCGCCTGCTCTTGCCAGCGGCCTGCCCGATGGGCCATGATCCAGATCAACAGGGGGAAATGATGCGCAAGTTCCTGGTCGTGCTTGACGATACACGCGAATGTCTGAACGCCATGCGCTATGCCGCGTTGCGGGCGGCCCATACGGGGGCCGGGGTGCAGATCCTGGCGATCATCCGGCCCGAAGAATATCAGCACTGGATCGGCATAGCCGATCTGATGCGCACCGAAGCCCGCGAAAGGATCGAGGCGCATTTCGAAGTCTTCGCCAAATGGATGCGCGACAAGCAGGGCGTCAGCCCGGAACTGGTGATCCGCGAAGGCGATCCCGCCACCGAAATTCTGGCGCAGGTCAAATCCGATCCGCAGGTCGGCATCCTGGTTCTGGGCGCGGGCACCGACAAAAGCGGCCCCGGCCCGCTTGTCACCTCCATGAGCCGGAACTCCGGCACCCTGCCGGTTCCCATCACCATCGTCCCCGGCGACATGTCGAAAGAACGGCTGGAGGCGATCACCTGATCGCCCTTGCCGGTTCCGCCGCTTGTCCCGACAGAGGCGGGACGCGGGCGGTACGGCGGCGGGCCGCCTGCCAGACGCCGCAAACGCAGGCAGATGGCGCCCCGGGCGGCAGCCACAGCCATGCAATCCGCGCATTTCGCACTTGCAGCATCGCAGCACTGGATAATTGCCGCAGCGCAGCATATATCCCGTTTGGGGAGGATGACGGAAAGGTTGTCCCATGTTCATGCGCTTCTCAAGACCCAAGGCCCCGCCCGCTGCCGCCCCGCAGGCGCTGTCGCCCGAACTGCTGGCCGAAGATGCTCTGGCCTACTATGTGCCTGATACTTCTGTGAAAACCCTGCGCGAGCTTTCGGCCATCGAGCAGATGTATGGCTATTACACCGAAGAATGACCGCGCGCAGCTGATTTAGAACGGTTCCAGAGTTGACTTCGCGCCCCCTCGGGCGCATATCCGGTGCAACCCGTCGGAGGCCCAAATGTTCATCCAGACCGAATCCACACCGAACCCAGCCACGCTGAAATTCCTGCCCGGCCAGACCGTGCTGGAAATCGGCACCGCCGACTTTCAAACCGTTGAATCCACTGAAAAAAGCCCCCTCGCCGCCCGCATCTTCGCGGTTTCCGGCGTCCAAGGCGTGTTCTTTGGCAATGATTTCGTAACCGTTACGAAGTCTGATGCCACCCAGTGGGATCATATCAAGCCCGCGATTCTGGGCGCGATCATGGAACATTACCAATCCGGCGCGCCCGTCATGCAGGGCGAAGCTGCGGCAGGTGCTGGCCATGCCAATAACCACGCGGCGGAGGATGAGGATATCGTTCGCCAGATCAAGGAACTGCTGGATACCCGCGTCCGCCCCGCCGTGGCGCAGGATGGCGGCGACATCACCTTCCACGGCTTTGATCGTGGTGTGGTCTATCTGCACATGCAGGGCGCCTGCGCGGGCTGCCCGTCCTCGACGCTCACCCTGAAAATGGGCATCGAAAACCTGCTGCGCCACTATATCCCCGAGGTCACTGAGGTGCGCCCCGTTGCGGCCTGAGATCACTTTGGGCTTTGACACATCGGCCGGCGCATTGCGCGGCCGCTTTGCTTCTGCCCGATGGGTCTGACCGCTCAACACCTTGGAATCCATGGAAAAAGGCCAGGCCGAACGGCTGATGCCCCTGCTGCAGGATCTGCTGGCGCAGGCGGGTGTCGGCTGGCATGACCTGACGATGATCGGCGTCGGCACCGGCCCTGGCAATTTTACCGGCGTGCGGATCAGCGTCGCGGCCGCCCGCGGTCTGGCGCTTGGCCTTGGCATCCCGGCGCAGGGCGTGACCCGGCTGGAGGCGCTGGCCCATGGCCTGCCCCGCCCGCTGCTGGTGGCCGAAGATGCCCGGCGGGGCGAGGCCTATATTCAGGGGTTTGGCCTGCAAACCATTGAAACCGCTTGCCTTATGTCTGTGGATGCCCTGCCCGCCGCGCCTTATGTCACAGGCTCTGCCCTGCCGGATGGCCTGCCGCCTGCCCTGCCGCTGGCCGAAGCCATCGCCCGCATCGCTGCCAGCCGCCCGGCCCGCGCGCGCCCTGCACCCTTCTATCTGCGCGGTGCAGATGCCGCCCCCCCCGCCGATCCGCCGCCGGTGATCCTGCCGTGACGCCCGGCGAAATGGCCGCGCTGCACGCAAGCTGTTTCGATGCGCCAAGGCCCTGGAACGAAAGCGAATTTACCCAGATCCTTGCCGATCCGCTGTGCTTTGCCCTGCTGGCCCCGCAGGGCTTTCTGATCGGCCGCGTGGTGCTGGACGAGGCCGAGCTGCTGACCCTTGCCGTCGCTGAAAAGGCCCGTCGCACAGGTCAGGGCCGCGCCCTGCTGCGCCGGTTTCTGGCCGAAAGCACAACCCGGGGCGCGGCCTCTGCCTTTCTGGAGGTGCGGGCGGATAATCTAGCGGCGACAAGCCTTTACCTTACGGAAGGCTTCGCCCCGGCAGGCAGGCGGCGCGGCTATTACACCCTGCCCGATGGCCAGAGGGCCGATGCCATCGTGATGACAACAGCCCTGTCCGCAGCCGAATCGGCGCATTTTTGATCGGAAGATCAAAGCCGCCTCAACGTCGCCGCGATTCCATCTTGACCGTCTGTCGCAAACCCGCGCTAATCATCGCCATCAGGGCCTGCCCCGTCGGTCGAATCCGGCGGGCTGGCCTGAAAAAAGCAATGATAACCGGGAGATTACCATGACCCTGATGAAAACCCTTCTCGGCGCGGCGGCCACGCTCGCGCTGTCTTCGGCCATGGTTTCGGCCGATCCTGCGATCATCTTCGATCTGGGCGGCAAGTTCGACAAATCCTTCAACGAGGCCGCATTCAATGGCGCCAGCCGCTGGGCCGAAGAAACCGGCGGCACCTTCAAGGAACTGGAGATGCAGTCCGAAGCGCAGCGCGAACAGGCTCTGCGCCGTCTGGCCGAATCGGGTGCCAACCCGGTTGTGATGACCGGCTTTGCCTTTGGCGACGTGCTGAGCACCGTGGCCCCGGATTTCCCGGATACCAAATTCGCCATCATCGACGTGGATTGGCTGGATCAGCCGAACATCCTGCAGATCGCCTTCACCGAACATGAAGGCAGCTATCTGGTGGGCGTGATGGCCGGCATGGCCTCCAAAACCAATACCGTGGGCTTCATCGGCGGCATGGATATTCCGCTGATCCGCCGCTTTGGCTGTGGCTATGCCGAAGGCGTGAAATCGGTGAAACCGGATGCCACCGTCATCATGAACATGACCGGCACCACCCCCGCCGCCTGGAACGACCCGGTGAAGGGCGCCGAGCTGACCAAGGCGCAGAAATCGCAAGGCGCGGACGTGGTTTACGCAGCTGCAGGCGGCACTGGCATCGGTATTCTGCAGGCTGCGGCAGATGAAGGCATCCTGTCGATCGGCGTCGACAGCAACCAGAACCACCTGCACCCCGGCATGGTTCTGACCTCGATGCTGAAGCGCGTCGACAATGCGGTTTACGATGTCTTCAAGGCCGGCGTCGAAGTGGAAACCGGCAAGGTCAAGGTGATGGATCTGGCGTCAGAAGGCGTGGGCTATGCGCTGGATGACAACAACGCCGCCCTGGTGACGCCCGAGATGAAGGCCGCCGTGGATGCCGCCGCCGAAAAGATCAAATCGGGCGAGATCAAGGTTCACGACTATATGTCGGATGATACCTGCCCGCGCTGGACTTCATGCATCAGGAAAAAAAACCACCGCTTCTCCCCCGCCACATTTTTATTTCATGGGATATTATCCCCCCCCCCTCATCCACAATTTTTTTTTTTTGTCACGACCGGCGGAAACGGTCCCTTTGCATGGCGGGCACTAGGAGCAACGGGGACGGATGGCGGTGTGATATGATTTATGGAATTTACAGGCGACGGAAGCGGGAGTTCAAACCAATATTCTTAAAAAAAAAATGAGAAAAAAACCGGCGATTGAACTGAAAGGCATTTCCAAGGCCTTCGGGCCGGTGCAGGCCAACAAGGATATCTCGATCCAGGTCGCCAAAGGGTCGATCCACGGGATCATCGGCGAAAACGGCGCCGGCAAATCCACGCTGATGTCGATCCTTTACGGGTTCTACAAAGCCGATTCGGGCGAGATCCTGATCGACGGCAAACCCACCGCCATTCCCGACAGCCAGAGCGCGATCCGCGCCGGTATCGGCATGGTGTTCCAGCATTTCAAGCTGGTGCAGAATTTCACGGTGCTGGAAAACATCATTCTGGGCGCCGAAGATGGCGCGATGCTGGCCACCTCGCTGGGCAAGGCGCGGCGCGTGCTGAAGCAGCTGGCCGAGGAATACGAGCTGGATGTGGACCCCGACGCGCTGATCGAGGATCTGAGCGTGGGCCACCAGCAGCGGGTTGAAATCCTGAAAGCGCTGTACCGGCAGGCAGAAATCCTGATTCTGGATGAACCGACCGGCGTGCTGACCCCGGCAGAGGCCGATCACCTGTTCCGCATCCTGCGCGGGCTGAAGGATCAGGGCAAGACCATCATCCTCATCACTCACAAGCTGCGCGAGATCATGGAGATCACCGATACCGTCAGCGTGATGCGCCGGGGCCAGATGACCGCGACGGTCAAGACGGCGGAAACCAGCCCCGAACAGCTGGCCGAGCTGATGGTAGGCCGGAAGGTTCTGCTGCATGTGGAAAAAGGCCCGGCCCTGCCTGGCCGCACCATCCTTGAGGTGGAAAACCTGCGCGTGAAGGACGATCAGGGCGTGGAACGCCTGAAAGGCATCAGCCTGCAGATCCGCGCGGGCGAAATTCTGGGCATCGCGGGCGTGGCGGGCAACGGGCAATCCGAACTGCTGGAGGTGCTGGGCGGCATTGCGCGCGGCACCGGCACCATCCGGCTGAACGGGCAAGAGCTTGATCTGACGGGCAAACATTCCGACGGCCGGTCGCGCCGCGCAGATGGCATCGCCCATGTGCCGGAAGACCGGCAGGTTCTGGGCCTCATCATGGAATTCAGCGCCTGGGAGAATGTGGCCTTCGGCTATCACCATGCGCCGGAATATCAGAAGAACGCGCTGTTCATGGATAATGACGCGATCCGCGCCGATACCGAACGGAAGATGGCCACCTTCGACGTGCGCCCGCCGATCCCTTCGCTCGCCGCCAAGAATTTCTCGGGCGGCAACCAGCAGAAGATCGTGGTCGCCCGCGAGATCGAGCGGAACCCCGACCTGCTGCTGATCGGCCAGCCGACGCGCGGCGTGGATATCGGCGCCATCGAATTCATCCACAAGCAGATCGTGGCGCTGCGCGATCAGGGCAAGGCGATCCTGCTGGTTTCGGTGGAACTGGACGAAATCATGAGCCTGTCAGACCGGGTTGCGGTGATGTTCGATGGCAAGATCATGGGCGAACGCGACCCGAAAACAACCGATGAACGGGAACTGGGCCTGCTGATGGCCGGTATCAGCGGGGAGGCCGCCTGATGGAAAAACTGCCGAAATGGGCCGATGTGGCGCTGGTGCCGCTGATCAGCCTGATCCTGGCTGCCGTGGTCTCGGCGCTGGTGCTGCTGGCGATCGGGGAAAGCCCGGCGCAGGCGCTTAAGGTGATGGTCGAGGGCGCGCTGGGGTCGCCCTATGGCTGGGGCTACACGCTGTATTATGCCACGTCGTTCATCTTCACCGGGCTTGCGGTGACGGTCGCCTTTCATGCGGGCCTGTTCAACATCGGCGGCGAGGGGCAGGCGCAGCTGGGCGGCCTGGGCGTGGCGCTGGTCTGTCTGGCACTGCCCTGGCCACACTGGACGCTGGCGCTGCCCGCTGCGATGATCGGGGCGGCGCTGTTCGGCGCGGCCTGGGCGGCGATCCCGGCCTATCTGCAGGCCAAACGCGGCAGCCATATCGTCATCACCACGATCATGTTCAACTTCATCGCCGCGGCCCTGTTGATCTATCTGCTGGTCGAACGCGCTGCAGCCCGCAGGGCACGATGGACCCGGCTACGGCCCGATTTCCCGCAAGCGCCGCACCTGCCGACGCCTGCATGACATGTCCGGCGGCTGGCCGGAATCCGTTTACCGAGCACGCACCGGCCAATATCACGCTTTTCGTGGCGCTGGCGGCCTGTGTGGTGATCTGGGCGATCCTGTGGCGTACCCGGCTGGGATACGAGATCCGCGCCTTTGGCAATTCCGAGACCGCCGCGCTATGCCGGGATTTCCGTCCGGTGCATCACCATGGTGGCCATGCTGATTTCGGGCGCGCTGGCGGGGATGATGGCGATCAACAATGTGATGGGCGAAAGCGGGCGGCTGCTGCAGAACGCATCGGAAGGCGCGGGTTTCATCGGCATTGCGGTTGCGCTGATGGGGCGCAACCATCCGCTGGGGGTGTTTCTGGCGGCGCTGCTGTTCGGTTTTCTGTATCAGGGCGGGGCAGAGCTGGGTCTGTGGACCTCGATCCCGATCGAGCTGCGCACCGTGGTGCAGGGTCTGGTGATCCTGTTCACCGGCGCACTGGATCAGATGGTGCGCGGGATGCTGGGCGTGGCTGTTCAGCGCCCGGCGGCTGCGCGGCAAGGGGGCCGCGTGATGGATCTTCGCGACACTTCTGCAGATCCTGGATACCACGCTGCGGCTGGCGACGCCCTTGCTGCTGGCCTGTCTGGCGGGGCTATATTCCGAACGCGCGGGCGTCTTCGACATCGGGCTGGAAGGCAAGATGCTGGTGGCGGCCATGTCGGCCGCGGCGGTGGCGGCCATCACCGGCTCTGTCTGGGTGGGCCTGGCTGCCGGGATTCTGGGGGCGCTGCTGTTCGCGCTGGTGCATGGGCTGGCCTCGATCACCTTCCGGGGCAACCAGCTGATTTCGGGCGTGGCGCTGAATTTCCTGGCCTCGGGCATCACGGTGCTGATCGCGCAGGATCTGTTCGGCCAGGGCGGGCGCACGGCGCCGCTGTCGGGCGGGGCGCGGTTCAACGCGATCACCCTGCCCTTTGCCGAGGCGCTGGCGGGGGTGCCCATCCTCGGCCCGCTGTATGCCGAGGTGATTTCAGGCCATACGCTGCTGGTTTATGTGGCGCTGGCGCTGGTGCCTGTTACCTGGTGGCTGCTGTATCGCACGCGGTTTGGCCTGCGGCTGCGGGCGGTGGGGGAAAACCCGGCTTCGGTGGATACGGCGGGGGTTTCGGTGGTGCGGCTGCGCTTTACCGCCGTGCTGATCTGCGGGCGTTCTATGCGGGCTGGCGGGGGCCTATCTGGCAACCGGCGTTACAGGCGGGCTTCGGACGCAAAGACATGAGCGCGGGGCGCGGCTTTATCGCACTCGCCGCGCTGATCTTTGCCAAATGGCGGCCGTGGCAGGCGCTGGGGGCCACCATGCTGTTCGGTTTTTTCCAGGCGCTGGCGCTGCGGCAGGATGTGATCGAAAGCCCGATCGGCGTTCACCAAGTGCAACGGTGCCAGTTCACTGGACGCCCTGCCCTATATCCTGACGGTGATCGTGCTGGCAGGTCTGGTGGGCAAGGCCATTCCGCCCCGCGCGGGCGGCGAGCCCTATGTCAAAGAACGCTGACATGTCCGATCTTCTGCAACAGGTGCAGGCCCGGGCTGGCACCGAACCCGTGCGCTTTGGCCTGATCCTGGGGTCTGGTCTTGGCCATCTGGCGGGCGCGGTGGATGGGGTGGCGATCCCCTATGGCGATCTGCCGGGCTTTCCTCATGCGGGGGTATCGGGGCATAACCCCAATCTGGTGATCGGCACGCTGGAAGGGGTGCGCGTGGCCGTATTCGGCGCGCGGGAACATTACTATGAAAACGGCAATCCCGCCGCGATGCGCCCCGCGCTGGAGCTGTTGCAGGCGCTGGGAGCAGAGGCGCTGATTGCCACCAATGCGGCAGGCAGCCTGCGCCCCGACATTCCGCCGGGGCAGTTGATGCTGCTGGGCGATCACCTGAACTTTTCAGGCCTGAACCCGCTGATCGGCGAGCGTACGGACCGCCGCTTTGTGCCGATGGGCGATGCCTATGACCTGGCGCTGCGGCAGGCGTTGCAGGCGGCAGCCGTGGCCGAGGGCGTGGCCCTGCCCGAAGGGGTTTACACCTGGTATGCCGGCCCGTCCTTTGAGACACCGGCCGAAATCCGGGCGATCAAGATCCTGGGCGGCGATGCGGTGGGCATGTCGACCGTGCCAGAGGTGATTCTGGCGCGGTTTCTGGGGCTGCGGGTGGCGGCGATTTCCACCATCACCAATATGGCACAGGGCATGTCGGACGAGGCGATCAGCCACGAACATACCAAGGCCATGGCCCCGCTGGGCGCCGCCAAGTTGGAGCTTGTGCTGCGCCGGTTCCTGCGCGATAGGCCAGCTGAGGCGGCAACTATGTGAAACCGGTGCTGTTACCGGCGCGGCTGCATTTTGACATGGCCGCCGGACATAGGCGGCAGAAAGGCGGCTGTGCCGGCCAAAGCGGCCAGAAACACGGGCGGGCACATGCAGCTTTTCCTTCCCATTGCCGAAGTTTCGGTAAATGCCTTTGTCCTGATCGGCATCGGCGGCATTGTGGGCTTCCTGTCGGGGATGTTCGGCGTGGGCGGCGGGTTTCTGATTACGCCGCTGCTGTTCTTCATCGGCATCCCGCCCGCTGTGGCCGTGGCCACCGGCGCCAATCAGGTTGTGGCCTCTTCGATTTCCGGGGTTCTGGCACAGTTCAAGCGCAAGGCGGTGGATATCCGCATGGGGCTGGTGCTGCTGGGCGGCGGTCTGGCAGGATCTGGGCTGGGTATCTGGGTCTTTGCACAGCTGAGCGCGGCGGGTCAGGTCGATCTGTTCGTGCAGCTGTCTTATGTGCTGTTTCTGGGGCTGGTGGGCGTGCTGATGCTGCAGGAAAGCCTGCGCGCCATGATCCGCGCCCGCAGGCCCGGCGGTGCGCCGGTGCGCCGGTCGCATGTGCATACCTGGGTGCACGGGATGCCGCTGAAGATGAAGTTCCGCGCCTCGGGCCTTTATATCAGCGTCCTGCCGCCGTTCATGATCGGGGCCTTTGTCGGGTTTCTGTCTGCCATCATGGGGGTGGGCGGCGGCTTCATCATGGTGCCTGCGATGATCTATCTGCTGGGGATGCCCACCAAGGTTGTCATCGGGACATCGCTGTTTCAAATCATCTTCACCACGGCCTTCACAACGGTGATGCACGCGGTTTCATCGCAGACGGTGGATCTGATGCTGGCGCTGCTGCTGATTCTGGGCGGTGTGGTGGGGGCGCAGTTCGGGGCGCGGCTGGGCGTGCGTCTGCGCGCCGATCAGATGCGGGTGCTGCTGGCACTGCTGGTGCTGGCGGTCTGTATCCGGGTGGGGCTGGATCTGGTGCTGCGCCCGGCGGAATTCTATTCGATCACGCTGGGGCATCTGCCATGAGACGCGCGCTTGCAATGCTGTTCTGCGCCCTTGCCGCCGCCCTTGCCCCTCCCGTGCAGGCGGCGGAAGAACAGGTGATCGCCGGACTGAGCCAGAGTTCGGTGTCGATCACCGCCGATTTTTCGGGAACCGAGATCCTGGTTTATGGCGCCGTGAAGCGCGAGGCCCCGGCCCCCGAAGGCGGGCCGATGCGGGTGATCGTGACGGTGCAGGGCCCCGACATTCCGCTGACGGTGCGCCGCAAGGACCGGCGCTATGGCATCTGGCTGAACAATGCCTCTGTCGGGATCGACGCGGCACCCAGCTTTTATGCGGTGTCCACTTCGGCGCCGCTGCGGCAGGCCCTGTCGGAAACCGAGGATCTGCGCCACCGCATCACCATTCCCCGCGCCATCCGCGCCATCGGGATCAGCGAAGAGGCGGATAATTCGCCCGCCTTCATCGAGGCGCTGCTGCGCATCCGCGAACAGGAGGGCCGCTATGCCCTGCGTGAAAACAGCGTGGCGCTGACGGAAGAAACGCTGTTCCGCACCGATGTGATGCTGCCCACCAACCTGACCGAAGGGGATTATGTGGTGCGGGTGTTCCTGACGCGGGATGGCAAGGTGGTGGATTCGATCCGCCGGGCAATCTGGGTCCGCAAGGCGGGGCTGGAGCGGTTTCTGTACGAATCCGCCCATGAACAGCCACTGCTCTATGGTCTGGTGGCGCTGATCACGGCGGCGATTGCCGGCTGGGGGGCCTCGGCGCTGTTTGCCCGGCTCAGATGGTGAGGGTGGGTTCCTTGCGCGCCCAGATGCGGGCCAGAACCATGCCGCGCGTGGCATTCAGCAGCATCAGCGCCGCCCAGAGCCCGTGGTTGCCCAGGGTGGGCAGCAGAAGGGCCAGCGCCACGGCATAATTCGCCACACAGAGCAGCATGGCATTGCGCATTTCGCGCGTGGCGGTGGCCCCGATGAACACGCCATCATACATCCAGCCCGTCACGCCCAGCAGCGGTGCCGCCACCAGCCACCACAGGTAGATCCGGGCCGCGGCCCGCACATCGGGCGCCGTGGTCATCAGATCAATGATAGCCGGGCCATAAAGCCCGAAGGCCAGCGACAGGCCGATGGACCCCGCGATCCCCCATTGCAGGGTCAGGCGTACCGCGCGGCGCAGCGCCGGGCGCGACCGGGCGCCCACCGCCTGCCCCACCAGCGCCTCGGCCGCGAAGGCGAACCCATCCAGCGCATAGGCGGTGATCTGCAGGAATTGCAGCAGCACCTGATTGGCGGCCAGGGTCACATCGCCAAAGCTCGCCCCCAGAAACAGGAAGGTGGTGAAACTGCCCTGCAGCACGACCGAGCGGATCATGATGTCGGAATTGACCGAGGCCATGCGGCGCAGGGCGACACTGTCGGACAGGCGGGCCTTTGCCGCCTCCAGCGCCGGGCCGAAGGCATCGCGGCAGAGCCACAGGCCAAGCCCCACCCCTGACCATTCGGCAATCAGCGTGGCCAGCGCCACGCCGGGCACGCCCAGCCCCAGCGACAGCACGAACCACAGATCCAGCAGCACATTCACCCCGGTGATCCACAGGTTCAACACCAGCACCCGCTTTGTCCGCTCCAGCGCGATCATCCAGCCGGTCACGGCATAAAGCGCGATGGTAGCAGGCGCCCCCCAGATCCGCAGTTCCAGATAGCTGCGGGCCAGCGCTTCGACCTCGGGGCTGGCGGGGGCCAGACGGAAGGCCAGCAGGAACAGCGGCCCCTGCATCAGCGCAATCAGCGATCCGGCCAGAAAACCGATCAGCACCGCCCGCAGCAGAACGGCCGTGCGTTCCGCTTCATCCCCCGCGCCATGGGCCTGGGCGGCAAGGCCGCTCGTGCCCATGCGCAGAAAGCTGAAGATCCAGTAGAACGAGGTCAGGATGATGGCGCCCAGCCCCACCGCACCAATGGGCACGGCCAGCCCCATCTGCCCCACCACGCCGGTATCCACCGCCCCCAGCAAGGGCACGGTGACATTGGACAGCACGATGGGCACCGCGATTTTCAGAACGCGGCCATGGGTGACCGGCCGCGCTTCAGCCATGGCGCGGCGGCATCAGGAAATGCCCGGTCGCCTGCGCAAAAAGGCGCGAGCGGTTGTCCTGCCAGGCCTCGACATGCACGCTTGCATAGCGCCGCCCCGATCTGTTCACCCGCGCCCGGGCATAGGCATCGCGCGGCAGGCCGGAGCGCAGGTAATCCACCGTGAAGTCGATCGTCTTGGGCAGGGGCGGCATATGGGCCGCATCCACGCTGCCCGGGTCCAGCGTGCCGCTTTCCATGTCTTCCCACAGGGTGGACCAGCTGAGCTCGATGATCGCCGCCACTTCCAGAAACGCCGCCGTCGCCCCGCCATGCAGCGCGGGCAGCAGCGGATTGCCGATCAGATCTTCGCGAAAGGGCAGCATCGCCGTCAGCTCATCGCCGCGGCGGTCGAACTGGATGCCCAGAAAGCCGATATAGGGCACGCCCTGCACAAGGCGGCGCAGCGCATTGTCGCGCCGCTGTTTCACCACCTGAACGGGTTCCGGCTTGGGGCGCAATGTCAAGATTTCGCTCCTTCGGCGGGGCGATCAACGGTGAAGGCGCCGCTGGCCGAGGCCACGGGGCGGCTTTCATCCTCATCCGTGGCGGTGACGCGGACAAAGGCGACAGAGCGGGTCATGTGGTAACATTCGGCCCGCGCGCGGATGCGTTGGCCCGGTGTGGCCGGGCGCATGTAATCAATCCGCAGGTCCAGCGTGGCCGTGACCCCGGGCATGGCCGGATGGCTGATGACTGCCGCACCGCTGGCCGTATCCATCAGCGCCGATACGGCGCCGCCATGAATGACCCCGGTGGCCGGATCGCCCACAAAGCGCGGATCATAGGGCATCGACAGCACGGCAACCCCGTCGCCCAGGCTTTCGAACGTCATGCCCAGCGCCCGGCTGTGCGGGATCGCCTCGATGAACTGGCGCGCCTGGGTAAGCCTGTCGGTCATGGTGCCTCCTTCTGCCTTGCGGCATGAGACACTGCCGCAGCCCCGCCTGCAAGCCCCGACGCATCCGAAACGGCGCTGCGTCACGCCCGGGCAGCCCTGTGCCGCAATGACGGGCGATTGCACCCCGCGCCGCTTTGCCCTTAGGTTAGCCGCAAGGAGGACAAGCCGATGAGCGAACCACGCCTGACGTTCAAGGAAATGTGTGCCCGTTTCGACGTGACGCCACGGACCCTGCGGTATTACGAATATATCGAACTGCTTGCCCCGGAAAAGGAAGGCCGCGCCCGCTATTACGGCCCGCGCGAAATTGCCCGCATGACGCTGGTGCTGCGCGGCCGCCGCTTCGGCTTTTCGCTGGAGGAAATCCGGCAATGGCTGCTGATCTATCAGCAGAAGGGCACCAAGCCACAGCTGGAAGCCTGGATTGCCATGGCCGACCGGCAGCTGGAGGCGCTGGCCCAGCAGCGCGCCGAACTGGATGTGGCGATCAACGACCTGCGCGCCCTGCGCGAAACGGCACAGAAGGGGCTGGAGGGCTGAGTCGGCCCCGCCCCGGCCGTCTGGCCTGCCGGAAACCGCCCGGTTTTCGCCCTTACCCCGCGTCAGAAAATTGCGTTAACCCGGCGTCACTTTTCGTGACATTACGTTAAATCCGATCTGACGCGACGTTACGTTTACGTTAACGTCACCCGCTCTGGTATCAGATGAGGCAACCACTCATTTCGCTTGCAGACACCCGTTTTTCTGCGAGCGAACCCATGATCCTGAACCCCAAGACCGACAAACCGGAGCTGATGACGATCCGCGAAATGTGCGAAGCCTTCGATGTGACGCCGCGCACCCTTCGCTTTTATGAACAGAAGGAACTGCTGTTTCCGATCCGCCAGGGCACCAAGCGCAACTTCACCCGGCGCGACCGCGCGCGGCTGAAACTGATCCTGCGCGGCAAGCGGTTCGGCTTCTCGCTGGAGGATATCCGCCAGCTGCTGGACATGTATGACCGCGAGCCCGGTCAGCAGGAGGCGCAGCTGAAGCGCACCTATCAGCTGGCGCAGGAGCGTCTGGCCGTCATGGAACAGCAGCGCGACGAGTTGAACGAGGCAATCGCCGAACTGCGCGCCCAGATGGCCTGGGGCGAAGACATGCTGGCCAGCTTCCGCCGCAGCGGGGCGGCCTGAACCCAACCGCGGGCGCAGCGCCCGCACGCAGACATCAGAGGGAGAGACTGATGACCACCTATGCCGCCCCGATCAAGGACATGCAGTTCCTGCTGCACGAGGTGCTGCAGGTCAGCGCCGCCGATGTGCCCGGGTATGACGAGCTGGACCGCGCCTTCACCGCCGCCGTGCTGGAAGAGGCGGGCAAGGTGGCGACAGAGGTGCTGGAGCCGCTGAATGCCGTGGGCGACCGCGAAGGCTGTGTGCTGGAAAACGGCGTGGTCCGCACGCCCGAGGGCTTCAAGGCCGCTTTCGCGGCGATGAAGGAGGGCGGCTGGACGGCGCTGGACTGCGATCCGGCCTATGGCGGCCAGGGCCTGCCCTATGTGATGAACACGGCCGTGGGCGAGATCTTCGTTTCGGCCAACATGGCCTTCAACATGTATCAGGGCCTGACCCATGGCGCCTATTCCGCGATCCATGCCCATGGCACCGAGGCGCAGAAGGCGATGTATCTGCCCAAGATGGTGACCTGCGACTGGACCGGCACCATGAACCTGACCGAACCGCATTGCGGCACCGATCTGGGCCTGCTGCGCACCAAGGCCGAACCGCAGGCGGATGGCAGCTATCACATTACCGGGCAGAAGATCTTCATTTCCGCCGGGGATCATGATCTGGCCGAGAATATCATCCATCTGGTGCTGGCCAAGGCCCCCGGCGGCGGCGAGGGCACCAAGGGCATCAGCCTGTTCATCGTGCCGAAGATCCTGGTGAATGAGGATGGCAGCCTGGGCGCCCGCAATGCCGTGAGCGTGGGCAAGATCGAAGAAAAGATGGGCATCCACGGCAATGCCACCTGCGTGATGAACTATGATGGCGCGACCGGCTGGCTGCTGGGCGATCTGCACAAGGGGATGCGCGCCATGTTCACCATGATGAACGAGGCGCGGCTGGGCGTGGGCCTGCAGGGCTATGCGGTGGCCGAGGCCGCCTATCAGAACGCGCTGGCCTATGCCAAGGACCGCCTGCAGGGCCGCGACGTGACCGGGGCAAAGAACCCGGCCGGCCCGGCCGATCCGCTGATCGTGCATCCCGATATCCGCCGCAACCTGATGGATCAGAAAAGCTTTGTCGAAGGCGCCCGCGCCCTGACCTTCTGGGGCGCCAGCCTGATTGACCGCTATCACCGCTCCGGCGATGCGGCAGCCGACGGGCTGGTGGGCCTGCTGACCCCGGTCATCAAGGGCTTTCAGACCGACAAGGGCTTTGAAATGGCGGTGCAGGCCCAGCAGATCTACGGCGGGCATGGCTATATCGAGGAATGGGGCATGAGCCAGTTCGTGCGCGATGCCCGGATCGCCCAGATCTATGAAGGCGCCAATGGCGTGCAGGCGCTGGATCTGGTGGGGCGCAAGCTGGCCACCGATGGCGGCAAACATGTGATGGCATTTTTCGAGATGGTGAAGGCCGAATGCAAGGCCCATGACGGCGATGCACGGATGGCCCCCTTTGCCGAGGCGCTGAAGACGGCCTCGAAGCAGATGCAGGCGGCGGGGATGTTCTTCATGCAGAACGGCATGAAATCCCCCAATGCGGCCCTGTCCGGGTCTTATGATTTCATGCATCTGATGGGCCATGTCTGCCTTGGCCTGATGTGGACGCGCATGGCGAAAGCCGCCTTCACGGCGCTGGATGGCGGGGCGGAAGACAAGGCCTTCTATGAAACCAAGATCGCGACCGGGCGCTATTACATGGCGCGCCAGCTGCCCGCCTGTGCCATGCATCTGGCCCGCATCGAAAGCGGCGCCGATCCGGTGATGGCGCTGAGCGCCGAGGCATTCTGAAAGACCCGTTCGGGACGCCGCCTTTTGCGGGCGGCGTTCTGAATTCGGCCACATTGCCGGGCAAAATTCTTGCAGGAAGAATTTTGCCCCTGGCCCAACCGGAACTGCCCATGCCCAAACGATTTCGCCTGACCCGCCGCTTTCCCGTTGCCATGACGGAAGACGGCTATCGCCGTCTGCGTCAGTTCGCCCAGGAGGCCGGTCTGGACGAGGGCGAGGCGCTGTCCTTCCTGTTCGAAAACTGGACCAGCGTGATCAACATGGACAATCTGACCCACCGGATGCGGCTGTTCAATTCTGAACTCGCGGATCGCAAACGCTGATCCCCCCTGCTCTGATCCCCCCGGCACCTGCGCGGCACCTGCGGTGGACGCCTTCGGCGGGAGGGTATTTGGGCCAAGAGGAAGCAGCCTCTTTCCGATGGTCCACCCCACCCCGCTTCGCGCCTTGGCTATGCGGTTATCGGGGTGAGGCTTCCCCTTGGGTGGCCATCGGCTCCCCAGCCTGTACCACAGGGCAAGTCTGCATTGATTCCGGTTAACAAATCGTTCTTCCTCTTGGCAGAAATACCCCACGGGGGTCCGGGGGCGTGAAGCCCCCGGCGGGTGCCGCAGGGCAGAGATCGGAGGAACGGATGACGATGCAGCTGTATTGCTTTGGTGAAAGTGGCCATTCTTACAAGGTGGCCCTGGCGCTTGCGCTGACGGGGTGCGACTGGGAACCGCGCTTTGTGGATTTCTTCAACGGCGAAACCCGCGGCCCCGCGTTCCGCGCCCTGAATCCGATGGGCGAATGTCCGGTTCTGGTGGATGGCGACGAGGTTCTGACGCAATCGGGCAATATTCTCTATCACATCGCGGAAAAGACCGGGCAGCTGGGCGGGGCCTCGACGGCCGAGCAGAAGGAAATCTGGCGCTGGGTGCTGTGGGACAATCACAAGCTGTCGTCCCAGGCGGGGATGCTGCGCTTCCTGATGAATTTCCTGCCCGCAGACAAGCGCCCCGCCGAAGTGATTGCCTTCACGCAGGGGCGTGTGAAGGCCGCCTATGCCGTGCTGGAGGCGCAGCTGACCGGGCGTGACTGGCTGGCGGGGGGCGAGGGCGTGACGGTGGCCGATCTGTCCTGCTGTTCCTACCTGTATTACCCCGAGCCCTTTGGCTTTTCCCGGGCCGACTGGCCGCATGTCGACCGCTGGCTGGACCGGATCGCCGCCCTGCCCGGCTGGAAACACCCCTATGACCTGATGCCCGGCAACCCGTCAGACCGGGCCTGAACGGGCAGCAGAAAGTGACGTGACGTGATACCCACGTCACCCTTTTCGCGACGTGACGGCATTTGCACATTGGCACGGCGGGGCTGCTAGGCTGACCCCACATCGACGGGAGGATATGATGACCGAGGCTTTCATCTATGACGCGATCCGCAGCCCGCGGGGCAAGGGCCGCCCGGACGGCGCGCTGCACGAGGTTACGTCGGTCGGGCTGTCGGCGGGGATTCTGAACGCGCTGGCCGCCCGCAACGGGCTGGTGGGGCACGCGGTCGAGGATGTGATCTGGGGCAATGTCACCCAGGTGGGCGAACAGGGCGGCTGTCTGGCGCGGTCTGCCGTGCTGGCCTCGGATCTGGATCAGTCGATCCCCGGGCTGGCGATCAACCGTTTCTGTGCCAGCGGGATGGAGGCGGTGAATATCGCGGCCAATCAGGTGAAGGGCGGCGCCGGTGCCGCCTATATCGCAGGTGGCGTGGAGATGATGAGCCGGGTCGCCATGGGCAGCGATGGCGCGGCCATTGCCGTCGATCCGGCGCTGGCGATGAAAACCCATTTCGTGCCGCAGGGCATTGCCGCCGATATCATCGCCACCGAATACGGGTTTACCCGCGCCCAGGCCGATGCCTTTGCCGTGGAAAGCCAGCGCCGCGCGGCGGCGGCCTGGGCGGCGGGCCGGTTTGCGGGCTCTGTCGTGCCGGTGAAGGATCGCAACGGGCTGACCATTCTGGATCACGATGAATACATGCGCCCCGGCACCACGGTGGAGGCTTTGGGTGCGCTGAAGGCCAGCTTCAAGGACATGGGCGAGGTGATGCCCGGTTTCGACAAGATCGCCCTGATGAAATACCCGCATCTGGAGCGGATCGACCATATCCACCATGCGGGCAACAGCTCGGGCATCGTGGATGGTGCGGCAGCCGTGCTGATCGGCAATGCCGATTTCGGCCGCGCCCATGGGCTGAAACCCCGCGCCCGGATCCGCGCCACCGCCAAGATCGGCACCGATCCCACAATCATGCTGACCGGGCCGGTGCCGGTGACCGAGAAAATCCTGCGCGACAGCGGCATGGCGATTTCGGATATCGACCTGTTCGAGGTGAACGAGGCTTTTGCAAGCGTCGTGCTGCGCTTCATGCAGGCCTTCGATGTGGATCCGGCCAAGGTCAACCCCAATGGCGGGTCGATCGCCATGGGCCATCCGCTGGGTGCCACCGGCGCCATCATCATCGGCACCCTGCTGGACGAGCTGGAACGCACCGGAAAATCCACCGGCCTCGCCACGCTCTGCATCGCCAGCGGCATGGGGGCTGCCACCATCATCGAGAGGGTGTGACAAAACCATGTCCGGCTGCTATTCTCCCTGTGGTAGCAATGCCATGCCCCCCACGGGGAAGGCTGCCCTTGGAAGATCTCAGGCCGGGTGGGTCGGTGTTTACGCGCGTGAAAGACATGATGCAGGCCAAGATCGACGCGCTTTGCGCGGGCGATCTGGTCGAGGCCGTGTCGTTCTGCGATTTCCCGATGACAGTCTGGCTGGGCGAGCGCGAGCTGCGCTTCGTGCGCCCGTCAGACATGATCGGCTTTCTGCAAGAGGTGCAGCAGCATCGCCACAGCGCCGGGATCATCACTTCCGAGGCCGAGATCCTGTCGATCGAAATTCCCCGGCGCGGCCTGTTCCGCGTCTGGGTGCGCTGGTTGCACAAGGATGCGGCGGGGGCGCTGCTGGATCATGCCGACATGATCTATCACTGCCGCGAAAGCCGCAAACGGCTGCGCGTCGAAGCGGCCGAGGTTCTGAAATTCTCCCTGCCGGGTGTGGCAGGGATTCCGGTTCCGCGAAGGGAGATCATCTGACCCTTCGCGCCGCAGCGTGGAGGATCCGATGCCCAAGGTTGATCTGAACACCGTTCCGGTAAAGACCGGCTCGATCTATCCCGAACCCTATGCCGCGATGATGGCCGGGCGTTCCTCGCTGCGGCTGGGGCAGGCGGGCGGGCTGACGCAGTTCGGGGTCAATCTGGTGCGGCTGGAACCCGGCGCGCTGTCGAGCCTGCGGCACTGGCACCTGCACGAGGATGAATTCGTGATGGTGCTGACCGGCACATGCACGCTGGTGCAGGATGCGGGCGACACCGAAATGGGCCCGGGCGATTGCGCGGCCTTTCCGGCGGGCCTGGCCGATGGCCACCATTTCATCAACCGCAGCGCCGAACCGGCCACCTTTCTGGTGGTGGGCAGCAAGGCCCCGCGCGAGATTGCCACCTATTCCGATGTCGATCTGGTGGTGGAAATGGAAAACGGCGCCGCCCGCTTCACCTACAAGGATGGCACCGACTGGGCGGGGCCGCGCTGATGCCGAAACTCGTGCCGCCCCCCTTCGTCACCGAAACCGATACCGCCCATCCGATCCTCGGCGGCAGCCTTGGCCCCTACAGCTATCAGTTGCTCTCCGATCCCGGCGGGCTGACGCAGTTCGGCGCCTTCATCGAGGAACTGCCGCCGGGCTCGACCTCGGGCCGCCGTCACTGGCACGAAGCCGAAGACGAGATGATCTACATGCTGGTGGGCGAGGTGGTGCTGGTGGAAGACACCGAAACCATCCTGCGCCCCGGCGATGCCGCCTGCTGGCCTGCGGGTCATCCGGTCGGCCACCGGCTCGACAACCGCGCCGACACACCCGCCCGCTATCTGGTGATCGGCACCCGCCTGCAGACCGATGTGATCCATTACACCGACCATGATCTTGTCACCCACAAGGACGGCACCGCCCGCCGCTATATGCGGCGCGACGGCACCGCTTGGCCGCAGCCCTGAGGGGCACCGAAAACCCGGGCCTGCTTTTATCTTGGCCCAAATATCCCGCGGGGTGCGGGGGCGCGCAGCCCCCGCCGACACCCGCCCCCTGAAATCCGCTAGGAGGAAGCGCATGACCGATTTCCACATCACCACCGATGCCGATGGCGTCGCCACCATCACCTGGGATGTCGCCGCCAAAAGCATGAACGTCATGTCGATGGCCGGATTCGCCGAACTGGACGGGCTGATTGACGCAGCCCTGGCCGATCCGGCGGTGAAAGGCATCATCCTGACCAGCGGCAAGAAGGATTTTGCAGGCGGCATGGATCTGAACGTGATCGCCCGGATGCGGGCCGGGGGCGCGCAGGCGATCTTTGACGGCGTGATGCAGATGCACGCCGTGCTGCGCAAGATCGAACGCGCCGGGATGGACCCGAAGACGCTGAAAGGTGCCAAGCCCATCGTCGCCGCCCTGCCCGGCACCGCACTGGGCATCGGGCTGGAACTGCCGCTGTCCTGCCACCGCATCATCGCTGCCGACAATCCGAAGGCCAAGATCGGCCTGCCGGAAATCATGGTCGGCATCTTCCCCGGTGCGGGCGGCACCACCCGGCTGGTGCGCAAGCTGGGCGCCATGGCCGCCGCGCCCTTCCTGCTGGAAGGCAAGCTGAGCGATCCGAAAAAGGCCAGGGCAGCCGGCATCATCGACGAGGTGGTGGCCCCCGAAGACCTGCTGATCCGCGCGAAGGAATGGGTGCTGGCGGCAAAAGACGCCGATCTGGTAAAGCCTTGGGATGCCAAAGGCTACAAGATGCCCGGCGGCACCCCCTATCACCCGGCGGGTTTCATGACCTTCGTGGGCGCCTCCGCCATGGTGAATGGCAAGACGCAGGGCGTTTACCCCGCCGCAAAGGCGCTGCTCTCTGCCGTCTACGAAGGCGCGCTGGTGCCCTTTGACACCGCGCTGAAGATCGAGGCGCGGCAGTTCACCTCGGTGCTGATGAACCCCTCGTCCACCGCGATGATCCGGTCGCTGTTCATCAACAAGGAAGCGCTGGAAAAGGGCGCCAACCGGCCCACAGGTCGCCGATCAGAAGGTGGCGAAGCTGGGCGTGATCGGCGCGGGCATGATGGGCGCGGGCATCGCCTATGTCGCGGCCAATGCAGGCATCGCGGTGGTGCTGATCGACGCCACGCCCGAGGCGGCAGAACGGGGCCGGGCCCATTCCGAAAGCCTGCTCGACAAGGGCATGAAACGCGGCAAGGTCACGGCCGAGAAGAAGGCCGAAGTGCTGGCCCGCATCACCGCCACCGCCGATTACGCCGCCCTTGCCGGTTGCGACCTGATCGTGGAGGCGGTGTTCGAAGATCCCAAGGTCAAGGCCGAGGTGACGGCCAAGGTCGAGGCCGCCGTGGGCCCCGACTGCATCTTTGCCACCAATACCTCCACCCTGCCGATCACCGCACTGTCCAAGGCCTCTGCCCGCCCGGATCAGTTCATCGGCATCCATTTCTTCTCGCCCGTCGACAAGATGATGCTGGTGGAGATCATCCGGGGCAAACAGACCGGCGATCGTGCCGTGGCCAAGGCGCTGGATTTCGTGCGCCAGATCCGCAAGACCCCGATCGTGGTGAACGATGCGCGCTTCTTCTACGCCAACCGCTGCATCATTCCTTACATCAACGAAGGCATCCGCATGGTGGCCGAAGGCGTGGAACCGGCGCTGATCGAAAATGCCGCGAAACTGGTGGGGATGCCGCTCGGGCCACTGCAGCTGGTGGATGAAACCTCGATTGATCTGGGGGTCAAGATCGCCCGGGCCACCCGGGCCGCGATGGGGGATGCCTATCCCGATGGCGCGGTGGATGCGGTGATCTTCCGCATGGCCGATCAGGGGCGGCTGGGGCGCAAGGCCAATGCGGGCTTCTATGCCTATTCCGACAAAGGCGAAAGGCTGGGCCTGTGGGAGGGGCTGGCCGCCGAATGGCCGGTGGCGGATGCCCAGCCCGATCTGGCAGAGGTGCAGCACCGCCTGCTGATGGCCCAGGTGCTGGAAGCCGTGCGGGCGCTGGAAGACGGCGTGCTGACCGACATCCGCGAAGGCGATGTCGGCGCCATCCTCGGCTGGGGCTTCGCGCCCTGGTCCGGCGGCCCCTTCGGCTGGCTGGATATTCTGGGCGCCGCCCGCGCGGTGGAGATCTGCGACAGTCTCGCCGCCACCCAAGGCCCCCGCTTCGCCGCCCCCGCCCTGCTGCGCGACATGGCGGCCAAGGGGGAAACCTTCTACCAGCCCGCCGTATCGCAGGCGGCATGACCTTCGCCAGCGGGGGGCTGTCTGCCCCCCGCACCCCCCGAGGATATTTCGACAACGGGAAGATACAGAGGGGCTGCGTTAAACCTTTCTCAATCCGTCGCGCGGTATTGTGGTCATGCGGTACAGGCGGGGACGCCGATGACCGCCAACGGGAAGGGCCTCTGCGGGCTTGATCTGATCTCCCCGCAGGGGCCTGACCTCATCGCAGATTCCTCTGCAGCTTCCCGTTGTCGAAATATCCTCAGGGGGTGAATGGCCGCAGGCCAGAGGGGGCGCGAGCGCCCCCTGCCTTGGCCGCCCTCAGAAGCTGTAGCCGAAGCGGGCAATGTCTTCGCTGCAGTGATCGGCCACCAGCGCCGCATCGGCATCCGAGAAATAGCGCCGCCAGTCGCGGTCACGATCGCTTTCATTGGCGCGGGCCACATGGCCCAGCCGCAGGCCCAGCTGCGCCTCGACCGGGGCCAGATCTTCGGCCAGATGTTCCAGCCGCACCCAGGCCGAGGCACGCTCCACCCCGAAGCGGTCGGTCATCCAGGCCCGGGCGGGCCAGAGCCGCATGGCGGTGCGGGTCTGCGGGTGATGCAGGAAATCGCTGAAGCTCAGTGCCTTGGCCAGCCCCACGGCCGGATGGGCAAAGCCCTGCTGGCGCAGCCAGTGGTAATAGCTGACCGCGCGATCCCAGGGGTTGCGCACCAGGGTGAAGGTGAAGAACCCGGCGATCTCGTCATCGGTGGCCAGCCCGGCGATATCGGCCAGCGTGGAATGTTTCCACAACCGGCCCTGGCTTTTCACCCCTTTCCAGCGCCGCATCCGGGCGCGGGCCTTGGGCGTATCGCCGATCAGGATATCATCCTTCATCGCCCGCGCCTCCAGCGCGAGGGTCAGCGCCGTGCCGCCGGTCTTCGGGATATGGACAAAGATATAGCGGCGCCCGCGCGACAGGATCATGGCACCTCCGGTCAGGTTACGGGATTGGGCAGCGGGCGGCCTTCGGCGCAGGCGATCAGGTTTTCGACGGCCATCATCCCCATGGCCGCCCGCACCTCCAGCGCGGCGGTGCCCAGATGCGGCAGCAGCGTCACGTTTTCCAGCGCGCGCAGGGCGCCGGGCACCTCGGGCTCATGCTCATAGACATCGAGCCCTGCACCGGCGATGCGCCCCGCCTGCAAGGCGGCGATCAGCGCGGCTTCATCGACGATGCCGCCCCGCGCGATGTTCACGATGATCGCATGGGGCTGCATCTGCGCCAGTTCCGCCGCGCCGATCAGGTGATGCGTCGCAGGCCCGCCGGGCACGGCCACCACCACCACATCAGCGGCCATCACCTCGGCCAGCGGCACCTGCCGGGCGGGCAAGCCGGGATCGGTGGCAGAGCGGTTGTGAAACACCACCTCCATGCCGAAGCCATAGTGGCAGCGCCGGGCGATGGCCTGGCCGATGCGGCCCATGCCGATGATGCCCAGCTTTTTGCCGCTGACATGCAGGCCCAGCATCTGCGTCGGATGCCAGCCCTGCCACTGCCCCGCGCGCAGCAGCCTTTCGCCCTCGCCCGCCCGGCGGGCCGTCATCAGGATCAGCGTCAGGGCGATATCGGCCGTCGCATCTGTCACGGCGCCGGGGGTATTGGTCACGGCAATACCGGCGGCCCGGGCGGCAGCCACGTCGATATGGTTGTACCCCACGCCGAAATTGGCCAGCAGCCGGGCGCGGGGCTGCGGCACATCAGCGAACACATCCGCGCTGAACAGATCGCACAGCGTGGGCAGCACCAGATCGAAATCCCACAGCGCCGCGCGCCGTTCGGCGGCCCCCAGCGGCAGGGTGCTGGCCCGCGCCGTCACCTCGAACCGCGCGCAGGCGGCCTGCATCACCGCATCGGGCAGCGGGCGGGTGACCAGCAGCCGCAGCATCAGAACAGCCGCCCGCCCAAAGGCACATCCTGCCCCGGGCCGATGAGCACCACCTCGCCATCCGCGTCAGGCAGGCCCAGCACCAGCACTTCGGATTTCACCGGGCCGATCTGGCGGGGCGGAAAGTTCACCACGGCCAGCACCTGCCGCCCCGGCAGCTCTTCCAGCGTGTAATGCCGGGTGATCTGCGCCGAAGACCGTTTCTCGCCGATCTCGGGCCCGAAATCGAGCCAGAGCCTGTAGGCCGGCTTGCGGGCCTCGGGGAAGGGTTCGGCGCGGATGATGCGGCCCACGCGGATATCGACCTTGGCGAAATCATCATAGGTGATCGTCACTTGCCCAGCTCCCGCCCGCGATCTGCCGCCGCCTGCACCGCACGGCGCAACAGCGGCGGAAAGCCCGCCGCCTCATCCATCAGCACCGCCAGCGCCGCCGCCGTGGTGCCCCCGGGCGAGGTGACATTGATGCGCAGCTGGCTGGCGCTTTCGGTGGCCTGATGCGCCAGTTCGCCCGCGCCGCAGACAGTGGCCCGCGCCAGCTGCATCGCCAGTTCGGGCGGCAGGCCCTCGGCGGCACCGGCGGCGGCCAGCGCCTCGATCAGGTGAAACACATAGGCGGGGCCAGAACCGGAAACCGCCGTGACCGCATCCATCTGATGCTCGCCCTCCAGCCGCACCACCTCGCCCACGGCGGACAGCAGCGCCGCCGCCAGATCCAGCTGTTCGGCGCTGGCATGGGCATTGCCGGTGATCGCGGTGATGCCGCGCCCCACGGCGGCGGGCGTATTGGGCATGGCGCGCACGATGGGCGTCTGCGCGCCGAAGGCCTCTTCGAAACTGGTGATGGTGGTGCCTGCCGCAATCGACAGGAACAGCGTCGCGCCATTGCCCAGGGCCGTGACCTGCGGCAGTGCCGCGCCCATCATCTGCGGCTTGACCGCCAGCAGCACGATGGCAGGGGCGGCGGGCAGATCGGTGTTCAGATGCACACCCTGCGCCTTAAGCCAGTCCGAAGGATAGGGCTCGATCACCCAGACAGAGGCCGGAGGCACACCCTGTTTCAGCCAGCCTTCCAGCATGGCAGACCCCATTTTGCCGCATCCCAGAAGCACCAGCCCCTGCGCCGTCACCTTGTCCAAGTTCATAGCAATCCCCTGTTCTTCGGGGCGAAGGTTAGGCGCGTCCGTAGGCCTCTGCAATGGCGACCTGCATGGCTTCGGCGGGGGATTTGTCGGTCCAGCTGACCAGCTGGAACGCCGGATAGAACCGCTCGCAGCCCGAAACCGCATCTCCGATCATGTGATGCAGCTGTTCCACACAGGCCACCTGCCCCCCCGCCAAAGACAGGCCATAGCGCCAGACCATCAGCTTCTGTTCCGTCCAGAAGGTGAAGGCGCCGGTCCAGACCTGATCATTGGCCCGGTTCACCAGATCATAAAGTTCCGGCAGGCGGGTGGCGGGCGGGTCCATTTCAAAGGTGCAGATCAGGCGCAGCGTTTCATCGCCGGGCGCCCAGGACAGGGTGATGGCATAGCTGCGCCACAACCCCTCGACCGCAAGGGCGATCTGGTTGTCGGCCAGCCGGTCAAACTCCCACTGGTGATCTGCGGCCAGAACCTCGGCCAGATCTATGGGGTGAAGTTCGTCACCGAAATACAGGTCTTCCGCAAGCGACATTGCCCGGCCTTTTCTTGACGCCCCGATATGTGGATACACACCAGAAGCTGGGGTTTGGGCAAGTTGCAACAGAAGCCCTTGTGCCCCTTACTAGATATGGTGGGGCCAAAGCGAAAGTGTGTAAAGGAAATTCTTCTGTGCATAAGTTTCGCGCCCGGCCTGCGGCCCGCGCCACGCAACCTGTAGATGGCAGGCACGGCCCATAGCCCCACCGCCGCCGCCGGGATCGTGCCGGGCCTGCCTGTATCTGCCCCTGTCGCCTCAGGCGCAAGGCCCCGCCGCCGGGTTGGGCGGCAGGGCACGGATCATCGCGCAATGGCAGGTTGCGGCGCCCGGTCAGACCGCCTGTTGGCCTGTGGCAGGATCAGCGCGGGCCACCCCCGGCGCGCACCCAGCCGAAGTAATCCTCGCTGCCCATCTGGCCGCCTTTCAGCGCCAGTTCCAGCCCGTCATGCCGCCCGTCGCCATGGCCCCGGAACAGCGCAGCACCCGGAATGGTGGGGGCGATGGCCGACAGGGCAAACAGGCCCAGTTGCGCCGTGCCATGGCCCGAGGTATCGCCGCCCGAAATCACCGCCCGCCGCACCCCGCTGCGTGTCAGGATCGCATCCAGCACCCGGCCCAGGGCCGATCCGATCCGGTGGTTCACCGCATCCATGCCGTGCCCGGTGGTGGCCACGGCGCGGCGCAGCTCGGCCACCGCCGGATCATCCGGCCCGGCAGCGGTATGGATCAGCGGGCTTGCGCCCCGGTCCAGCGCGGCCAGCCCGGCAGCCACTGCCGCCGCCTCGGCCGCGGCCAGATCCGCCGCCGTGCCGCAGACCGCCCGGGCATCCAGCCGGATACCGGCAAAGCCATTGTCCAGCGACCAGCCGATCTGCCCCGCGGTGATCGGCGAGACAGAGCCTGACACCACCACGATACGATCCACCGCCCCCGCCGATCCCGGCGGGCTGCCGGGGGGCAACATCCCCTCGGCCTGCCAATGCCGGATCAGCGCATATTCCACCCCCTGCGACCCCACCGCCACCGGCAGTGCCGCACGGTGCTGCCACAGCAGGCGGCCCAGTGCCGCCTCGCTGTCCGGCCCCATCACATCGCACAGCACCAGCTGCGCCCCTGCCGCCAGCACCTCGGCCAGCCGCGCATCGGCGCGGGCGGGGGTGGCCAGCGCCTCCAGATCCACAAGCCCCATGGCCAGATCAGTCTGCCGCGCCAGATGGCGGCCCACATCGGCCTCGTCCATCGGGGTGATCGGATGGCGGGCCATCACGGGATGACGATCCAGCCGGAACACCCCCGCAGGCGTGCCCGCAAACAGATGCCCGAAGGCCTGATAGCGCCGCATCTGCGGCGCCGCGATCACCACGCTGGCCGCCCGCGCGCCTGCCGCCGCCAGCGCCAGCTCTGCCCCCCGCCCCACCGATCCGATATGCGGCGCCGAATCCAGCGTGGAACATATCTTCCAATGCAGGATCGGCGCCCCCAGCCCGGCCAGATAGGCCAGCGGTGCAGGCATTTCGGCGGTCATCCACTCGGGCGTCTGCGCCCGCGCGGTCGAGGCGATGCCGATCCCGCGCAGCCCCGGAAACCGCGCCAGCCGTTCGGGCGTGGGTGTATCCAGAAACAGCACCGAAGGCAGGCCAGCAAAGCTCAGCACCTCCATCACCGCAGCGGAACCTGTGAAATCATCGCCATACCAGCTGACAAGCAGGCCGGGCGGAAGGGCGGGTGCAGGGGTCATGAAGCGCCTCGGATATCAAACTGGTATAATGAGTATAACATCCTTGCGGGATGGCAAGAAGCAATCTAATGTCAGCCTCAATAGATCACCTCATCATACCAGTAATGGAACTGGATAGAGGCCAAGGAGGAAGAAATGACCACGATTGCGCTGTTCGGAGCCGGGGGGAAGATGGGGGTGCGCCTGTCGAAAAACCTTGCGAATACCGATTTCACCGTGCGCCATGTCGAAGTGAGCGAGGCAGGCCGCGCCCGCCTGAAAGCCGAAGTCGGGGTGGATTGCCTGCCCGCCGAAGAGGCCGTGCAGGGCGCCGATGTGGTGGTTCTGGCCGTGCCCGATACCGCGATCGGCAAAGTGGCCGCCGGTGTGGTGCCGCTGGTGGCGCCGGGCACCATGGTCGTCTGCCTGGATGCCGCAGCCCCCTTTGCAGGCCATCTGCCGCAGCGCGACGACATCACCTATTTCGTCACCCACCCCTGCCATCCGCCGATCTTCAACGATGAAACCACGCCCGAGGGCAAGCGCGACTTTTTTGGCGGCGTGGCGGCGAAACAGGGCATCGTGAACGCGCTGATGCAGGGCCCCGAAGCGCATTACGCGCTGGGTGAATCCGTGGGCCGCGCGATCTATGCCCCCGTCGTGCGCAGCCACCGCGTGACGGTAGACCAGATGGCGATCCTCGAACCCGGCCTGTCGGAAACCGTCTGCGCCTCGCTTCTGGTGGTGATGCGCGAAGCGATGGACGAGGCCGTGGCGCGCGGCGTCCCGAAAGAGGCCGCCCGCGATTTCCTGCTGGGCCACATGAACATCCTGGGCGCGGTGATCTTTGACGAGGTGCCGGGCGTGTTTTCCGATGCCTGCAACAAGGCCATCGAATTCGGCAAGCCGGTGCTGATGCGCGATGATTGGAAGCGGGTGTTCGAACCCGAAGAAATCGCCGCCTCGATCCAGCGGATCACCTGAACGGAAGGGGGGCTGCGGCCCCCTTTTTCACGGTTGGCCCTTCATGGACCACGCATCGCCAGCAAAGCCTGCAGGCGCCGGGGCAGATCACTGCGCTGATGCAGGAATTCCACGATCAGCACACGGTCAGGCATTTCGGTCCAGATGACGAAATGGCCCCCTGCCCGCGCGAACCACAGAGCTTGCGCCTTGCCGGGCACGAGCAGGCTGCAATCCTGCCCCGCCACCTCGCACCGGGCGATGGCCTCGCAACGGTCGATCAGATCGGCCTCATAGGCCTGTGCCTGCCTTGGGCCAAAGGTTTTCACCGTCCAGTCTGCAATGCCCATCAGGCTTTCTTCGGCCTGCCGGGTCAGAAACCATGGCCGGTTCATTGCGCCTGACGCGCGCGGGCAAAGGCCCGGCGTATGGCATCTGCACCACTGCCCGGGGCCAGATCCCCGGCGGCGGCCTGCTCCAGCCCGGCAACCAGCCGCGACCGCAGGTCAAGGGCGGCCTGCTCTTCCGCCTCCAGCAGGCGCAGCCCGGCCCGCAGGGCCTCGCTGGCGTTCTGATAACAGCCAGCCGCAACAAGCCGCTGCACAAGATCTTCCTGCTGATCGGTCAGCACAATATTGCGGGTCGCCATGGCACCTCCTGGGTCATTGGCAATATATGCCAATGCCGCACCCCGGCCAAACCCTATTTGCGGAACTTCTGCAGGCTGGCCGCCAGCTCCGGGTGATCGGCGGCATAATCGTCCAGCCCCACCCCGGCCTCTGCCGCGGCCCAGGCCTGACGGATCGCCGCCACCCCCGCTGCCGCCCCGCCCGGATGGCCATGAATCCCGCCGCCGCCCAGATACATCAGATCCAGCCTTTGCCCGGTGCGGGCATAGGTTTCCGGCGCCTGCCCGCCCCATTGGCCGGAACAGACCACCGGCAGCGCCCGGTCCGCATCCGAAAAGATCGGCGTCAGGCAATCGTCAAAGGATTTCACGAAACTCTCGTCCGGCTCCCAGTATTTCGCGGCAATGCCGTTCACCTGAAACTGGTCCACCCCCAGCAGGCGCCAGATCTTCTGATAGGCCCGGAACTCCATCCCCAGCGCGGGATGCCGGGTCAGGATATCCCAGCCATTGCGATGGGCGTGCAGGCACAGCGCCGACCGTCGCCGCAGAAAGCTCATGCCGCCATAGCCGATGGAATTGATGTTCACCACCGCCGCCGTGCCCCCCGCCGCCACGACGCAATCATGGTTGCGCATCATCTGATCGGGATCGGCCGAGGATATGCCGAAGGCATACATCACCCGCTTGCCGCTGCGCTGTTCGTGATCGCGGATCACCGGCATGATGGCCGCCACCCGCGCCGCCAGCGGCGAATAGCCCGGGCTCATCAGCTTTTCATCATCCTTGATGAAATCTACTCCGGCGTCACACAGCGTTTTCACCACTTCGGCGGTTTCTGCGGGCGAAAGCCCCAGCGACGGCTTGATGATCGAGGCGATCATCGGCCCCTGCGCCACCCCCATCAACCGGCGTGAGCCTGCGATGCCGAATTGCGGCCCCGGATGGCAGGCCCATTCCGGCGGCAGGTCAATATCCATCACCCGCACGCCCGAAAGCCCCCGCGCGGCATAAACACCGCCCACCGTGATCGTCATCAGCGCGGCAATATCGGTGCCCACAGCCTCCAGCGGGTAGTCGATCACCGCATCGGCGCGGTGATAAACCGTGCCCGGCGCCGCATCGGGCTGCGGAAATCCGGGGGTCTGCACCGGCTCCAGATCGGTGACGGAAACCACCCGCGCCGCACAGCGCGCCTTCACCGCTGCGGTCTCTCCCGGCAGATCGGTAAAGGTTCCGGTGGATTGATCAGAGGCGATCTTGGCCGCCATCGCAGCCGGGGATCCCGAGGTTTCAATGCGATAGGTCACCCGGATCGCGCTGCGCATCATGTCCGCCATATCTCGCCCCCTGAAAGTTGCATCTTGATATACTCATCATACCTGTTGACATCAAGATGATTTGACCTCACCTTTTCGGCGTCAGTGAGGAACCGGGCCGCAGAAGGGCCGGACTGACCATCGGGAGGATACCATGAAACTTTCGCGCCGGCTGATGATGTCAGCCATCGGCATCGCCATGACTGCCGCCATGCCCAGCTTCGCCTCGGCAGAGGGGCTGATCGCCATTCTGACCCCCAGCCACGACAACCCCTTCTTCAAGGCCGAAGCCGTGGGCGCCGAAGCCCGTGCCAAGGAACTGGGCTATGAAACGCTGGTTCTGGTGCATGACGACGATCCGAACAAGCAATCCGAACTGTTTGATACCGCCATTGCCAGTGGCGCCAAGGCCATCATCCTCGACAATGCCGGGGCCGATGCCACCGTGGCTGCGGTGAAACGCGCCAAGGATGCGGGTATCCCGTCCTTCCTGATTGATCGGGAAATCAAGGAATCCGGCGTCGCGGTCAGCCAGATCGTGTCGAACAACTATCAGGGCGCACAGCTGGGCGCCGAAGAATTCGTGAAGCTGATGGGCGAAACCGGCAAATATGCCGAACTGCTGGGCCGCGAGGCCGATACCAATGCAGGCATCCGCTCTTCCGGCTATCACGATATCATCGACCAATACCCCGACATGGAAATGGTGGCGCAGCAATCCGCCAACTGGTCGCAGACCGAAGCCTATGAAAAGATGGAAACCATCCTGCAGGCCAATCCCGAAATCAAGGGCGTGATCTCGGGCAATGATACCATGGCCATGGGCGCCTGGGCCGCATTGGAGGCCGCAGGCCGTACCGATGTGATCGTGGTGGGCTTTGACGGGTCGAACGATGTGCGCGACAGCATCCTGAAGGGCGGCATCAAGGCCACCGTGCTGCAACCGGCCTTCCGCCAGGCACAGCTGGCTGTCGAACAGGCCGACCAGTTCCTGAAAACCGGCTCGACCGGGCTGGAGGAAAAGCAGCTGATGGATTGCGTGCTGATCAACGGCGACAATGCCGCCAAGCTGGAAACCTTCGCGCTGGCAGACTGAGCCTTGCGGGGTCTGGCCGCCCAGGCGCCAGGCCCCTGCCCTTCCGAACGGAGCCGCCCATGACCCGCGCGCTGCTTGCGCTTGCCCTCGGCCTTGCCACGCTTTCCGGCTGCAAGATCGTGAAAAACCCTGAACCCGGCAGTCAGGCCACCGATACAGCCACCGCAACCCCCGCCAATGACACCGAGCGGATGGGCAAGATGGCGGCAGAGATATTCAGCACAAGGCTTGTGCCCTATGTCTCTGAAAAATCCATAGATCTTTCCACCCTGCGCGGCGCGCTGGCAGGCGGGCTGGAGGCGGCAGGCGCTGCCCATGGCCTGCGCCCACAAAGCGAGGGCAGCCCCTGGAACTTCCTGGTCAAGGGCACCGGCACCGTGGTGGGCGCCGATACCAAGGCCCGCGCCGCCTGGCTGGATCTGGATACAGACGGCGATGGCACGGCCGATGCACGGCTGCAGCTGGGCCCGGTCATCAAGGGCACCTCGCTGCGGGATGCGGCGGATTTCCTGATCTTCACCGATTTCCGCGACCAGATCGAATTTGCCAAACTCGCCCGCGCCCTGAATGACGAGGCGCATAAGGCCATCACCCTCCCCGAAGCCGATCTGACGGGCAAAACCTATCGCTTTGAAGGCGCCGCCACCCTGCGCAGCGCCACCGAAGCGCTGGTTCTGGTGCCCACCCAACTGGCCGAGGTGCCGTGATGGATCATCCGATCGGACTGCAGATCCGCGGCGGCACCAAGGTCTACCCCGGCACCCGGGCGCTGAAATCGGTGGATTTCGATCTGCGGATGGGCGCCGTCAACGTTCTGGTGGGCGAAAACGGCGCGGGCAAATCCACCATGATGAAGGTGATTGCGGGCGTGGAACGGCTGACCGAAGGCACGGTGCTGATGGACGGGCGCGAGGTGCAGTTCAACAGCACCGATGACGCCGCCCGCCATGGCATCGGCATCGTGTTTCAGGAACTGAACCTGTTCCCCAACATGACGGTGGCCGAAAATATCTTCATCACACGCGAAAAGACCCGCTTTGGTGTGGATATCGACCGCAGCGCCCAGCGCGCGGCGACCCGCGCCCTGATGCAGCGGCTGGAACATGACATTGATCTCGATACCCCGGTGGGCACCCTGCGCGTGGGCCAGCAGCAGATCGTCGAGATTGCCAAAAGCCTGTCGCAGAACGCCCGCATCCTGATTCTGGATGAACCGACCTCGGCCCTGTCGGCCGCCGAGGTGGAGATCCTGTTCCGCGTCATCGCGGATCTGAAGCGCGATGGCGTCGGCATCGTCTATATCTCGCACCGCCTGGAAGAGCTGATCCGCATCGGCGATTACATCACCGTGCTGCGCGATGGCGCCATCACCGGCGCCCGGTCGATGCAGGGGGTGGATGTGCCCTGGATCGTCCGCAACATGATCGGTGAAGCCAGCAAGGATTTCGCCAAGACCGAACATCACCCCTATGGCCCCGAAATCTTCCGCGCCGAAGACATCTGCCTGCCGCGCATCGGCGGGGGGCTTGCAGTGGATCATGTGTCGCTGTCGCTGCGCGCGGGCGAGATTCTGGGGGTTTACGGGCTGATGGGCGCGGGCCGGACCGAGTTTCTGGAATGTGTGATGGGTCGGCACGACCATGCGCGCGGGCAGTTCTTCGTGGAGGGCACGCCCCTGCGCGAAAAGGATGTGGCAGGCCGCATCGCCCGTGGCATCGCCCTGATCCCCGAAGACCGCAAGAATGACGGTCTGGTGCAGATGCTGGCCATCCGCGAAAACATGACGCTGTCGAGCCTCGGGGATTTCACCCGCATCTTCCATATGGATCTGGCCGCCGAAAGATCGCGCGTGGCCGATTTCGTGAAACGGCTGACGGTCAAGATCGCCTCGATGGAAAACCCGGTCTCCAGCCTGTCGGGCGGCAACCAGCAAAAGGTGGTCATCGGCAAGGCCCTGATGACAAAGCCGAAAATCCTGCTGATGGATGAACCTTCACGCGGGATCGACATCGGCGCCAAGGCCGAGGTCTTCCGCACCATGCGCCAGCTTGCCGCCGAGGGGCTGGGCATCATCTTCGTTACCTCGGATCTGGAAGAGGTCATGTCGCTGTCCGACCGCATCATCGTGATGTCGGATGGCCGCATCACCGGAGAATTCGACCGCGGCACGGCCACGGAAACCGCCGTCATTGCCGCATCCGCCGTGGGCCATGCCCCGGCCGCGATACTGGAGCCCCTCGCATGAGCCACGCCGCCACCCATCCGCCCGCCCAAGCGGGCAGCCCCAACCTGCTGCTGCTGATCCTGAAAGCGCGCACGTTCATCGCGCTGATCCTGGTCTTTGTGTTCTTCTCCATCGCGGCACCCAACTTCCTGTCGGCGGCCAATATGGTCATCATGTCGAAACACGTCGCGCTGAATGCCTTTCTCGCCATCGGCATGACCTTCGTTATCATCTCTGGCGGCATCGACCTGTCGGTGGGCTCCATCGTCGGGCTTTGCGGCATGGTTGCGGGCTGGCTGGTGCTTTATGGCATTGATCTGGGTCTGGGCTGGTCGATCCAGTTCAACACGCTGGAAATCTGCCTGATTGTCATGCTGGTCGGCATGGCGGTGGGCGCGGTGAATGCGCTGCTCATCACCCGGCTGAACGTGGCGCCCTTCATTGCCACTTTGGGCACGCTTTATGTGTGCCGGGGCGCGGCGATGCTGTCCTCCGACGGGCGCACCTTCCCCAATCTGAATGGCAATCCCGAATATGGATCGGACAGTTTCCGCCTGATCGGCGCGGGCAGCTTTCTGGGCCTGCCCGTGTCGATCTGGATGCTGATCGCCGTCACCCTGCTGGCCGCCTATATTGCCAGCCGCAGCAC
>JAXHOJ010000038.1:0-129405 GCA_034519525.1 Gemmobacter sp. | reverse complement strand
AAGTTACGTATTGCTGGGCGGCGGTTGGGCGGTGGGGTGTGCATCGGCTTGATTTCAACTCTGCTGCCTATCTGAAGAACACGGTCAACTTTCTGAAAGCTGGGATGTGGTATTGTGTCGATCAGGCGCCGCCTTCGGCTTTCTGGTGGCGCTGATGGGCTGCTATCACGGCATGAATTCGGGGGCGAGGCGCAGGTAAAGGCCTCCGGCGTCGCGTTGTGGTTTCTGCCTCGGTTCTGATCTGCCGTGAACTATCTGCTGAGCTGAGCTGCCTTCATGATCGAACTGCGGGGCGTCACCAAGAGTCCGCCAACCATGTGTTGCGCGGAGTGGATCTGGTGATCCCCAAGGGCAGTTCGATGGTCATCATCGGGAAGGGTCGGGCACCGGCAACGTGGTGACGCTGGAAATGCGTGCTGGGGCTGGTGCGGCCGGACAGCGGCACGATCACGCTGAATGGCCAGATGTGACCAAGGTGGCCAGCCGCACGGCGGCATCCCGGCTGCCCGAAAGTGCCTGACCGGCATCGCGCAGGATGACATTCTCGGCCGCCTGCACATCGCGCATCCCGGGCCGCACCAGCCGCAGCAGGGCGCGCAGTTTCTTGACCCGTTTGCGGATGTCATGCACCACGGTGGGGGCGAGATGGTCTTCCTGAAGATGGCCGAGGATCGGGGTGATTTCCTGCCGCACGATACGGCGCACGGCCTCGGTCAACGAGGCATCCTGCAGCTCGAAACGGTATGTCATGGTGGCTCCGCTATGGTGGCCTTGCCGGGCTTGACCGGCGAACTACACCTTACGTGTAAACATCATGCGAAAGGAAGATGACATGCGCTTGCCTGTTAAAGTTGTGTTCCTGGCCTTGCTCGCCTTGCCATTGCAGGCGCAGGAGCGTGAACCCGGTATTGCCCCAGGAATTGCCCCAGGAATTGCCCCGGTGATCGAGGGGCAGATGCAGGCCTTTCGCGCCGGGGATGTGGCGGGGGCTTTTGCCTTTGCCTCGCCCTCGATCCAGAGCATCTTCGGATCTGCCGAAAATTTCGGGCGCATGGTGGCGCAGGGCTATCCGATGGTCTGGCAGCCGGGCGCGGTGCGGATGCTGGGCCAGCAGGATCAGCCGGGCATGGTCTTGCAGCGGGTGCTGGTGACCGATGCCGAAGGGCGCAGCCATGTGCTGGAATATCAGATGCTGGAAACGGCCGAGGGCTGGCTTATCAATGGTGTGCGCATCGTGACCGAGCCGGAACCCGTGGCCTGAAGGCAGGTGTTGCGCCGTGACGCGGGCAGCGCACGGCGGGGCGGGGCGGCGTTAACCCTGCGCTGATACTGGTCGGACCCATTGGCGCGCGAGGCGCCCGGAAGAGCGGTGCGAGGGTCCGACAGATGAATATGGCAATTACCGATGGTCTGCAGCTGATGCCGCCGCCGTTTTCGGCGGGTCTGGGCCAGTGGTCGCGGGAGGATGGCACGCCGGGAACCGCCAGCTATGCCAGCGCGCCCGATGCGGCGCTGGTGCCTGCCGATCAGGATTTTGGCGGCTGTCTGGAACTGCAGAAGACCGAAACGGTGCAACGGCTGCGCTACAAGGGTGAAACGCCGCTCCGGCCGGGGCTGTATCTGCGCATCACCGCGCGGGTGAAGGTGGTGGCGGGCAGTATGCCCTCTGTGCGGATCGCGAGCCTATGCGGCGCGGGCGCAATGGGACGGCAGGTCGCGGTGCCCGCGAGCGGGGCCGGTGGTGGCGCTGACCAGCTATGGCGAGGTGGTTACGGTCAGCGCCATCGTCGGATCGGGCAACCGGCAGGGTGTGGATCTGGTCTGGGGGATCGAGCCTGCCTATGGCCATTTCGGGCTGGATCTGACCGGGGCGACCGGCGGGGTGGTGCGGATCGACGATCTGGTGATCGAGGATGTGACCGAGGTGTTCCACCGCAAGATGCTGGATGTGGTGGATGTGCGCGATTACGGCGCGCTGGGTGATGGCAGCACCAATGATGCCGCAGCCTTTGCGGCCGCCGATGATGCGGCAGACGGGCGCACGGTTCTGGTATCCGAGGGCATCTATCGCATTGCCGCGAACCTGACGTTCAGCAATCCGGTGCGGTTTGAGGGGCGGATCACCATGCCCGCCGATCACCGGCTGACCTGCACCCGCAATTATGATCTGACCACCTATTCCGCCGCGTTTGGCAGCGAGCTTGAGGGGTTCCGGCGCGGGTTGCAGACGCTGTTCTATTTCACCGATCATGTGGTGTTCGACATGGCCGGGCGCACCGTGCAGCTGGAAGGGCCGATCAACGTGGCCAATCTGACCGGCCTGACCAGCCTGAGCAGCCGCCGGGTGCTGACCAATGGCCAGCTGGCGGCGGCCAGTTCGGGTGCCTGGTCGAATGATGTGGTGACGTCGGTTGCCACCTATTCCGCAGGCAATCCGACGCGGCTGACCAATGTGGGCAATGTGGCAAACATCCCCGTCGGCGCGCGGGTCAGCGGCACCGGCGTGGGGCGCGAGGTCTATGTGCAGGCCAAGAGCATCGGCGCGGGCACCGTGACGCTGAGCGCGCCTTTGTGGGGCGGCTGCGGGCACCCGGACGTTTACCTTTACCCGCTACAAATACATGCTGGATTTTTCGGGCTTCGAAAACCTGGCGCGGTTCGAGATCACCGATATTGATTTCAACTGTGCGGGCCGGGCCAGCGGCATCCTGCTGGCCACCAGCGGGCTGACCTTCCGGGTGGCGGATTGCGTGTTCACCGGGCCGAAGGATCGCGGCATCACCTCGATCGGGTCGGGCTGTCAGGGCATGATCGTGGATCAGTGCCAGTTCCTGTCGGATGAACAGGCCATCCCGGCGCAGAACCGCAATACCATCGCGCTGAACTCCAACGCCAATGACCTGAAGCTGCGCGACAACCGCATCGTGCGCTTTGCGCATTTCGCGGTGATGGGCGGCAATGGCAACATGTTCGTCGGCAACCATTTCTTTCAGGGCGATGACGAGACCGAGGGGCTGCGGCAGGCGGGCGTCATCCTGACGAACACCAACTGCAAGACGATCTTCACCGGCAATTACGTCGATAACTGCTTTATCGAATGGACGAATGAACATGACCCCGAGCCGGGGTTCGAAAGCGAGTTTTCCTTCGGCGGGCTGTCGATGACCGGCAATATCTTTACGGTGAATGATGTGGCGCCCTCGTTCCGCTGGCTGGTGGTGAAACCGCGCGGGCCGGGGCATTTCATCAGCGGGTTGACGGTGACGGGCAATATCTTCCGCACCGTCAATGCCTCGATCGACCGGGTGGAAAAGGTGGATACCACGCAGGCGGGGCTGGACCGCAGCCGGGCGCGCAATCTGGTGTTCGATGGCAATACGTTCAACGGCGTGTCGCAGGTGACGATGAACCCGCTGCTGATCGCGCATGAACAGAACAGCGAGGCCGCAACCTGGACCGTGAATGGCAGCGGGTTTCTGCCGTTCAACGGGCGGGCACTGGTGGTTTCTAGCGTGGTGGCGGATGGGGCGCTGCGCGACAGTGGCAATGTGGCCAATTACGCCGCCGCCCACAGCGACACCGAACAGGGCGATGATGGCGACCGGGTCACTTTGCGCTGGCCGGAACCTTTGCGCGGCAAGGTCTGGGTGACGATCCGCTGCGACAAGCCGGTATGACCGGGCGCGCCTGATCGGCATTGCGGTATGGCGCCGGGCCCTGCGGGGCTCGGTGTGCTAGGTGGGGGGCAGCAGATCCTCGGGGGCAAGCCGGAAGGCGCGGGCAAAACCGCCGTTCAGCAGCGCCGAAAGCGGGCGCAGGCGGACAAAGGCGAAATCTGCGAAATCGACATAAAGCTTTGCCTTGGGATGCGCCTGCAGCCAATGCGCCCGGATCGCCGGATGATCGACACTGTCGCGCGGGATGAATTCAGCCATGACCCGGATCATCAGGCGCGGATGGGTCAGCGGATCACCCTTGTCGCCCACCTCGCCCACCATGACCGCCGCTGCCGGATGGGCAGCAAGCGCGGCTCGATGCGGTGCCAGCGCTGAAACAAGGGTCAGCGGGCAACCCTGCGGATCCAGCCCAAAGGCAATGCGGCTGATGCCCGGCGTGCCGGTTTCAGGATCGGTGACGGCCAGTGCCGCATGGTTGGCCCCGGTCAGCAGGGCAAAAGCCTGGGCGCGGGCCTCGGCATCGGCGGGCTGGACGGGATCGGGACGGGCAGGTTGCGGATCAGACATGCGGCCTCGCATCTGTGACAGGGCAGGGGGCTGGCTTGGAATAGTGCTACAGGCCCGGCGGGTGCGATACAAGGAAGGGCCGCGATGCGACCATGGCCCGGCTGTGGTGCGGTGCAATCTGGCCCTGCGGCGCGGCTGCCCTGATTGCCCGCTGTGCCGCCTTGATCTTCGGTGCAGGGATTTCAGCCTCTTCAAGGATGTCGATCTGCGGAATCGGATCACCTGCCGGTCGCGGCAGATTGACGCGGGGCATTGCCTAGGCAGGGATTGCTTGCGCAACGATCATCCCCGAAGCGGTTTGGCTGGCCTGATGGCGCTCTGCATCTGGTTGATTAGGCCATAAGTATGGTTACGCTTTCCCCATCATGTCGTTTACGTTGCGGCAGATCTGCGACCCGGCCCCCGCGTCGGCGCCGCATCACGAAGAGGGAGAGAGAGATGAGCGATCACACGGGTATTGCACCTGATCTTCGGGAAGTGCCTTCTGGCTTTGGGGCCTCGCATGCGGATGCGGATCGGTACCGTGCGCTTTATGCGGAATCGATCGGGGATGCGGAGGGGTTCTGGGGGCGCGAGGGGCAGCGGCTGGATTGGATCAAGCCCTATACCCGGGTGAAGAACACCGATTTCACCTTGGCAAGGTGTCGATCAAATGGGGTTCGAGGACGGGGCTCTGAACGTCTCGAGCGAACTGCATCGACCGGCATCTGAAGGACCCGGGCGCTGCAGACGGCGATCATCTGGGAGCCGGATGATCCAGAAGACCCCGGCGCTGCACATCACCTATCAATGACCTCTGGCCGAGAAGGTGAACCGCTTCGCCAATGTGCTGCTGAGCCAGGGCGTGATGCGCGGCGACCGCGTGGTGATCTACCTGCCGATGATCCCCGAGGCCGCCTATGCCATGCTGGCCTGCGCCCGGATCGGCGCCATCCATTCCATTGTCTTTGCAGGCTTTTCGCCCGATGCGCTGGCCAACCGTATCAATGATTGCGGCGCCAAGCTGGTCATCACCGCCGACGCCGCCCCGCGCGGCGGCAAGCGCATCGCCGCTGAAGACCAATACCGATGCCGCGCTGCTGCACAGCTCGGGCATGTCGAGGCCGCCTGGTGGTGAAAGCGCACCGGCGACCAGACCACCTGGGATCCAGGGCCGCGACTTGTGGTGTATGCCGGCGAATCGGAGATGGTCTCGCCGCGAATGCCCGCCGCGCGCCGATGAATGCCGAAGATCCGCTGTTCATCCTCTATACCTCCGGCTCGACCGGCAAGCCCAAGGGCGTGGTGCATACCACCGGCGGCTATCTCGTCTATGCCGCGATGACGCATCAATATACCTTCGACTATCAGGATGGCGATGTCTACTGGTGCACCGCCGATGTCGGCTGGGTCACCGGGCACAGCTATATCGTCTATGGCCCGCTGGCCAATGGCGCCACCACCATCATGTTCGAGGGCGTGCCGACCTATCCGGATGCGGGCCGCTTCTGGGAGGTCTGCGAAAAGCATGGCGTGACGCAGTTCTATACCGCGCCGACCGCGATCCGCAGCCTGATGGGCCAGGGCCCGGAATGGGTGGAAAAATACGATCTGTCGAAGCTGCGCGTGCTGGGTTCGGTGGGCGAACCCATCAACCCCGAGGCCTGGGTCTGGTATGACCGCCATGTCGGCAAGGGCCGCTGCCCGATCGTCGATACCTTCTGGCAGACCGAAACCGGCGGCCATATGATCACGCCGCTGCCGGGCGCCACGCCCACGAAACCGGGTTCGGCCACCACGCCGTTCTTCGGGGTGAAACCGGTGGTGCTGGATCCGGCGACGGCCAAGCGCCAGGACGAGACCGAGGCCGAAGGGGTGCTGTGCATCTCGGACAGCTGGCCGGGGCAGATGCGCACGCTCTGGGGCGATCATGACCGCTTCCAGGAGGCCTATTTCAGCCAGTATCGCGGCTATTACTTCACCGGCGACGGCTGCCGCCGTGACCGCGACGGCTATTACTGGATCACCGGCCGGGTCGATGACGTGATCAACGTCTCGGGCCACCGGATGGGCACGGCCGAGGTGGAATCGGCGCTGGTCGCCCATGCCAAGGTGGCCGAGGCTGCCGTGGTGGGCTATCCGCATGACATCAAGGGCCAGGGCATCTATGCCTATGTCACCCTGATGAACGATGTCGAACCTTCGGATGATCTGCGCAAGGATCTGGTGAAATGGGTCCGCACCGAGATCGGCCCGATCGCCACCCCCGATCTGATCCAGTGGGCCCCCGGCCTGCCGAAGACCCGGTCGGGCAAGATCATGCGCCGCATCCTGCGCAAGATCGCCGAAAACGACTTTGGCGCGCTTGGCGATATCTCGACCCTGGCCGATCCGGCAGTGGTCGAAGAGCTGATCGCCAACCGGATGAACAAGGGCTGAGGGGGCGGGGCCGATGATGGATGTGCAAGCAACCGTGACGACGCAGCCCGCCGTGCTGATCCTGCTGGGCCCGCCCGGCGCAGGCAAGGGCACCCAGGCCCGGATGCTGGAAGAGGATTTCGGCCTGGTGCAGCTGTCCACCGGCGATCTGCTGCGCGCCGCCGTGGCCGCGGGCACCGAGGCCGGGCTGCGGGCCCAGGCGGTGATGGCGGCAGGCGGCCTCGTCTCGGACGAGATCGTGCTGGCCATCCTGCAGGACCGCATGGCGCAGCCCGATCTGGGCCGCGGCATCATCCTCGACGGCTTTCCCCGCACCACCGTGCAGGCCGCCGCCCTGGATGACCTGCTGGCCCGCAGCGGCCGCCAGGTCACCGCCGCCATCAGCCTGGAGGTCGATGACGAGGCCATGATCGGCCGCGTCGCAGGCCGCTACACCTGCGCTGGCTGCGGCGAAGGCTATCACGACAGCTTCAAGCTGCCCGCCACCGCGGGCATCTGCAACAGATGCGGCGGCACGGACTTCAAACGCCGCGCCGATGACACCGCCGAAACCGTCCGCGAAAGGCTCAGGGCCTATCACGCACAAACCGCACCGCTCATCACATACTACGCGCAGAAAAACATCCTGCACACCGTCAACGCCATGAATAACATCGCAGATATCCGCACAAACATCGCCAATATCGTCAATCAGATCTGCGCGTAGACAACCCGCCTTGCCCTTCCCGTTGTCCAAATATCCTCGGGGGGTGCGGGGGGCAGACAGCCCCCCGCTGCTCCGCGGTCATCCCGCAAAAGGATCTGTGTGATAGACCGCTTCGGTCAGATACAGCCCCTGCGGCGGGCAGACCGGGCCGCAGGCGGCGCGGTTGCGTGCCTCCAGCGCCGTTCTGACATCTTCGGGTGCCCATGATCCTGCCCCCACCCGTTCCAGCGTGCCGACGATGGAGCGCACCTGATTGTGCAGAAACGACCGCGGGCGCGCAGGAAGAACCGCACTTCCCGCCCGCCAGGATAGGGCGCCTCTGCGATCGTGATCTCGTCCAGCGTCTTGACGGGTGAGGCCGCCTGGCACATCGACGAGCGGAAGGTGGTGAAATCGTGATGCCCCAGCAGATGCGCGGCCCCTGCGCGCATCGCCGCCACATCCAGCGGATTCTGCACCTGCCAGACATTGCCGCGGTCATGCGTCATCGGCGCGCGGCGCTGCACCAGCCGGAACAGATAGCGCCGCTCCACCGCCGAAAACCGGGCGTGAAAATCGTCGGCCACCCGCGCGGCGGCCAGCACGGCCACCGGCTGTGGCTTCAGGTGAAAGTTCAGCGCCTCGGACAGGCGGAACGGATCCCAGTCGCGCGCCAGATCGGCATGGGCCACCTGCGCCGTGGCATGAACGCCTGCATCGGTGCGCCCGGCGGCGGCGATGGTATGGGCGCCCGGCTCCAGCCTTGCCAGTGCCGCCTCGATGGCAGCCTGCACCGATGCCTGACCCTGGGCCTGCCGTTGCCATCCGGCAAAGGGGCCGCCATCATATTCAATCTTCAACGCATATCTGGGCATGGCACTTCCGGCTTAGCGTCGCGCGCCCAACCCTTGCTCGTCCAACGCCCGCTACACAGTCCTTGCTGAGGCGCGGGACCTGCCTATCTTGATCAGGGCAAACGTAGAGGGACACTGCCTGTGGCGATTAGCGACTATCGCCGACACGGCTTGGCCGCAGCGCATCGAAGGCCGTCGTCTCGACGCGTCACCGAGGTCCGCTTCAGCGACAGCGTTGTCCGTCTGGGGGTCACCGGCCTGTCGCGGGCGGGCAAGACGGTGTTCATCACCGCGCTGGTCGCCAACCTGCTGGACCGTGGCCGGATGCCGCAGCTGAAAGCGGCCGCCGAAGGCCGGATCGAGGCGGCCTATCTGCAGCCCCAGCCCGATGATACCGTGCCGCGGTTCGATATCGAAGGCCATATGGCCGCGCTGACCGGCGATGCCCCGCATTGGCCCGACAGCACCCGCGCGGTGTCGGAACTCCGGCTGTCGTTCCGGGTGAAGCCCACGGGGTTGCTGGCAGGGCTGACGGGGTCGCAGACTGTGCATCTCGATATTGTCGATTACCCGGGCGAATGGCTGCTGGATCTGGCGCTGCTGGACAAGTCTTATACCGACTGGTCGGAGGATGCGCTGTCGCGGCATGCGCGAAGCGCCCCGAGGCGGCCGATTATCTGGCCGCTGGCCCGGGCAGAGGATGGCGCGCTGCGGCTGGATGAACCCCGGGCGCAGGCCCTGGCCGCCGCCTATACCGCCTATCTGCAGGCCGCCCGCGCTGCCGGGCTGGTCCGATTGCACGCCGGGCCGGTTCCTGCTGCCGGGCGATCTGGCGGGCTCGCCCGGTGCTGACCTTTGCGCCGCTGCCGGTGCCTGCAAGTCATGGCCGCGCGGCAGCCTGTGGCGCGAGATGGAGCGCCGGTATGAGGCCTATAAGACCCGCGTGGTCAAGCCGTTCTTCCGTAACCACTTTTCGCGGGTCGACCGGCAGGTGGTGCTGGTGGATGTGCTGGGTGCCATCCATGCCGGGCCGCAGGCGCTGGAGGATCTGCGCCGCACCATGGCCGATATCCTTTCGGCCTTCCGTCCGGGGCGCAACGGGTTTCTGGCAGAGATCCTGCTGGGCAAGCGGGTGGAAAGGATCCTGTTTGCCGCCACCAAGGCCGACCACCTGCACCACAGCCAGCACGCGCGCCTGACCGCGATCACCGAGGCGCTGGTGCGCGAGGCGCGCGACCGTGCCGCCTTTTCCGGCGCCGAGGTGCAGGCCCTGTCGCTGGCGGGGCTGCGCGCCACGGTCGAAGACCGGGTGGACCGTGACGGCGAAGGCCTGGATGTCGTGCGCGGGCGGCTGCTGTCGACCGGGCGCCTGGCGGCGATGTATCCGGGCGAGCTGCCCTCTGATCCCGCGCGGCTGCTGTCGCCGGCGCGGCAGGGGGCGGACCGCTGGCTGGATGCCGATTTCGCGCTGATGAATTTTGCCCCCGCCCGCATGACCCTGCGCCCCGGCGAGGGCCCGCCGCATATCCGGCTGGACCGCGCCGCAGAATTCCTGATCGGAGACCGCCTGTGACCGAGGATGACGACCGCCAGCCCGCGCTGCGCCGCCCGGCCTTGATCGAACTTGATGAAAATGCGGGCGCAGATCCCGCCAGCGCCCCGCCGGTGCCCGAGGATCTGCCGCAGGGGCGGGCCATGCTGACGGCCGCGCGGGTGGCCCAGGCGCGGCCTTCGCCGCTGATGCGCTTTGCGCTGTGGTCATTTTCGGCGCTGTTCACCTTTGTTCTGGGCGTGGCCGCGCATGATTTCATCGCGGATCTGATGGCGCGCAACCCGGTTCTGGGCAGCATCGCCCTGGGGCTGACGGTGCTGGCGGTGGCCATGGCGCTGTTGCTGGCAGGGCGGGAATGGGCCGCCTTCCTGCGGCTGTCGCGGCTGGATGATCTGCGGCAGAAAGCGCTGGCCGCCCGGCAGGCACAGGATCTGCGGGCCGCGAAATCGGTGGCCGATGGCGTGGCCGGGCTTTACGCCCACCGCCCCGAGGCTGCAGAGGCTCGCCAGCGCCTTGCCGCCCGGCGGGGTGAACTGCTGGATGCCGACGCGCTGATCGACCTGGCGGAACGCGAGTTTCTTCTGCCGCTGGATGCACAGGCGCGGCGCGAGATCGAAGGGGCCGCGCGGCAGGTGGCGACCGTGACCGCGCTGGTGCCGCTGGCGCTGGCCGATGTGGCGGCGGCGCTGTTTGCCAATCTGCGCATGATCCGCCGGATTGCCCAGATCCTACGGCGGTCGCTCTGGCGGGTTTGCCAGCGTCGGCCTGTTGCGCCGGGTCTTCACCTATCTGGTGGCCACTGGCGCCGTGGCGCTGACCGATGATCTGATCGGCTCTGTGGCCGGGGGTGGGCTGCTGTCCAAGGTCTCGCGGCGATTTGGCGAGGGCGTGGTGAACGGCGCGCTGACGGCGCGGATCGGGCTGGCGGCAATGGAACTGTCGCGCCCGCTGCCCTTCGTGGCACTGCCGCGGCCCAAGGTCACAAACCTTGTCAGCCGCGCGCTGACCGGCCTGTTCGACCGTTCAGAACACCGGGACGGCGCCTGAAGGCCGCTGCGCCTCGGTCACACCCATGGCCAAAGCCCGCCCGATGCGATGCGCCATATGGGACCATGTGGCGGCGGCTTCGGGCGGCAGGTGGCTTTGCAGCACGCTGTCGAACAGATCAAGCCACAGGGGGAAATGTTCGGCCCGCACATCGCCTGCCTGCCGGTGTGCCATCATCGGTGATCCGTCATAGACCCCTTCGCGCAGGATGGCATTGCGCCAGAACCGGCCGATCTTTGCCTCATGCGCGGGCCAGTCGTCCACATGGCCTGCAAAGACCGGCCCCAGCACCGGATGTGCCCGCACTGCCGCATAAAACGCGGCCACCTGCGCGTCGATCTGATCGGGGGTCACGAAGAAGCGGGGCGGAAAGGCGGTCATCTGGTTTCTCCGGGTTCGGGCCAGTCTAGCACCCGGCGGGGCTTGCGCAATTGCGCAGTCTGTCGCGCCCTTCTGCGGCACCCCCTCCCTGGCCCTCCCCCTGACAGGGGAGGGAAGCGCGCCTTTACCTGCCCGAGGGTCAGGCGGGCAGGTCGCATGAGTATTTGGAAAGGAGCAAAGCCCGGAAGCCATCACCGGAAGCCATCAAGGGGGCGAAAAAACGGCGCGCCGTTTTGCCATCTCTCATGGCCTCTGCCGGTTGCTCCTTTCCAAATACTCCGGGGGTCCGGGGGCAGCGCCCCCGGGGCAATCATCCCGCAGCGCCGTCGGCCTGCCGCGCCCCCTCTCCCCTCGGGGGAGAGGGTCGGGGTGAGGGGGCGGCACCCCCTCCGGTCCCCCTGCATCAATGTGCCATCAGCACCGGCACTTCGGCCTGTTCCAGCATGTTGCGGGTGGCGCCCCCCAGAATCGCTTCGCGCAGGCGCGAATGGCCATAGGCGCCCATCACCAGAAGATCGGCATTCACGTCGCGCAGATGCCGCGACAAAATATCCGATACGCGCGGCATGCTGCGCGCCAGCACCGAAACCTCGGCCTTCACGCCATGACGCACCAGCATCTGGCACAGCATCCCGCCCGGGTCTGACCGTTCGGGGCCGTGCTGCGGCGGGTCGATCACCGCGATATTCACCATATGCGCGGTCTTCAGCAGCGGCAGCGCGGCACGGATGGCGACCATGGCTTCGCGGCTCTGGTTCCAGCCGATCACCACACGGCCGGGCATCGCGTTCATCACATGTCCCGTGGGTACCACCAGCACCGGCACCTGACCTTCGAACAGCGCAGATTCCACCACGGCCTCTGCTTCGCTGCCCCGGCCGGGGCCATAGGGGCGGGGCACAACCACAAGATCTGCGAATCTTGCGCGCAGGGCCACAAGATCGGCCAGTGCGCCGATCTGTGTCACGGCGGTTTCCACCCCCCAGCGCAGATCGACAGGTTCCCGCGCCAGCGCCAGGCGCACGGCAGCCTCGCAGCGTTTGGCGTCTTCTTCGGCCCGTTCCATCGCGACCTGCAGCAGGACAGCGCCGCCGCCGACATAGGAATAGCCCATCTGGGTGCGATCCACCCCCAGCGCGAGGATGTCGAGATGGGCATCCAGTTCCAGCGCAAGCCGTGCTGCGGCTGCGACACTGCCTGCAGCCTCTTCAGCCGACGTCACGAATGTCGTCACGGTTTTATATGCCATCGGTCACCTCCTGTAGGGTCGGGCAGTCGGTAAAACATACCTTGTGCGTTCATCTTGCCGCATTGACCTTGATCAATCCTATGCCTCCCTATGCTTGATATGGATCAAGGCTGTTGTGACGGGCTTCTGCGAAAGCGGAACGGTCGAAAAGTGCCGGGCGCATCGCTTCCCGACTCGCAACCGGCCAAGACGAAGGGACGCAAAATGTGGGATTACGTTAAATTGATCGTGCTGGGCGTGATCGCGGTGCTGGCCGCGATCGGCGCCAATTACGCGCATGATCTTGCCTATCAGGTGAACGCGATCGTCGTCATGCTTGCCGCCGGCCTCACGTTCCTGTGGGTGCTGCGGCATATGGACGAGCCGGTGGTGGTTGCCACAAACGAATATAACGACGGCGTGGTTCGCGCCGGCGTCATCGCAACAGCCTTCTGGGGGGCCGTGGGCTTTCTGGTGGGGGTCGTCATCGCCTTTCAGCTGGCGTTCCCGTCGCTGAACATTCCGGGCGTTGAGGGCATCCTGAACTTCGGGCGCCTGCGGCCGCTGCACACCAGCGCGGTGATCTTTGCCTTTGGTGGCAATGCGCTGATCATGTCGGCCTTCTACATCGTGCAGCGCACCTGCGCCACGCGGCTGTGGGGCGGCAATCTGGGCTGGTTCGTGTTCTGGGGCTGGCAGCTGATGATCGTTCTGGCGGCCACCTCTTATGTGCTGGGCGGTACGCAGTCGAAGGAATATGCCGAAACCGTCTGGTATATCGACCTGTGGATCGTCGTGGTCTGGGTTTCGTTCCTGCTGGTGTTCCTGGGCACGCTGATGAACCGGAAAGAGCCGCATATCTATGTGGCCAACTGGTTCCTGCTGTCGATGATCGTCACCGTGGCGATGCTGCATGTGGTGAACAACCTGGCAGTGCCGATCAGCCCCTTCTCGTCGAAATCCGTTTCTGCCTTTGGCGGCGTTCAGGATGCGATGACGCAATGGTGGTATGGCCACAATGCCGTGGGCTTCTTCCTGACCGCGGGCTTCCTGGGCATGATGTATTACTTCGTGCCGAAACAGGCCGAACGCCCGGTCTACAGCTACAAACTGTCGATCATCCACTTCTGGGCGCTGATCTTCCTCTATATCTGGGCCGGTCCGCACCACCTGCACTATACCGCCCTGCCTGACTGGGCCGCGACCCTGGGCATGACCTTCTCGATCATGCTGTGGATGCCGTCCTGGGGGGGCATGATCAACGGGCTGATGACGCTGTCGGGCGCCTGGGACAAGCTGCGCACCGATCCGATCATCCGCATGATGGTGGTTTCCATCGGCTTCTACGGCATGTCGACCTTCGAAGGCCCGATGATGTCGATCAAGGCTGTGAACAGCCTGTCGCACTACACCGACTGGACCATCGGCCACGTCCATTCCGGCGCGCTTGGCTGGAACGGCATGATCACCTTCGGCGCGCTGTATTTCCTGACACCGCGCCTGTGGAACCGCGAGCGGCTGTATAGCCTCAGCCTTGTCAGCTGGCACTTCTGGCTGGCCACCATCGGGATCGTGCTCTACGCCGCCTCGATGTGGGTGACCGGCATCATGGAAGGCCTGATGTGGCGCGAAGTGGATGCCAACGGCTTCCTCGTGAACGCTTTCGCCGACACGGTTGCCGCCAAATATCCGATGTATGTCGTCCGCGGTCTGGGTGGTGTCATGTATCTGACCGGCGCGCTGATCATGTGCTACAACCTCGTGATGACCGTCCGTGCGCAGCCTGCCAAGGCTTCGCAGGCCTGCGCGTCGTCCCGGCTGAATAAGGAGGGAACGGCGAATGGCTTTTCTCGACAAACACAAGGCAATCGAAACACATGCCACGCTGCTGCTGGTGCTGTCCTTCCTGGTGGTGACCATCGGCGGGCATCGTGCAGATCGTGCCGCTGTTCTACCTTGAAAACACCATCGAGAAGGTTGAAGGGGTCCGCCCCTACAGCCCTCTCGAACTGGCCGGGCGCGAAATCTACGTCCGCGAGGGCTGCTATGTGTGTCACAGCCAGATGATCCGCCCGATGCGGGACGAGGTCGAACGCTATGGCCATTACAGCCTGGCGGCGGAATCGATGTATGACCATCCGTTCCAGTGGGGGTCGAAACGCACCGGGCCGGATCTGGCCCGCGTCGGCGGCCGCTATTCGGACGAATGGCATGTGCAGCACCTGACCAACCCGCAATCGGTGGTGCCGGAATCGGTGATGCCCAAATACGAATTCCTGCTGCGGAACGCGAGATCGACGGCGACTACATCGCGGCGGGTCGATGCGGGCGAACCAGATTGTCGGCGTGCCCTACAGCGCCGAGATGATGGAGGCAGCCGAGGCCGATTTCGTGGCGCAGGCCGATCCGAACGCCGATACCGAAGGTCTGCTGGCCCGCTATCCCAAGGCGCAGGTCCGCAATTTCGACGGCCAGCCCGCGCTGACCGAGATGGACGCGCTGATCGCCTATCTCCAGGTCCTGGGCACGATGGTCGACTTCTCGACCTTCCAGCCCGACCCGAACCGCTGAGGAGGGGCAGATGGATACCTATTCGCTTCTCCGCCACTTCGCCGACAGCTGGATGCTGCTTCTGATGACGCTGGCTTTCGTGGGGGTCGTGATCTGGGCCTTCCGTCCGGCAGCTCGCAGCGCGTGCACGACGATGCCGCCCAGTCGATCTTCCGCAACGAGCAAGCACCCGCGCCTGCGCGACGACGACCGCGGCCGCCAATCGCAAGGAGGCGTGAGACATGTGCGCCAAGCAAGTGAAGAAGCCGGGCGAGGTTCCGACCACCGGCCATGAATGGGACGGAATTCAGGAATACGACAATCCGATGCCGCGCTGGTGGCTCTGGACGTTCTATGCCTGCATCATCTGGGCGATCGGTTACATGATTGCCTATCCGGCCTGGCCGCTGGTGACAAAGGCGACCAACGGCTTTCTGGGCACCACGGCTGCCGGTGATACCCGTCTGGCCGTGGCCGAGGAAATCAAGCGGTTCGACGCGGCCAATGGCCCGATCAAGGCCAAGCTGGTGGCCGCCGATCTGAATGCCATCGTCGGGGATGCAGAGCTGGAACCCTATGCCCGTGCGGCCGGGGCTGCCGTGTTCCGCACCTGGTGTGCCCAGTGCCATGGTGCCGGGGCGGCAGGTGTGCAGGCCGAGGGCTATCCCAACCTGCTGGATGACGACTGGCTCTGGGGCGGCACGATGGAGGATATCCACCTGACCATCACCCATGGCATCCGCAATACCGATGATCCGGATGCCCGCTATTCGGAAATGCCGAAGTTCGGCGCCGATGGCCTGCTGGAACCGCAGCAGATTGCCGAAGTGGTGGAACATGTGCTTGCGATTTCCGGGCAGGAACATGACGCCACGCTGGCGGCCGCCGGGGCCACGGTCTTTGCCGATAACTGTGCCGCCTGCCACATGGAAGACGGCTCGGGTGACCGGGCACAGGGGGCGCCGAAGCTGATCGACGCGATCTGGCTTTATGGCGGGGATCGCGCGGCGATCACGCATACCGTCGTGAATGCGCGGTTTGGCGTGATGCCCAACTGGAACCTGCGCCTCAGCGAAGATCAGATCCGTGCCGTTGCGGTCTATGTCCACGGGCTGGGCGGCGGCGAGTGATCGCAACCTGTCTGTGACAAGATTTAAGGCCCCGGGAAACCGGGGCCTTTGCATTATCTGAGCCTGGTCAAGTCAGCCGGCCCCAAAGATCATATTCGCCGGCCTCGTCCACCTCGACCGTCACCAGATCGCCGGGCTTCAGATCCTCGAACCCTTCGTCGATGAAAAGATTGCCGTCGATTTCGGGCGCATCGGCCTTGGTGCGGCAGGTGGCGCCGTCTTCATCGACCTCATCCACCAGAACCTGCTGAATGGTGCCGACCTTGGCGGCCAGCTTGGCTTCGGAAATGGCCTGCGCCTTTTCCATGAAGCGGTCCCACCGCTCCTGCTTCACTTCGGCGGGCACATGGTCGGGCAGATCGTTGCTGCGGGCGCCTGCGACATTTTCATACTGGAAGCAGCCGACGCGATCCAGCTGCGCCTCGTCCAGCCAATCCAGCAGGGTTTCAAACTCGGCCTCCGTCTCGCCGGGATAGCCGACGATGAAGGTCGATCGCAGCACGATCTCCGGGCAATCCCGGCGCCAGGCGGCGATTTCATCCAGCGTTTTCGCTGCCGCAGCCGGCCGCGCCATGCGTTTCAGCGTATCGGGGTGGGCGTGCTGGAACGGAATGTCGAGATAGGGCAGCACCAGACCTTCGGCCATCAGCGGGATCAGGTCGCGCACATGGGGGTAGGGGTAGACATAGTGCAACCGCACCCACAGGTCGCGCCCGGCGCCCAGCCGCCCCAGCTCGCGCGCCAGATCGGTGATATGGGCGCGCACCTCGCCCTCTTTCCACTTGGCCATGTCATGCTTGCGGTCCACCCCGTAGGCCGAGGTGTCCTGGCTGATGACCAGCAGTTCGCGCACGCCCGCATCCACCAGCTTTTCCGCCTCGCGCAGAATGGCATGGGCCGGCCGGCTGACCAGTTTCCCGCGCATGTCGGGGATGATGCAGAATTTGCACTTGTGGTTGCAGCCTTCCGAAATCTTCAGATAGCTGTAATGGCGCGGCGTCAGCTTCACCCCGCTGGCAGGCAGCAGGTCGATGAACGGATCGGGCGAGGGCGGCACGGCCTTGTGCACGGCATCCAGCACCGCCTCGTATTGATGCGGGCCGGTGACGGCCAGCACCTTGGGATGCGCGCCGGTGATATAGTCGGGTTCCGCCCCCAGACAGCCGGTGACGATCACCCGGCCGTTTTCGCGCAAGCGCCTCGCCGATGGCATCCAGGCTTTCGGCCTTGGCGCTGTCGAGAAAGCCGCAGGTGTTGACGATCACCGCATCGGCGCCCTTGTAATCGGGGCTGATGGCATAGCCTTCGGCGCGCAGCCGCGTCAGGATGCGTTCGCTGTCCACCAGCGCCTTGGGGCAGCCAAGGGAAACCATGCCGATGGTCGGCTGACCCGCGCGGCGCTCGTCAGGGACAAGGGCGCGGGCAAGATCGGGGCGGAGATTGGGCGGGTTTTGCGACATTGGCCCCATATAGCCGTGATGCGGGCCGCAGCAAAGGGGCCACAGGCAGCCGGCCGAACTGGCAGCCCCCCGCCGATTTCCCGCCTGCACCATTGTTGCGCGCCGGAACGCCGACTAGGTTAAGCCTGCGACAGGAAAAGGAAAGATGGTATGCGTTGGCTGACCCGGCTCGGCGCCACCCTGTTGACCGGCGTGATCCTCCTTGGGGGCATGATCGTTCTCATGCCGAAGGATGGTGTGGCGCGGATCGCGGCAGAGCGATTCTCTGCCGCCACCGGGCGGGCCATCACCATTTCGGGCGACCTGAAGCCGCGGCTCTGGCCGGTGCTGGGCTTGCGCAGCGGCCCGGTCGAGGTGGCCAATGCCGATTGGGGCAAGGCACCCTGGCTGCTGCGGGCCGAGGCGATGGATATCGGGCTGGATCTGTCAGAACTGCTGGGCGGGCGCATCCGGGTCACCGGGTTCATCCTGTCGGCCCCGGATCTGGTGCTGGAACGGGCGCAGGACGGGCGGGTGAACTGGGCGCTTGGCCCTGCGCCCAAGGCGGCAGAGGCCGCCCCCGACAGCGCCGCCAGCCCGCTGCCTTTCGTGCTGGAGCGCGCCAATATTCGTGACGGCCGCCTGCGCATCCTCGATCATGGCGACGACACCGAGGTGGTGATCGAAGATCTGCGCATCGACACCGCTATCCCGGATCTGCAGGGGCCGGTAGAGCTGCAGGCCAGCGGCAGCCACAACGGGCAGGCCGCCAGCCTGACAGCGCGGATTGCCGATCTGGCGGCACTCATTGCGGGCGAGCGGGTGGGGCTGGATCTGGATCTGGCCAGCGGTTCTGCCACATTGGGGTTTGCAGGCGAGGCCGATCTTGCCCCGCTGGCCGCCGAAGGTTCCGTCACTGCCGATCTGACGGATGTGGCCAGTCTGGCGCAGCTGATCGGGCAACCCGCGCCGCAACTGCCCGAGGGCTGGGGCCAGGACAGCCTGACCCTGACAGCCGCGGCCCGGCTGTCAGCCGATGGCGGCCTGCATCTGCGTGATGCGCTGCTGTCGGCGGATGGGCAAACCGTGGTCGGCACACTGGACTGGACACCGCGCGCCGCCCGGCCGCATCTGGGGGCCATGCTCTCCACCGGGCTGATCCGTCTGACCGCAGCGGGCGAGGGCAGATCGGCGGATCTGACGCAAAGCGGATGGTCCGAAACACCCTTTGATCTGGCGCTGCTGTCAGCGCTGGATGCCGATATCACCCTGGCCACCGAAGGTTTCGATTTCGGGCGTGGCGCGCTTGGCCCTTCGACGGTGCGCATTGCACTCGACAGCAGCCGCGCGGTCTTCACGCTGGAGGATGCCACCGCCTATGGCGGCAAGGTGGCCGGAACTTTCGTGCTGAACAACCGCAAGGGGCTTTCGGTGGGCGGCGATCTGACCTTGTCGCAGATGGCCATGCAGCCGCTGTTCGCCAATCTGGCAGGCTTTGACCGGCTGACCGGCACGGGCGATCTGCAGGTGAAATTTCTGGGCATTGGCAACAGCATGGCCGATATCATGGCCTCGCTGTCGGGGGATGCGCAGGTGACGGTGGGCAAGGGAGAAATCCTCGGGCTGGATATTGCGGGGATGCTGCGCACCATGGACCCGGGTCATATCGGCACTGGCAAGGCTACGCTGTTTGACAGCCTGACCTTCGGGCTGGCGATCAAGGATGGTGTGGCGCGCAACGATGATCTGGCGATTGACGGCGATCTGTTCCGCAGCACCGGCGCGGGCGAGGTGGATATTGGCGGCCAGCAGATCACCTATCGGCTGATGCCGCGCCTGCTGCCCCGCACCGATGGCAGTGGCGGGGTCGAGGTGCCGGTGCTGATCTCCTGGCCCCTGGGCCGCGCCGGGGGTGAAACTGGATCTGGAATGGCTGGCCAAGACGCGGGCCGAACAGGAACTGGCCCGCACCGAAGAACTGGCCCGGCAAAAGCTGGAGGCGCTGGCGCGCGACGATCTGGGCATCCAGCCGCTGCAGGGCGAAACACTGGAAGATGCTGCGAAACGCCAGGCCGAAGAGGCCCTGCGCCGCGAGGCGGAACGGCTGCTGGGCATCCCCGGCAACTGAGGGCTTAGCCCTGCCCGAAGCCATGGCTCGGGATTTCCTGCTTTTTACCGAAGCCCCCGCATGATCCGCTGAGGAAGGGAGGGCAACGGATGGCAGGGGTGCGCAGCATGACGGGCGAAAGTTACGATTACATCATCATCGGCGCGGGATCGGCCGGATCGGTTCTGGCCAACCGGCTGTCAGCCGATCCGCAGAACCGGGTCTGCCTGATCGAGGCAGGCGGCGCAGCGCGATCCGTCAAGGTGAAGGTGCCCGCCGGGATTCTGGCGCTTTATGGTCATCCGACCTATGACTGGGGCTTTGTCGGCGTGCCACAGCCGCAGATGAACAACCGCCGGATTCCGGTGAACCGGGGCAAGGGGCTGGGCGGATCTTCGATCATCAATTCGATGGTCTATATCCGGGGCGCGGCGCGGGATTACGACGATTGGGCGCGCCTCGGCTGCACCGGCTGGGGCTGGGATGATGTGCTGCCGGTGTTCAAGGCGCTGGAGCGCAACCGGATCGGGCAGGATGCGGCCTATCACGGCTTCGACGGCGCATTGAATGTGGAACGCCCGCAAGACCCTTCGCCCACCTCGCACCGCTTCATCCGGGCCGCGCAGGAGATTGGCCTGAAGGAAAGCCCGGATTTCAACGGGCCGACGCAAGAGGGCGTGGGCATCTACAACGTCACGCAGGATCGGGCGACCCGCTTTTCCGCCGCCCGCGCCTTTCTGGAACCGGCCATGGCACGGCAGAACCTGACCGTGCTGACCGGAGCCGAGGTGGCGCGGCTGCAGCTGGACGGGCGCCGCGTGACCGGGGTGCAGCTGACCGACGGGCGGCAGATCGCCTGCCGGGGCGAGGTGGTGCTTTCGGCCGGGGCCATCGGCTCGCCCCAGATCCTGATGGCCTCCGGTATCGGGCCGGGGGCGGCACTGGCGGCGGCGGGTATCGCGGTGGCGCATGATCTGCCGGGTGTGGGCCAGAACCTGCGCGACCATATCGACGGCATGATTACAGTCCGGTCAGGCAGCACGGAAACACTTGGCCTGTCTGCCGCCAACCTGCCCGCCATGCTTTCAGCGCCACTGCGCTATCTTGCGGCCCGCAAGGGGATGCTGACCACCAATTATGTCGAGGCAGGCGGCTTTGCCCGCACCCCGCTGGCCGATGCCGAACCGGATGTGCAGTTCCATTTCGTGCCCGGCTATCGCAGCCATCGCGGGCGGCTGGTGGAATATGGCCATGGCTTTGCCATCCATACCTGCGTGCTGCGGCCCCGGTCTGTGGGTGAAATCCGGCTGGCGCGGGACGGGGGCGCGCTGGCGCTGCAGATCGACCATCGCTTCTTTTCCGACGATCACGATCTGAAAACGCTGATCGAAGGCATCAAGCTGGCCCGCCGCATCTTTGCCGCCCCCGCCTTTGCCCCGATCCGCGGGGCCGAGATGCTGCCCGGGCCGGGCGTGCAGAGCGATGACGAGATCGCCGCCTATCTGCGGGCCGAGGCGCTGACCGTCTATCACCCGGTCGGCACCTGCAAGATGGGGGTGGATGCCATGGCGGTGGTGGATCCCGAAGGGCTGCGGGTGCATGGGATCGCGGGGCTGCGCGTCGCGGATGCCTCGATCATGCCGACGCTGATTGCGGGCAACACCAATGCGCCTGCGATGATGATCGGTGAACGCTGCGCAAGGGCGATGGCGGCGCGCTGACGGCTGCGGCAGCGGGGGGCTTACCGCCCCCCACGGCCCTTCGGGCCTCCCCCCGTGGGTATTTGGGCCAAGAGGAAGATCAGGCGAAGCGCCAGAGGGTCAGGGTATCGGCGCCCACCGGCGCGGTGGATAACCGGGTGAGGCGGGGCGCATCGGCCAGGGTGGCAAGGCCCAGCGGGCCAAGCGCGGCGCGGCCTTCGGCCCCGATCAGCGCGCCTGCGCCGAAATGCGCCAGCTCGTCGACCAGGCCTGCGCGGATCAGCGCGGCGGCCAGATCGGCGCCGCCTTCGCAGAAGATGCGGGTCAGGCCTGCGGCGGCCAGCGCCTGCAATGCCGCGCGCAGATCGGCATGGGCGCCCTGTGCGGGCACCTCGATCAGCCGGGCGCCGGTGGCGGCCCAGCCGTCACGGGCGGCTGTGGGGGCTGCCGCCGTATGGATCAGCCAGACCGGATGGGAGGCGGCGGTGCGCCCAAGGCGGCTGTCGGGGCTGTGGCGCAGCTGGCTGTCAATGATGATGCGCAGCGGTTGACGCACTGCCCCCATGCCGCGCACCGTCAGATCCGGGTCATCCGCCAGCGCGGTGCCTGATCCCACCATCACCGCATCATGGCGCAGCCGCATGGCATGGACCGCGCGGCGCGCATCGGCGCCGGTGATCCAGCGGCTTTCCCCGCTTTGGGTGGCAATCCGGCCATCAATGGTGGTGGCGAGTTTCAGCGTGAGAAACGGCAGGCCTTGCGTGATGCGTTTCAGAAATCCCGCCTGCAGCGCCCGCGCCTCGGGTTCCAGCACGCCTTCGGTGACGGCGATGCCCGCCGCGCGCAGCATGGCATGGCCGCGTCCCGCCACCCTTGGATCAGGGTCGGTCTGGGCCGTGACCACGCGGGCCACCCCGGCCGCGATCAGGCCCTCGGCGCAGGGTGGGGTATGGCCGTGATGGGCGCAGGGTTCCAGCGTGACATAGGCGGTGGCGCCGCGCGCCGCCTGCCCGGCCTGATCCAGCGCCCGGCGTTCGGCGTGGGGGCGGCCACCCGGCTGGGTCCAGCCGCGCCCCACTATGCGGGCGCCGTCTGGCCCGCTGTTCACGATCACGCAGCCCACCGCCGGATTGGGCCAGGTATTGCCCAGCCCCCGCGCCGCAAGGGCAAGGGCTGTGCGCATATGGGCCGCGTCGCTCACTCGTCAGAGGCGGGTTGCGGCGGGCGCAGTTCGCTGACGAATTTGTCGAAATCGTCTGCCGCCTGGAAGTTCTTGTAAACGCTGGCAAAGCGCACATAGGCCACGGTGTCGATCCGGGCGAGGCTTTCCATCACGATTTCACCGATGCTGCGCGAGGGGATATCGGTATCGCCCAGGGATTCCAGCCGCCGCACGATGCCAGAGATCATCTGGTCAATCCGCTCCGGCTCGATCGGGCGTTTCTGCATGGCGATGCGGATCGAGCGTTCCAGCTTGCCGCGATCGAAATCTTCGCGCTTGCCGGAAGATTTGATGACCACCAGATCCCGCAGCTGCACCCGTTCATAGGTGGTGAAACGGCCGCCACAGGCCGGACAAAAGCGCCGCCGCCGGATCGACACGTGATCTTCGGCCGGGCGCGAGTCTTTCACCTGAGTGTCGATATTGCCGCAGAATGGGCAGCGCATTGGCCATCCCCCTTGTATGTGTCACGCCTGCCTCATCCGGGGTCACCGCCCCGGTTATCCACAGACCCTAGCAAGACTTCGCAGGTCTGGGCCAGCAGGAATTTCCGCCCACTGCATATGGGGGCACAGGTGTGGCTGTGCGGACTCAGGGGGGAAACCTTTGGCGGGTGTTTTGCAGCTGTAGCGTGACAAACAAACTTGCAGAGTTTGACAACGAAACCTGCAGCAGAACGGTTTTGGGGGTGGGGCCTTGTCGCGGGGTTGAAGGGGCTTGATGCCCCTCCAAGGTACGCATGCCGTGCCCTCAGCTATTTTCCTATTTGCTCGAGGCTGACGGTCCGACCAAAGCCCTCTTTCTTGGGAAAAATCTGCTTGATTTCGGCATCGGCGGGAGTGTTCTCGCGTACCGCCTTTCGAGCCTCGTAGACTGCAATATCCCGCTTCATCGTCAGCACCTTCAGAAAGGTCTTGGGGATGTGGAATGCTTCAAAGACTGCCAAAACTGCGGTTGTGAAGATTACGACTTGCACTGCCCGCCGTGCCGCGTCCGGTATCTCCACCGTCAAGCCTAGGACAGATAATTCGAATCCCCACACAGGAACCATGGCGAAGGCAACAAGCGCTGCAAACACGAAGCCGACACGACCCAACGTTCGAAACAGAGCCGCCGAGTTCTCGCGCAGGTCGGTGTAGAGTTCGTTGATCTTTTGAACTGACCGTCCTGTTCCGCTCATGCTGGTGATCGCAAGAGAGATTGTTGGCAGAATGCTTGCTGACACAAGTCCCATAAAAGTCACAAGCATACGAACAGGCTCACCAGCGACCAACGCTGGAGGAATCGCTACCCCGCCTGCTGCAGCTACAGCAAGCGCCAGCCATCTTAAGCCTCGAAGCGGCAATCAATTTTCCCATTTTCTGCCCACTCTTTCAGGGCTTCAACGATCTTGAGCATAGCATCTTCTGGATCGATGAGGGAGCCTACCGTTTGCACAACTTTAGTAACCGAGAGTTTGACCATCCCGCCCTTCTCACGCCCATCGCCCTGCAGCCCAAGCTCTGCCGGATCGAAGTTGCGAAGTGCTTCGTTGACCGCGACCCTCGGTATCCGAACCTTGCTGCGCTTGCTCTTGATGAAAACTTTGAACAACCCCTCTATACGTCCACCGGCTGGAATTTCCTGTTCCAGCCTTTTCAACGCCTCATCAGGCCAGCCCATGAGTTTCAATACATCGAAAACAGTATGTCCTTCATCTCTGGCGAGGCCCGCCTGGCGTTCGTCGTCAACGACTACCGACGCATCCTGAGCTGCAGAATACTTCGGTTTCGCCGAAATAGTCAGATCACTCAGTTCAGTCAGACCCTTCTCTCCAGCGGCGCTAAATTGACCTGTCAGGATGACCTGCTGCCCTGGCTCAAGCTCGCCAGCGTTCTGAAAGAGGGCGGTAAGATAGCGCTCAAGGATCATACCCTTTACTGAGTGCCCTTCAATCAGGCCAACATGGTTTTTGTTCACAGCGAAATAGAGGACGCCTTTCAGCACCCGCGCTGCAGGCCCAACATCGATATTTTGAAGCAGAAACTCATCTGTGTCTTCTTCAAGTGACTGGATGACAGCCTGAATATCGGCACCAGCCTGAAGGTGAATCAATTGACCGCAGAAAACCGCACCATCCCAAGTTTCTGGTGGTGATACCTTGTTCAGAATGACGTAGCTGCCATCTTGGTCCAGATCGATAATGCGAAGACGTGCGTTTTCACCAAGCGCATGTCGTTCGCCTCTACGGCGCAAGATATCGACCAGCATATCCTTGAGCTCCCTGCCCTGAAGGGGACCCTCTGTCTTCAATTCACGATATTGAACAGTAACTTTCTTACTCAAACTATTCCCCCCAAATGCCTTTGTATCACAGAGCCATCTGCACCGTGGCACCACCCTTGCGCGATTCGCTACCAGTATCGACACGCAAGGGCACACAGACGATGTTCACAGTCACTTCCTCAACGGGCTTCCTCAGGTTTTTTCTAATTTGCGCACGCAGCAATTTCCGCGAAGGCATCATTATCCCTTACTCACCTCTTTCAGGCACTGATCCCACGCGGTTGGGCACATAGGATTGCGAGCAGGGCTGTTTTTCGATCAACAGGCTGAGAGGGTTTGAACGGGCGTTGAACGCGGCCTTCATGGCAGGCTCAAATCTCCGCCCCCACCGCCCGCACCTCCGCCACGGTTGTTGCCGCATCGATGGCGGCGCCCAGGGCCAGCCTTGTGGCTTCCAGCCCGGCTGCGGCATTGCGCCAGAGCATGGCCATGTTGAGCCAGACCTGGGCCAGCGCCTGTGCATCGGGGGCGGTGAGGCCGACTTCGGCCGCGAGCAGCGGATAGGCGGCCAGATCGGGCGCGGGATCGGCAAGGAAGGCGCGGGCCTCGGCTTCCTTGGCGAGGTAGATCATCTGCTGGCCCGGCAGATCGGTGATCAGGGCGCTGCGGGCGGCGGCGATGCGGGCGGCCAGTGCGGCATGGGCGGTGGCGCGGGCCTCGGCCAGTGCGGCGGCGGCGCGGCTGTCGGCGGCGATCAGCTGATCCCACTGGATGGTCATGCGGTGGCTCCTTCGGCAGGATCGGCGGGGGGCGCCCAGTGCGGCAGGGCCACCGGACCATCGCCGGTGAGATGGATCGGCGCAGGATGGGTGATGACCGCCGCCGCAGCCGGGGCGGGCACCGGCAGGGGGCCATGCGGCAGGATCAGGGTCAGCCGGATCTGGCCGCCCGTGCGGGTGACATCCGAGGCCAGCCAGTCGCAATCCACCGCCGCGCGGGGCAGCAGGGCGCCTTCGGGCAGCGGGGTGAAGTCATAGGACGTGCCGTTGATCACCAGCACATCGCCTGCGCGCTGCAGGGTCAGCGCATCGTCGCGGCGCATGGGGGTCAGGGTGATGAACATGGGCTCTCCTCAGAACCAGCGGCCGATGGCCAGCAGACGGCAGTTGTTGACCTGGGCGGTCGCGGCGAAACCTGGCGCCCCGAAGGACCGGCGAAAGCCCGCCACGACAGATGCGCCGGAATAGGCCCAGAGGCTGACCCCCAGCGCCGCCGGATCGACATCGGTATAATCGCCGGTCAGGCCGGGGCCGGTGACGACCCCGAAGGGCGAGGCGGCAAAGCTGGCCGGAAAGGTCCAGTCGGCGCCGATATGGTTGGCAGAGCGGTAGGTCAGCGGCACCGCGCTGCGGGTGCAGATCTGCGTGCCATCGGCCAGGCGCAGATACTCGCCATTGGCATTACTGCCGCGTTCAAGGAGGGCGCCGGTGGGCGCCCCGGCGGTCTGCGCCACCGTGCCCAGGATGATCTCGTTATGCAGCAGGCGGCGCCAGCTGGACCAGGTCACGCCGCTGTCGCCCGAGGCGCGGTGATAGATGACATTCGCCGCCGAGAGGAACATCTGCTGCAGCCGGTACGAGGCCGCATCGCCGCCCACCCCGCGGAACACATGCAGCGACCCGCCATAGGGGTTGGAGATCGGGCAATTGATCCCGCTGGTGCTGAAGCGGTAGTTGAAGGCGGTGGAGAGGCAAAGGTTGGCATCATTGCCCGGCGCCCCGATGCCATTGCCGGTCAGCCCCAGACCGGCATAGCCCACCCGGGCCAGCCGCCCCGCCGTGGTATCCAGCGCACTTTCGCTGACCGCCGTGCCGGTCACGGGCACATCCAGCTGCAGCCCCGCCGCCGACAGCACCGCCCGCTGCCCGCCGCCCGCCGCGAAACCGATCTGGTTTGCGGCGGGGCGGAAGATCCCGGTGTCGCCATCCAGCGCAAAGCCCAGCCCCGGGGCGGCGGCGCTGCCATCTGCCGCGCCCACGGCACCGGCCCCTGCCAGCAGCGCAAGCCCGGTCCAGCCGCTGCCGGTGCAGATCAGCAGCAGGGCCCGGCCGGGCAGCAGCGGCAGGCTGGCCGATCCGTCCAGCAGCTCGGCCCCGGCCGGGTCCAGCGTGATCGTGCCGCTGCCGGTATTCTGGATCACGGCGGCGAAGCCCGCCCCCGCCGTGGCTGCGGCGGGCAGGCCAAGGGTCCAGCTGCCACTGCAGGCCAGCAGACGGCCCCGGTCGCCCAGGGTGAGCGTATGGGCCGCCGTTCTGGCCGCGACCGAAGAAAACGGCACCGCCAGCGCCGCTAATGTCTCGGCAATCTCGCCGCTGTCACCCAGCAGACCGGCCAGATAGCCGCGCAGGGTGGCCAGCGCCGCCTTGAACTGGCCTTCGGTGACATTGGCGCCGGTCAGGCTTTCGGCAGAGGGCAGGGCGGTCATCAGGTGCTCCACATGGCATTGGACTCGGCGGTCCACATCGGGGTTGGATCGGTGTTCCACATCTGCGGGATCAGCAGGCCGAAGGTGCTGGCCGCCCAGTCTCCGGCGGCCAGCCCCAGCCCGCGCACCCGCACCATCGTGCGGGCGGCATAAAGCGTCAGCACCGCGATCTGCGTGGCCGAGGTATCGGCGATCCGCGTCCAGGTCACATCGGCGGCGGCAGGATCATCGCCCTCGGCCATCTCGATCTGATAGGTCTCGGCCCCGGCGGCCGGGCGCCAGGCCAGCAGCACCCGGGTATTGTCGCCGGGGATGCGGCGGGCCAGCAGCCCGGTCACCTCGGGCCGGGTAAAGCGGCGCGGCAGGGCCGACAGGCGCAGGGGCGCGGCCACCCGGCCCGTCTCGGCCGAATGGACGGAGGGATCATCCGGCACCGCCTCGATCGTCACCAGATGCAGGCTCTTGGGGCGCACGGCCGTCACCTTGCAGGCCGCGGCCCAGAGGCTGCCCGGCCCGAAGGCCAGATGGCTGCGCTCGCGGTCGCTGCCGGTATAGGGCAGGATGTCGGGGGCCGTGGCGAAGACCAGCTGATCCGCCGCAGGCCCCGGAGAGACCGGCCATGGCCCCGATACCGCGCCATCGGCCCGGCGCAGCCCGACATAATGCTGCCCCGCGCCCCAGGCCAGATCCTCGCTGACCGTCAGGGTCCGCGTCGCGGCATCCCAGGCCACCGCCTCGGCATGGGCGCCCCAGGCGGGCATGTCATGCTGCACCGCGATCAGATCGCCGATCGAGGGGATGAAGCCCTCCATCTCGGTATCGAACCGCACGGAGCGGCGGCGGTAGCGGTTCGTCGCCGCCTGATACAGCCCCTCGCGCAGCGCATGGTCGCGCCCGGTGATCCCGAAGCCGTCGATCCTGGCAGGCCGCGCCCCGGCCGAACCGGGCAGCTTTGCGGTGACCCGGCGCTGCGTCCAGTAATCGCCATCGTAATAGGCCACCTCCACCGCATCGGCCGTCTCGGCCGTGGGCATGGCGTAATCGACCGCGAACGAGCCCCGCACGATATTGCGCATGGAAAACAGCGCCACCGGCAGGGTCTCCGGCCCGTCGCGCACCACCCGCAGCCGCCCGCCCTGCAGGAAGATCCGCGCCCGCCCGGCCCGGGCGATCCGCGCCACCGCCTCCCACCAGCTGGCGGCAGAATCAAACCGGCCATCGAACCGGTCGCCCCGCGCCTCCCAGACCGCATCCAGCGCCAGCAGCGCCGCAAGGTCGATGCGGCTGTCAGGCAGCCGCGCGCCATAGCTGCCATTGCGGGCGGCATCGGCAATTGCCCAGGCGATGGACCGGCTGGCCTGCGGCGCGGTCCAGCTGCTGCCCGTCCAGACCGGCAGCTTGCGGGTGGCGATGACGCCGATCTTGCGGCTGGCCTGCAGGCTCAGGTTGTTGGTCGCCCGCATCCGCAGCGCGATCAGCGTCACATCGCCATGATCCTCGGGTTCGCGCAGATAGGCCCGCAGCCCGGCCAGCGCCACATCATGGCCCACGGCGGCATCCTCGTCCTTGGCATCGATCCGCCAGGCCCGCACCGCATAGCGGCCCCGGGCGGCCAGACGGTGCCGGATCGACCGGCGCAGCGGCGTCGTGGTCCGGTCTGTCAGCGTCTGGTCGACGATCTGCACCCAGCTGCCCAGCGGATCGCCATTGGCGTCGATCTGCCGCGCCTCGATCACCAGCCGCAGCGACTGATCCTTCAGCTTGCCCGAGGTGCCCAGATCGAACAGCCCGCGCGACAGCACCAGATCGAAGCCCAGATGGCTGGCGCTGCTTTCGGGCGCGCTGGCCACAAAGCCCTCCAGCCCGCCCAGCACGGAGCGGATCGTCACCGCGCCTGAGGCGGCGGCCCCCGAGGGCACGGTGATGGTAAAGCTGTTGACCCCGGCGACCGTGGCAATGGCATAGACCCCGCCGGGGCCACCGCCGGTGGTGAACTCCAGCTGCACCGCCTGCCCAACCGCCCGGCCATGTGCTGTCTCGGTCACGGTGATCGTGCTGCCGGACCGGCTCCAGCTGCCGCTGGTCGCCCCCGGCATATCCTGCCCCGAGACCTCGACCGAGGTGGTGACGGCGGAGGGGAACAGCTCGACCTGGGCGCCGGGCGGCACCACCTCATATTCGATCTCCTGAAACGCGCTGACCGGGGTATCCTCGATCCGCAGCTCTTCGACCTCATATTCCCCGGCGCCAAGGCAGAGCAGCTGATAGAGATACTGCTCGCCCCCGGCGAATTCCGTATAGGGCTGGGCGGCAAAATCGGGATAGGCCAGCAGCCGCCCGTATTGCACCGGGATCGCCTGTTCGATCCGCGCCTGATTGCCCTGGGCCGCGAGGCTGTAGGTGGGCGAAGGGCTGGCAAGCGTGGGCGTCTTCGGCATGGGCATGACCGCGTTGATCAGGGCCTGACCCGCGAACATGATGCCCAGGCTGGTGGCCTGTCCCAGGGTGAAACCGCCAAACAGCACGGTGCCGGCCGATGCGCCCAGCAACCCGGTCGCAGCCCAGGGCGCAAAGGCCATGATCGCCAGCGAGGCCAGCAGCCGCAGCGGGTTCGATCCACCGCCGCGCGGCAGGCTGGCAAAGACCAGCACATCGCCATGACGCAGGCGCCGCCGCCAGCCTGCCCGCAGCAGTGGCCGCCCGTTCAGCAGCGCGATCACCGGGCGGTTGCCACGCGGGGCCAGACGCCGCACCCGCAGCGGGCGGCGCAGTTCCGCCGTTTCCCGGTGCAGCGGGTCCAGCGGGTTCGGCAGGCGGATGCACAGCGCCCTCATGCCACCCGCCTCCACAGCCCGTGCAGGCGATAGCCCAGATCGCCCAGCCGGGGCAGCGGCGTGGCGATGCCGCCCACCCCTTCCACCGCATGCAGCACGATGGCGGGCGTGATCCAGATGCCGATATGGCAGGGCCGCTGGCCCCGCGCCATGATCACCCGGATCGGCGCGGTGAAGGCCGGATGCCAGAGCTCCAGCGTGTGATGGATCACCTCATCCACCGGGGCAGAGGCATAGGCCTCGCGGAGGGCGGCCGACAGCGCGGGATCAGGCGCCGGATCAAGCATTGCGCACCTCCAGCTTGCCGCTGACGCGCCAGCGCAGACCGGCGTTCACCTCGGCCTGCCATGGTCCTTCGAACCGGGCCTCGGCTGTGCGGAACCCGCCGCCAAAGGCCAGAGGGCCGAAGAACCAGGCGCTGCCACCTGCAGCACCCAGCACATGGCCATCGCTGCCGGTGCGCAGGAACAGGTCGGCCCCGGTCTGCAATCCCGGTCTGCAATGTGGCCAGCTTGCGCAAGGAGGGCCTGTTTAGGGGGGGCAATTCAAATCATTGAAATAAATCGGAAATAACCCAAAATGGGTGACTGTTGACCGGGGCGGACACATCAAGACGGGCACATCGGAATTGTCTGGAACCAGCATCATGTTGGCGGCCCGTGTGCCGACCACGGACCCAAGCATGCACCGGAGACATGCAAGAGAAGGGGGCGAAATCCCGGTGGCTGACAAAAAGACCGATAGCCGAGAATCCCAGTGCCTCAGGATCCAGTGGCTCAGAATTCAGAACGAGGAGAGAAATCGCGCTCAAGCGGGCGGCGGCCTGTGCGCAGAATTGTTTGCCTGCAGCGATTCCGCTAGCGAAGTCTGGAATCTGGTGTGCTTTCTGGCCGAGCACTACTGTCCAATCACTACCAAATCACTACTGCCCAATCACTACCAGAAGTCTTGAACCCGGGTGAGGCGCAGCTTTTGGTAGTGACTGACAGATCTTCTTACATCTTACACCCAGTAGGGCGAGATGCCATAATAGCCATAGGCGTTGGTGGCATAGTCACGGTTGGTCGCCCAGTCTTCCGGGCGCTCCGGTGCGCCTTTCAGCATGTCGGCGGTGATATCCGTCACATAGCCATCCAGCTGGGTGTCATAGCGCAGGGCGCGCCACGGGATCGGGTGATGTTCCTCGCCGATGCCCATGAAGCCGCCAAAACCCATGACAGCATAGGAAATCGCGCCGGATTTCTTGTCGATCACCAGATGGTCGATATGGCCCAGACGCTCGCCCGCCGCACTGAAGACCGCGGCGCCATTGACATCTGCGCTGGAGATTGCGGTTCCGCTCGTTTCGCCCGTTTCGGGGATGGGGGTAACAACGCTCATGATTGTCTCCTTGGTCATATTCGGTTCCGTCAACAACGCCCGGCCGCGCCTCCCGGTTCCCGCAAAGTCTGCTGCGCAACAAACCTGCCCCGAAAGCAGGGGGGGTTATTCGCCTGACGCAACGGAAGGCTGTGCTACCGTTTCATCCGGGGAATCGGAAACAGCGACAGGACAAGAGGGCGGAATGCGTATTTCAAGATCATTCATGTTGATGGGCTGCCTGTATCTGGTGGTCGGTATCGCTATGGGCAGCTATATGGGCGGATCGGGCGATCATTCGCTGTCGCCGGTTCATGCCCATGTCAATCTTCTGGGCTTCACCCTGATGAGCATCTTTGGCCTGGCCTATCGCCTGATCCCCGGCCTGGCGGCGGGGCTTCTGGCGCAGGTGCATTTCTGGCTGCACCAGCTGGGGGCTTTCGTGCTGTTGCTGGTGCTCTATCTGATGATGAGCGGCACGGTCGAGGCGGCCAGCATCGGCCCGGTCTTTCCGCTGTCGGAAGTGGCGGTTCTGGCCGGAACGCTCTGTTTCGGGATGAACCTCTGGCGCCATGCCTGACCGGCCAAGCCTGTCTGGCTAGGGCCTGTCAGCCGCGCCCTTCCGCCGCCAGATAGGCCCGCACACAGCTGACGACATGGGCAAAGCGGTCGCCGCCCAGATGCACCCCGCCATACCAGCGGGTGACCACGACAATGGTATCCTTTAGCTCGGCCCGCTCCAGCATCCGCAGGATCACCGCCCCGGCGCCGCTTTCGCCATCGTCATTCTTCACTGGCCCGCCATCTGTCAGCAGGCAGGCCCAGCTGTTATGGGTGGCCCTGGCATATTTCTTGCTGCGTTTCAGGTCCGCCAGAAAGGCATCGCACCCGGCGCGGCCCTGCACCGGGCCACCGGATACCGCATATTTCGACCCCCGGTCGCTGATCACATTCTCGATCTGCCGCATCCTGCCCCCAGCCTTCTGCATGGGGCCAGACTAGCGCCGTGTCGGGACAGGGGCCATACCCCCGCCATACCTCTGCGGCCCGGAAGCCGGACAGCCGGGGGCAGGGCGCCCGCAATCAGGGGGCGAGGGATTCGATCTCGGCCTTGTTGGGGCAGAAATCGGGAACTGTTTCAGAGCTTTGATGCAGGGCAAGCCAGCTGGCACACTGGCCATTGGTGCCGCAGCCCTGACAGCGTTCCACCAGCCGGGCCAGTTCGCTGCGCTTCAGCCAGCCCTCTGTCACCGCGCGGGGCAGGCTGACGCCGATCACCCGTGCCATGCCATGCGTCACCCACCAGGCCCGGGGGGCCTCGACGTAACCGATCATCGCGCAACTCCCTGTTCTGCCGATTGTGGCCAGCATGGGCCGGAAGCCGCAGCCCGGCCTTGACCCAGATCAAGGCGCCGCCCGCAGATCCTTTGCGCTTTGGATCAATATCCCGCCTGCTGCGCCTTCAGCCGCGCCACCACGGCGGCAATCTGCGCCTGCCGCTGGGTATTGGCCGGATGGCTGCCCATGAATTCATCCCCCGGATCTGGCAGCCGCGAAAAGAACCCGGCGCCCAGAACCGGATCATAGCCCGCATAGAATGCGATTTCGGCCCCCAGCGCATCGGCTTCAAGTTCAAACCCCTTGGAATAGCGCCGCGCGCCGACCGATGCGCCGATCCGCTGCCATTCTTCCATTCCGGCGGCATCCGCGCCGGTGATCTGCCCCAGCACCGATCCCAGCACCGCGCCGGTCATCGCCGTCTGCTGCTGGCGCGGAATATGGCCCAGAATATGGTGCGAGGCCTCATGCCCCAGAACGAAGGCCAGCTCGTCGGCGTTGCGCGCATCCGCGATCAGGGCGATGGTAAAGCCCACCACCGGGCGCCCGGCCTCGTCCAGCGTCTGAAAGGCATTGGGCGGCATGTTCATCTGCCGGTCGATCACGATCTGCAGATCGCAATCGGCCCGGCCCCGCGTGCGGTCACGGCAGATCGCCTCGGCCACCGGCTCCACCCGCTCGACCACGGATATGAAATTCTCGGCGGCCGCCTGCGGGCTCAGCTGCGGCGGTACCATCGGCCGGGCCTGCAGCGCGGCAGGCGGCACAGGCGCGACCACCGGCTGAACACAGCCCGCCAGCGCCAGACAGGCGGCCAATACCGCACCGAAACGAAGCCCCGACATGCCCGCGCACTCCTGCTCTGTTATTTTTTCCCAATGTAACAGATGGGATGGCGGCAGAAAGACCCCGCGCGCCCGGTCACGGTGAATTCAGGGCGCGCGGTTGCGGCAGGCAGGCTATTGCCGGGGACAGCCACCCCGCCAGCCGCGCTTGCCCATTGCGCCGCAGCGGCGCAGCGCCTAACCTGTGGCCATGTTTACCATTGAACACGAATTCGACGCGACCGTGATCACCCTCATCGACGAGGGGCATGACGGCTTGCAGGAAGATATCACCATCAATGCCTTCGACGATTGCGTGACGCTGGAACAGCTGCACCCCGTCACCGAAGAGCCGATGGTCATCACCCTGTCGATGACCCAGCTGCGCGATCTGGCCGCTGCGCTGGATCTGCCGGAAGGCACCTACCGGCGGGAGAAGGCCAAGGGCTGACTGCCTGCCGCTGCAGGGGGGCCGCCGCTGGCCCGCCGCCATTTTCCCGAGATTTTCATTTACAGATCGCCGGTATCGCGCTATGCGCCCGGCATGATCGCCGCAAACCGCCCCTTCCAGCTGCCCCGACGCCGACGCGCCTGACCCGCGCGCGGGCGCCTGCGCTGCTGCAGCCCTGCGATCCTGACCCGGCTTTCCCCGGTCCCCCCCCTTCCTCCCGTTGACATGGCCCGCTGCCTTTGGCACCCCTATGGCCTCATTCCGCTAGGATATTCCCATGATCACCTCCGTTCTGCCCACCTACAACCGCGCGCCGCTGGCCTTTACCCATGGCGCAGGCAGCTGGCTGACTGCCGAGGATGGCAGCCGCTACCTGGATCTGGGCGCGGGCATCGCGGTGAACGCGCTGGGCCATGCCCACCCGGCCCTGGTCGCCACCCTGACCGAACAGGCGCAAAAGCTCTGGCATGTGTCCAACCTCTACCGCATCCCGGAACAGGAACGGCTGGCCGAGATGCTGGTGGAACACACCTTCGCCGATACCGTCTTCTTCACCAATTCCGGCACCGAGGCGGCGGAACTGGCCATCAAGATGGCCCGCAAATACTGGTATGAAAAAGGCCAGCCGGACCGGACCGAGATCATCACCTTCGAAGGCGCCTTCCACGGCCGCTCCACCGGCGCCATCGCGGCGGCCGGGTCGGAAAAGATGGTCAAGGGCTTCGGCCCGCTGATGCCGGGCTTCACGCATCTGCCCTGGGGCGATCATGAGGCCCTGCGCGCCGCCATCACCGATCACACCGCCGCCATCATGGTCGAACCGATCCAGGGCGAGGGCGGCATCCGCACGCTGCCCGATGCCTGCCTGAAGGGCCTGCGCGATCTGTGCGACGCAACCGGCGCGCTGCTGATCCTGGACGAGGTGCAATGCGGCATGGGCCGCACCGGCAAGCTGTTCGCGCATGAATGGGCCGGGGTGACGCCCGATATCATGATGGTCGCCAAGGGCATCGGCGGCGGCTTTCCGCTGGGCGCGGTGCTGGCCACCGAAAACGCGGCCTCGGGCATGGTGGCGGGCACCCATGGCTCCACCTATGGCGGCAACCCCTTGGGCTGCGCGGTGGGGGCTACGGTCACGCAGATCGTGTCGGATGATGCCTTCCTGGCCGAAGTCAACCGCAAGGCCGGTCTGTTCCGCCAGGGGCTGGAAGGTCTGGTCGCCGCGCATCCGCGGTGTTTGAAGAGGTGCGGGGGCAGGGCCTGATGCTGGGCCTGAAATGCAAGGCGGCCAATACCGATGTGGTGAAGGCAGGCTATGGCCAGCACATGCTCACCGTGCCCGCCGCCGATAACTGCCTGCGCCTGCTGCCCGCGCTGAACATCCCCGACGCCGATATCGCCGAGGCGCTGCGCCGCCTCGACGCGGACCGCCGCTGCCACCTCGAGCCTGCCTGACGCCCTTCACTCTGTGTCACGAACTATCCCACGGGGGTCCGGGGGTGCAAAGCCCCGGCCGCCTGCCGCCGTCCAGAAAGCAGCTGCCATGAACCATTTCCTCGATATCCACACCACCGACGCCGCCGACCTGCGGGCGATGATCGACAGCGCCCATGCGATGAAGACCGCCCGCGATGGCCGCCCCAAGGGCACGCCCGATGACGACCAGCCGCTGGAAGGCCGCATGGTGGCGCTGATCTTCGAAAAACCCTCCACCCGCACCCGCGTGTCCTTCGATGTGGGCGTGCGCCAGATGGGCGGCGAAACCATGGTGCTGTCGGGCAAGGAAATGCAGCTGGGCCACGGCGAAACCATCGCCGATACCGCCCGCGTGCTGTCGCGCTATGTCGATCTCATCATGATCCGCACCTTTGAAGAGGCGACGCTGCTGGAGATGGCCGAACACGCCACGGTGCCGGTCATCAACGGCCTGACCAACCGCACCCATCCCTGCCAGATCATGGCAGATGTGATGACCTATGAAGAACATCGCGGCCCGATCGGCGGCAAGAAGGTGGTCTGGGCGGGGGATGGCAACAATGTCTGCGCCAGCTTCCTGCATGCCGCAGGCCAGTTCGGCTTCGATTTCACCTTCACCGGCCCGCCCACGCTGGACCCCGAGGCGGAATGGCTGGGCTTTGCCCGGTCTAAGGGCGTGAATGTGCAGGTGGAACGCGATCCGGCCAAGGCGCTGGCGGGGGCCGATCTGGTGGTGACCGATACCTGGGTGTCGATGCATGATCCCGAAAGCGCCAAGGAACGCCGCCACAACCAGCTGCGCGCCTATCAGGTGAACGAACAGCTGATGGCGCTGGCCAAACCCGATGCGCTGTTCATGCACTGCCTGCCCGCGCACCGGAATGACGAAGTGACCAGCGCGGTGATGGATGGCCCCAATTCGGTGGTGTTCGACGAGGCGGAAAACCGGCTGCACGCGCAGAAAGCGGTGATGCGCTGGTGCCTCGGGCTCTGATCCCGCGCCACGCAGGGCGGCGGGGTCGGCCGGGGGGCGCTCGCGCCCCCCACGGCCCGTGCCGGGCCTCCCCCCGAGGATATTTGGGCCAAGATAAAGGGCAGGCGTCAGGCGCTGTCTGAGGGCCGGTCTGCGGCGCGGGCCAGCGGGGCGAAGGCGGTGACCAGCAGCAGCGCCAGGGCCAGCGCGGCATAGGTCCAGCGGAAGCCCGCATGTTCGGCCACGACGCCGATGGCCGAGGGGCCGACGAGGATGCCGGAATAGCCGACCATCGTGACCGTCGACAGCGCGGCCCCTGCGCCAAGGCCGGGGTGGTTGCCCGCGGCCGAAAACATGATGGGCACGGTATTGGCCAGGCCAAGCCCTGCCAGCGCGAAGGCGGGCAGCGCGATCCACAGCGAGGGCGCGAGGGCGGCGATCAGCAGCCCGGATGCGGCAATCAGGGTCGAGGCGCGCAGGGTGCGCACCGCGCCAAAGCGGTTGCGCAGCCCGTCGCCCGCAAAGCGCATGATCGCCATGGCCCCGGCGAAGAAGGCAAAGCCCAGCCCGGCCTGCGCGACATCGGCGCCCTGCTGCTGCATCAGATAAAGCGCGGCCCAATCCATGATCCCGCCTTCGGCCAGCATGCACAGCAGCGCCAGCCCGCCCACCGCCCAGATCAGCGGATCGCGCGGCAGCAGGCGCTGGCCCTGCGCCTCGGCGGGTTTCGCCGCACCGGGGGCGGCATCGAGGAAGGGGGCGGCGGCGGCCACGGTCACGGCCAGAAACGCCGCCACCGTCAGCGCCTGCGCCTCTGGCCCCCATTGCGCGATCAGCAGCCCGCCCAGCGCGCTGCCTGCAAAGCCGCCCAGACTCCAGAACCCGTGCGAGGAAGACATGATGGCCCGGCCCAGCCGGCTTTCCACCTCGACCGCATTGGCATTCATCGCCACATCCATGCAGCCCAGCATGGCGCCGAAGAGGAACATGGCCGGGGTCAGGGTTGCGAGGCCCGGCGCCAGGATCACCAGCGGCAGCACCGGCACCGCCAGCGCCGCAAAGGCCCGCAGCACCGGACGCGAGCCATGCCGGGTGATGAGCCTGCCACAGAAGCTCATCGAGGCCAGCGCGCCCAGGCCCAGGACCAGGATCATCAGCCCCACCATGGATTCACCGATGCCATGACGCGGCAGCAGCAGCGGGATCTGGGGAACCCAGGCCCCCATGATGAAGCCATTGGCCATGAACATGGCGGCCACGGCCCAGCGGCCGCGCTGTTGGCGGGTCATTTGCATCTCCCAAAGCGATTTGACCGTCTGGTTAGCGTTAACGCCGGGCCGGGGGAAGGGGGCGGGCCTTCACCCTTGGTTACCGGGTGTTGCAGCGGTCAGGTGCCGCGCGGTTTGGTGCGGGTGGTGGGATCGGCTGCGCGCGGGTCTTCGGGCCAGGGGTGGCGCGGATAGCGGCCGCGCATGTCGCGCCGCACATCGGCATAGGAATTGGTCCAGAACCCCGGCAGATCGGCGGTCACCTGCACCGGCTTGCCGCCCGGCGACAGCAGGGTGATGCGCAGCGGCAGCCGCTTTGGCCCGACGGTGGGATGGGTGGTGACGCCGAACAGCTCCTGCAGGCGCAGCTCGATCCCCGGGGTTTCGCCGTCATAGTCGATGGGCACCCGGCGGCCCAGCGGGGTTTCGAAATGCGCGGGCGTCAGCCGGTCCAGCAGCTGCAACGCCTCCCATCCCAGATGCTGGCGCAGCGGTTCCAGCAGATCGAAGCCGCGCAGATCAGCCTCGCTGCGCAGGCCTGTCAGATGTGGCAGCAGCGCGTCACCGGCCAGCAAGGCGGCATCCGACAGATCGGGCAGATCGGCGCCATCGCGGCGGCACAGATCGACACGCGCCTTCAGGCGGCGGGCGGCATTGGTCCAGGGCAGGCCGATCTGGCGCAGCCCGTCGCGGGCGGCGCGGGCCAGGGCCTCGGGCGGGGCGTCGGGCCAGTGCCGGTCATCGAGCACCAGCGCGCCGAAGCGTTCCTGCCGCCGGGCCACCACCCGGCCGTCACGTTTTGACCAGTCGCAGACATCGTACCAGCCGATCTCTGCGCCATGCACAGCGCGCAGATCAGCCTCGGAGATCGGCACGGCCTGGCGGATCGTGGCTTCGCGCAGGTCGCCATCCAGATCGGTGGCGACCAGCAGCCGCGCGCCCGACAGCGGCAGGCCTGCCGCCATGGCAGCGCCCTTGCCGCCCGAAAGCACCCAGCGCGGCGCATCGCCCTTGCGGCGCAGGCCGATGCGATCCGGGTAGGCGAGCGCTGCCATCTGCGCGAGGCCGAAGCCCTGCGGGCGGTCGGCCACGGCACGGGCCAGCCGCTTTGCCTCGGCCCGGATACGCTCGATGGTGGGGCGGTGCGGGGCATGGCCGTCCCGTTCGGCGCGCGCCGGGTCTTTCACTGCCGCCATGCGCAGCGCCAGATCGGGCGGGGCGCCGCGCAGCGGATCGCGTTCGGCCAGAGCCGCGGCCAGGGCTGCTGCCTCGGCCCCGCCACCGGCGCGCAGCAGCATATGGCCAAGGCGCGGATGCAGCGGCAGCGCCGCCAGCGCCCGGCCATGATCGGTGATGCGCCCCGCGCCATCCAGCGCCTGCAGCGCTGTCAGCAGCGCCTGTGATTCGGCCAGAACACCGGGATGCGGCGGGGTGAGAAAGGGCAGATCCACCGACCCCCAGAGCGCCAGTTCCAGCGCCAGTGGCGTCAGGTCGCCCGCCTCGATCTCGGCCGGGGGGAAGGCGGCCAGCCCGCCTTCCTCGCCCCTGGACCACAGGCGGTAGCAGGTGCCTTCGGCCACGCGGCCTGCGCGGCCCCGGCGCTGTTCGGCCTCGGCCCGCGTCACCCGTTCGGTGACCAGCCGCGCCATGCCGGAGGGCGCATCGAACCGGGCGCGGCGGGCGCGGCCGCCATCCACCACAACGCGGATATCGGGCAGGGTGAGCGAGGTTTCCGCGATTGAGGTGGCCAGCACGATCTTGCGCCGCCCCGGCGCGGGCGGGGCCAGCGCGGCGCGCTGTGCGGCAAACTCCATCGCGCCGAACAGCGGGAAGATATCGCAGCCGGGCAGGTGCTTCAGCAGGGTTTCCACGCGGCGGATCTCGCCCTCGCCGGGCAGGAAGACGAGGATGCCGCCCTCGGGGCATTCCTCCACCGCCTGGATGACCAGTGCCGCCAGCGCCGGTTCGAACCGGGCGCGGGCATCGAGCGGGCGGGGCAGCCAGCGGGTGTCCACCGGATAGGCGCGGCCCGCCGAGGTGACCAGCGGCGCATCCCCCATCAGCGCGGCGACGGGGGCGGCATCCAGCGTGGCCGACATGACGACCAGCAGCAGATCGTCGCGCAGCGCGCCGCGGATTTCCAGCGTGAGGGCAAGGCCCAGATCGGCATTCAGGCTGCGTTCGTGAAATTCGTCGAAGATCACCGCGCCGATGCCATCAAGGCCGGGATCGGATTGCAGCATCCGGGTCAGGATGCCTTCGGTGACAACTTCGATCCGGGTGGCGCGCGACACTTTCGCCTCGCCCCGGATGCGGTAGCCGACGGTCTGGCCCGGCGCTTCGCCCAGGGTGGCGGCCATGCGTTCGGCGGCGGCACGGGCGGCAAGGCGGCGCGGTTCCAGCATCAGGATGCGGCCGGGGGCAAGGCCCGCCTGCAGCAGGGCGAGCGGCACCCGCGTGGTCTTGCCCGCGCCGGGCGGGGCCTGCAGCACGGCCATGCCACGGGCGCGCAGCGCGGCGATCAGATCGGGCAGGGCATCGTCGATGGGAAGCATGGTCATGCCGCCGTTCCACCAGATCGGCGCCGCGCTGTCCAGCTTTGCCGGGCGGGGTTTTGCCAAAGGAGGCTTTGCCGGAAGGGGGGCCGCCGGTCGGGGCATCGAGCCCCGCCCGGCGGCATTGCCATGGGATGCGGCGCCATGGTCGCGCCTGCCGCAGGTCGCCGGGGGGCTTTCCGCCCCCCACGGCCCTGACGGGCCTCCCCCCGAGGGTATTTGGGCCAAGAGGAAGGGGGGAGATTACGGGGGCATCCGGATTACTGGCGCACCAGCCGGGCCTTGCCGTAGAGCGATTCCATCGAGACCTCGATCACCCGCATCTTGCCATCGGGGCTGGGGGCATAGGTGAGGGTAAAGGGAAAGCGGGTCTTTTCGGCCATATCCTCGGGCGAGAAGCCGGCGATGCGGCGGTATTCGCCCGCGCAGACCACGCGATCGCCCTGGCGCGAGGGGGCGCCGGTGCTGACGGCACTGGCGCGGCGGCCATCGAAGACCTGCAGGTTCACGCCACATTCCTTGCCCGGTGCCACATCGCGCAGCGCCGCGAACATGGCCGTCAGCGGATCGACCGTGCCCGCCTGGCCTGCCGCGTCGATATCCCAGGGGCGGGGCTTGCGGTCGGATTTGCTGTGCGTCACCTGCGGCACGCCCTTGACATAGGTGATCTGCGATTGCGACTGCCGCCGCCCGGTATCGGCATCTTCGACATAGCTGGCGGGCTGGAAATCCCCCTGCGCGGTGATCTGCCCCTTGGCCTGCGCATCATAGCGCAGCCGTTTCAGCATGGCGGCCAGGCCCGAGGTCTTCAGCCGCCCCGCCACGCTGTAGGCCCCGCCCGGCGTGCCGCTTCCCGACCAGCTGAGACTTCCCGCCGTGATGCCGCGCAGCACCAGATCGAATCGCGCCTCTTCGGCCGCCAGTGGTGTGGCGAGGCCAAGCGCGAGTGTTAGCGCCACAACTGCTGCCCTGATCTGCATCGCACATCCTTTTCCGTTCGTGCCTGCGGCCTGTTCTGCCGGTGTTCCGTCGTCGATCTGTCCGGCGGGCGGCCCAAAGACCGCTCCGGGGCTGGAATATAATGCGCTGACCGGGCATTACACCCCTGATGCGCGGCGGCTCGGCACAGACCTGCCGGACGAGCCGCGATCAGGGATGCCTTGCACCGGAGCTGCCGATGGATGTTTCAAGCCTTGCACAATCCGTGATCGCCGGGGATCGCCGGGCGCTGGCCCGCGCCATCACCCTGGTGGAAAGTGCGCGCGACGATCACCGGGTGCAGGCCCGCGCCCTGGTGGCCGCCGTGGCACAGGCCGGGCGGCAGGCCCTGCGCATCGGGCTTTCCGGCACGCCGGGGGTGGGCAAATCCACCTTCATCGAAAGCTTCGGCCTGCTGCTGACCGGGCAGGGGCTGCGGGTGGCGGTTCTGGCCGTCGATCCGTCTTCGGCGCGCACCGGCGGCTCGATCCTGGGCGACAAGACCCGGATGGAACGGCTGTCGCGCGATCCCATGGCCTTCATCCGCCCCTCGCCCAGCCAGACCCATCTGGGCGGCGTCGCCCGCCGCACGCGCGAGGCCGTGGCCCTGTGCGAGGCTGCGGGCTACGACGTCGTGCTGATCGAAACCGTGGGGGTGGGCCAGTCGGAAACCATGGTGGCCGAAATGTGCGACCTGTTCCTGCTGCTGCTGGCCCCGGCGGGCGGCGACGAATTGCAGGGCGTCAAGCGCGGCATCATGGAAATGGCCGATATCATTCTGGTGAACAAGGCGGATGGCGATCTGAAACCGGCGGCCCTGCGCACCCAGGCCGATTATGCGGGCGCCCTGCGCCTGCTGCGCCGCCGCCCGCAGGATCCCGAGGGCTTTCCCAAGGCGCTGGCGGTTTCGGCGCTGCAGGATCAGGGCCTGCAGGCCGCCTGGGCAGAAATGCAGGCTTTGGCCGATTGGCGCCGCGCGCATGGGCACTGGCAGGACCGCCGCCGCGCCCAGTCGCGCCACTGGTTCGAGGAAGAGGTCCGCCAGAGCCTGTTGGCCCGGCTGGCCCGTGACCCGCTGAAAGGCATCATGCAGCGGCTGGGGGCCGAGGTCGGCACCGGCCAGCGTACCCCCGACGAGGCCGCGGCCGAACTGCTGGGGCTGCTGGGGCGCTGAGGCCGCAACCGGCGCGCGGGCAAAAATCTTGCAAGATTTTGCGGGTCGCCCCGGCCCCGCGCGGCGCCTTTGCCGGTACGGCTTCCCCCTGGGCAAGACAACCGGCGCCGCCCTGCAGTGAATCGCTTGACCTGCCCGGCGTTTCCCCATACACGGCTGCGATGGAATTGGGTGCCTGCTGGGTCAGCGGGCGTCATTGGTGTTACTCCGGGCCGTCGCCTTCCGGGCACAGGTCCGAAAGACAAGGAACAAGACGATGTCGCGCGTCTGCGAACTGAGCGGAAAAGGCCCGATGGTTGGTAACAAAATCAGCCACGCCAACAACAAAAGCAAACGGCGCTTCCTGCCGAACCTGAATGATGTCACCCTGCTGTCGGATGTGCTGGGCCAGTCGTTCAAACTGCGGATCTCTTCGGCTGCCCTGCGCACCGTCGATCACCGCGGCGGTCTGGATGCCTTCCTGTCGAAAGCCCATTATACCGAGCTTTCGGACAAGGCGCTGAAAATCAAGAAAGACATCGAAAAGGCGCAGGCTGCCGCCTGATCCTGCCGGTTTCTGGCTTTGCTGACCCCGTTCGCCCTGCGAGCGGGGTTTCTGCATTTCTGGTCATTCTGTCGCCTTGCGTTGCGCGGCCTGTCGGCTATTGCTGGGCGCATGACTGTGGTTCGCCTGTTTCCTGTGCTGTTTCTGGCCCTGATGCTGTGCATCGGGGCGGTGCAGGCTGCCGCCATGCGGCTGCAGGCGCCGGCGGCGGGCAGTATCACCATCTGCTCGGGCGCGGGCATGGTGACGCTGCATCTGGATGCCTCGGGCCAGCCGACGGCGCCGCCGCATCTCTGCCCGGATTGCACGGCGGCCCTTGCCGCAGGCCTGGCCGATGCGCCGGTATCTGCGCCACAGGCGCCTTTCCTGCGGGCCGAGGTGCTGGCCCTGCCCGTGGTGCAGGCCGTGCTGCCCCAGCTCTTGCTGCATCCACAGGCCCGTGGCCCCCCGCACCTTGTCTGATTCCCGGTTTTTTCCCTTATGAATCAAGGACAGACAGATGACCCGTTTCAAATCGCTTCTCGCCGCTACGGCGCTGACCCTTGCTGCCTTTCCGGCCTTTGCCGAAGGCATCATGATTTCCGATGCCTATGCCCGCACCTCGGGCGCCATGGCCAAAAGCGGCGCCGCCTTCATGGTGATCGAAAACCACGCCGCCAGCGATGATCGCCTGATTTCCGCCAGCTCTGATGTGGCGCAGAAGGTGGAACTGCACACCCACAAGGCTGGCGCCGATGGCGTGATGCAGATGGTAGAGGTGCCCGAGGGCTTTGCCGTGCCCGCCCATGGTAGCCATGCCCTGGCGCGCGGCGGCGACCATGTCATGTTCCTTGGCCTGACGCGGCCGCTGGCGCAGGGCGATGTGGTTGCCGTGACGCTGACCTTCGAAAAGGCAGGCGCCATGGTGGTCGAGATCCCGGTGGATCTGCAACGCCAGGGGGCCATGGGCGATATGCCGATGCAGGGCCACAAGCATGGCCATGCGACTGGCACCGGCAACTGATCCCGATCAGCCGGGGTGATCTACCCCGGCTGTTTTCCTGCCGTGCCGTGCGTCAGCACGTCGTTCACCCATTCCGGTACCAGCCGGGTGGCCGGGCCAAGGCGCAGCGCGTCAAAATCCGGCGCGGTGGCGCTGGCCTCGGCGTTCAGCTCCAGACACCAGGCCCCGGCGCGGGCCGCATCCTGCGCAAAGGCCGCCGCCGGATAGACGGTGCCAGAGGTGCCGATGGCCACGAAAACATCCGCCTGCCGCAGCGCCTGCCAGATTTCCTCCATGTGATAGGGATATTCTCCGAACCACACGATGTCGGGACGGATGCGGGACGCAGAGCAGACGGGGCAGGGGACAGAGGCCAGCATCACCGCCGGGGCCGCCCAGCGGTGGCCGCAATCGGCGCAAAGCGCGCCTTCCAGACTGCCATGCATATGCAGCACCCGCCGCGATCCGGCGCGTTCGTGCAGATCATCGACATTCTGGGTCACGATCAGCACCTCGCCGGGGAATTCACGCTCCAGCCGGGCCAGCGCGTGATGGGCGGCATTGGGATGGGCGGCGCGGCTGGCGGCGCGGCGTGCATTGTAAAATTTATGCACAAGCAATGGGTTACGGGCAAAGCCTTCGGGCGTTGCCACGGCGTTCAGATCGTAACGGCTCCAGATTCCATCGCGGTCGCGAAAGGTGCCCAGCCCGCTTTCCGCACTGATGCCCGCGCCGGTCAGGATCAGCAGTTTCTCCATGGCATCGGCTCCGTGACAACGGGAAAGGGTTGGCTATCTGTATGGAATATAAAGGAAATACATGCCTGCCCTGCGTTGCTTGGGCCTGGCCCTCCGCCTAGGGGCAGCAGCCATACGGCCAGAGGCCTGCGCAATCTTGCCAGCACAAAACAGGCCAAAAGGGCAGAACAGGCTTCAGCCTGTTGATATTTCACATGTTTCCGCCAGAACCCGCCCTTGAGCAGGGCAGGCACCGCAAGGCCTTGCCGCCGGGAATCAGCTGCCGCAATAGGCTTCGGCTGTCTGGCCGAAGTTCTTGTAGCGATCCCAGAACGCGTCGTCGGATGCCCGCTTGGAAATCCAGACCTCATGCGCGCGGTCGGGATCGTTCATCAGCTTGGCCGCCTGCCGCTGATCGCCGCCCCGCAGCGTCATATCGGCAACCTGTTGAATACAGGCGCAAACCGCGCGATTGGCGCTGCTTCTTTCCGACCGCAGACAGGCCCGTTCAACGGGGCCGGCCTCGACCATGGCTGCCATGAAAGGAAGTGCCAGCGCCGCCAGAGCGCCTGCCAGAGCAAGTTTCGTCATGCCTACTGCCTCTTGCCTCTTCGGTGGGAAAACCACCGCGGGTTTTGTGCCATGAGTATGAAGATTCGGGCGGGTTTTTGCAAGGAAAGGCGCGGGATCGGCGGGGTTTGGCCGATCTGGCCGAAAGGGGCGCAAGATCAGGGAACTGCGGGCGGGCAGGGCGCAACTTCTGGGGCAGGGGCGTTAACCGGCTGTTCAGGCCGGGCTGGCAATCTGTCCCGATGATGCGATTCGTCCTGATCCCCTTGCTGATCCTGCTGGCCGCCTGCGCGCCCAAACCGCTGATGATTGGCGGTGCGCGGCATGAAACCACAATTGATGGCCAGACCTATACACTCTACCGCCAGCGCAACCGCGCAGAGGTGGTGCGCAGCGGCCCGCCCGTGGCAGACCACCGCGAAACCCGCGCGACCATGCGGGCCGTGGTGCCCTGGCTGACGGGTTGCGATCTGGGGGCCTGGCGGGTGGATGGGGCCAGCGAAACCCTGCGCGGTACGCTTATTTGTCCGAAGGGCCGACGATGACCAATTGCCAGAACGCATAGGCGCCGGCCGCGCCAAAGGCCGCCGCCCAGCCGGGGTTGCCGCCGTAAAGCTCGATCCCGGCCCAGACCAGCGGAAACAGCGCTGTCGCCCAACGGCGCCAGACCGGGCGAAAGAACGGATGGTCAGGGTCGATGAGCTGCATGATTTTCCGCGGTTCTGATGTTAGCCTCGGCAGAGGGAGGACGCAAACCATGCCAGAGATCACAACAGAGTTTCAAGGCCAGACCGTCATCACCACATTCGAGATGTCGCCGGGCACCGCACAGGATCTGATGGAGGCGCTGCAAGAGGCCTATCACGATTTCATCCGCCATCAGCCCGGGTTTCTGGGGGCAGGGCTGCATATGAACGATGCCCAGACCCGGATCGCCAATTATTCGAAATGGCAGCGGCGCGAAGATTATCAGGCGATGCTGCGTACCCCGGAAATGCGCGAACGCAACCGCCGCATTTCGGGGCTGTGTTCGCGGTTCGAACCCGTCATGTACGAGGTGATGCAGGTTTACTGATTGGTGAAGGGCGCCGTCAGTTCGGCGGCGCCGGTCTGCTTGTTCATGATGCAGGCCATGCGATCCGTGCCTGCATCAGTTGTCACCGACAGCAGCGCCACGCCAAACTGGTCCGACCCAAAGGGATTGACCTCGATCGTTACCTCTCCGGGCGTGTCGATCAGGGCAAGGCAGTTGGTTTCGGTCAGCTGGCGAAATTCCTGCCAGGCATCCTCGGACGAGGCGAGGGCGGGGGTGGCCAGAAGGGCAAACAGGATGGACAGGCTGCGCATGGGACTCTCCGGGTCTGGAAACAGCAGGTTATCACGGGGCGCTCTTGCCGTCAGCTAGCCGGGGCGCATAGTGTCAACGCATATCAACCCAAGGGGGTGCCATGGGAATCGAAAGTCTGGTCGTGATGCTGCTGGTCGGCGCGGTGGCCGGTTGGCTGGCGGGCAAACTGGTGTCGGGTTCAGGCTTTGGCCTGCTTGGCAATATCGTGGTTGGCATCCTGGGGGCGTTCATCGCCAGCCTGGTGTTGCCGCGCATCGGCTTTGCCGTGGGTGGGGGCGTGGTAGCCGCCATCATCCATTCGACCCTGGGTGCGGTGATCCTGCTGGTGATCGCCCGGGTTCTGAAACGGGCGTAAGCCCTGGCTGCCAGGCACAGACCGGGCCTGGCAGCCGGTTTTCTTTTCTGTTGTGTGCTGATTTCGCCCCATGATCGTCTCTGTTCTGCTTTTGCTGGTTTCCCTGGGTGTGACGGCCTTTTCGCTCTGGCTGCACTTTCCCCAGATTTCGGGTGCTGCTCTGGCCGGGCTGGCCGGGGTCTTTGCGGCTTTGCTGCTGGCGCCGCGCAAACGGCCGCGGGCAAAACCCCGGCGCTGGGTGGTCGTTGATGGATCCAACGTGATGTATTGGGGCAATACCGGCCCCGATCTGGCGGTTCTGACCAGGGTGATCGCGGATCTGCAGGCGCGCGGGCTGACGCCTGCAGTATGGTTCGATGCCAATGTCGGCTATCTGATCGGCAACCGCTATCAGGGGCCGGTCGATATGGCGCAGCGGCTGGGCCTGCCGCATCGGCAGGTCTTCGTGGCACCCAAAGGCACACCGGCCGATCCGCTGCTGCTGGAAGGGGCAAAGGCGCTGAACGCCCGCATCGTCAGCAATGATCGCTACCGCGACTGGATCGAAGATCACCCGCTGGCGGCAGAGCCGGGGCGGCTGGTGGGCGGGCGGATCGGGGCTGAGGGCGTGACATTTGCCGCGACCCGGCCTGGCTAGCGCCCGCGCCGCTTGGTGCCGCCGCGCTGCCCGGCACGCCCGGCGGTGGATCGGCCCCGCGCCTTCATCGCCTCTTCCACGGCATCTTCCACCACCGATTGCCGGGCCAGCGGATCATCGGCCACCGCCAGCTCCACCACCTCCAGCCGCTTGACCTCGTCGCGCAGGCGGGCGGCTTCTTCGAATTCCAGGTTTTCGGCGGCCTTGCGCATCTGTAGCCGCAGCGCATCAAGATGCGCGGCAAGGTTCTGGCCGACCATGGGTTTTTCAACCTTGGCGGTCACACGGCTCATATCGGTATCGCCCTGCCACAGGCCCGCCAGCACATCTTCGACGTTCTTTTTCACCGTGGTCGGCGTGATGCCATGTTCCAGGTTATAGGCGATCTGCTTTTCGCGCCGCCGGTTGGTTTCGGCCAGCGCGCGTTCCATGCTGCCGGTGATCCGGTCCGCATACATGATGACCCGGCCTTCGGCATTGCGCGCCGCGCGCCCGATGGTCTGGATCAGCGAGGTTTCAGATCGCAGGAACCCCTCTTTATCCGCATCGAGAATCGCCACCAGCCCACATTCCGGGATATCCAGGCCTTCGCGCAGCAGGTTGATGCCCACCAGCACATCAAAGGCCCCAAGCCGCAGATCCCGAAGGATTTCAATGCGTTCGATGGTGTCGATGTCAGAGTGCATATAGCGGATGCGGATGCCCTGTTCGTGGAAATATTCCGTCAGATCCTCGGCCATGCGCTTGGTCAGCGTGGTGACAAGGATGCGCAGACCCTGCGCCGCCACGCGCCGGATTTCATCCAGCAGATCATCCACCTGCATGTCGACGGGGCGGATTTCCACCACCGGGTCCAAGAGGCCGGTGGGGCGGATCACCTGTTCGGCAAAGACACCGCCCGCCTGCTCCAGCTCCCATGCGGAAGGGGTGGCGGAAACGAAGATGCTCTGCGGCCGCATCGCATCCCATTCTTCAAACTTCAGCGGCCGGTTGTCCATGCAGCTGGGCAGGCGGAAGCCATGTTCCGCCAGCGTGAACTTGCGCCGATAGTCGCCCCGGTACATGCCGCCGATCTGTGGCACGGAAACGTGGGATTCATCTGCAAAAACAATGGCATTGTCGGGGATGAATTCAAACAGGGTGGGCGGCGGCTCTCCGGGGGCGCGGCCGGTCAGGTAGCGCGAATAATTTTCGATCCCGTTGCAGACGCCGGTGGCCTCCAGCATTTCCAGATCGAAATTGCAGCGCTGTTCCAGCCGCTGCGCCTCCAGCAGCTTGCCTTCGTTGACCAGTTGTTCCAGCCGCTGTTTCAGCTCCAGCCGGATGCCCTTTGTCGCCTGCTGCATGGTGGGGCGGGGGGTGACATAGTGCGAATTCGCATAGATGCGGATCTGCTTGAACACATCGGTCTTGGCGCCGGTCAGCGGATCGAATTCGACGATCCCCTCCAGCTCGGGGCCGAAGAAGCTGAACCGCCAGGCGCGATCTTCAAGGTGGGCAGGCCAGACCTCGACACTGTCGCCGCGCACCCGAAAGCTGCCCCGCGCGAAGGCCGCATCGTTGCGGCGATATTGCTGCGCCACCAGTTCGGCGATCACCTGCCGCTGGTCATACATCTGCCCCACCACCAGATCCTGCGTCATGGCCGAATAGGTTTCGACCGAGCCGATACCATAGATGCAGGAGACCGAGGCCACGATGATCACATCGTCGCGTTCCAGCAGCGCCCGGGTGGCCGAGTGGCGCATCCGGTCGATCTGTTCGTTGATCTGGCTTTCCTTCTCGATATAGGTGTCAGAGCGGGCCACATAGGCTTCGGGTTGGTAGTAGTCGTAATAGCTTACGAAATATTCAACGCTGTTTTCCGGGAAGAACCCCTTGAACTCGCCATAAAGCTGCGCCGCCAGCGTCTTGTTGGGGGCGAGGATGATCGCCGGGCGCTGCGTCTGTTCGATGATCTTCGCCATGGTGAAGGTCTTGCCGGTGCCGGTCGCGCCCAGCAGCACCTGATCGCGGTCCCCCGCCTGCAATCCCGCCGACAGTTCGGCAATGGCGGTGGGCTGATCGCCGGCCGGCTGGAATGGCGAATGAAGGACGAAACGGCGCCCGCCTTCCAGCTTGGGCCGGGTCAGCACATCCGGGCGTTCGGCAGGGGCGTTGGTGTTGTTGTGCGGCATGGTGATTCCCTCGTCAGGGGTTCAAGATGATCTGTTTTTGTTCCCGTTCAACCCCCGCAGGCCGGTTTGGCGCCCCGGCGGCCGGAAATGGCGGGGGTGCGCTGGCAGAATGGGGCTTTTGCGGGGGAGGGGGGCAGGATTTCTGGTTCGGTTAAGGGTTTGTTAAGCGGAATCGGGTTGAGTGACGAGGCAATGCTTTGCATGCCGAAAGGTCGGGCATCGCATGTCGGCCGGTCGCACCACACCCCACCCCACACCCCAGTGACCGGCCGACAGTCTGCCCGCCTTGCCACCTGCGATGCCTTGCCAGTGAACCCTTGCCTTGTGCGGGGATTTCGCCAATAACAGGCCAGATTTGCAAGGAGTCTGCCATGCGCGCACGGATCTATCAGCCCGCCCGCAATGCGATGCAATCCGGCACCGCCAAGACCAAAGGCTGGGTGCTGGAATTCGCGCCCGCCTCGTCGCGCGAGGTTGACCCGCTGATGGGCTGGACCTCGACCACGGATACGACGACGCAGGTGAAGCTGCGCTTTGATTCGCGTGAGGCCGCCGAAGATTACGCCCGCGCCCAGGGAATCGAATTCGACGTTCTGGTGACGCATCAGCGCAAGCCCAATGTCCGGGCGATGGGCTATGGCGAAAACTTCGCCACCAGCCGCCGCACGGTCTGGACCCACTGACCCCGGACCTGGCGCGCAATGGCGCTGGCCGATCCGCCCGCGTGTTTGAACCGGGTCTGCTGCTGCGGAATTCCCAGTGTTTCGATCCGTCTGTGGCCCTGCGCCCATAGCCCGCCCGGGCTGTGGGTTTTTCTATGTCTGCGGCGCGGTTTCAACGCCCTGACGGGGCAGGCTCACTGGGGCAGCTGGCGGGCTAATCCCTTGTCCGGGCTGGGCTTTGTCGGCGGTCTGCGCTGATCTGGCCGGATCGGGATGCCGCGTTGAAATCATCTGTGACGGGGCGCAGGAAAATACGCAGATGCCTCTTGCGCCCCTCGCGCGACTTGTCTAAACACCGCCGCACGGTTGGGGCGTCGCCAAGTGGTAAGGCATCGGTTTTTGGTACCGACATACCTAGGTTCGAATCCTAGCGCCCCAGCCAATCGAAACTTTCCCTGAAATTGAATGTCTTGCCGCGAGCTCGTCGCGCATGGACTGCTGCCGCGCCGGTTTGGCGCCGGGGGCGACGGCTGCGGTGCTGCGGCTTTTGCCCGGCTGTGCGGGGCTGGTGCTGGCAAGGGCTGATTGGCAGGTGCAGGCAGGCCCGCGCGGAGCTGGCGGGGGATCTGGCGTGACCCCAAACAAAAACGCGGCAGGGTTTCCCCCGCCGCGTTCTGCCTTCGACCCGGGGGCCGAGGATTATTCTTCTGCAACCAGACCCGACGGCGCCGTGATATTGGCAATCACGAAGTTCCGGTCGATGGTCGGCTTGGCGCCGGCCGGCAGGGTAACGTCTTCGATGTGGATCACATCGCCGAAGTTCTTGTCGGTCAGATCCACGGTGATCTCGCTCGGGATATCCGAGGCCAGAACTTCCAGTTCCACTTCGGCGCGCACGACGGTCAGCGTGCCGCCACGCTTCAGGCCCGGCGAGGCTTCGTGGTTGATGAAGTTCACGTGGATGAACAGGTTGATGCGGCTGTCATCATGCAGGCGCATGAAGTCAACATGGGTCGGCAGATCCTTGACCACATCGCGCTGCACGCCGCGGCAGACGACGTGAACATCGCCCTGACCTTCGACTTTCAGGTTGAACAGGGTCGACAGGAAGCGGCCTTGACGCAGACGCTTCAGCAGGGTGTTGTAGTTCATCTTGATGGCGACAGGCTCTTGCTTGTCACCATAGACGATACCCGGAACATAGCCTTCACGACGAGCTTGACGAGCGGCCCCCTTGCCTGTCCCCGTCCGCACCTCGGCGAGAAGATCTTCGATCTCGCGTGCCATAGGTAATTCTCCATTTGTTAGGTTTGCCGCCATCCTCCAAGGGTGCATGACGGATCGGCGGCCTATAGCGGCGAATCACCTTGCGGGAAAGCGGAAAATGCCGCCGCACCATAGGCTGTTGCGATATCTGCAAGGGTTTTCTGTGCGAAATGGCGGCGGATCACGGCTTCGGCCTCGATCATCGCGGCATTCACGGTTTCGGCCATTGCGGCCTCGATCGCGCAGGGGTGGGCCGGATCGGGGGCGAAGCGGCCGGGGCTGAGAAACGGCTCGTCCAGCGCGACATAGATCGTCTCCAGCGTGATGGCGGCGGCGGGGCGGGCCAGCCGCCAGCCGCCGTGATGGCCCTTTTCCGCCAGCAGGATGCCCGCCGCGCGCAATGGCCCCAGCACCCGGCGCACGACGACGGGATTGGTGTCATGCAGCCACGCCAGATCTTCCGAGGTGCGGGGCTGATCGGGCGTCTGCGCCATATGGCCCAGCACATGCAGCGCGAGGGAGAGCTTGCTGTTGCGTTTCATGTAACTATAATTGTTTCTTGATTCGGATGGCAAGGAGCAGGGTATGCGCAACGGCATGGAATGGGAAAGCGGTGTGGTGGATGCGGCGGTGATCGGTGGCAGTTTTGCCGGGATTTCGGCGGCATTGCAGCTGGCGCGCGGCCGCAGGCAGGTGGTGGTGATCGACGAAGGGCAGACGCGCAACCGTCTGGCATCTGCCGGGCATGGGTTTCTGGGGATGGATGGTCGCCCCCCCGCCGAGATGCGCGCGGCGGGGCTGCGGGATCTGCTGGCCTATCCCGAGGCGCGGCTGATCGAGGCACGGGTGACGGATGTGGTGGCAGAGGGGCCGGGGTTTGCACTGACCCTTGCCACGGGTGCCGCGTTGCGGGCGCGGCGGCTGGTGCTGGCCTATGGGATGCGGGATCTGCTGCCGGATCTGCCGGGGCTGGCCGAGATCTGGGGCGAGACGGCGTTCTTTTGCCCCTATTGCCACGGATACGAGCTGGCTGGGCGGCCGACCGGGCTGCTGGCCGGGCCGGGGATTGCCGAATTCGCGGTGTTCCTGCGGGAATGGACCGATGATCTGACGCTGTTCCCCATGGCGCCCTTGCCAGCGGCGGAACAGGCTCAGCTGCGTGCCGCCGGGGTGCGGCTGGCCGATGGGCTGCCGCTGCGGCTGAACCATGAGGGGCGCAGGGTCACGGGGGCGGTGATGCCGGGGGGGCATGTGGTGCCGCTGGCGGCGCTCTATGTGAAAGCGGGGGCCGAACCGTCCTGTGATCTGGCGCAGAGGCTGGGCTGTGCGATGGCAGCCGGGACGCAGGGGCCGATGATCGCCACATCCATGACAAAGGCCACCACTGTGCCCGGCGTCTTTGCGGCGGGGGATGTGGCGCGGCCGGTGCCTTCGGCGGTGATGGCGGCGGCGGATGGGGCGATGGCGGGCGCCGCCTGTCACCGCGATCTGGCACAGGCCTTTCCGCGCGCGGGCTGATCGCCGCGGGCCTTTCGGCAGCCTGTCGCGGGCAGGGGCGCCGGTGTCGGGGGCAGGCTTGCCCGCCCGGGCAGGGCGGGCTAGCTGTCGCTCAAGCGCGAGAGGTGCCCCATGCTGTCAGCCAGAATGATTGTGGTGGCCCGCGCGCCGCTTGCGGCCTTTGCCGCCATGGGCGTGCTCTGGGGCACTTTTGCCGCCGTTTTGCCCGATCTGAAGGCGCAGCTGGGGGTGGATGAGGCCCGGCTGGGTCTGCTGATGCTGATGACGCCGATTGCTGCGGTGGTGGCCATGATCCTGGCGCCGCGCATCGGGGTGGGGCTGGGCCGCATGGCCTTGCCGGTGGCCACGCTGGCCATGGCCGCCAGCTTTGCGCTGCCGGGGCAGGTGCAGGTGGTGGCGCTGTTTCCGCTGGCGATGATCTGCGCCGGGGCGGCAACGGGGCTGACCGATGTGCTGATGAATGCCCGGGTTTCGGCGCTGGAGGCCGAGCGCAAGCTGCATCTGATGACGCTGTGCCATGCCGCCTATTCCTTCGGCTATGCCGGCGGGGCCACGGCCACGGGCGTGATGCGGGATGCCGCCTGGGCGCCCGGCTGGGTGACGGCGACCATGGCGCTGGTGGCGCTGGTGCTGGGTCTGCTGACCTGGGAGCGGGATGGCACGATCCGCGGTCTGGCGCGCCCGGCCAATGGCGGGGCGGGGCTGGGGGTGATTCCGCTGTTGGGCGGCGGGATCGTGCTGATTGCCTTCCTGACGGAAAATGCCGCCGAAAACTGGTCGGCGCTGCATATCGAACAGACCTTGGGCGGCAGCCCGGCGGAGGGGGCGATGGGGCCTGCCGCGCTGGCGTTGACCATGGGATTTGCGCGGCTGGCGGGGCAGGGGCTGGTGACGCGCTTTGATCCGTTCCGCGTGCTGATGGGCGGGGCGCTGCTGTCGGCCTGCGGGGCGCTGATCGCGGCGGCGGCGCTGTCGCCTGCCATGGCCTATGCCGGGTTCATCATCATGGGGCTGGGATCTTCGGTGATCGCGCCCACGGCATTTTCGCTGACCGGACGGCTGGCGCAGCCAGAGGCCCGGGCGCGTGCGGTGGCCCGGGCCACGCTGTATGGCTATTTCGGCTATTTCGTGGGGCCGCCGATGCTGGGCTTTCTGGCGGGGGCGTTCAGCCTGCGGGCGGCCTTTGTCTTTGCCGCCGCCATGCTGCTGTTGGTGCTGGTGCTGGCGCCCCTGATGGCGCGGCGCGGCGGGGCACCCGTCCGCGCCTGACCGGCATCAGGCCCAATCGCCCTCGAAATCCTTTGGCACCAGCAGGTTATGCGCCCCAAGGTTGCGGATATCCCGCTCGCCACACAGGGCCATCGTGGTGTCCAGCTCTTTCTGCATCACCTCCAGCGTCTTGGTCACGCCGGCTTCGCCCATGGCGCCCAGGCCATAGATATAGCTGCGCCCGATCATCGTGCCATCGGCCCCCAGCGCCAGCGCCTTGAGGATATCCTGGCCGGAGCGGATGCCGCTGTCGATCCAGATCTCTGTCTGGCCCTTCACCGCCCGCACGACCTGCGGCAGGATGCGGATCGAGGACAGGGCGCCATCCAGCTGCCGCCCGCCATGGTTGGACACCACGATGGCATCGGCGCCGAAATCGGCGGCGCGGCGGGCATCGTCGGCATCCAGCACGCCCTTGATGATCAGCTTGCCGCCCCAGCGGTCACGGATGCGCGCCACCTTGCCCCAGTCCAGCTGCGGATCGAACTGTTCTGCCGTCCAGCTGGACAGCGAGGACAGATCGCCCACGCCCGTTGCATGGCCCACGATATTGCCAAAGCTGCGGCGTTTCGTGCCCAGCATCGCCAGGCACCATTCCGGCTTGGTCATCATGTTCAGGATGTTCGGGATCGTCAGCTTCGGCGGCGCCGAAAGCCCGTTCTTGATATCCTTGTGCCGCTGGCCAAGGATCTGCAGATCCAGCGTCAGCACCAGTGCCGAGCAGTTTGCGGCCTTGGCCCTGTCGATGATCCTGTCAACGAAATCTTCATCCTTCATGACGTAAAGCTGAAACCAGAAGGGGGCAGAGGTATGGGCCGCAACATCTTCGATCGAACAGATCGACATGGTCGACAGGGTGAAGGGCACGCCGAACTTTTCGGCCGCGCGCGCCGCCTTGATCTCGCCATCCGCCGATTGCATCCCGGTCAGCCCCACCGGCGCCAGCGCCACCGGCATGGTGACGGGCTGGCCGATCATGCGGCCTGCGATGCTGCGGTTCGACATGTCGACCGCCACCTTCTGCCGCAGCCGGATCCGGGCAAAATCGCTGACATTCTCGCGGAAGGTCTGTTCGGTATAACTGCCCGACTCTGCATAATCGTAGAACATGCGCGGCACCTTGCGGGCATGAATCCGTTTCAGATCTTCGATGCAGGTGATGACGGGCATGGCAAACTCCGATATTGGTTATGTTCCCTTACCAATATCTGTGGAATGGTGCAATCTGATCTGCAACCGGCACACGCAAGGTCGCGCCGGCACACAGATGCGTGAAACCGGTGTCACATTCGTCGCAATGGGAACGGAACCACGCCATCTGACGTTAAAAGTTGTGAGGTCAGTTGCAGAAGTTCCTGCCACCGCACCGTCACGATACAGACGTAAACCAGCCCATGGCGGGGGCGACATCCGCCGGGCGACAAGGGGGCCAGATCATGAGCACATATGCCAACCTTCCCGCACCAAGCCCGGAACAGGGCCTGAACCGCTATATGCAGGAGATCCGCAAGTTTCCCCTGCTGGAGCCGGAAGAGGAATATATGCTGGCCAAGCGCTGGGTCGATCATGAAGATCCGGCGGCGGCCCATCGCATGGTCACCTCGCACCTGCGGCTCGCGGCGAAGATCGCCATGGGCTATCGCGGCTATGGCCTGCCGCAGGCCGAGGTGATCTCCGAGGCGAATGTCGGCCTGATGCAGGCGGTGAAACGCTTTGACCCGGAAAAGGGCTTCCGTCTGGCGACCTATGCCATGTGGTGGATCCGCGCCGCCATTCAGGAATATATCCTGCGGTCCTGGTCGCTGGTGAAACTGGGCACCACTTCGGCGCAGAAAAAGCTGTTCTTCAACCTGCGCAAGGCCAAGGCCAAGGTCGGCGCGCTGGAAGATGGCGATCTGCGGCCCGAAAACGTGGCCCGTATCGCCAAGGATCTGTCGGTCACCGAAACCGAAGTGATCGACATGAACCGCCGCCTTGCCGGATCTGATGCCTCGCTGAATGCGACGGTGGGTTCCGATGGCGACAGCACGACGCAATGGCAGGACTGGCTGGAGGATGAAGACAGCGATCAGGCCGGCGCCTATGAAGAGCGCAACGAGCTGGATGCGCGGCGTCAGCTGCTGGCGCAGGCCATGTCGGTGCTGAATGACCGGGAAAAGGATATTCTGGTGCAGCGCCGCCTCAGCGATGAGCCTGTCACACTGGAAGACCTGTCTGAATCCTATGGCGTCAGCCGCGAGCGCATCCGTCAGATCGAGGTGCGTGCCTTTGAAAAGCTGCAGGAAAAGATGAAGGAACTGGCGCGCGGCAAGGGGATGCTGATCTCGGCCTGATCCCCCGGCCGCCTGCGAACATCCAAAGGGCCGGGCCTCGCAAGGGTCCGGCCTTCTGCTTTCATCTTGGCGCAAATATCCCGGGGGAATCGCGCGGCACGCGCGATGGGGGCAGCGCCCCCGCCCTGCTGCCGGGCTTGGCCCGCCTGCGGCATTTGGCCTGATCCCGCCGGGCGGATGCAGAATTCTGTGCGGCCTCTTTACATTGCGTCGCTATTGCTGTCCAAAGCGTCGTATTCCGCAGCCGGTTCGGTTGATCCTGCGGGGCGCTATGGTTACCTCTGGCGCAACGCAATTCTGAAGGATGACGACCCATGACCATGCTGGAAACCTTCCTCAAGCCGATGCACAAAGAAGGCTACAAGTTCGTCGGCGCCTTCGCCGTGGCCACCCTGCTGCTGTTCTGGCTCTGGGCGCCACTGGGCTGGATCGGCGTTGGCCTCACTGTCTGGTGCTATTATTTCTTCCGCGATCCCAAACGCGCCGTGCCGCAGGGCGAAGGCCTGATGGTCTCGCCCGCCGATGGCGTGGTGTCGCTGATCGAACGCGCCGTGCCGCCGCCGGAACTGGGCATGGGCCCCGAGCCGCTGCTGCGGGTGTCGGTCTTCATGTCGGTGTTCAACTGCCATGTGAACCGTGCCCCCATCGCCGGGCGGCTGGTGAAGATGGCCTATCGCCCCGGCAAGTTCCTGAATGCCTCGCTTGACAAGGCCTCGGTCGATAACGAACGCAACAGCCTGTGCCTGGAACTGGCCGATGGCCGCCAGATTGCCGTGGTGCAGATCGCAGGTCTGGTGGCGCGGCGCATCCTGCCGTTTGTCACCGAAGGGCAGGGGCTGAAGACCGGCGAGCGCTTTGGCCTGATCCGCTTTGGCAGCCGCGTGGATGTCTATCTGCCCGAGGGCGTGGCGCCGCTGGTGGCGCTGGGCCAGAACATGGTGGCAGGCGAGACGGTGATGGCCGAGCTGGGCCGGGATCTGCCGCAGCGTCTTGCGAAGATGGTGTAAGCCATGGCCGCGCCAGAACGCCGCCTGTCCCTTGCCCGGGTGCTGCCCAATATGATGACGGTCGGCGCGCTTTGCGCCGGGGTGACCGCCATGCGCTTTGCGGTGGAGGGGCAGTTCAAGGGCGCCCTGCTGCTGATCCTGCTGGCGGCGGTGATGGACGGGCTGGATGGCCGTCTGGCGCGGCTGCTGAAAAGCGAAAGCGAGATCGGCGCCGAGCTGGACAGCCTGTGCGATTTTGTCAATTTCGGGGTGGCGCCGGGCCTGATCCTGTGGCTTTGGGCCTTGCAGGACATGCGGGCGGCGGGCTGGATCGCGGTGCTGGTCTATGTGGTGTCCTGCCTGCTGCGGCTGGCGCGGTTCAATCTGGGCAACAAGGCTGCCGATACGCCGGCCGAAAAGACCGGGGCCGAAAAATCGGGGTTTCAGGGCGTGCCCTCGCCCGCCGGGGCGCTGCTGGTGTTTCTGCCGATGTTCGCGGCCTTTGCGGTGGGCGAGCCGCAGCCGTTTCATGGCGGTCTGATCGCCATCTATATGGCGCTGGTCGGTGCGGCGATGATCGGCCGGTTCCGCACGCCGTCGTTCAAGAAGATCAGCCTGCAGGCGCGCTATGTGCGCTATTTCTTCGTGGCCTTTGCGGCGCTGGTTGCGGCGCTGCTGGCCTATCCCTGGGCCACGCTAGCCGGGCTTGATATTGTTTATGTCGTGGTCGTGGTGGCCAGCCTGCTGCGGCGGCGGTCTGACCCCGATCCCGAACCCCCGGAAGAGGATGTGCCGGATGGAGCTTGACGCTGTCGCCAAAAGCTATGCGCGCTGGGCGCCGGTCTATGACCGGACCTTCGGGGCCATCACCCATGCGGGGCGCCGCCGCGCCACCGGCTTTGCCAACCGGGTGGGGGGCAGGGTTCTGGAGGTGGGGGTAGGCACCGGGCTGGCCCTGCCGTTCTATGCGCCGCACATGCAGGTGACAGGGATCGACTTTTCCGAAGACATGCTGGCGAAGGCCCGCGAAAAGGTGGCCGAACAGGGGCTGACCCATGTGCGCCAGCTGCGGCAGATGGATGCGCGCGATCTGGATTTTCCGGATGCCACCTTTGATACGGTCTGCGCCATGCACATTCTGTCCGTGGTGCCAGAGCCGGAACAGGTGATGGCCGAAATGGCACGGGTCTGCCGTCCGGGCGGGCATGTGCTGATTACCAATCATTTCGCCGCCGAAGGGCGCAGTGCCATGGCCCGGATCGAGCGGCTGTTCGCGCCGCTGTCCGATCTGCTGGGCTGGCACAGCGATTTCGCCCGCGCCCGTGTGCTGGGCGACCCCCGGCTGGAACTGGTGGAGGAAGATGGCCTGCCACCGCTGGGCATGATGACCTATCTGCGGCTGCGCCGGATTGGCTGAGGGCTGGCGGTATTGCCAAGCCCCCCTCACCCTGCCCTCTCCCCCGAGGGGAGAGGGTATGTGGCACGAGGCGTAGAGGGCGCCCCCGGCATAGTCGCGCAACGCCACCCTCTCCCCCCGGGGGAGAGGGTAGGGTGAGGGGGCGCCAGCACCGAACCGTGTTACCGCAAACATCCGCCGTTGCATCCGGCCCGACGCGCGCCTAACCTCGGGCCATCACGGGGGAGGATTTCATGACCATTCGCTGGGGCATCCTTGGCGCGGCCAAATTTGCGCTGAACCACATGGCGCCCGCCATCCATGCCGCGCGGGGGGCCGAACTGGCGGCGCTGGCCAGCTCTGCCCCGGAAAAGGCCGACGCCTTCCGCGCCTTTGCCCCCGGCCTGCGGCTGCATGACAGCTATGAGGCCCTGCTGGCCGATCCCGGCATCGATGCGGTCTATATTCCGCTGCCCAACCATCTGCATCTGGAATGGAGCCTGAAGGCCATTGCGGCAGGCAAGCATGTGCTGACCGAAAAGCCGATGACCCTGAAGGCCGCAGAGTTTGACCAGCTGATCGCGGCCCGTGACGCCTCAGGTCTGCTGGTGGCCGAGGCCTATATGATCTTGCATCATCCGCAATGGCAGAAGGTGCGCGATCTGATCGCCGGCGGCGCCATCGGGCGGGTGAACCATGTCGATACCGCCTTCAGCTTTGACAATGGCGCCGAGCCCGGCAATATCCGCAACCGTCCCGAAACGGCTGGCGGCGGCATCCGCGACATTGGGGTTTACACCTATGGCTCTGTCCGCTTTGCGGCACAGGCAGAACCGGGGAAGCTGCAGGCGCGCATCCGCCATGAAAACGGCGTGGATGTCTGGGCGCAGGTGGTGGGCGAGATGGTGGGACCGCAGGGAGGCTTTACCTATTCCGCCATCACTTCGATGCGGCTGTTCCCCCGGCAGGAAGTGGTGTTCCAGGGGGAAACCGGGCTGATCCGGCTGACGGCGCCGTTCAACGCCGGGCTGTTTGGCGAAGCGCAGGTGGAGTTGCACCGTGCAGGCGCCACCAGCGAGCTGTTCCGCTATCCGGCGGTCAACCAGTATGTCCTGCAGGTGGAGGCCTTCGGCCGGACAGTGGCCGAAGGCGTGCCCTATGGCTGTCCGCTGGAATTTTCGCGCGGGACACAGGCGATGATCGACACGGTCTTTGCCGTGGCCGAAGCGATCTGAGGGTGCAGCGCCTGGCTTAGCCCATGGTGACCACGATCTTGCCCGTGGCGCGGCGGTCTTTCAGGCAGGCCAGCGCCGCGGCAGCATCGGCCAGCGGGAAGGTGGCACCGATATGCGGCACCAGATCGCCTGCCGCGATCCAGCTGGCCAGCTGTTGCAGGCTGGCGGTCAGCACCTGTGGTGCGAAGGTCAGATAGCCGCCCCAGTACAGGCCCATCACGCTGAGGTTCTTGACCAGCAGCAGGTTGGCGGGCAGCTGCGGCACCTCGCCCCCGGCAAAGCCGATCACCAGCAGCCGGCCTTCGGGGCGGGTGGCGCGCAGCGCATCCATCAGGGCCGGGCCGCCGACCGCATCATAGACGACATCCACGCCCCCCAGCGCCTTGAGCGCGCCGCGCAGATCGGGGGCATCACTGTCGATCACCTCATGCGCGCCGGCGGCCCTTGCGGTCTCCATCCGTTCGGCGCCACGGGCAGAGGCGATGACGCGCGCCCCCATGCGGCGGCCGATTTCCACTGCCGTCAGCCCCACGCCGCCCGCCGCCCCGGTGACGAACAGCGTCTCGCCCGGTTGCAGCCGCGCCTTGTGATCCAGCGCCAGATGCGAGGTGCCATAGGCAATCTGGAAGGCCGCCGCCTGTGCGAAATCCATGCCATCGGGCAGCTTCAGGCAACGCGCGGCAGGCAGGTTGGCCCTTTCGGCCAGACCGCCCAGCCCGCCGAAGCCGGCAATCCTGTCCCCCGGGGCAAAGCCCGAGACCCCGGCGCCGATGGCGGTGACCGTGCCCGCAATCTCCATCCCCAGGGTGAAGGGCAGGGCGGGCTTTTCCTGATACTTGCCCTCGATCATCAGCAGATCGGCAAAATTCAACCCGCAGGCGGCCACGGCCACGGCAATTTCGCCCGGGCCGGGCGGCGGCAGATCCACCTCTGTCAGGGTCGGGGCCTGCCCGATTTCGGCCAGCTGAAATGCTTTCATATCCTGCTCCTTCACGGTCTGTCGGGGGCTAGAGTAGCGGCGGCGGCCCCGCTGTCCAGACCGAAGGCTGATTCGCGCATGAGGCGAGCCGCGTCATGCGGCTGTTTCTGTTGGCTGCTGCAGTGCGGAAACGGCCTGCTCTGGGCGAAAATTCACCGAATCTGCAAATGGCCTACCCAAAAGAAGCTTTCCCAGCCTCATAACCGTGATGGAAAACGCAAGAAAGCTGTCATAATGTTTCGCCTTAAGGCTGCGTGGGTCAATTTGAATGGGCAGCCGAATATAAGAAGGGGAGTAATTGGCATGAAGCACCCTGTGGATGCACATGTTGGAAAGCGTATACGTCACCGCCGCTGGATGATCGGCATGACGCAACAACAACTGGCCGATAAGGTGGGGATCAAATTCCAGCAGATCCAGAAGTATGAAACCGGCATGAACCGGGTCAGCGCTTCGCGTCTGTGGGACATCGCAGATACGCTGGGCGTGAACATCGGTTTCTTCTTTGAAGGGATCGACGACAGCCATGAGGCGCGCGGCCCGGTCGAGGGGGATATCCTCGCCGACAAGGAAGCGCTGGAGCTGGTGCGGTCATACTACGCCATTCCCGAGGCACAACGGCGCCGTCTGTTCGATCTGGCCCGCGTCTTGAGCGACGCAGCCTGATCGTACCACCGGGCAGCCGGAAATCTTGACCCCGACCGCGGCAGGCGCTAGCGCCTGAACAGACGGTAAAAATACGGGGCAAGGCCATGGCGCAACTCTCGGTGGATGAACGGCAGGAACTGATTTCGGTCGCGCATGAGCTGGCCGATGCTGCGCGGGGGGCAACCCTCGCGCATTTCCGTACGCTGGGGCTGACGGCGGAAACCAAGGAAACCCAGCGCTTCGATCCGGTGACCGTGGCGGACCGGCTTTCGGAAGAGCGGATGCGCGACATCCTGGCGCGGCGCCGCCCGCAGGATGCCATTCTGGGCGAGGAATATGGGGCGCAGCCGGGCACCAGCGGCCTGACCTGGGTGCTGGACCCGATCGACGGCACGCGGTCTTACCTCTGCGGCACGCCGACCTGGGGGGTGCTGATCTCTGTCGCGGATGCCACGGGGCCGGTTTATGGCCTGATCGACCAGCCCTATATCGGTGAGCGGTTCGAAGGGGGCTTTGGTGTGGCGCGGATGGTCGGCCCGCATTGGACGCGGCCGCTGCAGGTGCGCCCGGCGCGCCCGCTGGCCGAATGTATCATCATGTCCACCTTCCCCGAAGTGGGCACGGCCGAGGAAGGCGCGGCCTTTCACCGGCTGGCCGCGCAATGCCGCCTGACGCGCTATGGCACCGATTGCTATGCCTATGCCTTGCTGGCAGCGGGGCATATCGACCTGGTGGTGGAGGCGGGGCTGCAACCCTATGACGTGCAGGCCCCCATCGCGGTGATCGAAGCGGCAGGCGGGATGATGACCGGCTGGACCGGTGCCGCCGCGCATCAGGGCGGCCGGGTGCTGGCGGCCTCCAGCCCCGAGGTTCACGCGGCGGCGCTGGTGGCTCTGAACGGCTGACCGGATCGGGGGCGCCTGCGCCGGGGGCATCGAGCCCCCGTCACAGGCGTTGCCACGGGATGCGGCGCCGGTCGCAGTGATATGGCGCCGGGGCGCTGCCCCCGGACCCCCGGGGTATTTTTGCCAAGAGGAAGAGGGCATCGGCTTGCCTGCCACTGCTGCGCTGCGGTATCCTTTGCGGGACGCGGCGAGTCCTTGCCCCTTCTGTCGCGCGTCCGGGGTTCCACCGAAGGGGTGTGGAACGAGGGGCTTTCATGGATGAAATTCTGATCCGGGGCGCGGCTGTGGTGGTGACCATGGATGGCGCGCGGCGCGAGATTGTCGGGGGCGATGTGCTGATCCGGGGCGGGGTCATTGCCGCCGTGGGCCAGGGGCTGACGACGCGGGGTGCGGTGCTGGAGGCGGCGGGCTGTGTGGTGACGCCGGGCCTCGTGAACACCCATCACCATCTGTATCAGACGCTGACGCGGGCGGTGCCGGGCGGGCAGGATGCGCTGCTGTTTGGCTGGCTGAAGGTGCTGTACCCGATCTGGGGGCGGTTCGGGCCGGAGGAGATGTTTGTTTCGGCGCAGGTCGGGTTGGCCGAACTGGCGCTTTCGGGCTGCACGCTGACCTCGGATCATCTGTATCTTTATCCCAATGGCGCGCGGCTGGATGATACCATCGCAGCGGCGTCCGAGGTGGGCCTGCGCTTTCACCCGACCCGCGGCGCCATGAGCATCGGGGAAAGCGCGGGCGGCCTGCCGCCTGATGCGCTGGTGGAGCGGGAAGCCGCGATCCTGGAAGATTGCATCCGCGTGGTCGATGCCTTTCATGACCCGCGCGACGGCGCCATGGTGCGCGTCGGGCTAGCGCCCTGTTCGCCGTTTTCGGTCAGCCGCGATCTGATGCGCGAGGCGGCAGTTCTGGCGCGCGACAAGGGCGTGATGCTGCACACCCATCTGGCCGAGAATGACGAGGATGTGGCCTATAGCCTGGCGCAGTTCGGCTGCCGCCCGGGGCAATATGCCGAGGATCTGGGCTGGACGGGCGATGACGTCTGGCACGCGCATTGCGTGAAGCTGGATGCCGACGAGATCGGGCTGTTTGCGCGCTCTCGCACCGGGGTGGCGCATTGCCCCTGTTCCAACTGCCGGCTGGGCAGCGGCATCGCCCCGGTGCGGGCGATGCGCGATGCCGGGGTGAAGGTGGCGCTGGGGGTGGATGGATCGGCCAGCAATGATGCGGGCAATCTGGTGGCCGAGGCGCGGCAGGCCATGCTGTTGCAGCGGGTGGCCCGCGGTGCCGATGCGATGAGCGCACGCGAGGCGCTGGAGATTGCCACCCTGGGCGGTGCCCGTGTGCTGGGCCGCGCCGATTGCGGCAGCCTGGAACCCGGCAAGCGCGCCGATATCGCCATCTGGGACATGCGCGGAATCGAGGCGGCAGGCGCCTGGGATCCGGTCGCGGCGCTGCTGCTCTGCGGGCCGACCCGGGTGCGCGACCTGTTCGTGGAAGGGCGGCCGGTGGTGCAGGGCGGGCAGATGGCCACCATCGACCTGCCGCGCGTCATCGAACGGCAGAACCGGCTGGCGCGGCAGCTGGCCGGGCTGTGACCTGCGGCTTCGCCCTTGCGATGGGCGGCGCCGTCGGGCATCACAAGGATCAAACGGAGGCATCCCATGACCCATGATTACAAGGCCCAGCAGGCAGAAACCTTTGAAAGTTTCGAAGCCTTCGCCCATGACGCGCCCGAAATCGCCACCATCACCTATCAGTTCTATCCCGAAGATGTGGATGCCAACTGGGATGGCGTGCAGAAGGCCCTGCAGGCCAAGGGCTTTCGCACCGCCCGCGATGACGGGGATGAATTGCTGGATGCGCTGATCGGCCCGGTGGCGATTTCGGCGGCAACCATCTGGAAATACGAAAAGCTGGCGACGGAAATCGCGCTGCAGTTCGAATTTACCCCCGATGGCTGGGGCCTGCTGGAAGACTGATTCCTTTCCTCTTGGCGAAAATACCCCCGCCGGAGGCAAAACGCGCGCCCCGCACTGGCGGGGCGCCATCATCATATGCGGCGCAGCCGCGCCTTATGATTGGCCCGGCAACCGCTGCCGACCACCGATCCAGACAGCATGAACCGCCCGGTCATCGCCCATCATGATCGTGGGGAACAGGGCCTGCCACAGATCACCCGCCCGCGCGGTTGCCTGTGCGATGGCCGGGGTCGATGCCAGATCAATCACCACCAGATCGGCCTCCATCCCCGGGGCGATATTGCCGATGCGGTCATCGGCCAGCAGGCTTTGCGCCGAGCCTTGGGTCGCCAGCCACCACAGCTCTGCCGGGTGCAGCGGGCGGCCTTTCAGCTGTCCCACCTCATAGGCGGCAGCCATGGTGCGCAGCATCGAAAACGACGACCCGCCGCCGGTATCGGTGGCCAGCCCGATGCGATGGCCGGCGGCCTTCAGCCCGCCCATGTCGAACAGCCCCGATCCGATGAAGGTGTTCGAGGTCGGGCAGTGGATCAGGCTTGCATCCATTTCGCGCAGCCGGGCCTTTTCGCGGTCTTCCAGATGGATGGCATGACCATAAAGCCCGCCCCGGCCCAGCAGGCCAAAGGCCTCGTAAGTATCCAGATAATCGCGTGCCTGCGGATAGAGGCCCTTCACCCAGTCGATCTCGTCCAGCTGTTCGCTCAGATGCGTCTGCATCAGGCAGCCCGGATTGGCCGCCCACAGTGCCCCCAGCGCCTCCAGCTGTTCGGGGGTGGAGGTGGGCGAAAAGCGCGGGGTGATGACATAGGACAGCCGATCCACCCCGTGCCATTTCGCCAGCAGGGCGGCACTGTCGTCATATGCGCTTTGGGCCGTGTCGCGCAGGCCTTCGGGGGCGTTGCGGTCCATGCAGGTCTTGCCCGTCCACAGCCGCTGCCCGCGCGCCTGCGCCGCCGTGAACAGCGCATCGACCGAGGCCGGATGGATCGTGGCATAGGAACAGACCGACGTGGTGCCATGGGCCAGCGTCAGATCCAGATAGCGGTCGGCCACTTCGGCGGCATAGGCCGGATCGGCAAAGCGCATTTCTTCGGGGAAGGTATAGCTGTTCAGCCAGTCGATCAGCCTTTTGCCCCAGCTGGCGATGATCGCGGTCTGCGGGTAATGCACATGCGCGTCGATGAAGCCCGCCGAAATCAGCCGGTCGCCATAATCGGTGACGCGCACCCCCGGATGCGCCCGGCGCAGCGCATCCGCCGCCCCCACCGCCTGCACGCGCCCGCCGGCGATCAGCACCGCCTCATCCTGGCGCGCGGCCTCTGGCCCGGCTGTAAAGGGATCGGCGGTGAAGGACAGCACGCGCCCCAGAAGAAGATCGGCCCCAAGATCGGTCATCACATGCTCCTTGCCTGTTGCCCGCAGACTAACCGCTTCGTGGCGCGCGGTAAATTTCCCCTGCACCCTGTTTCTTTGAAACAGCTTCGCATAAGGTCGCGGCAATCACGAAGGAGGCAAGATGGCAGAACAGCGGGCAGCCCCGGAAACGGAAGAGGATGAAGCATTGGATCCACGCCGCGTAACTGCGATCATGTCTGCGGTCGAGGCGGATGATTCCACCCGGCTGACAGCCCTGCTTGCCCCCCTTCATGCCGCCGATATCGCTGACCTGCTGGAACAGATCGGCCCCGCCGAACGGCGCGATTTCCTGCGGCTTTATGCGGCTGAAATCGACGGCGAAATCCTGTCGGAAATCGACGATTCCATCCGGGAAGAGGTGATCGCCGCCCTGCCGCGCGAGGTGGTGGCCGAAGCCGTCCGCGAGCTGGACACCGACGATGTGGTGGACATCCTCGAGGATCTGGAGGCGCCGCAGCAGGCCATCATCCTGCGCGCGCTGGAAGATTCAGACCGCGTCGCGGTGGAACAGGCGCTGGCCTATCCCGAATATACCGCAGGCCGCCTGATGCAGCGTGAGGTGGTGGTGGCCCCCGAACACTGGACCGTGGGCGAAACCATCGACCACCTGCGCGGCGCCGAATGGCTGCCCGATCAGTTCTATCATGTCATCCTGGTCGATCCGCGGATGAAGCCCGGTGGGCTATGTGACGCTGGGGCGCCTGCTGTCCTCCCGCCGCGAAACCCGCCTGCGCGAGATTGCCGAGGACAGTTTCCGCACCGTGGAGGCGACGGAAGAGGAAGCCGATGTCGCCTATATCTTCAACCAGTATCACCTGATTTCCTGCCCGGTGGTGGATGCGAATGACCGGCTGGTGGGCGTCATCACCATCGACGACGCGATGAACGTGCTGGACGAGGAACACGAGGAAGACATGCTGCGCCTGGCCGGCGTGGGCGACGAAAGCTCGATCTCGGATGGGGTGCTGGATACGGTGAAAAGCCGCATCCCCTGGCTGCTGGTGAACCTTGTCACGGCGAATTTGGCGGCCTTCGTCATCTCGCTGTTCGAAACCAGCATTTCGCAGCTGGTGGCACTGGCGGCGCTGATGCCCATCGTGGCCTCGATGGGCGGCAATGCGGGCACCCAGTCGCTGACGGTGGCGGTGCGGGCGCTGGCCACGCGCGATCTGACCGGATCGAACGCGCTGCGTGTGGTGCGGCGGGAGGCGGGCGTGGGGCTCATCAATGGTGCGGTCTTCGCGCTTATCATGGGGGCCGTGGGCTGGGGCGTCTTTGGCAGCCCTGCCCTGGGGGCGGTGCTGGGGGCGGCGTTGATCGTCAACCTGCTGATCGCGGCGCTGGCCGGCACCATCGTGCCACTGCTGCTGGACCGGATGGGGCTGGATCCGGCGCTGGCCTCTGGCACCTTCGTCACCACGATGACCGATGTGTTCGGGTTCTTTGCCTTTCTGGGGCTGGCCACCGTGGTGCTGCTATGACGCATCACCGAAATCAAGGCCGCCGCGCGCAAGGCCGCCTTTGCCGCGCGCAAGACGGCCTTTGCCGCAGGGGCAGGGGCAGGCGGCGAGCTTGCTGGCCGATCTGCTGGCGGCCCATGCGGGCCGCGCCCCTTGTCGGGCTATATGCCGATGCGCACCGAGATTGACCCGCTGCCCGCCATGGCCGCCCATGCCGGGCCGGTGGGCGTGCCGGTGATCATCGGCAGGGGCCAGCCGCTGCGCTTTCGCCAGTGGACGCCGGATTGCCCGATGGTCGAGGGCGAATTTGGCGCGTGGATCCCGGCCGAAGGCCCCTGGCTGACGCCCGAGGTGCTGATCGTGCCGCTGGTCGGCTGGGATCGCCGCGGCTTCCGGCTGGGATATGGCGGTGGCTTCTATGACCGCACGCTGGAAGGCCTGCGCGCCCGGCAGGCCACATGGGCCGCAGGCTTTGCCTTCGCCGCGCAGGAACTGGCCGATCTGCCGATCGAGCCCACCGACCAGCGGCTGGATGCGCTGATTACCGAAAGCGAAACCCTGCTGTTTCCCTGACACACCTGCCCGGCGCGGCACCCGGCTGCGGCCGGGTTTTGAGTATTTGGGAAGGAGCAAACCACAAGCCATCAGCGGGGATGGCCAAACGGCGCGCCGTTTTTCCGCCCCCGCAAGACTTCTGCCTATTGCTCCTTCCCAAATACTCCCGCCGGAGGCGTCTGCCCTTCCCACCCCCAAGCGACGCCGGGGCGGTTCGCCCCTCTCCCCTCGGGGGAGAGGGCAGGGTGAGGGGGCGCTTGCCGGTGAGGGGGCGCTTACTTGGCGATCTTCTCGTCGCGCACGAACATGTTGGCCCAGGCCCGGTCGATCAGCTCGGGGGTCATCTGGTAGGGGATGCCCTCGAACTCGCAGATCGCGATCATCTGGTCGATCAGGAAGACCGGCTGATAATTGGCGAAATTCATGTTGATGGTCGGGTATTTCACCTTCAGCAGATGGATCAGCGCGCGTTCATCCAGCGGCATCTTCTTCTTGCGCGCCACCATGGCGAAGATCTTCAGGAAGTTCTCCTGGTTCGGCCCGTCGATCTTGATCTTGAAGAAGATCCGCCGCAGCGCCGCACCGTCGAAAATCTCGTTCGGGTGAAAGTTGGTGGAAAAGATCACCAGCGTGTCAAAGGGCACGGTGAACTTTTCCCCCGATTGCAGCTGCAGGATATCGCGGCCTTCCTCCAGCGGCACGATCCAGCGGTTCACCAGCTTTTGCGGTGGTTCTGACTGGCGGCCAAGGTCGTCGACGATGAAGATGCCGCCGTTCGATTTCATCTGCAGCGGCGCTTGGTAGGTGCGCGCGACCGGGTTGTAGGTCAGATCCAGCATGTCCAGCGTCAGTTCGCCCCCGGTGATGACCGAAGGCCGCTGGCAGCGCACATAGCGGCGGTCAAAGCGGTTGGAGGTCCGGCGCAGGCTGTTGGGATCATCCACCTCTTCTTCTGCCGCCGTATGTACGATCGGGTCGTAAACCGTGATGACCTGCCCCGAATATTCCACCGCGCGCGGGATATAGATCCGGTCACCCAGGGCGTCGCGGATCCCGTTCGAGATCGAGGATTTGCCATTGCCCGGCGGCCCATACATCAGGATCGACCGGCCCGAGCCCACGGCAGGCCCCAGATTGCCGATCAGATCTTCGGGCAGGATCAGATGGCCCATGCCCCGCATCAGCGCATCGCGCCCCAGCTTCATGTTGCGCACCGATTGCCGCGTGACCTGCGCGCGATAGGCCTCCAGCGGCACCGGCATGGCGCCGTAATATTCCGACTGTGTCAGGGCATCCAGCGCGCGGGCCTTGCCCGCATCGGTCAGCTGATAGCCCATCTCGTTGCCGGATGTGGCGTGCAGCGTGCCGGTGGCCTCCAGCAGGCGCTGGCCGCGCGCCATATCCACCAGTTCCTGCGTCAGCTGGATCGGCAGGCAGATCACGCGGGCGATCTGGCTGACCAGCGAGACATTCATGCGGAAAATGGTTTTCAGCAGGATGTCGCGCATCATCACCACCGACAGCCCGGTTTCCTGCAAATTGCGGGGGGCGGGCGGGGCGATCACCGCAGGCTGCTGTAGCGCCAGGGGGTGATCTGCACATTCATGCGACGCTGGTCCTTTTCACAGGCTGGGGCGTGCCGGCTGGCACATCCCCGGTTCAGCGCAGATAAAACCCGATCATTTGGCCAGAAATGCGGCCAGACGGGAAGCGTGGAAAATGACAGCATCACAGCCAACGCCAGCCCAAAGGGGAAATCGCTGCCGACCCCAGCTTTCCCAGCCCGGCGCGGACGCGGCGGATGGCGGGGAGGGCACGCAGGCCAGCTTTTGCGTGACCAGGGCCGCGACCATCGAACTGGCGATGATCTTCAGGGCATATTGCAGATCGGCGGTGACAAAGACCCCGGCCATGGCGGCGGCGAATTTGGCATCCCCCGCCCCCATAAGCCCGGCTGGCATTGCCCACGAAGTCCCAGCCACCAGCACCAATCGCCATGAACCGCCCAGCCCCACAGCCACTGATCCAGCGGAAAGGCGATGAACCCCAGCACGGCCCAGACCCCGATCATCAGGATCGAGGCCATGTTGGGGATCTTCATCCGCCGCATATCGGACAGCGCGACCCACAGGGCCAAATCAGCACACGAAGCCGGCAGGAACCACAGCGCGTGCGGCAAACTGGCAGATCATCGGCGTCACGCCTTATTTCAGCGCTTCAAGCGCGCGCGCGGCGGCTTCAAAATGCTGCGGATGGGTTTCCACCGATTCCTCGATCAGCGCGCGGCCCACGCTGACATCGCCCTGCTTCACCGCCGCCAGACCCAGCGTATACAGCAGCTCTGCCCGCTCGGTCTGGTTCATCTGCACCACGGGCATATCGTATTTCCGCTGTGCCCCCCGCGCCAGAACCAGATTGTTCTTGGCGGTGAACAGCGTGGGGTCATAGGTCAGGGCCTCGATGAACAGCTTTTCGGCCCCGCCATATTCGCCGCGCGTCAGTTTCGAAAAACCCCAGTTGTTCAGCACGCTGGCGGGCTTGGTCGTCAGACCCGAGGCGATTTCATAGAAGCTGTCGGCCTTGCGCCAGTCCTTGCGGCTGTCGGCCACCATCGCTTCCAGCCGGTAGCGTTCATAGGTTTCATGGGTGGGCGGGATCTGTGTCAGCACCGCCTCGGCAGTGGCCCAGTCATTGGCGCGGATCAACGCATCGGCATAGCTGACGCGGTCATCATTGGTGCCCTGGCCAGAATTCACCAGCGCCGCCCAGATTTCGGCGGCATCCTGCGGCCGGTTGGCCCGCACCAGCGATTTCGCCAGCCCGCGGCGCAGATCGGCGCGGCCCGGGTTCTGCTGCAGGGTGTTGGAGAAATAGGTCACGGCCTCGTTCGGATCCCCGACCGTCAGCATGATATCGCTCAGGTTGCTTTCGTCGATGACGTTCACATCCTTGATGACCTTGTCCACCTCGGCATCGCGTGTTGCGTTGCAGGCCGACAGGGCTGCCGTGCCACCAACAGGCACAGCGATCACAAGAGCGGGGTGGCGCATTTCGCGTCCTTTTCTTGGCTGCTCGTTCGTCTCTCTGGCCCTGCTGGCGCAGAGCGTCGACAGCAGGACATAGTTCGCCCCGGTTCCCCCGCGCCGCACCAGCTCGAACTCTGCGCTTGTCCTGCGGTGCATCAGAATAACCCGGTTTTTCGATCCTGGCTATGGCGAGGCGCAGATTTTCCCGGATCGCATCGGATGTGCCACTGTCCAGCGCATAGGCCTGCTGAAACACCAGCTTGGCTTCCGGCGCGCGGCCGCGTTCCATCAGCACCACGCCCAGATTGTTCAGCGCGGGCACGAAGACCGGGTCGCGTTCCAGCGCGCGGCGCAGCATCTGTTCGGCCTGGCCCAGCCGCCCCAGCGCCAGATTGGCGCTGCCGATCGAAGACAGCACATCCGCATCAATGCCCTGTTCGGCTGCGGCGCGGTAATAGGCCTTCAGCGCCAGCTCCGGCTCGCCCGCCGCCATCAGCCGGTGCCCGACGATCAGCCCTTCAACCCCATCCCCGCGCGCATTGGCCGGGGGCGGGGTGTTCTCGCCCGGCCGCAATGCAGAAGCGCCGCCGGTCAGTTGACAGGCGGCGAGCAGCGCAAGGCTTGCAATCAGGGCGGCAGTCTTCACTTCGGCTCCGGCGTTCAGCCCCCGCCCAGATGGGTCGCAATGCCATAGATCGAAGGCCCAAGCAGGATGATCATCAGCGGCGGCAGGGTGAACAGCATTGTGCCCAGTGTCAGCTTCGTCGGCAAGACGTTCGCTTTCTCTTCGGCCCGCATCACGCGCTTGTCACGCATTTCGGCCGAATAGACCCGCAGCGCCTCGGCGATCGAGGTGCCGAAGGTGGCCGATTGCACCAGCGTCGTGACAAAGGCGGTGATATCCGGCACGCCCACCCGTTCCGACATGTCGCGCAGCACCTGCACCCGCTCCTTGCCGGCCTTCACCTCCTGCGAAACCATGTCGAATTCATCGGCCAGCGCCGGATAGCCCGCACGCGATTCCTTGGCGACCCGGTTGATGGATTGATCCAGCGATTGCCCCGCCTCCACGCAGACCAGCATCAGATCCAGCGCATCGGGAAAGCCGCTGATGATTTCCTGCTGCCGCATCTGCAACCGCCGCTGCACCCAGTAGATCGGCAGGTAATAGCCCACGGCGGCAGGCAGGATCGTGTACATGATCATCTGCTGCTGCGACACGTCCTGGTTTTGCGCATCCAGAACAAAGGTATAGCCCAGCCCCACCAGCAGAAAGCCGATGCCGAAGGTGAATTGCGCAAAGTGGAACATCCGCACGGCATTCTTGGTGCGATAGCCCGCCCGCATCATCTTCAGCCGCGCGGCGGTCATGTCTTCCTTGTTCTGCGGCTCCAGAAAGGCTGCGAATTTTTGAAGTTTCTGTGCCCCGTCGCCCCGGCGCAGCGTTTCGCTTTGCGGGGTGAAGTTCATGGATTTGCGCTGCGCCTTCAGCTTGTCCAGCGGATCGGCGCGCTTGCGCAGCAGGGTGGGCAGGCTGGCCGCCACCAGAACGACCGCCAGAAACAGCAGCGCCAGCATCGGGCCCAGCGGCCCGAAGCGGGCCGTCAGCATCTGATTGACGGTATCCATCATGCCCCCTCACACCTTGATATTGACCATCATCTTCATGAAGATGACGTTGATGACCAGAAACACCCCGACGATCAGCGCCGCCGGCACGAAGACCGAGGTTTCCTGCACCTCGTCAAAGTAATCCGGCTTGATCGCCAGGATCATCATCAGCGCCCCCACCGGGAAGGCCGACAGGAACATGCCAGACCATTTCGCCTCGGCGGTGATCGCCTTCACCCGGCGGAACAGCTTGAACCGCGAGCGGATCACCTTGGCCAGCCCGTCCAGAATCTCGGCCAGATTGCCGCCCGATTGCTGCTGGATGGTCACGGCCACTGCCAGAAAGCGCAGATCCTGATTGTCCATCCGTTCGGCAAAGGCCTTCAGGCTTTCGGCTACATCGCGGCCATAGGCGGCCTCGTCGCCAATCAGGCCGAATTCGGTGCCCAGCGGATCGGGCACTTCGCGCGACACGATTCCCAGCGCCGATGAAAACGGATGCCCCACCCGCAGGCTGCGCACGATCAGCTCCACCGCTTCGGGCAGCTGCTCTTCCATCATGGACACGCGCTTCTTGGCCTTCTTGTTCACCCACATGTAAACACCGCCGATGCCCATGGCCGCCGCAATCAGCGCACGCACCCCGGGTTCGGCAGAACTGCCATAGGTCAGCCCGGCATAAGCAAACACCGACAACGCCCCCATGATCCCGATCAGCTGCACCGGCGAAAAGGCGATATTGGCCTTCTGTGCCTTGTCGGCCAGAATCGAATAGATCGGGATCGACCGGGCCTTCATGTGCTGGCTCATCTCCTTGCGGAGCTGTTCCAGAACCTCTTCCCGGTTGCTGTTCTTTTCCAGCAGCGCCAGCCTGCGCGACATCCGGCTGTTCAGGCTGATGGATTTGCCGAAGACCGTCAGATACAGCCCCTCGACCAGCGCCAGAACAGCGACAAAGATCAGCACATAAACGATGACGGCAGGGTTGATGCTCATCTTGCGACCTCAGGCCTGGGGTTCATAGATCGAGGCGGGCAGGTTGAAGCCCCATTGCTTGAACCGTTCCGAATAATGCGACCGCACGCCGGTGGCGTTGAACCGGCCGATGATCTTGCCATCGCCCGCCAGCCCCAGCCGTTCATAGCGGAACACCTCCTGCATCGAGATCACCTCCCCCTCCATCCCGGTGATTTCGGTGATCGACACCATGCGCCGCGAGCCGTCCTGCAGGCGTGAGGCCTGCACGATCAGGTTCACCGCGCTGGCGATCTGGCTGCGCACGGCCTTCAGCGGCATGTCGATGCCCGCCATGGCCACCATGTTTTCCAGACGGCTGATGCCATCGCGCGGGTTGTTGGCGTGGATCGTGGTCATCGACCCGTCATGGCCGGTGTTCATCGCCTGCAGCATGTCGATCACCTCTTCGCCGCGGGTTTCGCCCACGATGATCCGGTCCGGCCGCATCCGCAGCGCGTTGCGCAGACAGTCGCGCTGCGTCACCGCCCCCTTGCCTTCCACGTTCGGCGGGCGGCTTTCCATCCGGCCCACATGCACCTGCTGCAGCTGCAGTTCTGCCGTATCCTCGATGGTCAGCACCCGTTCGGCATTGTCGATGAAGCTGGACAGCGCGTTCAGCGTGGTGGTCTTCCCCGACCCCGTGCCGCCCGATACGATGATGTTCAGCCGGGTGGATACCGCCGCTTCCAGATACAGGCCCATCTCTTCGGTAAAGGCACCAAAGCGCACAAGATCCTGAATCCCCAGCTTTTCCTTCTTGAACTTCCGGATCGAGACAAGCGAGCCATCCACCGCCACCGGCGGCACCATGCAGTTGAAGCGCGACCCGTCCGCCAGACGCGCATCGCAATAGGGGTTCGATTCATCGACCCGGCGCCCCACCGCGCTCACGATCTTGTCGATGATGCGCAGCAGATGGCGTTCGTCCTTGAAGGTGATATCCGTCAGTTCCAGCTTGCCGGACCGTTCGACGAAAATCCGGTGCGGACCGTTCACCAGAATGTCGTTGACCGTTTCATCTTTCAGCAGCGGCTCCAGCGGGCCAAGGCCCATGACCTCGTCATACAGCTCCTGGTTCAGCGTGGCGCGATCCTGCTGGGTCAGCGCGACCGACATTTCCTCCAGCGCCTCGGCACTGATGGCGGCGATTTCCGATTTCAGATTGGCTTCCGAGGCCTTTTCCAGCGCGGCAAGGTTCAGGTTTTCCAGCAGGCGCTTGTGCAGCTCGACCTTCAGCTCCTGCAGCCGGTCCTTGCGCTTGCGCTCCTTGTCGGCGGCGGCGGCTTCGGCCGGGGCGCGCGGGGCAGGGCGGGCCTGCGTCAGGCCGGGGGCCGGTGCCTTGGGCGTGGCGGGGCCAGAGGATTTCGGAATGCTGTTGGCCGATGACACCGCAGCCATCTTCTGGGCGGGTTTCGCCGCTCCGGTCTCGCCTGCTTTTTTGAACCTGGAAAACATCGTCACACCTTCTGCAGCCCGGCCATGGCCGTGCCGGTCAGCCCTTCGCAGCCTCGGCTGCGCGGTTCACGTCGAACAGAGATTTTGCCAGCTTGGCGATTTCCTTGCGCAGCGGGTTCTTGCCCGCCGTTTCCGAAATCGGCAGCCCGTGGTCATTGGCCTGCGTGACCTGCGATCCGCCATCGGGCAATTGCACCTCGATGGTGATGTCCAGGCTTTCGGCCATCCGCTTCACCCGGCTTTTCGCGCCCAGATCGGTAAAGCGCGGCGCCCGGTTCAGCACATAGCGCAGCCGTTCATAGGGCAAGGATTCGGCCTTCAGCGCCCGCACCAGCCGCAGCACGTTCTGCGCCGACCGCAGATCCAGCTCCATCAGGGCGAAATACACATGCGCGCGGCTCAACACCGTTTCCGTCCAGGCCACGATGGTCTTGGGCATATCCACCACGACGAAATCGAAATTCGCCTGCGCCATCCCCAGGATCCGGGTCACATCATCCGGCCCGATCAGATCCAGCGGCAGCATGTCCGCCGGGGCGGTGAACACATGCAGACGGTCGTTGAAGGTCAGCATGGCCTGCAGAAAACTGTCGCTGTCGGCATGTTCGGTATCCTGCAGCAGCTCGAACACCGCCTCGCGCCGGGGCAGATCCAGATAGGTGGAAATCGACCCGAATTGCAGATCCAGGTCGATCAGGCACACGCGGGGCGGGTTGGTGCGATCGGCATTGGCCAGTTCCCAGGCCAGATTGGCGGCAAAGGTCGATGCGCCCACGCCACCGGCCAGCCCATGCACCGGCAGCAGCACGCCATCGCGGTCGCCCTTGGCCTTGAAGGCCGGGGTCTGCACGGGTTCGGGCAGCGCGGCTTCGGGGGCCGCCGGAACCGGCGCCTCTGTCCCGGCATTGCGGAACCGGCCAATCGCCTCGTGCAGCGCGCCATCGGGCAGCGGATAGGGCACGAAATCATCGGCGCCCAGCCGCAGCAGCTGATGCAGGGCCACCGGGCTCACCTGATTGGCGATCAGCACCACCCGCAGATGGCGATCCTTGGCCGTGCGGATGATGTCGCTGATGCGGGTCAGATCGGCTTCGTCGTGATTGTCCACCGCCACGGCAATAAACTGCAGCGTGGCCGCATCGGGCTGGCCCAGAAACAGCAGCGCATCTTCAAAGGACAGATCACCCCAGTTCTCGCCCAGCTCCTGCTCCATGTCTTCGATCAGCAGTTCGAAATTCTGGACGTCACGGGAAATGGTGCAGGCCAGAATGGGCGCCGGTTCAGGTTGAAGATTTGCCACACTCGTCATTCGCCTCAGGTCCTTCGCTTTGACGGCGGGTCTGTGCCGGAAAGAATCGCCTCCATGACCGACCCGCCTTGCGCGGTGTTCTGCCACGCAGAATTGGTTCAATTGGTCTGGAACCTGCCGGGCAAACTTGGGCGAGATTGGGGCTAAATCATCCGGCTTTCTGGGAATTATTGCTGATCTGGGAACAAAAGAGGTGGGCCAAAATTGGCCCGCACTGTCGGTTCCGGGTCTGATCGTCGCGGCTCAGTTGCCGCCGATGGCCAGTTGCGTCACTTCGGTTGGCGGCTCGATCGCCATACGGGCCGAGTCGATATATTCCCGCGCGATCACAGCGGCATATTTGCCATTCAGCGGCGTCCTGCGACCCCTGGGCAAAGCCCGAAACCTCGGTCACCGTGCGGCGGTTGCGCTGTTCGGGGGCCAGGGTCACGATCACCGGCCGCGTTTCGCCATAGGAAACAAGCGCCTCCAGCCGGCTGGTCGAAACCCCGCGACTCGCCAGATAGGCCACCACCGCCTGCGCCCGGCGTTTGCCCAAGGCGCGGTTATAGGCCTCCGATCCCACCAGATCGGTATGGCCATAGACCGAAAAGCGCAGCTCGGGGAACTGGCGCATCCAGTTGGCCTGATGATCCAGCGCGCGGCGCGCCTCGGTCGTCAGCTGTGCCGAATTGAACGGAAAGGTGATGGTGCTGGGCACATCGGCGGCAAACGCGCTGGTGCCAAGCAGCCTCTGCGCACATCCGATCTGCGCCCGATTGCACCAGGTAGTTGGTCATCGTGGCATTGCCGAAGGTGCCGCTGATCCATCCTCGGCGCCCAGCTCGCGGTTCGCATGTCGGCGCAGGTCCGCCAGGGCCAAGGCGGTCGTCGCGATCAGAAAAAGGGGCAGGGTGCGCCGCATCGCCGTCATTCCATCACATAGCCGTAAGAGCCGTTGAAATCCTGCCGCGCCACCTCGCCTGCCGGGCCGCTGCCGCCCTCCACCTTGCCGAACAGGAACAGCTCCTTCTCGGTGGGGATGCGGACCCGGTCGGTCGGCAGGGCCAGCGCCTCGCCGCGCGTCGGCGTCACCAGATGCGGGGTGACGATGATGACCAGCTCTGACTGGTCGCGCTGGAAATCGGCGCTGCGGAACAGCGCGCCCAGCACCGGAATATCGCCCAGCCACGGCACCTGGCCGTTCAGATCGCGGAAATCATCCTGCAACAGGCCCGCAATCGCAAAGCTTTCGCCGTCGCGCATTTCGACCGTGGTCGAGGTTTCGCGGCGCTTGAAGGCGTTCACCGATGAAGCCTGCCGGTTGCAGCGTGATCGAGGTGTCGATCGACGAAACGGCGGCGTTGATCGTCAGGTTGATGATATCGCCATCCACCACCACCGGGGTAAAGTTCATCTCCACGCCGAAGGGTTTGTATTCGATCGAGATGCCGTCATCGTCCGACGACCGGGATCGGATATTCGCCGCCCGCCAGGAACTTGGCTTCTTGCCCCGACAGGGCGGTCAGGTTCGGCTCTGCCAGGGTGCGCACCACGCCCTTGGATTCCAGCGCCTCCAGCAGCACGCCGAACTGCAGCGATCCGGCGGTGAACCCCAGCGCCAAGCGCCGAACTGCGCGTTGCCGCGCCGGCGTGATCGCCGTCGCTGCCGAAGGCGCCGTTGCCGTCGGTCAGCCGGGTGCCGGTCCCGCCGTTGACGCCCGACCCGTTGCCGCGCCGAAATCGCCAGCGACGAGGACAGGTTTTTGGAAACCGAGCGCTGCATCTCGGCAAAGCGCACCTTCAGCATCACCTGCTGCGTGCCGCCCACGCTCATCAGGTTGGACACCCGCTCGGGCGCATAGCGTTCGGCCAGATCCAGCGCGCGGTCCAGCTTGGCGGTCGAGCTGACACGATGCCCGACAGGACGATCCCGTCATTGGCGGTGCGCACTTCGATGGTTTCGCCGGGCAGGATCTGGCGCAGCCGTTCCTTGAACTCGGCCACATCGGGGGCCACCTGCACTTCGACATTGGCAATCAGGCTGCCATCGCCGCCCAGCAGGGTCAGCGTGGTGCGGCCCGGCGCCTTGCCCAGCACATAGATCGACCTGTCGGAAAGCGTCGAGATATCGGCGATACCGGGGTTGGCAATCGAAAGCTCGGCAAAGGGCACGTCACTTTCCACCACAACGGCGCGGTTCATCGGCACGTTCAGCGGCGCGGTGGCCGCGCCCTCCATAACCCGCAGGTTTGCGCGGCCAGCGGGGTGAGGCGCGGATGTCGCCAGACGCAAGGCCCATAAGCCCGAGCGAAAAAATCGTCTTCGTACTGCATGTGACCTGCCTTTCGATCACGCCTCTGTGCTGGGTCTTGAGCGCCCATTCGTCACCATAAATGCCGGAAGTGACATTTTTTGCAAGAATCAATTGCTTGTCGGCCGATCTTGGCCTATTTTCCGTCCGGCAAACAAGGTCTAGCGAAAAAGGGCCACAGCAGCCGCTCCCAAAGGATGCGCGCGCCACCCAAGATCACACGGCTCAGGCGCCCGCGCCCGCGAATCAGCCGGGGCAGCTGACCCGCACCCCCACCACTTCGGCCCACCCGCGGGTGCGCACGGTGCAAACCTTCTTGTTCCTCACAACCGGTAGCCTCCACCTGACCGACCCCCAGCAGCGACCTTGCCGGCCAAATCGATCCGGCGCCTACTTCGGTCGCTCGGGGCGCCGTCGTTCTGCGCCACCAGCGAGACCGAAAGCTGCCCGGTCGCCTGCGCCTGGGCCAGACGCGCCACCTGTTCCGGCGTGGCGGCAACGGTCATCGCCCGCGGCACCGCAAAACTGTCGGCCGCCTTTTCCTTGTCTTTCGATGCCGGGCGATCCACCGCGATGATGGCCAGCGTCGTTTCGATCAGCTGGGTCATCGCCAGCCTAACCCGCACCAGCACCGGTCCAGTAGACATCCACCCGGTTGCCCGGCTGCAGATAGCGCGAGGCGCCCGATGTATCATCAAAGCGGATGGTAAATGCCCGCTCTCCCTCGGCCAGCATCCCGGTCAGGCCCGCGGCCTCGCCCGGTTCGGTGACCTTGACGGCCAGCACCGTCTCGAATTTCTCGATCTGCCGCAGCACGAAACGCGGCTTTTCGCCCTTGTTGGGAAACAGCTCTTCCTCGCTGCGGAACACGCCTTCGGGCAGGGCGCTTTCCTGCACATAGACCAGCTGCACATCGGCCGCGGTCAGCGGATCGCCATAGTTCAGCGGCTTGTTCACCGCATAAACCTGCACCAGCGGCCCGGTCTTCACCCGCAGCTGCTGTTCCTTCTTCAGCTGCGCCTGGGTCTGGCCGATGTATTTCTGGGCCATATGCACCGCAAATCCGGCCAGTGCCAGGCCAAGGGCAAGCACTCCGATAAACACAGTTCGCATGGCGTCGCACTCCCGCAGTCACACCCCGGCCCGCACCCCGCGCGCCGGACGATATGGCAGAAGGCCACGGCCCCGGATGAGACCGCAGCCTGCTTTTATCAGAACGGCCCGAAGCGGGCCGCGCCAGATCACGGAGCCGAGGCGTCGATTTCGGCGGCGATCGCGTCGGCGGTCGATTCCACGCTGCCACCAACGGTCTGCAGCACGACGATGCCAAGGCCAACAATGGCTGCGGTCAGCACGACCCAGTCAACGGTCACGGCGCCGGATTCGTCGTTGCGGAATTTTTTGAAGATGTTCGAAAGTTTCATGTGTCAGTTCCTTGCTTCAAGCGTTGCTCTGCTCCACCGCGCGCTGGCCTTGGGGCGGCCTCTGTTCCGGCCCCTCTGGTGTCAGCGGCATGAGGCGATATAGCCCTGTGAAATGGGCGGGAGTTTGGAGGCATTAAGGCTTGCCAAACAAATGCGAGTGAAACGGAAAAATCGCGCAACCATATGTTTTTGAACGGTTAAAAATTTTACCCTGCTTTGGCTGACACAAGACTGTTTCCGTAATCCCGGCAAGTTGGGCAAGATTGGGGCAAAAGCGTCACGATTTTCGGGGGCAAAACCGCAAAGGCTGGCGCGAGTCGGGGATTTTTGCGAAACTCTGCGCGCATAAAAAGAAAACGGGCAGGCTCCGTATGAGGCGGCAGACACGATTCTGGATTGCCGTGGCGGTTGTTGCGGCGGCGCAGGCAGGCCCCGGGGCCATTGTTCTGCGTGCCGAAACGCCGGGATTCGAGGATTTCAGCTTTCGTCGGGTCAAGCCGCCCGAAAGCGGCGTGCCGCGCCGGATCACCGTGCAGATCGACCCGGCAGAACAGGCCAGACGGCTGGCCGCCAGCCCCAAGGTGACGCCGCGCGCCGAAGAACAGCTGGCCGTGGCCGAACCCCCGCCGCTGCCGGCCGTGATGCCGGGGGCGGGGATGCCCACGCCGCCCGCCGCCAGCTATGGCTGGTTCTGGGAGATGGTCCCGGCTGACCGGGCGGCGGTGCAGGGGCGGATGCCGCTGGCGCTGGCCGCGCTGGCGCAGGGGCCGGGCGGCGCCCAGGTCGGCGCGCCCCGGCTGCAGCACATGCAGGAAATCGCGCAGAGCTATGGCACCGAGATTCTGAAGGCCACCATCGGCACCGAAGTCTCGCCCGCGCTGGCACTGGCAGTGATCGGGGTGGAAAGTGCCGGGCGGCCACAGGCCATCAGCCATGCCGGCGCGCAGGGGCTGATGCAGCTGATCCCCGCCACCGCCGAACGCTTTGGCGTGGCAGATGCCATGGTGCCCGCCCAGAACATCAAGGGCGGCGTTGCCTATCTGGACTGGCTGATGAAGCGGTTCGACCGCGATCCGCTGATGGTGCTGGCCGCCTATAATGCGGGCGAGGGCGCGGTGGAGGCCAATGGCGGCGTGCCGCCCTATACCGAAACGCGGGATTACGTGCCCAAAGTTCTGGCCGCCTGGCAGGTGGCGCAGGGCCTGTGCCTGACCCCGCCCGAGCTGTTTTCCGATCCCTGCGTGTTCAAGGTGCTGTCGGCCGGCGGCTGACGGCGGTGACCGCGCGGCGCGTGCTGCGCACGCAGGTCTTCTGATCCGTGCTCCGGGCCTGCGCCCGGATCACGGCCCCACACCCTGGCGGGTGTGGCGTGCCTCCGGCGGGGGTATTTGGGCCAAGAGGAAAGGGCAGCTGGTCAGACCGCGAAGACATCCGCCCATTCGGGGTGGCGTTTGCGCTGCGCATTGACGAAGGGGCAGAGCGGCATGATCTTCACCCCCTCGGCCCTGGCATCCTCGACCAGCCGGGTGACCAGGGCCAGCCCGGCGCCGGTGCCGCGAAAGGCATCAGGCACCCCGGTGTGATCGGCGATGATGAGGGTGGGCGAGGTGATGGAATAGGTCAGCTCGGCCTCGGCACCATCCTGGCGGATGACATAGCGGCCCTTGCTGCCGGTGGTTTCGCGGGTGATCTGGACATCGGGGGACATGCGGCGCGCTCCTGCGGATCGGGTGGCGGGCAGTCTGCGGGCGGCGGGGCGCGGCGGCAAGCGGGGCTTCTGTGCGTGCTTGCGCAGTTTCCCTGCGATGCGGTGGGTAATGTGCATAGGGCGGCCCTTGCTGGGCCGCCCCGTGCCAGATCAGTTGACGCCCGATCAGTTGACAATCGTGGCTTCGGTCGCGGCGCGCAATTCGGCCTCTGTCACGCCATCGGCCAGTTCGACGAGCTTCAGCCCGCCCTCCACCACATCCAGCACGCCCAGATTGGTGATGATGCGATCCACCACGGCGCGGCCGGTCAGCGGCAGGGTGCAGGCCTTCAGCACCTTGGATTCGCCATGCTTGCTGGTGTGATCCATCACCACCACCACACGGCCGACGCCTGCCACCAGATCCATCGCGCCGCCCATGCCCTTGACCAGCTTGCCGGGGATCATCCAGTTCGCCAGATCGCCATTTTCGGCCACTTCCATGGCGCCGAGAATCGCCATGGCGATCTTGCCGCCGCGGATCATCGCGAAAGAGGTGGCGCTGTCGAAATAGGCGGTCTGCGGCAGTTCGGTGATCGTCTGCTTGCCCGCATTGATCAGATCGGCATCCTCTTCGCCTTCAAACGGGAAGGGGCCCATGCCCAGCATCCCGTTTTCCGATTGCAGGGTGACGGTGATGCCTTCGGGGATATAGTTCGACACCAGCGTGGGGATGCCGATCCCCAGATTCACATACCAGCCGTCCTGCAGTTCCTGCGCGGCCCGGGCCGCCATCTGGTTCCTGTCCCAAGCCATCACACATCCTCCCGCTTGCGCACGGTGCGCTGTTCGATCCGTTTTTCGTGCTGGCCCTGCACGATGCGATGCACATAGATGCCGGGCAGATGGATGGTATCGGGATCAAGGCTGCCCAGCGGCACGATTTCCTCGACCTCGGCCACGCAGATCCTGCCGCAGGTGGCGGCGGGCACGTTGAAGTTGCGCGCCGTCTTGCGGAACACCAGATTGCCGCTTTCATCGGCCTTCCAGGCCTTGACGATGGCCAGATCCATCACCAGCCCGGTTTCCAGAATGTAATCCTGGCCGTTGAACTGCTTCACATCCTTGCCTTCGGCAATCACCGTGCCCACACCCGTCTTGGTGTAGAAGCCGGGGATGCCCGCGCCACCGGCCCGCATCCGCTCGGCCAGGGTGCCCTGCGGATTGAACTCCAGCTCCAGCTCGCCCGACAGATACTGGCGCATGAATTCGGCATTCTCGCCGACATAGGACGAGATCATCTTCTTGATCTGCCGGGTTTTCAGCAGCACGCCCAGCCCGAAATCATCGACCCCGCAATTGTTGGAGGCGATGGTGATATCCTTGGTGCCCGCCTCCTTGATGGCGGCGATCAGCAGTTCGGGGATGCCGCACAGGCCAAAGCCCCCCGCCGCCATCGTCATGCCGTCAAACAGCACGCCCTCCAGCGCCGCTTCGGCACTGGCATATACTTTCTTCATGGGTTTCTCCCCCCGCTGGCTCTCTGGCGTGAATTTGTGGCGGAGGGTCTGGCCGCTGTCAATCGCCGCGCTGCGGCAGAGCGGGCGGGCCTGCCGGTTGCCTGCGCCTTTGGGGGCTGCTATGCGAGGGGCGCGGGCCCATACTCCAATCGGTAGAGAGAGTGGACTTAAACTCCATCCAGTCTGGGTTCGAACCCCAGTGGGCCTACCATGATGGCGCGCGCCTTCCCGAGCCTTTTGCCTGCGCGGGCCGGTCCGGCTTTGTGCCGGGCGGCAAGAGCCTGATCCGCAGATGACAAAAGCCGCCCCGAAGGGCGGCTGTCATCCGGCCGGCGCCGGGTCTGGGCCACAGGTTCTAGCCGTCAGGCGCCGTTACAGGCCGGCCTGGGCTTCGCGGGCTTCCTGGCTCATGGCGGAACCGGCGTTCTGCATGTCCTGCCCCACACCTTCCACGGTTTCGCAGGCGGCCAGGCCCATCAGGGCCAGCAGCGGGATCAGCATCGCGGTCATGCGCATGGATATCTCCTTCCAGATTTCTGTCACACAGGCAACGCGCGGCAGGGGCCGCCGGTTCCCGCCATTGCGCCGATCCGGTTCCGGCCCTGCCGTGCTGGGCTGCGGCTGTCGGGGCTGCGGCTGTCGGGACGGGGGCCATACGGATGCCGGACGCAGGCCTGCCCTCAGCCAGACGTGGCAGAGCCCAGGGCTGCGGGGCAAGGGGCGGCCCAGAGAAGATGTGATCCGGGCAGGGGGCCGCCCGCCTTGTGCCGTGCCGGAAAGCCTCTAGACTGCGGCAAAACCAGACAGGAGTTTTCCGGTGATCCGTTTCAAGGCCGCGCTGTCCGCCACTTTGCTTGCCCTCGCCACACCCGCGCTTGCCGCGCCCTGCAGCGATACCGGCGGCCAGTATGAAAGCTGGAAACCCGTCATGGCGCAGGAGGCCGCGGCCGTCGGTGTCGGTCAGGCGGGGATCGCCGCGCTGATGGGCTCCAGCTATGCCAAGGGCACGATTTCGGCGGATCGCAATCAGAAAAGTTTCAAATACACGCTCGACAAATTCCTGCAGGTGCGCGGGGCAGATGCGATCGTCAGCCAGGGCCGCAAGCGCAAGGCCAAGAATCCGGGCTTCTATTCTGCGCTGGAATCGCAATATGGTGTGTCTGCCGGTGTGCTGATCGCCATCCATGGGATGGAAACCGGGTTTGGCGGCTTCATGGGCGACAGCAATGTGATCAGCGCGATTGCGACGCTGGCCTATGATTGCCGCCGCAGCGATTTCTTTACCCCGCATCTGCTGTCGGCACTGATTCTGGTGGATCAGGGCGCGATTTCGCCGCGCACCGTGGGGGCCAAACATGGCGAGCTGGGGCATACCCAGTTCCTGCCGGGCAATGCGCTGCAATATGGCGTCGATGGCGATGGCGACGGCCGGGTGGATCTGATGCAACATGACCGATGCCATGGCCTCGACCGCGAATTTCCTGCGCCAAAAGGGCTGGCAGCCCGGGCTTGGCTATCAGGAAGGCGAGCCGAACTTTGCCGTGATCAAGCAATGGAACGCCGCCACCGTCTATCAGCAGGCCATCGCGCTGATGGGCGCAAAAATCGACGGCTGAGATACGATTTCCCTCTTGCGCCCGCTTGGTGGCTGGCTTAGTAACCCGCCACCAACCGCGGCCCGTTCGTCTATCGGTTAGGACACCAGGTTTTCAACCTGGGAAGAGGGGTTCGACTCCCCTACGGGCTGCCACTTCCTCCGCTAAGATATTGGAACGCATGGGGTTTTTCCTCGTGTTTGCTAACCTCTCAGAGGCGGTTAGCAGGTTTCGGGTTGTTGGCGGTGTCTTGCAGCTTCTCGAATGCGCTGTGCGCGAGCAGAACTTGATCGGCTTTCGCCGTGTAGCGACGCACTTCCGCGTCGGTCTTGTGGCCAGTGATCGCCTTGATTTCATGATGGGTGCAGCCCGCCTCGGCCAAGCGCCGGGCACAAGCCTTGCGCAGACCATGTGATGAGCAGTTGGGCAGCCCCGCCTCGTTGCACCGATCCCGCACCCAGTTTCCGAAGCCAGCCGCCGAATAGGGGCGACCATATTCTGTCCGCAAGAATGTCGGCGCGTCCTTGGGTTGGTCGGCCAACGCTGCTTCCAACGCCGGGAGGATGGGGATCATCAGCGGGGTGCCGGTCTTTTGCTGACGGACCCGGATCATCCCGTTGACAACATCGCCCCACCCCATTCTGACAGCATCCGACCGCCGCTGCCCGGTGCTGAGCATCAGCATCAAGGCCAGATGCGCCTTGGTTCCGGGCGGGTGGCGCGCCATGAACTGCGCGATCTCCTCCTCGGTCCAGTCGTGATAGCCCTCGCCATCGGACTTGTAGCCCTTCATCCCCGCCATCGGGTTCGACGGGATCATGCCGATGTCCACGGCAAAGTTCAGAAGGAGGCGCAGCCGCTTCATCAACGTGTTGGCCGCTTCCGGCGTGTCGCTGAGCTTGGCCAGAATTGCGGAGGCGTGTTTGCGCGAGAACTGCGACACGGGCAAGTTGCCGTATTTCTCGCAGAACTTTTCGAGGATGGCCCGGTAGTTGCGCTTCGAACTTGGGCTGAGCTTCGAGTAGAGGGCAGACCCGATGTAGAGGCGCAGCAAGTCGCGGAAGGTGTCCTTTGCGGTCGGCATCTTGGCTTTTGCCCGCTCCAGTTTTACCCCCTCCACGGCCTTTGCATAGGCCAGCAGGAACTCGGGGCTTCCAACCGGCAGCGGCAGGGCTATGCCTTTTCCGCCCTGCGGCTTGTAATAGGCGCGGCTCTTGCCGTGCCGATCATTGTAAACGTGCAGATGCACGAATGAGACTTCACGCTTGCCCATGTCAAAGCACCGCGTCCCAAGGGTTTTCTGTAGGTGCCGCAGCGGGCTTGCCCACCTGCACCAATTCGATGGCAAAGCTGCCATCCGGGGCGACCTTGAATGCGGCAGGTTCCTTTCCCTGCCCCGTCACGAGTTGCATCGCCCGCTTAGCAGCCGTGACAGAGAAGCCTTTCGGTTTCTTCGCCTCGCTGATCAGCTTCTTAGCCCATGTGAAGCTGGCTTTCTCGGGTTTGGGAGCCGATGACGCCTGCGGAGCCGAATTCGTCTTTTCCTCTGTCATCACCGCACCCCGTGCCCAGATGCCATGTTGTTCTTCAACAACTGCCGAAGTTCGGCGTTCATGGACCTGCCGTTCTCGGCAGCCCTGCGTTCGAGCCAACCCTTCTCGTCGTCTGTCAGTCGCAGCCTCAAGGATTTCATGTAGAACCCTCCATTGCCCCACCGTGAGGCAATCGTGAGGCTATAAGGATTTTGCTTGATGTCAACCCCACAGTGGGGCAATGGTGGGTCATGACGCGAGATGACCCCCCTGTTCGCATCCGACTTGGCCAAGAGTTGAAAGACCTCGTCCAAGAGGCGGCGAAGAACAATCGCCGTTCGATGAACGCTGAAATCAACGCACGTCTGGAAGAGAGCTTTGGGATTGTGCCCGAAGACGCGGCTCTTCCGCGCAGCGCCTCAGGTCAGGGCTGGATCAAGGCCGCGAAGCGAGCGGCAGCCAATGGATCACCAGACGAACGGCTGTCTGCGCTGGAAGCCGAGGTCAGGGAACTGAGGGAGGGGCTTCTGGAACTGCGACAGGCGCGTCAGAACGGCCCAGAAACGGCTTGATCGGTATTCGGAGGTGAAGGGATACCGAGACCGCAGGCTCGCTCTGCGAACCCCTGCCGTCACGCTGTAGTTCGCGGCCTAGGTCCGGACCTGTCGTGCTTGCTCGATCTTTTCGGCCAAGACCTCGGCATCGGTGACGCGCAGCAGCAGCGTATTCAGGATCGACCCCGTGCGCACCGTCACAAGACCCGGCGCGACAGTCACTTGGTTGATCTGTTCCAGCGGGATCGCCCGCACCGTCTTGCTCAGTCCCGCAACGAATAGAACGTTGCGCGTCGTCACCACCGCCAGCCGCTTCTGCCTTGACAGATAGGCCAAGGTGTAGGTGATCGCGGCCAGCACTCCGAAGACGATCCCGACGCCCAGAACCTCCCCGCCCTTTGCGATCAGCAGCAGGGATAGCCCAGCGAGGGGGAGAGCAAGGAGCAGGATTTGCGCGACCATGCCACCTTGGGACCATGGCGAGACATGGACAACTTCCTCACCCAGGGCGAGGGTCACATGGGTGGGGATGGATGGGTCTGCGGTCATAGATACTCCGAATAAGAACATTTCGTTCCGTATCGTATGCCCATAACATTCATGGCGGTAACGGTTTTTCCGGAACAGAACGTTCTGGATGGATATTTTTGCAAAACGACTGAAGGAGCGGGCCGCTGACCTCGGCATTTCCAACGCGCAGGCTGCCCGGCTGTGCGAGTTGGACGAGCGCCGCTATGCCAATTACGCCAACGATCAGCGCGAACCGGACCTGATGACGCTGGCCAAGATCGCCCGCGTTCTGAACACCTCAGCCGATCACCTGCTCGGACTGACAGACCCGCCGCCTCAGACCGCACGGGCGCGGCTTTTGGATCGCCTGAACGTCGCCGCCGCCTCGCTGACGGACGAGGAATTGCGAACCACCGTCACCCAGACCGAGGCACTTGCCATTCCGCGCCCGAAAAAAACCGGCAAGAAAACCCCGCCAATTTCAGGCGCCTAGGCGTTCCGTTCCGAAGGCCAAACCGTCATCGCGCCGAAATTCATGGGCGGAATGCACAATGCCGCCTAAGTTTGATCGGGAGTGCCATCAGTAGTTTGAAGTTCAGATGGCGCATCGTCCTTAATTTGCACAAGTCCATCCAAGAAAGTCTTGGAGTCTTCGAGGAAAGCATCGTCAGGATTCTCGGGGTCTGTCGATTCGGTTACTTGCTTCACATTGCTGTCGTCAATGGCAAGGTTCTCTGCGAATGCTGCCTCATACCGCAAGAAGCTTTCCGGCCAGTCTTCTCCCCATGCCTGCTGCCCCTCCCCTAGACAGGGAACGTCAATGCCGGCAACTGCCATAAAGGTTTCCAAGAAATCACAAAGCGCATGAGGTTGAATAGTAGTCTCCCCAGTCAGCGCAGCTTCTCGGCTTTTTAGCTTCGACTTGATTTCGCTTCGCTCGGTATCAACGGATATAACAGGATAAGGCGCACCATCAATCACGCCCTTTAATGTCTCACGCCCATGATAGCCAAAGGTGTGTGGGAACTTCTTTTTGGTTGCAGCACGAGAAAGAACGTAGCCCAATTGAACTGAGGTGACGAACCGATCCTCGGACGCGTTCTTTGCAATTCGAAATCCTGTGTCGATGCCTTTTCCAAGAAAGTCATAGCGGCTCGGCGCGTCATCTGCATCGCGCTCGAAATCTTCCGTGTTTTCGCTTAGCTGAAGCTGTGTGTCGTTCTGCCCAGTCACACGGTCTGCTGTAACTGAAATGCTGATGTTCGGCGCAGGGAAGGCCGCGAGCCATCCAGCCCCTTTCAGTCGCAAGGGCTTGTCGTCGTCTTCCAGTCGCTTTGAATACCGTTCCAACGCCTTTAGAAAGGCTGACACAGAAGCAGCCGCATGCTCAATGCTGTGCACTCGCCCGCAGAAGATGATTTCGTCTCCAATCGTCTTCCACACGCGGGGTCGGTTGCTAACTTGATCGGCCAATTCTTCGCCAAACGCGGTGACAACCGAACTATATGCCCTTGTTACTTCGATAGGAAAGTCCTTGTAGAATGTCCGAAACTCGTCAACCCAAGCGGGGGACGGGCTGCCGTTTTGTGGATCAGAGTGCTTTTTGTTTGCCTTGAAGGCGGTTGACCCAACCAAGTCAACCGACATGAACAGGCGCAGGCGATAATCAGGACAGTTCGCCAATCTTACAGCCCCAAGGTGCTCGCACGCACCTCTGCGGCACTCTGACTCACACCGAATTTCTCGGCAGTGGCTACCGTTCCCTTTGCATTATGGCATTCACGGAAAGCCTGCTCGGGCATTAAAAACGCTGCAGCGAACCAATTGGCTTCCCACTCAGCGCGCTGTTGCGCTTGGTCGCCAGGCTTAATCTTTCTTGTAGCCACCATGGAGCAGCCAGGATGATCCCGTTTAACCTTCGGGAAATGCAGGAAGAGATGACCCAACTCGTGAGCTATCGTGAACCGATCACGTTCCGCAGTAGTCACGGTGGGAAGATAAATTTGAAACTCACCGGAAGGCTGGACAACGATTGACTCGGGCAAGTCGTCGTCAGGACGCACTTCTTCATGAAAGGAAATGCGTCCGCCTAGGCGAGACACAAATGCACGCATATTCTCGCCGACTTCATATTTGACATGTTTTGCTACGTCCTCGGCGAAGCTGAAAACCGCAGCTTTGCTAGCCCCAAGAGGGCTGGGCTTGACAATGTTCACGCCGTCCTCCTTCAGACCCGATTCGGCGGGCCGCAACTATACGATCAGTTGCCCATACGTTCCAGCCCTGAGCAAGCAGAAAGCCGTTGGATGCAGGCTTTTGACTTACTTTCAGCAGCTATCCGAGGGTTGTAGCCCGTCTGCCGATTGTGCACAGCCACGGTTGCGCCCCAAGATTTCGCATTTGCCAAGTGTATCACCGTGACCCACGCAGGGTCGAACGCAACTCTAGCGACTTACGGCAGACCCTCCAAACTTGTCAGGCAAGAACGCCGATTGAGCTACTGGATCAACACCATGTCCTCGATCTCGAACGGCCCCGCGCTGAAAATTCGATTGTACGACTGGTTCCACACGGCTTTCAGGAATACGCCCTCTGCCTCGCGGAAGGACCAGTAGACCTTCTTGTATTCGCTGTGCTCAGAACGGATTTTGATCGCGTTGCTGTCTGAATGCAGCCGCCCGGTTTCTCCGTCATCCTTGATCTCGACCAAAGCGATACTGTCGCGGGTGCGCCGTCCGCTGACACCCACAACGAAATCAGGGAAGAACCGCTTTCCGGTCGGCAGGATCAACCGCGTTGCCCACGTCTCGCTCTCCGGGTTCCGCAGCCACCACTTAATCCGGCCCGTATCGTCATTGTCCAGCATTTCGACAAAGGCTCGCTCGGGTCGGTTGTAACGACCGATAAAGGCTCCGTAGGCCCCCTTCTTCGCCTTCGGTGCATCCTTCGGCCCAAACTGTTCTGTCGGGATCGGCTCGTTGCTCTCAAGGCGGATGTGGTGGCCCTGCGCGATGCGGACAGCTTCTTTCAGCGCCTGCGGCTGGCGCAGGATCGCCAAGTTGATTGTCCTGCGAATGTCGCGGCTTGTCGCGGCGATACCATCCTTCTGGCACAACCGGGCAAGCTCGGCCTCTACCGCTTCGCGGATGCGGCGGGGGTCGATCCCGTCATTGAACATAAGCTGCGTTTGCGCCTGTTCCGCGATCCGGGCCGCCGACATCCTGACACTCACGTTGCGCTGATCCGTCTGGCCCGCATTGAACAGATCACGCATCGACAGTTCGGCGTTGCTGTTCACCGCCAGCAGCATCGAAGTCATCGGCACTATCCGGCAAAACTCGCGGGCGATCTGCGGGCAGAGGTCGCCTTCGATGTCGAACAGGTTCGGCAGTTCCTCACGCACCAGCGCGGTTGGAAGGCCCAAGTCTGTCCGCAGCAGATACTTCACCTGATGCTCCTGCGGCATCGGCTGTGCGGGTGTCACACGAGGTGACAGCACATCAGGCAGGTTTGGGAACAGCGGCGGGGAAGCCGGGGCCGAAAAGCCCTCCACTGCACTCAGGGCGCTTTGCTGGCGCAGGGTCGAGGCGGTGGCATAGTTCGGGTTCAGCAACCCCATCGACACCTGCCGTTCAACCCGGTCGCCTTCGGTCTCACCCGGCACAGCCTGCACGGGCGGGGGCGGCAACGGCGTTGCACCATAGCTTTCCGCCGCCCGCGTATCGTTGCCCAGCACATTCACATCAAGCGTATCGGTCAGAACCGCGATCCCCTCGCGCACCGCTTTCAGATCGGCTGCGGCTTCATCCAACCCGACCTGCAACTCCGGGTCCGACATGAAGACATAGCCCCGGTCCAGCAGCGGCTCGGTCCCATGCAGCGGGCGCACCAGCGGATGCACCCGCATGATCCGGCCTACGATCTGCAACCCGAAATCCCGCCCGCGTGACGGACGCACCGACACCAGCGTCCATGCCCGAGGCGCATCGAACCCGGTCGCCACGGCCAGCTTGAACACCAGAACCTCGATCTCGGGGTCATAGGCCAGCGTGTGAAACGCCGGGTCCGGCTCGCCCGAGGTGTGAACGGCAATCGCCTTTTCGGGCACGCCAATCTCGATCAGCCGCTCCTTCACCCGCGCAACCGGGTCTTCCTTGCCCTCTTGCTGATCCTCGACCTGCACTAGCATCAGCGGCGTCAGACTGATCCCCTTCTCCGCCAACTTGTCTTTGATAAACGAATGCTGCGACCACCCCGCTGTCAGGGTCGCTACTTCGGTGTCGATCAGCGCCCGGTCCTCTTCCTTGAACCGCAGCACGCCCACCATCAGGCCGATCTTGTTCAGCCCCGCCTTCACCACCGCCTCGCGGGCAACCGTCACGCGGCTGGCCACTTTCAACCCGGCATCGCGTTCGAACTTTTCCAGCTTGGCATCATTCGGCGTGGCCGTGGCCAGCACCGTGAAATCGGGCGAGAGCACGTTCAGAAAGAAATCCGCCGTCGCCGCCGCGCCCGAGCCGAAATTCAAATGCGCCTCGTCGATCACCACGCCGATACGGAACCCCCGCTCGCGCAACTCGGCAATCATGCTGTCCACTGACAGCGATGCCTCTTTGTCGCTGCGGACCTTGCGGCTCTCCTTCTTGACCACGGCGACCGAGGCCCAGGTCTGCACGAACACATCGCCATCACGGGCGGCGCTGGCCTCGCGGTCGGCATAGACATCGCGCTGGCGCAACGCGCCGCATTGGGCGGTCAGGGCGCTGCGGGTCTGCGTCACCAACCCGGCATAGGGGGCGAACCAGAACCATACCGTCTTTGCGACAAGCTGCCCGCGAACCGCTTCCAGCGCCCGGCCCAGCATCAGGGTCTTGCCCGATCCGGTCGGGGCTTGCAGCAGGATCACCCCCAACTCACGCGAAATCCGCGTCCGGTGTTCGGGTTCGCGGTCATGCAAGGCGGATACGGTGCGCAGCGTCTCGGCCATCGCATCGACGGCGTTCAACTGATACTGTGCCAGCGATACTCGGAAATCAGCGTCACCCGTCATTGGCGGAACCTTCCGACCAACTCAGAGCGCACGGATCGCACGTCCAGCGCATCGCCAAGAGCAGCGGTGATCTGGCCCGGTGCCCAGGCATAGACAAAGGCATTCTCGCGCCGATCCACCACGCCGCGCAGGTGGTCCAGCAGGTCAGTGCTGACCCGATCCGCGAAGATCAGGGTTTGTTGCTCTGTCTTGTGCTCCTGCCACGGCGCTTGGGTGTAGCGGGTCATCGGCAGGCGGTGCAGCGTTTCCAAGGCCGCCCAAACCTCGGCGGGTGCAAGGTCTTGGTCGAGGTCTTCAAACTCGATCTCGCGGCAGCGCAGATAGGCGAAGTCGGCGGAAAGGTCTGCGAATTTCTTGTCATCCGAGGCATTCAGGCGGCGGATGCGTTCCGCCGTCACATCGCGGCAGAGGTTCTTGTCAGGTTCATCGGCGGTCGCTTCGGTGGAGGACACCATAATGAACCGCCGATCTCCGCCATCCTCGGCGTTCAATTCCATCACGGCTTGGGCCGTGGTTGCAGAGCCTGCGAAGAAATCGAGCACGATGTCGCCGGGGCCGGTGGACTGCCGAACCAGTTCGCGGATCAGGGAAACGGGCTTGGCGTAGTTGAAGGCTTTGAAGCCAAACACCTCTCGAACAACTTTCGAGGCTTCGGTATTTGAACCGGCAACAATTGCGTTTCCTCCGACTGCCCTTTTAGTCTCGTCGGATTTCCACGAAATCCAACTGGAAAGCGGTTGGGTCGCTCGTCTAAGCTCGGTCTTGAATAGCTTTCTGCGCGGAGTGCCGTATCCGATTTTCTTTCCAACCCAAAACTCAAGATCAGGATTGTCTTGTCGAAGGATCGGAACCCCTCCGCTGCTCGGCACATCGCCTGCTTCAATTGCTGTGACGAGCGCATCCAACGTGGGAAAAAACTCAACTCTTTGCTCTGGTGGAAATCTAATTCGGCCTTCAGCGATGAAGTCTTCGACAGGCTGCGTTTGCAATTTCATACCCGGTCGAACTCTCGCTCGTGTCGAAAATCGCCAGACCTCATCGGGATTGCAAGGATAGAATACGTCTGTCGCGGGATCATGCAGAGGGTAATACAAGTTTGGCCGCTGCGACGCTGAAAAACCCAGCTTCATCGAAACGGCCTGCCAATCTCCGCGTGGGTCGTTATCGGGGTTGCTGTATCCGTCATACGACTTCTCTGTTCCGCCAAAGGCAAAACCTGATTTTCCATACACAAGGATGTGCTCATGGTCAGGGCTGAGATAGCCAACCTGATCTGCATTTGATCCGTTGCGGGTTCTCCAAGTCAAAGACCCCACGCGCATCCCCGGCATGGCCTCATCCATCAACAGTTCCAGCTTGGCCCGCTGCTCGTCGTTGATCGACACAAGGATCACCCCATCCTCGGCCAGCAAATCCCGCGCCAGCGTCAGGCGGCGGAATAGGAACTCCAGCCATGTCGAATGGAAATAGGCATCCTCGGGGTTGGCGTAGTGGTCGTTATAGACCCAATCCTTCGCCCCGGTGTTATAGGGCGGGTCGATATAGATGCACTTGATCTGCCCCGCCATCGTCATGCGCAGCCAGCGCAGGGCATCGTAGTTGTCGCCCTCGATCACCATGTTCCGCCAAGGTGCTGCCTTGTCCGACAGGTCAGGAATGATCGTCGCCGCCACAAAGTTGGCATCCACGGCGTTATCCGCCTCAATCTCGTCCCGCTCCCAGACCAGCCCCAGCTTCTTGGTGCGGTCCCGCTTTTTCAGCAGTTCGATCAACTGCTCGCGGGGAAGATCGTCATACTTGCTCATGCCCTGTCCCGTCTTCTTGGGGCGCGCAACGCGCCCAGTTCGCATAGGGGCGGACGAGTCTCGCTCGCCCCCTTACGGTTAGCCTATCACCCGGCTCAACCGAACGCTGCACCCGTCATGCAGCATTCACGGCTCCCATGATCGTTTGCCGGGGGGTCGCCGAACCGCTGCTACGCCCCATGACCATACGGCTCACCGCAATGATCTGCTTCAAATGGGGCGTCTCCACATCGGATTTGGCCAGCTTTTCCCACTTCAAGAATGCGTTCAGGTTGGAGTTAAACGCGTTCTGATAACTCGGTTCGCTGAATACACTGTCCTCACCGCCCTGTGTGAAGTAGGTATCAATCACCTCAACCGCTGTATCCAACAAAGCGGCGCGGGCCTCAGGATTTTGCAGCACCTTCTGCAATGCTGCTGAAACTGATCTATGGTCGGTCGGATAGGGCGCACGGGCGAGGACATCTCGGAACAAGTCCAGCACGATCATGAAGAAAAGAAAGCGCGACTGACGACGGGCAGGCTTTTCTGCGCCTCGCCCAAAGCCATAAGCCGCAGTGTATTTCTGGAGCAAGTATGCCGCATAGAGGTCAGTCACCCCAAACGGCCCACCATCTGCATCTGCACCGTTCACGATCCGCTTAAAAACCGAACCATCAGGCAGGAATGGCGGGTTCTTGCCAAACGCCAAACCAGCCTCTCCCATCCAGCCAGCGCCATAAACCTTGATCAGATCGGCGGCGTTTGCATGTTCCGTGAACTGCTTAGCTGTCGGGTTTGTGTTTTGCAGGGCCTTCTGCGAGTCCCATCCGCCTCGCTGAATTTCAAGATACAGGTCGTGCTGATCCGCCAACTGTCCCTGCCAAGTCTTGAAATCACCCGTCAGAGCGAGGAAGTCTTTCTCGCGGATAGCGTTCTGGCTGTTGGTATAGCGAGTGATCGCCTGCAATAGGCTTTCACCGCTGTTGCCTACCTTCACGATCTTGGCGACCACAACCCCATGGCTTGCCTTTTCCTTCCAAGCCTCTGTTTCAGGATTTACGCCTGTGCCCCCAGAACTCAGTCGAGTGTGAAAAACTTCCCAGATTGTCCGCGTAGTCTGGCAGCCATTCACAATAAACGGCTCAGCCAATTCTACTGATCCGTCGCCGGGATCGTAGTCATGGACAACAATTGTGATTCCGTTATTGTAAAGGCCGAACCTCTCTGGCGCATCCCGAAGGGTGGACTGCATGGCTTTGTTGACCTTGCCTCTCGACCCAAGAAAGCGCCGAACATTCTTTTCATAGATGCGGTCCAAATCGCCTGTCGCATCTCTGTAACGCTTCAAAAATGTGTAAAGGTTTGACAATCCAACAGAGCCAACGAGCAAATCCGGCCCAGACGGCACCATTTGAGCATCAAGCGAGACCTTGAGCCGCTTAGTCAGGCCTACCGCTTCAACTTCTTGCAGGCGTGCAAAAATTGTTTCAATCGACACCTCTTCAATATCGAACATCGAGCCAAGGCGCGAAGTGCCCATCGAGCGCAGGTCATTAAGCACACGCTTTTCTTCAACAGTGAGCGCGGCCTCTGTGGCGAACACGAGGACAATTTTATCTCCCTGCCCCGCGCCTTTTTTGAAGTTTGACAGTCTTTCCATTAGGCCTTCAGCCAAGGAGTTCAACTTTTCGCGTTTGCCGTCCAGAGTGTCGATGACCTTCTGACCTTCGATAAGAAGGGTCTGAGGGCCAGCAAAGGCTGATCCATATTTGCTTTGCACCAGATACCAAGTATGACCGCTCACGCCTGTTTCGTCGGACGCTTCTTCTGGACCAGTGTCGAGTAGTGCAAGATCAATTCCACCGTCCCTTGATCCATCACAATAAATGAAGTTGTCCGATTCTATCGAATCCTCCATCCACTGCGTAATAAGTTTCAAGGCAAAGCGCCGACCGAGTTCAACAGTTGATGGGCTTCCTTTGGTAACATCTTCAAGCCAAGATGCACGATAATCTTCGAAAGCAATACTCTCAGGATTCTTCACCGGCACCCTCCTTGGTCTGGCAGCGACCAGTATTCAGCAGCAACACCTCTGGCGCAAGGTCAGGCTATGCCATGCGTTGAAATAGATGATTAAACAAAGCGAGGAGCACGCAACTTCATAGCAACGCCCCCGCCGCGTTGCCGGTGAACAGTTCACCCTCGCGGACGTAGCGGGCCAGCATGGCGTCGGTGGCGTGGCCGGTCATCGCCCGGATTTTCAGGGTGGAGACCCCCGCCTGTGCTGCGCTGGTGGCGAAGCCCGCCCGCAGGCTGTGGCCCGAGTAGCCCTCGGGGTCGATCCCCGCTGCTGCCAGACGTTCCCGCAGCAGGACCGACACGGCGTCCCCGGTCAGCGGGGTGTCGGCCAGATGGCCGTGTCGGGTGATCGGGCGGAACAGAGGGCCGGTGTCGATGGCGGATGCTGACAGCCACGCCTCAACCGCCGCGACGGGGCAATGGCGGGTGCGACCGTGGGGGATGCCGATGCGGCGGCCTGCCCCTTCCTGATCGGTCTTGCTGCGCCGGATGGTCACGATCAAACCTTGCCGGACGGTTTCAATGTCGGCCCGTTCCAGCGCCACCAGTTCGGAGCGACGGAAGCCCCCGGCGAAGCCCAGAAGCAACAACGCCCGGTCCCGCTGGTCGCGCAGGGTTTCCCCCAGACTATCCAGAACCAGCAACAGGTCATCGCGCATCAGGGGCTTGGCTTGTCGTTGGGCGGTGCCGTGCTTTCGGCGTAGGCCGCGTAGCGTGGCTTTCACGACCTCGGCGCGGCAGGGGTTCGGAAGGCCCGCCATTTCGTGGGCCTTGGAGATAGAGGCCACCCGGCGCTGGATGGTCGCCACGGCATGGTGCCCCGCATGATCGCCGATATAGGCGCAGACCGTGGCCGGGGTTGCGGGCAGCGACCCGCCCCAATCTTGGAAGTGGGCCAGATCACCCCGCAAGGCGCGTTCGGTGGCCGGGGCAAGGCTGTGCCGCAGCAGGTCGGTGGCCTCGTCGGTCAGGGTTTCACGCGCCGCAGGTAGGAACATATCGGCGTTGCAATTAACTGCAAAACGTTCGTCCATCTGCCCCTCCTGATCGCCTTTGTTGACCCGTGTTAATGGGTGAGTATCCGAGATTAGAACCGCGTCACGCATCCCGAAACTCCTTCATCACGCCCGCCCTGATGCGGTTCAGCAGCGGCAAATCCTGCCGCATCAGGTCGAGAGCCTGCACCGCAGCCTCCGGGTCCACCCCCAGCGTTTCGAACATCAGTTGCGCGTGGAGGCGGTCGGACAGATCGCCCCCGACACGGCGGGTCAGCAATCCGCCCTCAACCCGGAACAGCACCTGACCGAGGAACCCGACACGCTGGCCGGGGGGCAGCATTGCGCGGGCGAACTCCGCCACGCCTGCTTGCGTCGCGGCCAGACGGGACAGGGCCAGCTTGCCCTCGCGGGTGAACATGTCGAGCGCCCAGCCGGGAACCCCGCCAATCATCACCTCGGGCGGCAGGGGGTCATCGGTCGTGCTTGCCCGCAGGCCATTTTCCAGCGCCAGAAGAGCCAGCAAGGGCGGTAGGGCCTCGCCCGTCTTGCGATAGCCTTCGCGGCAGATCGCCAGCGTAGTGGGCGCGGTGCCGAGTTCATCCAGCAGGTCGAAGGCCAAAGCAACCTCGCCGCGCCGGACCGGCAGCTTGCCAACAGGCCGGTCGGTGCCCAGCAAGAACAGGGTGGCAAGGGCGCGGCAGTGCAGGTTCGGAGTGGTCAGCGCGATCAGGCGCAGGCGGGGGTTGGCCTCGGCGGCAAGGGCGCGGCGGGTATCGGCAAGGCTGGGCAGCGTTTCCAGCGCCATGTAAAGGTCATCGGTCGCCCGGCTTTTCGGGGCTTCGGCCAGAGCCTTGACCACGACCCACGCCACGGCCCAATCGCCCCCGATGGCGGCCCGGAACCGCTTTCCGGTCAGGGCCGCGACTGTCAGGCCCACGGTCGGCAGGCTGCCCAGCCCGACATCCTCGAAGGCGATGCCGCCCAGCCTGCGCCAGAGGCGGTCGGGGGCATCCCGCAGCAAGGTGAAGGCGGCGTTCAGCGCCAGATCGACACGGCCCCGGCGAATGGCCTTCTGCAACATGCTCATGGCCAGCCAAGGGGAGATCGGCAGGGGCTGTCCCTGTGAGACACGCTCTTGCGCGGCGATCCGCTGGATCAGGTCAGTTCGGAAACGGGAAATCAGGTCGGGGTCAGTCATCCATCGCTCCTTCGATTTTGGAAGGGGGATCAATGACTTGCGACCCTCATTAAGCGTATGAGAATGGCCACCTAAGGGAAGGAAAGAACACCTGAGGCTGCCGATTTCCGCGTTTCAACCGGGTTGGCGGAGGGGGGGGGCGGCGACACACGGAATGTCGCCGCCGGGAACGTTCCCTTGTCTTTCCACCACACCCGCCGCCGAAACCGCGCAGGATCAGCGGGTTACAGCGCGTCTGACAGTTCCGATTTCTGTCCCTGTGAGGGGTCGATCCTCAGAACCCACGCCTGCTGATCGGGTCGCAGGGCGTGAAAGCGGACATGGGGGCCATACTTCTTCCACCACCTTGGAAGATGATGGTTCAGGAACGCCTTTTCACAGGACCTGAGCCATTCATCCCCGCGAACATCCGGGCGGTCATCTTGGAGTATCGCCTGATATTCAACGGGCGTGTGGAGGAAGGGCTCATGGCCTTCGGTCTGCCGGAAAAACTCGCAGTATTCGCGGTTCTCCTTGAAGAGCCTTTGGGCAAGCGTCAGCGGGGGTGCATAAGGCCTGATTGGGGCAGGCTGTGCTTTAGTGGCAGATGCGGCAACTGTGTTTGCACGTTCACCCGCAACGATCTCTCCATCAGTCCACCCCTCTCTTCGCCGCTTCCTGATCGCGGTGGGGCTGACCCCCTGCTTCGCGGCAAGCTGGGTAGCGGTGTAGCTGCGCCCCGTGTTCGGACAGGTGAAGATCAGGCTGTCCCCCTTGTTGCGGTTCTGGGTCGTCTTGTCGGCCCATCGCACCTTGCCGGGGGCGTATTCGGGATCGTGATTGTCGATCCGGTCGAGGGTCGCCCGCGATGTCGGCTTCGGCCCAACCAATCGCAGGAAGTCCGGGAAGCTCCGGAAGTCGGGGTGCACCACTGCCCCACAGGTCTTGACCCGTTGCAGCATGTTCCGATGGGTGTTCGCCTCGCCCGCATACTTGGTCCGCAACGCCATGGTGGACAAGGTGCGCATGTCATCCAGCAACGCGATCCACGCCGGATCATCGGGCATTTGCTTTGCTCCGAAACCATCTGACTGATTTTTGCTCATGACCGGAACCGCGTCGCCAGACGGGACGCCTGCATCCCCCTGAAGGTGCCCGGTTTTCTTCACGGGTTTCTGCCTCTTCGTCGGTTTCGAGGTCGAAGCAACTGCCGGTGCAGAAACCGCCCGGTGCGATCCTGTCACCATGACTTTGGTCTGCTTGCTCATCGCCAGTCCCCCGATTTCAGGCCCAGAGGGCGGTTAGCAGGGGCGGGCAAATTGACTTTGTTGCCCAAGGGGTGGCTTTCACCAGTTAGCAAGCCTAAGCGATTGAAACGGTGTGTGAAAAAGTGAACCCTACGGGCTGCCAGTTGGTTTTGATTTTGCTGGGAAAAATCTGATCCCGCAAAAGACAGGCAAAGATCACGACATCGTCGTCTTCGCCGCTGACACACTGCAAAATCACCCTGTATCCCACTGCCTGTGACTGCCATATTCATTCCGGCATCCGCGCCCCGGCCATCGGTTCGCGTCTGGAAAAGGATCTGTCATGACCCCGCAAGATCGTGCGTTTCTGGCCGGGCTGTTCGAGGCGGCGGTGCGTGCGGCGGATCCGCAGGCGGCGCTGCGGCCGCATCTGCCAGCCCGTCCGAAGGGGCGGCTGGTGGTGGTGGGTGCGGGCAAGGGGGCGGCGCAGCTGGCGGCAGCGTTCGAATCCCTGTGGGATGGCCCGTTGGAGGGCGTGGTGGTGACGCGCTATGGCTATGGCTGCGCCACGCGGGCGATCCGGGTGATCGAGGCGGCGCATCCGGTGCCAGATGCCGCAGGGCTTGCGGCCAGTGCCGAAATGTTCAAGGCGGTGCAAGGGCTTGGCCTGGATGATCTGGTGGTGGCGCTGATCTGCGGCGGCGGCTCGGCGCTGCTGCCCTGCCCGCCGGGCGATCTGTCGCTGGCGGATGAGGCGGCGCTGAACCGGGCGCTGCTGGCCTCGGGCGCGCCGATTTCGGTGATGAATGGCATCCGCAAGCAGGTGTCCGGCATCAAGGGCGGCAGGCTGGCGGTGGCGGCGCATCCGGCGCGGGTGCTGTCGCTGGTGGTCTCGGATGTGCCGGGCGATGATCCGGCGCAGGTGGCCTCTGGCCCCACGGTGCCCGATCGCGGCACAAGGGCCGAGGCGCGGGCGCTGGTGCAAAGCTGGCGCATCGAGCTGCCGCCCCGGGTGGCGGATTGGCTGGCGGGCGATGCAGGTGCTGCGCCCGATCCCGCCGATCCGGTCTTTGCCGGGCATGAGGTGCGGGTGATCGCCTCCGCCCGGCTGTCGCTGGAGGCGGCGGCGGCACAGGCCGCAGCGCAGGGTATTCCGGCGGCGATCCTGTCGGATGCGATGGAAGGCGAGGCCCGCGATGTGGGCCGGGTTCATGCGGCGATCACGCGGGAAATCGCGGCGCGCAACCGGCCCTTTGCCTGGCCGGTGCTGCTGCTGTCGGGGGGTGAAACCACGGTTTCGCTGCGCGGCACCGGGCGCGGCGGGCGCAACAGCGAATTCCTGCTGGCGCTGGCGCTGGCGGCCGAGGGCGTGCCCTTTGCGGCGCTGGCGGCGGATACCGACGGGATCGACGGGTCGGAAGATAACGCCGGGGCCTTTGCCGATGGCGCCAGCATGGCGCGGCTGCGGGCGCTGGACGCCGATCCGGCGGCGCTGCTGGCGGGGAATGATGCCTATACGGCCTTTGAACGGCTGGGCGATCTGTTCACCCCCGGCCCGACGGGCACGAATGTGAATGATTTCCGCGCGATCCTGCTGCGCTGAGCGCCCGCCGTTCAGGCGTGGTGGCGGTACAGCGGATTCGAGCGGTCAAGGTGGCGGCGCATCGCCTGTGCGGCGCCATCGCCATCGCGGGCGGCGATCAGGGCCACGATTTCCTCGTGTTCGCGCAGGGTGATCTCTTCCTTGCCGGACCAGTGCAGCAGCGCGCCGTGATAATGGAACAGCCATTTGAGCATGGCCTGACTGACCGCCGCGATGATCGGGTTGCTGGAAATTGCTGCGATGCGCGCATGAAAGGCCACATCCGCCTCGACAAAGGCGGCGTGGTTGTCCAGCTGGCGACGCTGTTCGTCGATGAGCGCGCGCAGTTCGGCCACGGCGGTGGCATCGGCCATATCGGCGGCCTTGCGCACCACGCCACATTCGAACATGCCGCGCGCCTCTTTCAGATGGTCCAGCTGATCGGGCTCGGCCGACAGCAGCAGCCGCGCTACCTCGTCCACCCGGTCCAGCACGCTGCCTGCCGAAAGCTCGTTCACGCGGCTGCGTTCGCCATGCGCGATGGTGATGAGGCCCATGGTGTGCATCGACTGCAGCGCCTCGCGCACGGCGGGGCGACCGACGCCGAACCGTTCCATCAGATCGCGTTCCGAGGGCAGCGGGTCGCCTGCCTGCAGCTCTCCCTTGGCGATCAGGTCGCGCAGCCGGTCGAACACCTGATCCGAAAGTTTGCGGCGCACGATCTTGTCAGCCAGGGGCTTGTCGGCCAGGGGCCTGTCGGACAGCGGCCTGTCGGGCAGCGCCTTTTCGATCTGGGGCTTGTCGGCTGGGGCAGGCTGGCTGTCGCGGCGTGTCATGTCATCCCTCGGCGGCGGTACTCATGGCATAAGGCCAGATGGCAGCAACTGCAAATCCCCAGATGACACAGGGCGCCAGCCGAAGGCGGGCAGATCGGGCAAGGGGCCAAGCGGCAGGGCGGTGGCGGTCAGATTGGCGATCAGCGCGTGATCGCCAAAGGCCAGAACCGCAAGCTGCCGGCCCGGCCCGATCCCGGCCCTTGTTACGGGTTGGCCCGCGCAGGCCGCCAGTGCCGCCACCACCGCTGCCACGGGCCGGGGCGTGCCATCGGCGCGGAACAGGCCGCGCGGGCCCAGAAGGGCGGCGGGTGCCCAGACGGCAAGCCCGGCGCCTGCGATCATGGCGGCGAGGCCCAGTGTCCAGGCGGCGGCAAACCGGCCCTCCTGCCGGGGGTCATCCTCTGCCATGCAGACCCGGCCGCGCCCGGGATTGGGGATGGTGCGGCTGCCATAGGGGTTCTGCCGCATGGCGATGGTCGAGGGGCCAAGCCGGTAGTCGCGCGTGCCGATGATCGCCTGCGCCGAGGCGAGGATATGCGGCAGGGTTTCCAGCGTTTCCATCACCGAAAGATCATCGGCGGCATGAACGATGGGGCAGAAGCCATGGGTCACGAAATCCAGCATCTGCACCGGCGGGCGCTTGCGGTTCAGTTCGGGAAAGAAGCTGGCCATGCCGCCGCCGATCACCTGCCCGGCAAAGGCGGTGCGGGCGGCGGCGTGAATGGCGGTAAGCGGCGGGCAGGGCGGCCAGTCGGACCCCGGCGGGGTGGATTGCCGATCCACCGCAGGGCAGACCATGATAGATGCGGGATGCAGCCCGGCTGCGGCAACGGCGCGGGCATGGCCCGCAAATTCTGCCGCCAGATCGCCGCCCGGCGGGCAAAGCGCGATCAGTTCCAGATCAAAGGCGGTTTCCGGCAGGGCGGCCTGCAGCCCGGCGAAGGCAGCGAGTGCGGCGGGGCCATGGTCTGCTGCGGCATCGAAATGGCACAGCAGCCGCTGTGGCGCGATCTGGCGCAGCAGGGCGGCGGCCCCGGGGGTTGCGGCCTCGGCCCCGGTCAGCACCAGCGCGGTGGTGGGGAAATGTGGTGCGGTGCAGCGCGGGCGCAGCGGCGCGATGGTCCGGGCCTGCTGTGCCGGGTGCCAGCGCAGGCGCACGGCCTGGTGCTGCGTGGTGCCATCGGCAATCTGATAGGGCCAGGGCAGGGCCAGCGGGCGCACATAGGTCTTGAACGAGGCATCGCCCCATTGCCGCTGATCCTCCATTTCGAAGGTATCGCCTTCAAACCGGCAATCGACGGCAAAGCCGCCCGCCTGATGCGACAGGCCGGTGATATCCTTGAACGGCTGCCACGGCGCGATCAGCCGGGGGAAATGGGTGTCCTCGGCCGGGGTCATGGCGTGATCGACCCGCACGGGGGCGCCAGCCACGCCTTCGATGGGATGCAGCAGGGTAAAGCCGGTGCGGTTGGTTTCGAAATCGCCGGTGGCGCGGGCCTCGGCCTCGAACTCCAGCCGGTCGGCGGCCAGCAGGATGGCGACATCGACGACAAGCTGTGCATCGCCCGCCGCATAGGTGGCGCGATAGCGGACATGGGTTTGCTGCGGGCCTTCCGTCACGGCCAGATCGGTGATGTCGGGCGCCAGCGTGCCCCAGTCGCGGTCGCGCACCAGAAAGGCCACGGCGCGGATCAGCTCTGTCTCGCCTGCGCGCAGGTGGCGCAGATTGCCCCCCTCCAGCGTGACAGAGGCGGCCCCGGCGGTCAGCCTGCGCCCGTGTTCGGGGGGCACATCGGTGCCGTAAAGCGCGCGCAGATCATTCACCACGAGCGCACATCCAGGCGGCTGCGATCCCGGGCCGAGGCATAGGCCGCCTCGACCAGTGCCAGCGTCTTCAGATTGTCGCGCCCCGAGGTTTCGGGTTCGTGCCCGTCGCGCAGGCAATCGACGAAATGCTGCTGGATGATCTGCACGCTTTCCTGAATGTTGTGCCAGGGCCGGGAAGCCCAGGGCAGCAGGGGCGGCGCCACATCCCGGATGGTTTCGCCCTCGCGCTGGATGACCAGCCGGTAGCCCGCATCCAGCCGCAGGGTGCCCAGATCGCCGTCGATTTCCAGCAGGGTTTCGGGGAATGTTTCGGGGCTGCGCCGGGTGGCATAGGAACAATCGACCACGCTGGTGGTGCCGCTGTCATGTTCCAGCAGCATGGTGGCCACATCCTCGCCCCGGATCTTCGGGTTCACGCGGCGGGTGGTGGCGCTGATCGTGGTCACATCGCCGAACAGGGCGCGGGCGATATCGAGGATATGGATGCCCAGATCCTGAATGATGAAGCGCGCGTCGGTGGCCAGATAGGGTTGGCCCGCGTAGACATCATAGCCCGAGCGGAAGGTGACACGGCCAAAGAAGGGCGTGCCGATGGCGCCCGCGCGGATGGCGTCGATCGCGGCCCGCACCGCCGATTGCCAGCGGAAGTTTTCGTGGATCATCAGCACCTTGCCTGCCGCATCGACGGCTGCGACCATGGCCTGGGCATCCTCCATGGTTTCGGCAAAGGGTTTCTGGCAGATCACATGCAGCCCGGCCTTTGCTGCCAGTTCGACCAAGGGCCGGTGCGATCCGACCGTGGTGGCGATATCGACGAAATCCAGCCGTTCCGCCGCCAGCATGGCCGCCGCATCGGTATAGGCGCGGGCGCCAAAGCGGGCGGCGGTGGTTTCGGCCTTTGCGGGATCGCGGTCGCAGACTGCGGTGATGGCCGCACCGTCGATCCCCGCCCAGCCGTGCATCTGGTTCTGCGCGAAGAAGCCGCAGCCGATGAGTGCGCCATTCAGCATCCGGTCATTTCCCCAGTGCGGCCTGTGCCTGCAATGCGACACGGGCCTGAAGTTTCTGCTGGGCCTGATCGACCACGACGGCGGCGATGATGACAAGCCCCTTGATGACGGTCTGCCAGAAGGAGGATACGCCCATCATCACCAGCCCGTCGGACAGCACGCCGATCACGAAGGCACCCACGATGGTGCCGCCGATCCGCCCGCGCCCGCCCGACATCGAGGTGCCGCCCAGAACGGCTGCGGCAATCGCGTTCAGCTCGAACGTGTCGCCGGTGGCGGGATGCGAGGCCACCAGCTGCGAGCTGACGATCAGCCCCACCAATGCGGCGCAGAAGCCCGAAAACATGTAGACGAACAGCTTGATCCGGTTGACCTTGACCCCCGAAAGGGCGGCAGCGCGTTCATTGCCGCCCACGGCATAGATGAAGCGGCCCAGCGGGGTGCGGCTGGCAATATAGCGCCGAAGACTGCCGCGCGGCTTCGGGTGCCTGCTGGGCGGTGGTGACGGCGCGCTGGCGGCTGATGTTCTTCGGGCTGTATCCCTATGAGGAACACTGGCGTTCGGCGCTGGCCTGTTTCGTGCTGGTGGCCACCATCGTGCTGTCCTGCCTGCCGGTGTTCTGGACGGCGCTGCGCATCGCGGTGCTGTGGGTGGCCAGTGCCGCGCTGTTCCTGCTGCTGATGCGGGGCGGCCTGTTCGGGCTGAGCCTGGTGGGCGAGGAAAAATGGGGCGGGCTGACCCTGTCGATCTTCATCTTTGCCGGAACGGCGCTGTTCGGGATGCCGCTGGCCATCGCGCTGGCCCTGCTGCGCCGGTCAACCCTGCCGCTGGTCAGCAAGCTGGCCGGAGGGTTCATCGACACCGTGCGATCCTTGCCGCTGGTCACGATCCTGTTCACCGTGGCCGTGCTGCTGCCCATTCTGGCCCCCGGGCTTTCGGGCACGAAACTGATGCGGGTGATCTTCGGCATGGCGATCTTCTTTGCCGCCTATCAGGCCGAAATCCTGCGCTCTGGCATCCAGTCGCTGCCGGTGGGGCAGGACGAGGCGGCCAAGGCGCTTGGCCTTGGCTACTGGCAGCGGATGCGCAAGGTGATCCTGCCGCAGGCCTTTCGCCGGGCGCTGCCGCCCACCGTCAGCCAGTTTGCCATCAGTTTCAAAGAGGTATCGCTGGTCATCATCATCGGCATCTTTGATTTTCTGGCATCGGGCAATGCCGCCTATGGCTCGGGCGAATGGGCCTTCGCCTATGTCGAGGTCTATGTGTTCATGGCCTTCGTCAATTTCATCTTCGTCTTCAGCCTGTCCCGTTACGGCGCCTATCTGGAACGCCGGATGCGGGTTGGCAAATGAACCGGGAGCGCGCCATGACCGCCGCCGTCACCATCGACCGGCTGAACAAGTATTACGGCACCTATCACGCCTTGCAGGATGTCTCGCTGAGCGTGGCAGAGGGTGAAAAGGTGGTGATCTGCGGGCCGTCGGGATCGGGGAAATCGACGCTGATCCGCTGCATCAACCGGCTTGAGGAACATCAGTCGGGCACCATTGACGTGCTGGGCACGGTGCTGGATGACAACACCGCCCATATCGACCATGTGCGCCGCGAGGTGGGCATGGTGTTCCAGAACTTCAACCTGTTCCCGCACATGACCATTCTGGAAAACTGCGCGCTGGCGCCCATGCTGGTGCGCAAGGTGTCGCGCCGCGAGGCCGAAGCCACGGCGATGCAGTATCTGGAGCGGGTGCGCATCCCGGAACAGGCGCTGAAATACCCAGGCGAGCTGTCGGGCGGCCAGCAGCAGCGCGTCGCCATCGCCCGCAGCCTGTGCATGAAGCCGCGCATCATGCTGTTTGACGAACCCACCTCGGCGCTGGACCCGGAGATGATCTCGGAAGTGCTGGATGTGATGGTGGGGCTGGCGCAGGACGGTATGACCATGATCTGCGTGACCCATGAAATGGGCTTTGCCCGGCAGGTGGCCGACAAGGTGGTGTTCATGGATCATGGGCGCATCCTGGAAACCGGCAGCCCGGCGCAGTTCTTCGGCAATCCGCAGCATGAACGCACCCGCAATTTCCTGTCGCAGATCCTTGCGCATTGACCGCAGCAGAACGGAACAGACCATGACACAACACCAGAAGCGCACGCTGATTACAGGTGCGGCCAGCGGTATCGGGCTGGCCACGGCGCAACGGCTGGCGGCAGAAGGCCATGCGCTGGCGCTGGTGGATCTGAACGCCGAAGGCCTGCAGGCCGCAGCCGACAGCCTGCCCGCAGGCACGCGCAGCCTGCTGTGCCCCGGATCGGTGACCGATGCGGCAGATGTGACGGCGGCGGTCGAGGCGACGGTGGCCGCGTTCGGCGGGCTGGATGGCCTTGTCACCTCGGCCGGGATCGTGCGGGCGGCGGCGTCTTTCGACGTGACGCCCGAAGCCTTTCGCCAGCATCTGGATATCAACGTGATGGGCAGCTGGCTTTATGCCCAGGCGGCGGGCCGGGCGATGGCAGGGCAGGGGGGCGGGCGGATCGTGATGATCGGTTCCGTCTACGGATCTGCGGGCGCACCGATGCGGGCGGCCTATTGCGCGTCAAAGGGGGCGGTGCACAATCTGGTGCAGGCGCTGGCGGTGGAATGGGGCCCGCTGGGCATCCGCGTCAATGCCGTGGCGCCAACCGGCGTGCGCACCCCCATGGTGCAGGATCTGATCGACCGGGGGCAATACAATCTGGCCGGCGTGCGCGCCCGCACGCCACTGGGCCGTCTGGCCGAAGCCGAAGAGATCGCCGCCGCCTGCCGCTTTCTGCTGTCGGACGAGGCGGCGATGATTACCGGCCATATCCTGCCGGTGGATGGTGGCTGGCTGGCCAATGGTTACACCACAAGCTGAACCCCTTTCAGGAAAGGACTGCATCATGGCTGTCACACGCGAAAACATCTCTTCCGGGTCAAAGTTCGAGGCCGCCTATGGCTATTCCCGTGCGGTGAAGGTGGGCGATACGCTGTACATCTCGGGCACCATCGGCATGGATTACGCGGCGGGCGTGATGCCCGAAGGCGCGGTGGATCAGCTGCACCAGATCATCCGCAATTTCGAGCTGCCGTTGGCCAAGGCCGGCGCCAGCCTGCGCGATATCGTGCAGATCACCACCTATGTCACCGCGCCCGAAGTCTTTGCCGAGGTGGGGCCGGAAATGGGCAAGATCTTTGCCGAAACCCTGCCTGCCAATGCGGCGCTGGTGGTGGCCTTTCCGGTGCCGGGCGTGAAGGTTGAAATCTCGGCTGTGGCCGTGATCGGCTGCGGGGGCTGACCATGGCAACCGTCGAACATGGCGGCGTCCGCTTCATCCGCATCACGCTGGAGGATTGCCTGCCGCTGGCGCAAAGGCTGCAGGCGGTGGGCGGGGGCTGGCATTCGCATGTGCTGTCGCCCGGGTGCCGGCACAACCCTTTCCCCGATCATTACGCCGTGGTGATCGAGGATGATGGCGCGGCCATCGCCCATATCGCGGAAGGCACCGAGGCCTTTCCCGAGGTGGACAAGGCGCTGGTGAAGATGCTGCATGGCGATGACATTCTGGATGCGGCGGCGCTGACCGGGGCCGGGGGCGATTGCGCGCTCTTGCACCAGTTGCAGGATGTGCAGGCGCAGGGTGTGGCCTGGCATCATCACATGCACTTCCCCGATTGCGTGTTCAACCCGCATCCCGGCGACTGGTCGATTGCGGTGGAAACCCCGACAGGCGCGTTTTCCGAGGCCTTTCCCGCAGAGCCGGTGGATGTGCTGCGCGCCGTCGAGGTGCTGTATTTCGGCAATCTGGCGGCCCGTGACTCTGAGGCCCGTGAATAGGCGATCGCCGCTGATGGGCTGTCGCTGACCGGATGCCCGCGGGGCGCGGGCCTCCCATCCCCGTTGCAAGAGGCAAGAACATGTCCGCCGCCGACTGGATCGACCCGAAAATGACTGGCGTTGTCTGGACCCGCACCAGCCGCGAGCCGCAGATCGACCGCCCGCCGCTGGACAGCGATGCGCAGGCCGATCTGGTGATCGTGGGGGCGGGCTATACCGGGTTGGCGGCGGCGATCCGCGCCGCTGCCGCCGGTCTGCGCGTGATCGTGGTCGAGGCCGGGATTGCCGGGGCCGGGGCTTCGGGGCGGAATGGCGGCTATGCCGTGCCGCATTTCCCCGGTGCGCTGCGGCCCTCGGCGGTGGAAAAGCTGCTGGGGCCGCGCAAGGGGCAGGCGCTGAATGCGCTGGTCTCTACCGGGCCGGACCGCGTGGCGGAACTGGTGCGCCGCTATGCCATCGACAGCGATTTCGCGCAGCGCGGCTGGGTGCAGCCCGCCCATTCGCAGGCGGCGCTGGCCAAGGTGCGCGCGGTGCATGATGACTGGCGCGCCTTTGGCGTAAAGGTCGATTGGCTGGATGCGGGCGCGGTGGCGGCGGAAACCGGCGCTGCGGGCTATCTGGCGGGCTGGCGCAATGCTGCGGGCGCGGTGGTCAATCCGCTGGCCCATGCACGCGGGCTGGCGCGGGCCGCCGAAAGCGAAGGCGCGCGGATTGTGGAACGCACGCGCGTGACCGGCATTGCACAGGAAGGCCCGGGCCGGGTGATCCTGACCTGCACGGGGCCGGGGGGCGTGCATCGGTTGCAGGCGGGCAAGGTGCTGATCGCCACCAATGCCTATACCGATGCGCTGATGCCGGGCCTGCCGCGCAGCGTGGTCACGGTGCGGCTCTATCACATCGCTACCACGCCGCTGCCCGAACTGCTGCGCCGCCGTATCCTGCCGAACCGCAACTGCTTTACCGATCTGCGCAAATCGGGCGGCTTTGGCCGCTATGATAGCGCGGGGCGGCTGATTTCGGGCGGGGCTGTCTTTGCGGCCGCCAATGTGCGGGCCTATGGCGAGGCCCATGCCCGCCGCCGCATGGCAGAGCTGTTTCCGCAGCTGCGCGGCCAGCAGATCGGGATCGAGGATTACTGGGAAGGTTATTGCGCGCTGACCGACAGTTACCTGCCGCATGTGCAGCGGCTGCAGCCCGATGTCTTTGCCGTGCTGGGCTTTTCCACCCGGGGCGTCGCGCTGACGCAGACCATCGGCCAGGCGATGGGCGATATGCTGGCGGGCAAGTGCGGGCTGGAGGATGTGCCGCTGGAGGTGGTGGACGGTCTGCGCCGCATCCCGTTCCAGCCGCTGAAGACCGCCGTGGGGCGGCAGATCTTTCCGCTGTATCAGATGAAAGACCGGCTGGGGCTGAGCTGACCCGCCATGATCTGCAAAGCGAAACGGGGCGCCACTGGCGCTCCGTCTGCCATCCGCCCGTCTGCCATCCGGGGGCATCCGGGGCGGTTTGGGGATGGGGCAGGGGCTGGTGCCCCCGCCGGTCCTTCGGGCCTATTCGTTGGCGGCGCGCAGGGTTTCCACGATCAGCCGCGCCACAAGGCCCGGGTTTTCCAGCTGCGGCACATGGCCCACGCCATCCAGCAGGTGCAGGCCGATATGGCCGGGCAGATCGGCGGCATGGCCGGGCGGCAGGATCCGGTCGGCGCGGCCCCAGATGACCTTGGCGGGCATCGTCAGCCTGTGCAGGCTTTGCCGCAGCCGCAGCAGCTGCACCCCGTCACCAAACAAGGCTGCCGCCATCTGTGCCAGTGCCGGGCCATTGCCTGCCTTGTCGCGCTGACGCAGCACGGCACGGGCAAAGCCTGCGGGCAGGCTGGAAGGATCGGCTACCATCTGGTCCAGCCAGCCCTGCAACGCCTCGGGCGTCTCTGCCCCGGCCAGACCATGCAGGAAGGCGGTATTCGCCTCTGGCCCCAGCCCGCCCGGCGCGATCAGCACCATTGACCGCGCGGCCACCAGCCCCAGATCGGCCAAGGCGATGGCCACGGCCCCGCCCAGCGAATGGCCCACCAGATGCGCAGATTCGATGCCCTGGGCGCGCAGATCATCGGCAATGGCAAAGGCCAGATCCTCGATCCGCTGCACGGGGCGGGGGGCGGCCTGCCCATGGCCCGGCAGTTCGGGCATCACCAGCGGATGCTGCGCAGGCAGCAGCCCGGCGACGGGGCGCCAGCTGGCCCGATCGGCGCCGAACCCATGAATCAGCACAACGGGCGTGACCCGGTGCAGCGGCGCCGGGGCGGCCAGCGGCGGGGTTGCGGCCGCCGCCTCGACATCGGCGCGCTTGATGCGGCCATGCGGGCCGGTGCCTGCGACCTGCGCCAGATCCACCGACAGATTGCGCGCAATGCGCCGGGCCAGCGGCGTGGCCCGCAGACGGCCCTTCTGCAGTTCTGCAAGGCTGGCGCCAGCCGGCGTGGACGGGAGCGGCGCCGGTTGTGGCGCGGCCTGCGCCTGTGCCTGCGGGGCGGCCTGCGGATCTGCCAGGCTATCCCCGATATGGCCCAGCACTACGCCCACCGGCGCCTCTTGCCCGGCGTCAAAACGGATCTCGGTCAGAAAGCCATCGGCGGGGGCGGCAATTTCCGTGGCGGCCTTGGCGGTTTCCACCGTCACCACCGTATCACCCGCCTTCACCGCCGCGCCCAGGGCCACCGCCCATTCCAGCACGACGACCGTTTCCATATATTCGCCGCCCGCGCTGTCGATCTGGATGGGATGTTGCATCGCGCGTCCTCAGGCCAGGGTTTTCTTCGCCGCCGCACAGATCTTCTGTGCATTGGGCAGAACCGCGCTTTCCAGCGGTTCGGAATAGGGCACCGGCATGTCGGGCAGCGTGACCCGTTCCACCGGCGCATCCAGATCGTCGAAACACAGCTCCATGATCGTCGCCGCGATTTCCGAGGCATAGCCGCAGAAGCGCCAGCCTTCGTTCACCACCACGGCGCGGTTGGTCTTGGCGACCGAAAGCTGGATGGTGGCCACATCCAGCGGCCGCAGGCTGCGCAGGTCGATCACCTCGGCGGAAATCCCGTCCTGCGCCAGCAGATCAGCGGCCTTTTCGGCCTCGATCACCATTTTCGACGTGGCAAGGATCGACACATCGCTGCCCGCGCGTGCGATGCGTGCCTTGCCGATGGGCACCAGATCTTCGGCGCCGGTATCCACCTCGCCCCGGGTGTTATACAGCAGCTTGTGTTCCAGAAAGATCACCGGGCGCGGATCTCGGATCGCGGATTTCAGCAGCCCGCGCGCATCGGCGGGCGTGACCGGCGCCACCACCTGCAGGCCCGGCACATGGGCCACCAGCGCATCCAGCGCCTTGGAGTGCTGCGCCCCGGCCCCGGCGCCGCCGCCACCCTGGGTGCGCAGCACGAAGGGCATCTGCACCTGACCGTTCCAGATATATTCATAGATCGAGGCCTGATTGATCAGCGCATCCAGCGACAGCGGCAGGAAATCGGCATACATGATTTCCAGCACCGGGCGCGTGCCGGTCATCGCCGCCGTCACCGCCATGGCCGTCATCGCCTGTTCCGAAATCGGCGTGTCGCGCACGCGGCTTTCCCCGAATTCCTCCATCAGCCCGCGCGACACCTTGAAGACCCCGCCATAGGTGCCGATATCCTCGCCCATCAGGAAAACGCTGGGATCGCGGGTCATTTCTTCGCGCAGCGCGAGGTTCAGCGCTTCGGCATATCGCATCATCGCCATGGTCAAAGCACCTCGCTATAGGCGGCCGTAAAGGCGCAGGGTTCGAATTCGGGAAAGGGATCAGCCAGCGCGCGTTCGGCGGCCTGTTCCACCTCGGCGGTTGCGGCTGCGGCGATGGCATCCAGCCGGTCGGCCCCCACGGCGGGCAGCAGCGCGGCACGGGCAATCTCGATCGGGTCGCGGGCCTTCCAGGCGGCGATATCCTCGGGCTTCTGATAGCCGCCCATGTCAGAGGTGGAAAACCCTTCCCAGCGATAGGTCTTGGCCTCGATCATCCCCGGCCCCTCGCCCCGGCGGGCGCGTTCCACCATGGCGGCGGTGGCGCGATAGACGGCCACCGCATCATTGCCATCGACGATTTCGGCGGGCATGGCATAGCCCTGCGCCCGGATCGACAGATCCGCCACCGGTCCCTGCCGGTCGGAATGGACGGTCAGCCCGAACTGGTTGTGTTCCAGCACAAAGACCACCGGCAGCTTCCACAGCGCCGCCATGTTCATGGTTTCATGCCAGATGCCGGTCTGCGCCGCGCCATCGCCAAAGATGCACATCGCCACCCGGCCATTGCCCAGGATCTGGTTCGACAGCGCCATCCCTGCCGCCGCCGGAATTCCCGCCCCCACGATGGCATTGCCGCCGATCATGCCGCGCGCCGCATCCGCGATCAGCATGTGACCGGCCCGCCCGCCACAAAGCCCGGTGCTGCGGCCCAGGATTTCGGCGGTGATTCCATACACATCGACGCCCTTGCCGATGTAATGCGCATGGCCGCGGTGGGTGGAGGTCAGGTAATCGGCATCGGTCAGCATGGCCGTGGCGCCGATGCCCACCGCCTCCTGCCCGTCGCAGCGGTGGATCGGGCCGCGGGTGCGCCCCTCTTTGCTCAGCGCGCCGAGCCGTTCTTCCAGACGCCGCACCAGGATCATGCGGCGATACATCTCGATCTGGTCATCAAGCGAGGGGGTGTTCTTCATGGCTGGGTTGCTCCAGATTATCTGTTATAACGAATATTGTTGTATCGTATTTGAAGCAAGCCCATTCTGCCCCTGCGGTGGAAAACACCGGGGAACGGATCGGAATTCAGCAGGGCAGGGGGGTAAAGTTCAGGGCGGGGGGCAGACATGAAAACACCCGCGCCGCAGGGCGGGCGGGTGCGGGTCTGCGGCCGTGGCGCGATCAGCCGCGCGACATGGCAATCAGGCAAGAGGTGGATTGTTCGATATCCGCCCGGATCGCGGCGCAAAGCGCATCGGCATCGCGCCGGGCCAGCGCCTCCAGCACCCGGCCATGCAGTTCGATGCCCTGACCGATCTCGCCATATTTCGGATAGATGACGTTGATATATGACCCCATCTTCAGCCAGCAGCTTTCGATGATGCGTTTCAGCGTCGGCATGTTCGCGGCATCATAGATGCCGAAATGGAACTGCCAGTTCAGCTGCATCAGCGCCGGAAAATCCTTGGTGTGATCGGCCTCGGCCAGCTCTGCGTGGATGGCGGCAATGGCGGCGATATCGGCATCGGTCAGGTTCGGCACCGCCTCGCGGGCGGCCAGCCCTTCCAGCGTGATGCGGATCTTGCTCAGCTCGACAATGCGTTCCTCGTCCATCTGGGGCACGAAGACCGTGCCATTCGGCCCACTGTCCAGGATGCCTTCGGCCACCAGATTATACAAAGCCTCGCGCGCCGGTGTCAGGCTGACATCCAGCGCCGAAGCCACGGCGCGGATGGTCAGCTTTTCACCCGGCTGAAAGCGCCCGGCCATCAGCGCAGAGCGCAGTTTCTCGCGGACAAGAACCCCGAGGGTTTCCTTGCGGTCGACAGGGGCGATCCCGACAAGTGCGGATGACATGAATTCCTCGGCTGAAGTTTCATGTCTGTTATTACATATTCCAGCTGTGGTCCAGCACTGGCCGCATCAGCCGGGGGTTGTGGTTCTGCGGGCCTGCCGCCGTTCGTCCTGCCGGTCCAGCAGGCGGCTGACCGGGTGCATGGTATTGGCCACACAGACGGCAACCGGCTGGGCCGGCACCAGACGCAAGCTGGTGACGGGCAGCGGCAGCGCGTCATCCCCGATCTGGCCGGTGGCCCAACGCGCCATCTCGCGCCCGAGGCTGACCGAAAGCGCAACGCCGCGCCCGGAATACAGCCCGCCGAACAGGATACCCTCGGCCAGCCGCATCAGGCGGGGCTTGCGGTCGGGCACCACGGCGAAGACGCCTTCCCAATATTCCGAAATCTCGGGCATGTCTTCGGCCAGTGCAGGAAAGGCGCGGGCCAGCATCGCCTTCGTCTTGTCGATCCCGCGGGCGCGGGCATCATGCCACAAAGTATGGGTGCCGCCCGTCACGATGCGGAAATCGCGGTCATAGTGGAAATAGCGCAGATCGCGCCGCATGTCGGATACGGCGGGATTGTCGCGCAGGACAAGGGCGCGCTGTCGGGACGAAAGCGGGACGGTTGCGGTATCGAAAACCTTCATCGGGACCATCGCCCGGCGCAGCTTTGGCCAGAAGGTTCCGGTCAGCGCATTGGTGGCCACCACCACCTGCCGGGCATGAACGCTGCCCGCCGCACAGCCGATGCGCCAGCCGCCGCCGGCCCGGGTGATGGCCTGCACCGCCGAATGTTCATGCAGCCGCACCCCGGCGCGCTGCGCCGCCTGCGCCAGCCCACGCGTGAAGGCGAAGGGGTTGATATGCCCCGAAGGGCCGGATTGCCAGCTGCCCAGATAGCGGCTGCCGATCCTGTCAAAGGTCTCTGCCGCGCCGAACCAGGCCACCGGCGCCCCGAAGGCGCGCCATTCCTCGAAGCTTTGCCGGGCGCGGGCCAGCGTGGCATCCGTATGGGCGGGTTGCAGCCAGCCTGTCTGCACCTGATGCGCGTCGATGCCATGACGGCGCATGATATCAAAGGCATAGGGGGCAGATTGCGCCACCAGCTCATTGTAGCGCGGGCCGATCACCGGACCAAGCGCGGCCTCGATCTCCGATGGCAGCGCCTTGGAATGATGCGAGATCACCAGCCCGTTGTTGCGCCCCGAAGCCGCGCAGCCCACCTCTGCCGCCTCCAGCAGCACCACACGCGCCCCGGCCTCGGCCGCGTGCAGGGCCGTGGAAATCCCCGTCAATCCGGCGCCGATCACGCAAAGATCGGCCTCGGCCCGGCCCTGCAGATGCGGCGCGGTCAGCGCCATATCGCCTGCGGTCTTGCGCCAGAGATGTGGGGTTTTCCAATCAATTTCAAACATATGGCGGTCAGTCTTTCAGGGCTGTGGCCGTGGGTGACCGCCGGGCGCTGGCGCTGTGCAACCGCAGCAGCGCATCTTTCAGCGCCTCGCGCGCAACGGTCACCGTCAGTTCGATATGCGATTTCATCAGCGCCGCCCCGCCTTCGGCATCGCGCGCCAGCGCCGCCGCGACGATCTGTGCATGATCGGCCACCAGATCGTCATCATGGCGGGCATGGTCGATCAGGATCCGGCGGATAAAGCGGATGCGGGCGTTGATCATCGGCAGCAACGCCAGAATTTCCGAGTTGCCAGAAGCCTTTGCGATCATCATGTGAAAGCCTTCGTCGGCTTCCAGAATGGCATCGGCATCATGTGCGGCATAAACAGGCTGCACCGATTGCCAGTATTCGGCCAGCGCCGCGATCTGCGCATCCTCGGCGCGGCGGCACATCCGGGCGAAGGCGGCGGATTCGACGATGGCGCGCAATTCGTGGATATCCAGCAGATCGTCGATATCCAGCGCCCGCACGAAAAAGCCGCGGTTGGGCACCAGCGTCACGAAGCCTTCGCTGGCCAGCCGGTTCAGCGCCTCGCGCACGGGGGTGCGCGACAGCTCCATCTCGGCGGCGATGCGCGCCTCGCGGATGCGTTCGCCGGGATGAAAGCGAAAATCCACCAGCGCCTGCCGCAGCGCGCGATAGGCGCGATCACTGCTGTCAGCGGCGCGGCGGACGGGTTCGGGCGGGTCTTCGGTGATGTGTTCGGGTGCGTTCATGATCCTCAGCCTTTTGCCCCTGCAGCATCCGGTCTGCGCGGCCTTCTGTCAAAGCGCATCGGTGCCGCGTTCGGGAAACACATGGCCACCCACCGCCTGATCGGTGGGCATCAGCTCGATCCGCGACAGGCAGGCCCGGTCTGCCATGGTCAGTGCAGACAGGATGGCCTGTGCGACATCCCGGGGGTGAAGGGCGCGTTGCCGGGCATAAAGTGTGTCGCGCAGCTTTTCGGCATCCTGCCCGAAGGCGGAAAGGTAGAATTCGGTTTCCACCCGCCCCGGCACAATTTCGGTAAAGCGGATGTTGCGCCCGGCCAGATCATGGCGCAGCACCTGATGCGCCATGGCCAGTGCTGCCTTGCTGGCGGCATAGGTGGCGGTGCCGGGAAACACCGCCTGCGCCACCGCCGAGGTGAGCGAGATCACATGGCCACGCCCCCGCGCCTCCATCCCCGGCAACAGCAGCTGCATCAGCTGCAATGGCGCCGTCAGGTTCAGCGCGATCACCTGCGCCGTTTCGGCAAGGGTCTGGTGATGCAGCGGGGCCACGGAACCCACGGCGCCTGCATTGTTCACCAGAACATCCACCTCATGCCCGGCCAGTGCTGTGGCGACCGTGCCGATATCGGTGACATCAGCCACAACAGGCCGGATGCCGGGCAGGGCTGCCAGATCCGCCAGCGCATCGGCAGAGCGGGCCAGCGCCAGAACCTGCAGCCCTTCGGCGGCCAGGCTGCGGGCGATTTCGGCGCCGATCCCGCGCGAGGCGCCGGTGACAAGGGCCGTGCGATAGCCTTGGGGCAGGGGCATGGCGGTTCCTTTCAGCGGGCAAGGGCGGTGCGGAAGGCTTCGTTCATCGGGTTCCACGGGATCTGCAGATCCAGCCAGGCGGCGATGCGCCCGGCGGTGGTGATGCCCAGATCGACCAGCGGCGCCAGCGGCACGGTGGGATCGGCAAAGGCGGTTTCCAGCAGGAACAGCGCTTCGGCGCTTTGGGTCAGGTGGCAGAAATCGCGCAGCCTTGTGGCGGCCTTGTTGGCGGCCAGGGCACCGGCATAGCGCAGATGCGGTTCGGCATCGCTTGCCAGCCGTTCGCGCAGCCACCACAGGGTTTCATGCAGCACCCGCGCCTCTGATTCCGCCATGAAGACCGGGCCTGCCGGGTGCATGATGGCGCGCGATCCGCGCAGTGCCGCGATATCGGCGGGGCAGCCCTGCCACAGCGCCGCATTGGCCGCGATCAGCGTGGCGGGCAGGGCGGGCCATTGCGGCAGGGGGGCCGGGGTCACGCGGCCCGGATCGGTGATCTGCAAACTGCCGTCGAACAGGATGACGCCCTGCTGTTCGCGCAGTTTTTCGGCCAGCGCCGTGACCCGCGCCACCGGGCCATCCAGATGGCCCAGCACGGTGACAGATGCGGTTTCGGCCTGCAGGGGCGCGAAGGTGATTTCCAGAAACTGCCGCACCGGCCAGTAGATGAAGGCGCCGGGCGGGGCGGCCAGCACATCCACCCCGCCTTCGGGTTCTTCCACGAAGGGGGCGTGCCAGTAGATATGGCTGCCCGCAATCTTGGGCGTATGCAGCTGCAGCGGCATCGGCAGATGTGCGGCCAGACGGGCCAGCGTGCGCGGCGCGCGGGCGGGATCGCAGAGGATGTCAAAGGCTTCGGCGTGAATGTTCAGGCGCAGCCGCATCGGCCTATCCTTTCGGGTTGGGGGCATCGGTGCGGTTTTGCCGCAGCAGGGTTTCGGCGCAGATGAAGCCCCAGGTCATGTTGGGGCCAAGGGTGGTGCCGGGGCCGATGGCGCGGGTGCCGATCGGATTGGCCATGGCCAGACCTGCGGCGAACAGGCCGGGAATGATGCTGCCATCGGGGCGCAGCACCTGGCCGCCCGCATTGGTGCGGGCGCCGCCCTTGGTGCCCAGGATGGCCCGGTTGACCGACAGCGCCACGAAGGGCCCCTGTTCGATGGGCGTCAGCCGGATGGGCGCGCCATGGGTCTTGTAATCATCCCAGGCGGATTGGCCGCGCCGGAAATCGGCATCGGCGCCGCTTTCGCAGAAGCGGTTGAACCGCGCCACCGTCTGTTCCAGCGCCTTGGGCGGCAGGCCGGTGCGGGTGGCAAGATCGGCCAGCGTATCGGCGCGCAGCACCCAGCCGGGGCGATAGCGGGCGAACCAGTGAAACGGCACCGACTGGCGCAGGAAGCGGCGATCCCCGATCAGCCAGACCGGCAGGTGCAGCGGCGCCCCGGTTGCGGGATCGCGGGCATCCATCGCCTCGCCGATGTTGAAATCGGTCTCATTGGCAAAGCGCTGGCCGTGGCGGTTGACGAGGATCGAATGGGCCTCGGCCTGGAAGGTGAAGGGCAGGCCGGTGGGGCGGCCTTCATAGACGGTGGGCAGGCAGGGATAGATATTGGCCTGATCCATCCGGTCCAGTGCGGCGCCGGCGGCGGCGGCCATGCGCTGGCCATCGCCGGTATTGGTGGCCGGGCTTCCCAGCGCATCGACGGGGCCGGGGAAATGCTGCTGGCGCAGGGCATCATCCCATTCAAAGCCGCCACTGGCGATCAGCACGCCGCGGGCGGCATGGATGGTGAGCGGCTGGCCCTTGTGCCGCAGGGTGGCGCCGGTGATCGTGCCATCTGCCTCTTGCTGCAGGGATTGTGCGGTAGTGCCGGGCAGCAGGATCACCCCGGCATCCAGACAGCCGCGGATCAGCCCTGTCATCAATGCGGTGCCCTGACCGCCGCTGTTGGTGAGCCAGCGCCAGATCAGCCGGGGCAGCACCTGCAGCCCGGCGCGGATCGGGTGGTGATAGGGATCAAGCGTGACCATCTCGCGGTAGCTGAACAGATGCACGAGGGTGGACCGCCGCAGCCGCCCCGCCAGCCTGCCCAGCCGCCAGCGGCTGAGCGGGCGGACCGACAGCATCCGCCCCTGCGCCTTGCCGCCCGGGCGTTCGGCAAAGGGATCGGGTTCGGGGATCGGTTCGAATTGCAGCGGGGTGTGATCGTCGAGAAAGGTCAGGCAGCGCGGCGCGGCTTCGGCATAGGCGGCCCAGAGCGGGGCCTCGACCCCGGCCCAGCCGGGCGGGGCGGTGGCGTGCAGATATTCCAGCGCTTCGGCCGGGCTGTCCTGCAGGCCTGCATCGGTGGCGAGGTGATTGGCGGGCACCCAGATGCCCGCGCCGGACATGGCGCTGGTGCCACCCAGCAGATCGGATTTTTCGGTGACGATGACGCGCAGCCCGGCGATGGCGGCGCGCAGGGCAGAGGCCAGCCCCGCCGCGCCGGAGCCGATCACCAGATAATCGCAGCGCATATCCTGTGTCGTCACGGCGGTGCATCCCCTTGTCTTGGGGGAGCATGGCGGAAGCTGGGCTTAGTGTCCACCCAATTGTCGACACTACTGCGCAGAAGTTTGCGCGTCAGGCCCGGCCCCGCGCTGTGCAGGGGCCGGGCCTTGTGGGCTCAGAGGGTGGCAAGCCCGGTCATATGGCGCGACAGGCCGGGCGTCAGCGGTAGGAGGGCCGCCTGAACCGAGTGGTAGATATCGGGTTTGCCCCGGAACTGCGTCATGGCGGGGCGGTCATCCGGCCCCAGTTCGGGGAACCAGCCGCCGCGCGCGTGATCTATCAGCCGGGCATCGGCAAATTGCCAGAGGCGGCGATACCAGACCTCGTCCTGCGGGCGGGGATCGAGTTTCAGCAGCATGGCGATGGCGCCGATGGCCTCTGTCACCGGCCACCAGTAGCGGGCGGGGATCGCCACCTGCCCGTCGAAATCCAGCGTATAGGCCAGCCCGCCGCCGGGCAGCCAGGCATCGGCCAGCGCCCGGTCGATCAGATGGCGGGCGCGGTCTGGCGCATCATCGGCAGGACGCCCGGCAAGATCCCAGTGTTGCAGCAGCAGGCGGGCAAATTCGAAGGAATGGCCGGGGGTGGTGCCTACGGGGCGGAACATCGGATTGCCGCTGTAGCCCCGATCCACCTGCCAGTCGGCGGTGTAATGTTCGGGGATACGCCAGTCTGCGGCGGGGGCCATCCGGCGGGTGAACATGTCGAGGATGCGGCCGGCACGCGCCAGATAGGGTTCGGCGCCTGTGGCCTCATGCGCGGCCAGCAGCGCCTCGACCCCGTGCATATTGGCATTCATGCCGCGATAGGTGGAAAACGGTGTCCAGTCGCGGTTCCATTCGTCGCAGAACAGGCCCGGCCCGTCTTCCCAGAAATGGCGATCCAGCACGGCGGTGGCATCGGCGATCAGGCGGGGGGCATCGGGGTGGCCCGCCTCTTGCGCGCTGGCCCCGGCCAGAAGGACGAAGACATGGCCATAGGCGAGCTTGCGGCTGTCGGCGGGGGCAGTGCCCCGGATGCCCCAGAGATAGCCGCCGTGATCGGCATCGCGGTGATGCGACCAGAGATAGCGCATCCCGTGATCGACCATCTCGGCCGCGCCGGGCAGGCCGAGCTTCTGCGCCATGGCATAGGAATGGATCAGGCGGGTGGTGCTGTGCAGTTCCTGCAGCGGATCGGGCAGGGCGGTGCCGTCGAGATCGAGCGTATGAAAGCCACCTGCAGGGTTGAGGCTGGCCCGGAAGAAGGCGAACTGCCGCCCGGCCTCGTGACGGAGCCAGCTGCGGTGGCTGGCATCTTGCAGCCAGGGGGTGCCTGCCCCGGCGGGGCCGGGGGGTGTGGGGGCGGTCATGCGGTGTCTCCTCTCCTGTCGGGGCAGTTTAGACCATCGGTGGGGGGAGGGCAAAATTCTTGCAAGAATTTTGCGGCGCGCGGGGTGTCAGCCCTGGACAGAGGGTGCGGGCGGGGCAGGCGCGACGCTGCCGCGCTCGACGAGTTCAACGGCGACGGGGATATGCAGCGGGGCGGGATCGGGGTTCAGCAGGGCGCGGATCGTGGCATCTGTCAGCGCGTCAATCGGTTGGCGGATCGTGGTCAGGCGATGCGAGATCCAGGCGCCGGCCGGGTTGTCATCGAAGCCGATGACGGAAAGGCGGCCTGGCACGTCGATGCCCAGTTCGTGGCGCGCGGTGTTCAGGAACCCCAGCGCGATATCGTCGGTCACCCCGAAGGCGCCATCCAGCCCGCTGTCGGGCAGCAGCTGTCGGGCGGCGGCCACGCCGGTGTCATAGCCGTTGGGCCCCTGATCCCAGACCCGGGTGGCACAGCCTGAAGCCTGCATCCGGGCGATGAAGGCCTCGGCCCGCGCCAGTTTGGCCGAAGTGCGCGAGCCGCTGCGGATGACCGCCACATCGCGGCAGCCTGCCTGCAGCAGCCGGTCGGCGGCGAGCCTGCCGCCCGCGGCGGAATCAGCCTCGATCAGATCGGCGGGGCCGGATGGGGCAGGGCGGTTGATGAGCACCATCCGCACGCCGTTTGCCGCACATTCCGCCACCAGATGTTCTGGCGCGGCGCCTGACAGCATGACCACGGCCCGCACCCGGTATTCCAGCAGCATCTGCAACGGGGCGGTGGCATCGCTGGCGGTATTGACCAGCAGGCAGTGCAGGCCTTCGCGCAGTAGGGCCGCCGAAAGCGCATCCAGCTGCGCGGCGATATAGGCGCTGGAGAGGTTGGCGCCGATCACCCCCACCAGCGGCGATTGTGGCAGGTGCAGGCTGCGCGCCATGCGGTTGACGTGATAGCCCAGATCGCGGGCCGCAGCCTCGACCCGGCTGCGCACCAGAGCCGAGACGCAGGCTCCGGGGGTGAAGGTGCGCGACACGGCAGAGCGCGAGACGCCGGCCTGCCGGGCCACATCGGCGGCGCTGACAAAGCGGCCCTTGGTCATGCGGCAAGATCGGGATGGGGCAGGGCGCGGGCGGCTTCGGCCAGCGCGATCATCGGGGGCAGCGGATAGGTGGCATCCAGCCCGCGCAGCTGGCGGATATGATCCAGCGCATCGGCCAGCGCCGGAAACTGCGCCGGGCGGTGCAGGTGCAGATAGAGCGCCAGAACGGTGGTCGACCGTGACCGCCCGCCCCGGCAATGCACCAGAACATGCCCGCGCCGGGCCCTGGGGTAATGCGGTTTGCCGGGCATGTGGCGGGTGAGCACGGCATGAAGCGCCAGAACATTGGCCAGCAGCAGATGCGGGTCATTGCCCGGCCCATCCACCATGCCCAGCTGCAACCTGCGCAGCAGGGTGCCATCGGGCAGGGCCAGCGGCCCGGGGAACAGGTTCAGCGCGGTGTTCAGGCTGTCGGTGATGCCTGCGGCCTGCAGGGCTGCGGCATCTTCGGCGGCGGCCAGATTGCCGATGAACAGTGACAGGTCATCCGGGCCCAGACCCGTTGCCACCGGGATCAGGATCGGGCGGGCATCCTCGGTTGCTTCGTGCAGCGGCACATCGGCGGGCAGGCCATGGTGGGGCGTGGTCACAGGTCGGTTTCCGTCTGTAGGTGAAGGCGCGGGCCAAGGGCGGCGGCCAGATTGGGGGCGGCGGCCATGTCTGTAAAGGCCGGGATGACGCGGCGGGCGCCGGTTGCATCGGCCAGTGCCAGAATGTCGCGCCGCCGGGGATGCACACATTCCAGCCCATCCAGCGCGCGGCGGCGCTGGCGATCAGATCATGCGCCGGGGTGCCGCGGGGCACATGGCTGGAGAAGATGAGGCGAAAGCCCTCGGCCCGGCGGCGCAGCAGAGCGGCGGCCAGCCCGCTTTCGCCATTCGGCCCGGTGCAGAGGATCACCTGATCGGGGCGGGCGGTTTCGGCGGTGGCGATGGGCAGCGCGATATCCAGTTCGGGGGCGAGGGCTGCGCAGATCACGGGGGCGAGACTACGCCTCCTGCAGCCGTCGCGCCATATCGGCGCCGCGCCCGGCAGCGGGCAGCGGCAGAACGGCGCCGCCCTGCGCGGCCTGCGCCATGGCCTGCAGCTGATCGTCAAGGCTGTCATCCCGATCCCCGTAAGAGGCATCAGCCAGCAGCGTGGCGGCAGGCGGGGGCATGACGAAGGGCAGGCCCTGCGATTCCAGGCTGAAATCGCCGGTATAGGTGAAGCCGCCGCCGGGCGTGGCGAAATGCAGCCAGACCCCGCCGGGCGAATGGCCCGCCGGGCCGAGGGTCAGGGGCAGGCCCAGCACGCTGGCGGTGCCGGATTCGGGCAGCAGGTTCTGCACCGGGGGGCGCAGGGCAGGGGGCATCTGGGCGAAGCTGCGCGGCGTGGCCCAGACGGGTGGATGGCCCAGCTGCGCGGCCATCGGCAGGGCGGCGCAGTGATCCTCATGGGCATGGGTGATGAGAATGGCATCCACCCGGCCCGCGCGGGACAGATCGGGGCGCACGCCAGGCTCTGGCCCCTCGCCCAGATCCAGCAGCAGGCGGTGGCCTGCCAGTTCGAGCAGAAAGGCGGCGGGGGTCTTGCCGCCCAGCCCGCTGAGGGCGGTCAGTCGCGCCATGGCAGCACCCCGTCCGGCAGGCGGCGGCCAAACGCGAGGCTGGCCAGCATCAGGGCCAGCACCAGCGCCAGCATCAGGCAGCCCACGGCGGCGGCGAGGGTGGAAGACCCGGCTTCCTCCAGAAAGATGATCATCGGGCCGATGGTCTGCGCCCGCGAGGTGACCAGCAGGATCGACACCTGGATTTCGTTCAGTGCCGACATGAAGACCAGGATCGACCCGGCCGCCACCGACGGCGCCAGCATGGGCAGAACAATGTCGCGCAGCCGGGCGAACAGGCCTGCGCCCGCGACCTGGGCCGCCTCGTCCAGATTGCGGTTCAGCTGGGCAAAGCCGCCCAGCACGGGGCGCAGGGCAAGGGCGAGGAAGTTCGACAGATAGGCGGCAAGGATGATCCAGACCGTGCCATAAAGGCTGATCCCGCCGATGGGGCGCAGGAAGAACAGGATCATGGCAATGCCGATGATGATGCCGGGCAGGGCATAGGCCAGTTCGGATGCCAGATGCAGCAGGCGGGTCACCGGGCCGGGGCGCCAGACCAGCACATATCCCAGCGCGACGGAAACCGGCGCCAGGATCGCCACGGCGGCGAGCGTCAGGCCAAGGCTGGTGGCAAAGGCGCTTCGGATGCCTTCATGCGCGAAGAGCGCGTTGTGGTAATGCGCGAGGGTGAAGGTTTCGGCGGTCAGCGCCTGACCATAGCCGGAGACCAGCGAACTGCCGACCAGCGCCGAGACCGGCAGCAGCAAGGTCAGCGCCAGAAAGCCCCAGGCCAGAATCTCGACCAGCGGCCGCGCCGACCCAAGCGCAAAGCGGATCGGGCGGGCGGCGCCCTCGACCCGCTGATCGCTGCGGCGGCCCAGCCATCCGGCCAGCGCCATGCCCAGAACGGTGATCCCGGCCAGCAGCAGCGCCAGCAGCGCCAGATCGGCCAGCGCGGCGGTGCCATAGCTGTTCATCTGGCGATAGATCAGGGTGATGAGGGTGGGCACGCGGGCGGGGATGCCCAGCATGGCCTGAATTCCGAAATTGCCGATGGCGGAAACGAAGGCCAGCGCGGCACCGGCACAGATGCCACCGCGCGCCAGCGGCAGGATGATGGTTGCCAGCACCTGGCGCGGGCGGGCGCCCCCGGCACGCGCGGCCTCGATCAGATCGGCGGGAAGGCGGCGCAGGGTGGCGCGCACGGTCAGAAAGACCAGCGGCGCGTTGTAAAGACCCAGCAGCAACACGATGCCCCAGGCCGAAAACAGCGGATGCCGGGTGCCGGGTGCCAGTGTCAGGCCCAGCGGGGCCAGCAGCGGGCTGGCCGGGGACAGGCTTTGAATCCAGGCCAGCGCCATCACCTGCGGCGGGATCATCAGCGGCAGAACGAAGCCGAAGATCCAGGCGGTGCGGGCGCGCATGTCGGTCAGCGCCACCAGCAGGGCGGCGGCAGTGCCGAGGGCCGTGGCGAGCAGGGTGGCGGCCAGCGAGATCCACAGGGTGTTCAGCGTGGCGGTGCGCACGCGCGGCGTGGCCAGCAGATCGGCAATCCGGGCAAGATCGAAACCACCTTCGGGAAACAGCGCCGTCTGGGCCAGCCGCAACAGCGGCGCGATGGACAGGGCGCCGACGAACAGCACCAGCAGCAGCACCATCACCGGCAGATCGGCCCGGCGCAGGCGGCTGCGCAGCGCCCGCAAGGGGCGCTGCACGGTTTCAGGGGTCGCAGCTGTGGTCACGGATCAGCCGCCGAAGATTTCGGTGAACTTGGCGCGCACTTCCGGATCTGCCTTCACCGCCAGATCGGCGTCATAGCCCAGCAGTTTCACATCCGACAGCGCCGGGAAGCCCGCGGGGGCCGGGACCGAAGGCAGCAGCGGCAGGTTGCCCTGTTCGGCCACCAGTTTCTGACCGGCTTCCGACAGCAGGAAATCGACGAACAGCTTGGCGGCTTCGGGCTGATCGGTGTCTTTCACGATGGCGACGGGTTCGGTGATGAAAGAGACGCCATCCGTCGGGAAGATGAAATCCACCGGCGAGCCGGAGGCCTTGGCGCGCAGCGTATCGGCATCGACGATCACCGCATATTTGGCCATGCCGGAGGCCAGCGCCTTCAGGGCCGGGCCATTACCGCCTTCGGGCAGGATATCCAGCGTCTTGATGCCTTCGTAGAATTCCCATCCCAGGCCATCGGCGGCCAGGAAGGCGTGCAGATGGTTCAGCGCGGCGCCGGAATACAGCGGGCTGGGCACGGCGATCTGGCCGCGGTTTTCTTCGACCAGCAGTTCTTTCCAGCTGGAGACCGGCTTGGCCGTCTGGGTGTTGTAGGCAATGCCGGTGGTCAGCGCCTTGGTGCCGAAGAAGGTCATGTCGCGGTCATAGGTGGAGGCGTCATAGCCTGCCACGGGCGCCTCGGGATAGGCCATCAGATGGCCTTCGGCCTTCAGCTGGCCAAGGTTGATCACATCGGCCACCAGCAGGACATCGGGCTGCAGCGCGCCGGCCTCGATTTCGGTGCGGATCACGTTCATCAGCGCCGAAGTGCCGTTGCGTGTCCATTCCACCTTGATGTCGGGATGGATCGCCTGAAAGGCATCGACCGTCTGCTGCGCCACTTCGGGCGACTGGCTGGTGTAAAGCGTCAGCACCGTTTCGGCATGGGCCGCCGTGCCGGAGAGCAGAGCAATAAGCGCAAGAGGAGGAAGGCGCATGATCTTTCCTTTTCAGGAGGAGAGGGAGGAGGAGGGCTCCGGGATCACCCAGCCATCGGCAAGGGCAAGCCGGACAGTCTGGCCCCGGGCCACGGTGGCAGCACCGCTTTCGGCCAGGGGCAGATTCAGGGTCAGGGCGATGTCGCGGGCCGGGCCTGCGGCCAGTTCGGCGCGCAGATGGCCGCCCCGATAGCTGGTGCGGGTGACGACGGCGGGCACGCCTTCGCTGCCGCCCAGCCGCAGGTCGCCGGGATGCAGCGCGATGCGGGCCGTGGGGCGCGGGCGTTCGGCGGGGGTGCAGCGGAGGGCGACGGGCTGGCCCAGAAAGCGGGCCATGGCCCGGCCCTCGCCCAGGGGATGCAGGTCTTCCACCGCGACCACCCGGCCTTCGCCGATGAAGCCCGCCACCATTTCGTTCTGAGGTTCGCGGAACAGCTGCTGCGGCGGGGCGAATTGCACGATGCGGCCACGATCCATCACCGCGACGCGGTCGGCCAGCGCCATGGCCTCGGCCTGATCGTGGGTGATGTAGAACATGGTCGCGCCGGAGCGGGCGTGGAAATCGGCAAATTCCTGTTCCATCGCGCCGCGCAGATGCACATCGAGATTGGCGAGCGGTTCATCCAGCAGCACCACCTGCGCTTCGGCCGCCAGACAGCGCGCCAATGCCACCCGCTGCCGCTGCCCGCCCGACAGATCAGCGGGGCGGCGGTCGGCCATGGCCTGCAGGTCCACGACAGACAGGGTGCGCGCCACGGTGTCATCCCGCTGCGCCCGGGGCACCCCGGCGATGCGCAGGCCATAGCCCACATTCTGCGCCACTGTCATATGCGGCCAGAGCGCGTAGTTCTGGAACACCACACCGATGCCGCGATCTTCGGGCGGCAGCTGGCGCCCCGGACCGGCGACCAGCCTGCCACCGACGCGGATTTCCCCGGCATCCGGCGTTTCGAACCCGGCAAGGCAGCGCAGAAGCGTGGTCTTGCCGCATCCCGAGGGGCCCAGCACCGCCACGAACTCACCTGCCTGCATCTGCAGTGACACATCGCGCAGTACGGCTGTGGCGCCGAAACTCTTGTTCAGCCCGGTGATGTCGATCGCGCTCATCTGCGGCTCCGTTGGCGTTGCACAGCTGTGCAACGGATGGGCGCATATAGCGCCCGCTTTCCAACGGATCGGCGTCAGTCAGGCAAAAGGTTTATGACATTCCGCAAGATGGCGGATTTACCAGCGCAGCATCCGCGATCCGGCAACGGCCGAGGCCAGGGTGACAATGCCGATGGCCGCGCCATACCAGGTGACATAGAACAGCGGATTGTCCTGCATGCAGAACAGCGAATAGCCGGCGGCGGCCCCGGCCGAACTGGCCAGCCCGGCCAGCGCCCCGGCCAGTGCAGGCGCCGTGGGTGCGCCGCGTTGCAGGATGCGCAGCGCCATGGTGGCAGGCAGCGCCGAGATCAGCAGGATCAGCCCCAGACATTCGGCCAGCGCCGGCGGGGTAACATCGGCAAAGCGGGCCTCTGGCGCGCGGGTGGCAAAGGCCAGCAGCCACAGGCCAAGGGCAATCCCCAGCGGCAGCGCCAGCCCGGCCAGACCGGCGCGCGGATGCAGCCGGGGCCGTGCCTGCCGCACTGCCAGCCACAGGGCAATCATGCAGAGCAGCGCGGGCAGGGCGGTTTTCATCACCACCTCAGGGTGGATCAGGGCGGTGGCCAGATCGGCGCGCGGGCCGAGAACCAGAAGGAAAACCCCACAGGCCAGCGCGGTGATGCCGATGATCCGCAGGGCCAGCCCCGGCAGCCACAGCGGCTGCGGCGCAGGTTGGGCGGCCAGTGCCGCGATCAGATCATCCGTTTTCATCTGTCTTCTCCTTTCACCAGCGCCGCCATGCGTTGCAGCGCCCGATGCAAGGCTACGCGCACTGCACCATCCGTCATGCCGAGCCTGCCACCCACCTCGGCCGGCGTTTCACCCTCGATGCTGACCGCGCGCACGATCTGGGCGGCGCGCGGGTCAAGCTGCCCGTCGATGCGAAAGCC
>JAXHOJ010000002.1:0-39086 GCA_034519525.1 Gemmobacter sp. | reverse complement strand
AGTTACGGCTTGCCATGAACCAGCAGCAGCGCGCCGTCTATGCCAGCCTCAAAGGCAAGATGGATGGCGCCCATGGCGAATTGCACGCCCTCGCGCTGACCACCAAAGCCCCCGAATAACGAAAGGAATCGCCATGAGCGCGCAGGATCAGATCCGCGAAACGATCGAAAAGAATGACGTGGTGCTGTTCATGAAGGGCACCAAGATGATGCCCCAATGCGGTTTCTCGTCCCGTGTGGCTGGTGTGCTGAACTACATGGGCGTCGAATTTGCCGATGTGAACGTGCTGGCCGATGCCGAAATCCGTCAGGGGATCAAGGATTTCTCGGAATGGCCCACCATTCCGCAGCTGTATATCAAGGGCGAATTCGTCGGTGGCTGCGATATCGTCACCGAAATGACCCTGTCGGGCGAGCTGGATCAGCTGTTTGAATCCAACGGCATCAGCTATGACAAGGATGCTGCCGAAAAGATCCGTCAGGCCAACGCCTGAACCCGGCATTACAGCCAATGTAAAAAGCCCGCGCGATCTGCGCGGGCTTTTGTCATTCTGCGATCCGCTCTTCCACCCGGGCGGCCAGGGCTTCGGCCCGCGCGGCAATCTCGGCCAGGGTTTCCGATACCTGCGGCGGGATCACCGGCACTTCGATGCGCTGCGGCGCCGGTTCGGGCCGCCCCTCCAGCTCTGCGATCCGGGCGCGCAGCTGGTGCAGCTCATCTTCTGCCGCAGCGGTCTTGTCGGCCAGCATCAGCCCCGCCATCAGCAGCATGCGCGATTCCGGCATCCGGCCCATCTGTTCGATCAGCGGCTGCGCCTCGATATCCAGCATGGCGGCGGCGGAATGGAGGAAATGCTCTTCCCCCTCGTTGCAGACCACCTGAAACTTGCGGCCACCGATAGAGATATCAACCTCGGGCATCTGCATCCTCCGCCGGGTCCAGAATGGGGGCCAGCTCGGCCAGAATGGCGCCAAGTTCGGCCGTTTCCGCAGACCGCGCCGCGCGCAGCGCCTCCAGCTCGGCCAGCATGGCGCGGTTGATCAGATGCGCCTCCACCCCTTCGCTGGCCTGTTCGCGCAGTGCCCGCAGCGTTTCGCGCAGCTGGATGGAGCTTTGGCGCATCCGCTGCAGCTCCAGCCCCTGCACATCCACCTGCCGCGTCAGATCTTCGATCCGCGCCAACAGGGCGGCGGTATCTTCCGCAGCCGCCACTTCGGCGCCCGCCTGTTCCGCGCCAGCATCTTCCGCGCCAGCATCTTCCACGCCGGCGATTTCCGCATCGGTATCTTCCGCACCCGGCGCGGCATCTTCGGCGGCAACAGCCTCGGCGCGGGCGGCATCCGCCGCTTCCTGTGTGGCTGCCGCCAGTGCCAGCGCGGCGCGCAGTTCGGTCGACACCGCGCGTTCCGCCTCCAGCGCGGCGCGCAGCAGGTCAAGCTCGGCCGTATCGGCCTCGGCGGGTTCCGGGCTGGCCAGATCCACGGCAGGCGGTGCCTGCAACTGGTCTATCCCTTCCCCGATCCGCGCCAGGGCGGCGGTGATTCGCCGCTCAAGCTCTGCCAAATCCTTCATGCTCACTGCCTTCTTCGGTTCTTTCCTTGGGCCCGCGACCCGGCGACCCGGCCGGGTGCGCGAATCGTCATTTGACCGGCGTTCCGTCATCTTATCGCAAAAAACAGGCGGATTGCGCCCCCCAAAGCAGCCTTTGCTGCTGGCGCTAACGGCAGGCGGCGCTTGATCTTGGCGCGCGGGCTGTTATGGACCGGAGCCGAGAGCCCATCGAAGAGGATAGCCGCCTTGGACATCGCCAGCCTGCGCGCCCAGCACCCCGACCACTGGATGCGCGCCACCGCCATCCGCGCGCTGACGCTGGATGCCGTGGCCGCCGCGAACTCCGGCCATTCCGGCATGCCGATGGGCATGGCGGATGTGGCGACGGTGCTGTTTGAAAAGCACCTGAATTTCGATCCCACCGCGCCGCGCTGGCCGGACCGCGACCGGTTCATCCTGTCGGCCGGGCATGGGTCGATGCTGATCTACAGCCTTCTGCACCTGACGGGCTACGCCGACGTGACGCTGGACCAGATCAAGAACTTCCGCCAATGGGGCGCGATCACCGCCGGCCACCCGGAATATGGCCATGTCGCGGGGGTGGAGACCACCACCGGCCCGCTGGGTCAGGGCATTGCCAATGCCGTCGGCTTTGCCATGGCCGAAGAACACCTGCGCGCCCGTTGGGGCGCCAAGGTGCAGGACCACTACACCTATGTCATCGCGGGCGACGGCTGCCTGATGGAAGGCGTCAGCCAGGAGGCGATCGGCCTTGCAGGCAAGCATGCAGCTGTCGCGCCTGATCGTGCTGTGGGACAACAACGGCATCACCATCGACGGCAAGGTGTCGATTGCCGATGTCACCGACCAGAAGGCGCGCTTTGCCGCCAGCGGCTGGGATGTGTTCGAGTGTGACGGCCATGACCCGGTGGACATCGACCGGGCGCTGACGGCGGCCAAGGCCATCCCGCGCCCGGCGCATGGTCGCCTGCAAGACCCATATCGCCCTGGGCCATGCGGCGCAGGACACCTCCAAAGGCCACGGCGCGCTGACCGACAAGGCGCAGATCGCAGGCGGCCAAGGACGCCTATGGCTGGACCGGCGGCCCGTTCGAGATCCCGGCCGACGTCAAGATCGCGTGGGAGGCGATTGGCGCCCGCGGTGCGCAGACCGCGCGCCGAATGGGAGGCGCGGCTTGGCCGCCCTGCCCGCCAGCAAGCAGGCCGAGTTCACCCGCATCTTCGCGCGGCGAGGCCCCGGCCAGGCTGGCCGCCGCCATCCGCGCGCGTGAAGAAAGCAGGCGGTGGACGCACCGGCCGAAGACTCGCGACCCGCTCGGCCTCCGGAAAAGGTGCTGCAGGCGGTCAACCCGGTCATGCCCGAAACCATCGGCGGCTCGGCCGACCTGACCGGGTCGAACAACACCAAGACCGCCGATCTGGGCATCTTCGATCCGAGGACCGCAAGGGCCGCTACATCTATTACGGCATCCGCGAGCATGGCATGGCGGCGGCGATGAACGGCATGGCGCTGCATGGCGGCGTGCGGCCCTACGGCGGCACCTTCATGTGCTTTACCGACTATGCCCGCCCCGCGATGCGCCTGTCGGCGCTGATGGGCGTGCCGGTGGTCTATGTGATGACGCATGACAGCATCGGCCTGGGCGAGGACGGGCCGACCCACCAGCCGGTCGAGCATCTGGCGATGCTGCGCGCCACGCCCAACACGCTGGTGCTCCGCCCCGCCGATCTGGTGGAAGTGGCCGAGGCCTGGGAAATGGCGCTTTCGACCAAGACCACGCCGACGGTGATGGCGCTGAGCCGCCAGAATCTGGCCCCGGTGCGCCTGACCCACAGCAACCAGAACCTGGTCGCCAAGGGCGCCTATGTGCTGGCCGAGGCCACCGGCAAGCGTCAGGTGATCCTGATGGCCACCGGGTCCGAGGTGGAAATCGCGATGAAGGCCCGCGAGGCGCTGGAGGCCGAAGGCATCGGCACCCGCGTGGTCTCCATGCCCTGCATGGAGCTGTTCGCGGCGCAGGACGAGGCCTATCGCCGCGAAGTCCTGCCCGCAGGCCCGGTGCGCGTGGCGATCGAGGCGGGCGTGCGGCATGGGCTGGGACCGCTGGCTTCTGGGCGAGCGCGGGCGCGAGGCGAAGGCGGGTTTCGTCGGCATGTCCAGCTTTGGCGCCTCGGCCCCGACAGAGCGGCTGTATAAGGAGTTCGGCATCACCGCCGAGGCACGACCGTCGGCAAAGGCCAAGGCGCTGCTGTGTTGATCGTGGCCGGACACCCTCAAGGCCACCGCGTATTTATCGGCGAACACATCCGAGTGCGACAGATGCCGCGTCAATGCGCGGCGCCGTTCTTGCCGCGGCGATCGCGGCCGCCCAAAGCGGGCGCGATCACCCGCGTTGCCACCGGGATCAGCAGCAGGCCCAGCGCCAGGCCGCAGCACCCCGTCACAGCGCCGCCGTCACCAGCCCAGTTCGACAAAGCCCGGCGCCTGCGGGCACGGCATGCGGCCGCCGCCGCGGCCATATGGTGGATCGTCTCGTAGGGCCCAGGCCCAGAGATGCGTCACCTCCAGCCCGTGCATGCACGATATTGCCGCCGACCCACAGCATCGCCGCCGTGCCCACCGTGGACAAAAACGCCATCAGCTTCGGCATCGCCAGCACCAGACCCCGGCCAAGCGCCCGCCCGGCCCGCGGTCCGGCCGTTGGCGGCCATATGCAGGCCCACATCATCCATCTTCACGATCAGCGCCACCGCACCGTAAACCGCCGACGGTGATGATCGATGCCCACAACCGCGAGCGTGATCGCCTGCATCCAGAAGCTGGGGCTTTCGATGGTGGCCAGCGCGATGGTCATGATCTCGGCCGACAGGATGAAATCGGTCTTGATGGCCCCAGCGACCTTTTCCTCTTCCAGATGCGCCGGGTCCTTGGTGTCGAAATCCGCCTCGACGGCGTGATCGGCATGGGGGAACAGGGCATGGGCCACCTTTTCCGCGCCCTCGAAGCACAGATAGGCCCCGCCCAGCATCAGCAAGGGCGTAATGACCGCAGGCGCGAAGTAATTCAGCGCCAGCAGGCCGGGCAACAGGATGATGAGCTTGTTCTTCAACGATCCCTTCGCGATGCGCCAGATGATCGGCAATTCGCGTTCGGCCGAAAATCCATGCACATATTTCGGCGTCACGGCGGCATCGTCGATCACCACCCCTGCGGCCTTGGCCCCGGCCTTGGCCGCCGCCGCCGCGATATCGTCGACCGAGGCCGCCGCCACCTTGGCAATCGCCGCCACATCATCCAGCAACGCCAGAAGTCCGCTCATTCAGGCCATCCTTCCGGGCTGTTCGCCGCGAGCCTATCTGACGCGCGACCTGACGAAAAGATGCCCATCTGTGCAGGCCCCCCGGGGCCGCCGTTGAAAAACACGGGTCGTTACCGCTAACATCATGAAAAATCATGATTTTTTTACTTTGCGGATGCAGGAAGCCAGTTTATAGGCAAAACGTGACGCGGCCAGAGACGGGGCCAAAGGCGCGGCGAGAGACGCGGCGAAAGACTGGGCCAGACAGGACGGAGACGACGGGCATGACCATCACCATCGGCATCAATGGCTTCGGCCGCATCGGGCGCTGCACGCTGGCGCATATTGCAGAGGCGGCACGCAATGATGTGCAGGTGGTGGCGATCAATGCCACCGGCCCCATCGAAACCAACGCCCATCTGCTGAAATACGACAGCGTGCATGGCCGGTTTCCGGGCACCGTGAAGGTTGAAGGCGGGATGCTGGATCTGGGCCGTGGCCCGATCCGCGTGATGTCGACCTATAATCCCGAAGAGCTGGATTGGGACGGCGTGGATGTGGTGCTGGAATGCACCGGCAAGTTCAACGACCGCGATCAGGCCGCCGTGCATCTGGGCCGGGGCGCCAAGCGGGTTCTGGTCTCTGCCCCCGCCAAGAATGTCGATAAAACCGTGGTCTACGGGGTGAACCACCGCGCGCTGACCGCCGAACATCTGGTGGTGTCGAACGGGTCCTGCACCACCAATTGCCTGGCGCCGCTGGCCAAGGTGCTGAACGATGCCATCGGCATCGAAAGCGGCATCATGACCACGATCCACAGCTATACCGGCGACCAGCCGACGCTGGACCGCCGCCACAAGGATCTGTACCGCGCCCGGGCGGCCGCCATGGCGATGATCCCCACCTCGACCGGCGCGGCCAAGGCGCTTGGCGAGGTGCTGCCGGAACTGAAGGGCAAGCTGGATGGATCGGCCATCCGCGTGCCCACCCCGAATGTCTCAGCCGTGGATCTGACCTTCGTGGCCTCCAAAGTCGGTGACGGTGCAGGATGTGAACGAGATCGTGCGCGAGGCTGCCGGGCTATATGGGCATGGTTCTGGCCTATGATCCGGAACCCAAGGTGTCGATCGACTTCAATCACACGCCACATTCGTCTATCTTCGCCCCGGACCAGACCAAGGTTGTGGGCGGCCGCACCGTGCGCGTGCTGGCCTGGTATGACAATGAATGGGGCTTTTCCTGCCGGATGGCCGATGTGGCCGGTGCGATGGGGCGGCTTCTCGCAATAACGGGGGTCGGCTGTGACCGATCGCGATTGCCCTGGCGCTGGCCCTGCTGATCGCTTGCGGCTGATCGCTGCTGACGTGCCTTGCCAACGGCGGGGACGCTTTCTGTTTCTGGCCCGCAAGATTCGCTGGATCTCGTTGCAATGTGCTGATATTCTGGCGCTGATGCGCCCGCCGGAACATTCTGGTTTGACCCCCCTATTCGCACTTGGCGCTGATTCTGTCGCTCTGCATTTGTTAGCGCTATCAGGCGCTGCAGCGCTGCAGCCGCCGCCCATGGGCAAGGAGGAGTTCCATGGCTGTCAAAGTCGCCATCAACGGATTTGGTCGCATCGGCCGCAACGTCCTGCGCGCCATCATCGAATCGGGTCGCACCGATATCGAGGTTGTGGCCATCAACGATCTGGGCCCGGTGGAAACCAACGCCCATCTGCTGCGGTTTGACTCGCGTGCATGGCCGCTTCCCCGGCACCGTGACCACCGGCGCAGACTGGATCGACGCGGGCCGCGGCAAGATGCGCGTGACCGCGCTGCGCAATCCGGCCGATCTGCCTTGGGGCGATGTGGACATCGTGATGGAATGCACCGGCATTTTCACCAGCAAGGAAAAATGCCCCGCGCATCTGGAAAACGGGTCGAAGCGCGTGCTGATCTCGGCGCCCGGCGACGGCGCGGACAAGACCATCGTTTACGGCGTGAACCATGACACGCTGACCGCGCGATGATCTGGTCGTGTCGAACGCGTCTTGCACCACCAACTGCCTGTCGCCGGTGGCCAAGGTGCTGAACGATGTGATCGGCATCGAAAAGGGCATGATGACCACGATCCACAGCTATACCGGCGATCAGCCGACGCTGGACACGATGCACAAGGATCTGTACCGCGGCCGCGCGGCGGCGCTGTCGATGATCCCGACCTCGACCGGCGCCGCCAAGGCCGTGGGTCTGGTGCTGCCGGAACTGAAGGGCAAGCTGGACGGCTTCGCCATCCGCGTGCCGACGCCCAATGTGTCGGTGGTGGACCTGAAGTTCATCGCCAAGCGCGCCACACCACGGTGGCCGAGATCAACGCCGCCATCAAGGCCGCCGCCGATGGCCCGCTGAAGGGCATCCTGGGCTATACCGAGTGCAAGAACTGGTCAGCGCGACTTCAACCATGACCCGCATTCGTCGGTGTTCCACATGGACCAGACCAAGGTGATGGACGGCACCTTCGTGCTCGATCCTGTCCTGGTATGACAACGAATGGGGCTTCTCCAACCGCATGGCCGATACCGCCGTGGCCATGGGCAAGCTGATCTGAAAAAAGGGGAAGGGCAAATCTTTTCAAAAAGATTTGCAAATTTCTTCGAAGAAATTTGCGGGCGCCCTCGGGCGCCCGTTTGCGTTTCAGCCATGCGGTTTCTGCAGTGCGGCAATGCGCCGGGCTGGGATTGTGGGTGCCCCTGCCCTTGCCCATATCGGAACCATGGCAGGCATCCGGCCCGCCATGGACGCCACAGGATATGTGGAAAGGAACCTGAAATGCTTGATCTTATCGAACGCCTGCAATCCGCCGCCCGCAATCATGCGCGCTACCGCCAGACCCGGGATGAAATCGCCCGCCTGCCGATGGATATCGCGCTGGATCTGAACATCTATCCGGGCGATGCCGAGCGGCTGGCCCGTGAGGCGGTCTACGGCCGCGCTTGATCTGCCGATGCGCCGCACGCGCCCCAATGACGGGCGCGTGGGCAAGGGGCCGCGGGGATCAGGCGAACCGCGCCTTCAGCGCCTGATTGACCTCGGGTGTGACGAATTTCGACACATCGCCGCCCAGCCGGGCGATTTCTTTCACCAGCTTGGACGCGATCGCCTGCCGCCGGGCATCGGCCATCAGGAAGACCGTCTCGATGCTGGAATCCAGCGCCCGGTTCATCCCCACCATCTGAAATTCATATTCGAAATCCGCAACCGCGCGCAAACCGCGCAGAATGACCGTGGCGCCGACATCGCGCGCACAGTCGATCAGCAGGTTTTCGAACGGATGCACCACGATTTCGCCGGGCGTGCTGGCCAGAACACCGCGACATTCGGCCTCGACCATCGCCACACGCTCTTCCAGGCTGAACAGCGGGCCCTTGTCGCGGTTGATCGCCACGCCGATCACCAGCCGATCCACCAGCTGCATGGCGCGCTGAATGATGTCGATATGGCCCAGGGTGATCGGGTCAAATGTCCCGGGATAAAGACCGATGCGCATGGGTTCCCCCCCTTGTGGCTGGTCCACATGCGTCATGTGGCTCGGCCACACGCAACAATATTGCGCGGCGCAATGCAAGAGGCAAAGCGCCGCGCCGCAGCAAAGGGTCAGAAGCCCTTGATCATGCCTTCCAGCGCATCTTTCTCGGCGGCCAGCTCCATCAGCCGGGCCTTGACCACATCGCCGATGGAGATCAGCCCGACCATCTGCCCGCCCTCGACCACCGGCATGTGACGGAAGCGGCCATCCGTCATCTTCTGCAGCACATCATGGGTATTGTCTTCGCGCGCACAGGTGATGAGCTTTGAGGTCATGATCTCATCGACCTTGTCCCCCAGACAGGTCGGGCCGCGCCGCCCCAACTCGCGCACGATGTCGCGTTCAGAGACGATGCCCGCCACCTCCTTGCCATCGGGCGACACGATCACCGCCCCGATGCGCCGGACAGAAAGCACATGCGCAACCTCTGCAACGCTGGTGCCGGGGGCGACCGTCACAACACCATCATCCGATTTCGATTTCAGAATCTGCGATACAAGCATGGGCTTCTCCTTCTCTCTCAGGGCAGCGTCGGGCCTGCGCAATAATCTGTCAAGCCATTGCCTCCAGACGTAATACTTCTTTACGAACCGATTGCACGAGCAGCGCAGCAAAGCGGTTCAGCCGGTCCACCCTGCCGTCATCGGCATGGCGGATCAACCAGAAGCTGCGGGTCAGACTGACCTGATCGGGAATCAGGCGCTGCAGCTCCGGCGCCGCGGGCAGTGCGAAATCATGCACCACCCCCACCCCGGCGCCATGGCGCAGCCAGTTCAGCTGCACCGAGACCGAGTTGGAGGCCAAAGCCACGGTTTCGGCGCCCAGATGGCCCAGATAATCCAGCTCCTTGTCGAAGATCATGTCGGGGATATAGCCCACCATCCGATGCGCCCGCAGATCGCCGGGCGCCATGATGGGCGGATGCGCGGCGATATAGGCGCGCGAGGCCGCCAGATGCAGCCGGTAATCCGTCAGCTTCTGCACCGAAAGCCGCCCGGTTTCGGGGCGCGACACGCCGATCGCCATATCGGCCTCGCGCTTGGACAGGTTGAAGACGCGCGGCAGCGCCACGATCTGCACCTCCAGCCCCGGATTGGCGTCACAGATCGTGGCCAGCACCTGCGGCAGCAGATAATTGGCGCAGCCGTCGGGCGCACCGATGCGGATCTGCCCGGTCAGGCCCTGGGTGCCACGCAGCTCTTCCGCCACGCCCGACATTGCCTGTTCGGCGCGTTCGGCATGGGCCAGGATGCGGCTGCCCTCATCCGTCAGCGCATAGCCCTGCGGGCTTTTGACGAAAAGCCGCGCCTCCAGCGCCTCTTCCAGCCGGGCAATGCGGCGGCCCAGCGTTGCCGGGTCCAGCCGCAGCTGTTTGCCTGCGCCCGAAAGGCTTTCGGCCCGGGCCACGGCCAGAAACAGGCGCAGATCGTCCCAATCCATGGATAGGCCTATTTTTGCAAAACGCTTTTGGGAAACTGCCGCTTTATCGCGCGAAAATGCAAGGCTATTGTGACGCCAACCTTCAGGAGGATACCCCCATGAAAGAAATCGGACACTGGATCAACGGCCAGCGGGTTGCAGGCACTTCGGGCCGCTTCAGCGATGTCTACAACCCGGCCACGGGCGAGATTCAGGCGCGCGTGGCGCTGGCCAGCCCCGAAGAGCTGGACCATGCGATTGCCGAAGCCGCCAAGGCGCAGCTGGTCTGGGGCGCCACCAACCCGCAGCGCCGCGCCCGGGTGATGATGAAATTCGGCGACCTCATCAACCAGCACATGGACGAACTGGCCGAGCTGGTCTCGTCGGAACATGGCAAGACCCTGCCGGATGCGAAGGGCGATGTGCAGCGCGGGCTTGAGGTGATCGAGGTCTGCATGGGCGCCCCGGCGATGCTGAAGGGCGAATATACCGACAGCGCAGGCCCCGGCATCGACCTTTATGCCATGCGCCAGCCGCTGGGCGTGGTGGCGGGCATCACGCCCTTCAACTTCCCCGCCATGATCCCGCTGTGGAAGATGGGCCCGGCGCTTTCGGCCGGCAATGCGATGATCCTGAAACCCTCGGAACGCTGCCCCTCCACCTCGCTGCGGCTGGCGGAGCTGGCGAAAGAGGCCGGGCTGCCGGATGGCGTGCTGCAGGTGGTGAACGGTGACAAGCAGGCGGTGGACGGGCTGCTGGACAGCGAAACCATTCAGGCCGTGGGCTTTGTGGGTTCCACGCCGATCGCGCAATATATCTATGGCCGCGCCGCCAACAACGGCAAGCGGGCGCAGTGCTTTGGTGGCGCCAAGAACCACATGATCATCATGCCCGATGCCGATCTGGACAAGGCAGCGGATGCGCTGGTGGGCGCCGGTTTCGGCGCGGCGGGCGAACGCTGCATGGCGATTTCGGTCGCGGTGCCGGTGGGCACGGAAACCGCCGATGCGCTGATCGAAAAGCTGGTGCCGCGCATCGAAAAGCTGAAAGTCGGCCCCTATACCGCCGGCAATGATGTGGATTTCGGGCCGGTCATCACCAAACAGGCGCAAGAGCGGATTCTGGGCCTGATCGCCTCGGGTCTGGATCAGGGCGCGACGGCGGTGGTCGATGGCCGTGGCCTGAAGATCCAGGGCTATGAGGACGGGTTCTTCGTCGGGCCGACGCTGTTCGACAATGTCACCCCGGATATGGAGATCTACAAGCAGGAGATCTTTGGCCCGGTGCTGTCGACCGTGCGCGCAGAAACCTATGAAGAGGCACTGCAGCTGGTGATCGACAATGAATATGGCAATGGCACCGCGATCTATACCGCCGATGGCGATACGGCGCGCGATTTCGCATCCCGCGTAAACGTGGGCATGGTCGGCATCAACTTCCCGATCCCGGTGCCGCTGTCCTATTACAGCTTCGGTGGCTGGAAGAAATCGGCCTTCGGTGACCTGAACCAGTATGGCCCCGATGCCTTCCGCTTCTACACCAAGACCAAGACGGTGACCGCGCGCTGGTTCTCGGGCATCAAGGATGGTGCGGCGCTGAACTTCAAGGCGCTGGACTGATCTGCACCCAAGGGAGGGGGGCTGTCTGCCCCCCTCTGAGCCTGCGGCTCATTCACCTCCCGAGGATATTTTGACAACGGGAAGACATGAAGCGCAGGTCTGCTGCCCTTCCCGTTGTCAAAATATCCTCGGGGGGAGGCCGAAGGCCGTGGGGGGCAGACAGCCCCCCTGCGACCTCAGCGGCGGTTGCGACGCTTGCAAAATTTCCGCAACAATCCAGAAATAAAACACGCGTTCAATTCCAGCAAGGGAGGGCTCGGGATGGATTTCGCTTTGTCCGAGGAACAGCAGGCCATTTTCGACATGGCGCAGGCCTTTGGTCAGGAACATATCGCCCCCCATGCCCTGGCCTGGGAAAAGGAGGGCACGATTCCCCGCGCGCTCTGGCCCCGGGTGGCAGAGCTGGGTCTGGGCGGGATCTATGTCAGCGAGGATCATGGCGGATCGGGGCTGAGCCGTCTGGATGCCACTTTGGTGTTCGAGGCTTTGGCCATGGCCTGCCCGGCGGTGTCATCTTTCCTGTCGATCCACAACATGTGCGCGGGCATGATCGACAAGTTCGGATCGGCCGAGATGAAGGCACGGGTGCTGCCTGCGGCCTGCCGGATGGACAGCGTCTTGTCCTATTGCCTGACCGAGCCGGGGTCGGGGTCGGATGCAGCCGCCTTGCGCACCAGGGCCGAGCGCACCAGTGACGGCTGGAGCCTGACCGGAGCCAAGGCCTTCATTTCGGGCGGCGGCTATTCCGATGCCTATGTGGTGATGGCGCGCAGCGGCGATGCCGGGCCGAAGGGCATTTCGGCCTTTCTGGTCGACAGCGGCGCGGCGGGGCTGAGCTTTGGCGGGCTGGAAGACAAGATGGGCTGGCGGGCACAGCCGACGCGGGCGGTGCAACTGGATGGCTGCGCAATCCCTGCCGACAACCTGCTGGGCGAAGAAGGGCGCGGCTTTGCCTATGCCATGGCCGGGCTGGATGGTGGGCGGCTGAACATCGCCGCCTCGGCGCTGGGGGGCGCGCAGGCGGCGCTGGAGGCGACGCTGCGCTACATGGCCGAGCGCAAGGCTTTCGGGCAGCGGCTGGACCAGTTTCAGGCGCTGCAGTTCCGGCTGGCCGAGCTGGAGGTGAAGCTGCAATCGGCGCGCATCTTCCTGCGGCAGGCGGCCTGGAAGCTGGATCAGGGCGCGGCGGATGCCACGCAATTCTGCGCCATGGCCAAGCTGTATGTCACCGATGCCGCCTTTGATGTGGCGAATGACTGTCTGCAGTTGCATGGCGGCTATGGCTATCTGGCCGATTACGGGATCGAGAAGATCGTCCGCGATCTGCGGGTGCATCAGATACTGGAAGGCACCAATGAAATCATGCGGATGATCGTGGCGCGCAGCCTGATCGGGGGCCGGGGATGAGCGATATTTCCATCCGGGTCGAGGGGCGCGCCGGGCGCGTGACCCTGACCCGGCCCAAGGCACTGAACGCGTTGTCCTATGACATGTGCCGGGCGCTGGATGCCGCATTGGTGGCCTGGGCCGGTGATCCGGCGGTGGCGCTGGTGCTGGTGGATGCCGAGGGCGATCGCGCCTTCTGCGCCGGGGGCGATATTGCCGAGCTTTATGCCGAAGGGCTGCGCGGCAATTTCGATTACGGTCGCGATTTCTGGCGCGACGAATACCGGATGAATGCGCGCATCGGCGCCTATGCCAAGCCGGTGGTCAGTCTGGTGCAGGGCTTCTGCATGGGCGGCGGGGTGGGTGTGGCCTGCCACGCCAGCCATCGCATCCTGGGCGAAACTGCGCAGGTGGCGATGCCGGAATGTGCCATTGGGCTGGTGCCGGATGTGGGGGGTACGCGGCTTCTGGCGCGGGCGCCGGGGCGGCTGGGGGCCTGGCTGGGCACCACCGGCACGCGGATGGGGCCGGGCGATGCGATTCATGCCGGATTTGCCGATGGCTTTGTGCCGCAGGCCGACTGGCCCGCGCTGATCGCTGCGCTGTGTGAAACCGGCGATGTGGCGGCGGTGGCTTCGGCTGTGCGCCCCGCGCCTGTGCCCGCCACCCTGCCCGGCCTGCAGGCGCAGATCGACCGGCTGTTTGCGGGCAGTGATCCGGTGGCGCAGCGGCAGGCGCTGCGCGAGGATGGCAGCGATTTCGCCCAGGGCGCGCTGGCAGCGCTGGAGCGCGGCTCGCCCTTGGCGGTGGCCACGACGCTGGCCCTGCTGGACCGGCTGGGGCCTGCGCCCACCCTGCAGCAGGCGCTGGAGATGGAATATCGCGTGACGCATCGCGCGCAGGGCCAGACCGATTTCATGGAGGGCATCCGCGCCATGGTGATCGACAAGGACCGCAAGCCGAAATGGCGCCATGCCGCGCCCAAAGACGTTTCCGCCGCCGAGGTGGAGGCCCTGCTGGCCCCGCTTGGCCCCGATACCCTTACATTCACGGAGTAACCCATGCAGATCGGATTTATCGGCCTTGGCAATATGGGCGGCCCGATGGCGGCCAATCTGGCAAAGGCAGGCCATGCGGTGGCCGGATTTGACCTGACCGCGCCGATGCCCGAAGGCGTGACCCACGCCACCACGGCGGCCGAGGCGGCGGCGGGGGCGGATGTGGTCATCACCATGCTGCCGAATGGCGCCATCCTGCGCGCCGTGGCGGCCGAGGTGATCCCGGCGATGCAGGCAGGCGCCGTGCTCTGCGATTGTTCCACCGTGGATGTGGACAGCGCGCGGGCGGTGGCCGAACTGGCCGTGGCCGCCGGGCTGGGCGCGCTGGATGCGCCGGTTTCGGGGGGCGTGGGCGGGGCGACGGCAGGCACGTTGACCTTCATGGTGGGGGGCGGTGATGCGGCCTTTGCCACGGTGGAGCCGCTGTTCGCGGTGATGGGGCAGAAGGCGGTGCATTGCGGCGCTTCGGGTGCCGGTCAGGCCGCCAAGATCTGCAACAACATGATTCTGGGCGTGACCATGATCGCCACCTGCGAGGCCTTTGCGCTGGCCGACAAGCTGGGGCTGGACCGGGGCAAGATGTTCGATGTGGTTTCCACCTCTTCGGGCTACAGCTGGTCGATGAACGCCTATTGCCCGGCGCCCGGCGTGGGGCCGAAATCGCCCGCCGATAATGGCTATAAACCCGGTTTCGCGGCGGAACTGATGCTGAAAGACCTGAACCTGTCGCAGCAGGCCGCGCAATCTGCCGATGCCGATACGCCGATGGGGCAGCTGGCCGCCGATCTGTATCGCCGCTTCGTGGAGGATGAAGACGGGCGCGGGATGGATTTTTCTGCCATGTTGCCGCGGTTCGAAACCCGCGGACGGGGCTGATGCGGCAAGCGGACGCGTGACTTCTGCTGCGATTCATTACATATTCAGAATATGTAATGAATTGGAGTTTATCATGATCAAGAATGTTGGCGGGATCGACCGTATCCTGCGGATCACCGTCGGGCTTGCGCTGATCCTGTGGTTCTTCGTGGATCAGGGCACCGGCTTCTGGCACTGGGCAAAACTGATCGGCATCGTGCCCCTGCTGACCGGGCTGATGTCAACCTGCCCGCTCTATTCGATCATCGGGCTGAACACCTGCCCGATGAAACAGGGCTGAAGGCAAATTTCTTCGAAGAAATTTGCAAATTCGTTCGAACGAATTTGGCGGCCCCCGGCCCGATGCGGCCCGGGGGCCGCCGCTGTCATTCTGCCGCGACGCGCTTCTGTTTCAGCAGCGGCGCAAGATAACGCCCGGTATGGCTGGCCGCGACCTTGGCCACCTGTTCCGGTGTGCCGGTGGCCACGATCTGCCCGCCGCCATCGCCGCCTTCCGGGCCGATGTCGATGATCCAGTCGGCGGTCTTGATCACATCCAGATTGTGTTCGATCACCACCACCGTATTGCCCTGCTCGACCAGTTCGTGCAGCACTTCCAGCAGCTTGCGCACATCCTCGAAATGCAGGCCGGTGGTGGGTTCATCCAGGATATACAGCGTGCGGCCCGTGGCGCGGCGTGAAAGCTCCTTGGACAGCTTCACCCGCTGCGCCTCGCCGCCCGACAGGGTGGTGGCCTGCTGGCCGACCTTGATATAGCCAAGGCCGACCTGACACAAAGCCTCCATCTTGTCGCGGATGGACGGAACCGCCTGAAAGAATTCGCGCGCGTCTTCGCAGGTCATATCCAGAACATCGGCGATGCTTTTGTTCTTGAACTTGATTTCCAGCGTTTCGCGGTTGTAGCGCTGGCCCTTGCAGGTTTCGCAGGTCACATAGACATCGGGCAGGAAGTGCATCTCGATCTTGATGACGCCGTCGCCCTGACAGGCCTCGCAGCGCCCGCCCTTCACGTTGAAGCTGAACCGACCGGGCTGATAGCCGCGCGCCTTGGCTTCGGGCAGGCCCGCGAACCAGTCACGGATCGGGGTGAAGGCGCCGGTATAGGTGGCGGGGTTGGAGCGCGGCGTGCGGCCGATGGCGCGCTGGTCGATGTCGATCACCTTGTCGAGATGTTCGAAGCCCTTGATCGTCTCGCAGGGGGCGGGGGATTCATGGGCGCCGTTCAACCGGCTGGCGGCAGTCTTGAACAGGGTTTCGATGGTCAGCGTGGATTTGCCGCCCCCCGATACGCCGGTGACGCAGACAAATTTGCCCAGCGGGAAATCGGCAGTCACCTGTTTCAGGTTGTTGCCGGTGGCCTTTACCACCGTCAGCTTCTTGCCATTGCCCGACCGGCGGGTTTTCGGCACCGCAATCTCGCGGCTGCCGGACAGATACTGCCCGGTCAGGCTGGCAGGATCGGCTGCAATCGCCGCGGGCGTCCCATGCGAGACAACCTGCCCGCCATGCACACCCGCCCCCGGCCCCATGTCGAAGACATAATCCGCCTCGCGGATCGCGTCTTCGTCATGTTCCACCACCAGAACGGTATTGCCCTGATCGCGCAGGTTTTTCAGCGTGGTCAGCAGGCGGTCATTGTCACGCTGGTGCAGGCCGATGCTGGGTTCATCCAGCACATAAAGCACGCCGGTCAGCCCCGATCCGATCTGGCTGGCCAGCCGGATGCGCTGGCTTTCGCCGCCCGACAGCGTGCCCGCATTGCGCGACAGCGTCAGGTAATCCAGCCCGACATTGACCAGGAACCCCAGCCTTTCGCGGATTTCCTTCAGGATGGCCTTTGCGATCTCGTTCTTCTGGTTGGTCAGCTGATCGGGCACCGTGGCGATCCAGGCGAAAGCCTCGCGGATCGACATCTGCACCACCTGCCCCACATGCAGGCCCGCGATCTTGACCGCCAGCGCCTCGGGTTTCAGGCGATAGCCGTGGCAGGTGCCGCAGGGGCGGTTGTTCTGATACCGCTCCATCTCTTCGCGCGACCAGCTGCTGTCGGTTTCGCGGTAGCGGCGTTCCATGTTGGGGATCACGCCTTCAAAGCTGCGCGACACCTGATAGACGCGGCCGCCTTCGTCATAGCGGAACTGGATCTCTTCGCCGCCAGAGCCATGCAGGAACACCTGCTGCACATGGGCGGGCAGGTCTTTCCATTTCTTTTTCTTGTCGAATTCGTAGTGCTTGGCGATGGCTTCGATGGTCTGCAGGAAATAGGGGGATTTCGATTTCGACCAGGGCGCGATCGCCCCCTGCGCCAGGGTCAGCCCCTGATCGGGCACCACCAGGCGTTCATCGAAGAACAGCTCTACCCCCAGACCGTCGCAGACCGGGCAGGCCCCCAGCGGCGCGTTGAAGGAAAACAGCCGGGGTTCGATTTCGGCAATGGTGAAACCGGAAACCGGGCAGGCGAATTTCTCGGAGAATGTCTTCCGCTCCGGCTCGCCTTCCGCGGGGGCGGTTTCCAGCACCACGATGCCATCGGCCAGATCCAGCGCCGTTCGGAAACTGTCGGCCAGACGGGTGGCGATATCATGGCGCACCACGATGCGATCCACCACCACGTCGATGTCATGGCGGAACTTCTTGTCGAGCGTCGGCGGCTCGTCCAGATCATAGAACTGGCCATCGACCTTGATGCGCTGGAAACCCTGCTTGCGCAGCTCCAGGAATTCCTTTTTGTACTCGCCCTTGCGGTCGCGCACGATGGGGGCCAGCAGATAGGCGCGCATCCCCTCTTCCATCGCCAGGACGGCATCCACCATATCCTGCACCTGCATCGCGGTGATGGGCAGGCCGGTGGCCGGGCTGTAGGGCGTGCCGACGCGGGCGAACAGCAGGCGCAGGTAATCGTAAATTTCCGTGACCGTGCCGACAGTGGAACGCGGGTTTTTCGACGTGGTCTTCTGTTCGATGGAAATCGCGGGCGACAGGCCGCTGATGTGATCGACATCTGGTTTCCCCATCATGTCGAGAAACTGCCGCGCATAGGCCGACAGGCTTTCGACATAGCGCCTTTGCCCTTCGGCATAGATCGTGTCGAAGGCCAGCGAGGATTTGCCAGACCCGGACAGGCCAGTAATCACCACCAGCTGATCGCGCGGGATGTCGAGATCGACGCCCTTGAGGTTATGTTCGCGCGCACCGCGCACCTCGATGAACTTCTGTTCGGCCATGATCCTACCTGTCCGCTGACAGCACAGATGTAAGGCAAGCTGCGTGAGTCTCCAACTTCAAAACGTGAACAATGGATGAACATTTGCATTTTTCCGATGACGGGCAGCATTTTTCTCGCTGCAACGCAGCAAGGGCTTGCATTTCAATCACATTCATTTATTTGAATGTAATGACAGCAACCGAGGAATTGCCATGTTCAGCTTTCTGAAAGCCCCCGGCCCGCGCGTTCAGCCCATTGTTCCGGCAGAGGCGGTGGCCCGCGCCACAAAGGGCGAATTGGTGGTGATTGATGTGCGCGACCTGTCCGAGCTGCGCGCCAGCGGCAAGGCAAAGGGGGCGGTGCATGTGCCGCTGATGGCGCTGGCCTCGCGCATGGCGCAGGATGCGGCAGACCGGCCCGCCGGGATCGGGCCGGAAACGCCGATCTGCCTGTACTGCGCCTCGGGCGGTCGGTCGGCCATGGCGGCGGCGACGCTTGTGGATATGGGCTATCGTCAGGTGTTCAACCTGGGCGGGCTGGGTCAGTGGCAGGCGGGCGGCGGGACCATCGTGCGCAGCTGACGGCGCTGCGCCTGCCACAGATGCAGCGCAATGCCGAGGAAGGCAAACAGCGCCACAAAGCCCGCCATGCCACGGCTGCCGCCTGACAGGATCACCGCCGACAGCAGCGGCGTGCCGACCGTGGTGCCCAGATTGCCCATCTGCGCTACAGCCCCGGCGGCGCGCGCCCTTTCCCCGATGGTGGGGTTCAGCTGCGGAATGGCCGAGAACGACGCCCCCTGCACCAGCCCCAGCGCCCCGGCCAGTGTCAGGCTGGCGGCCACGGTGACAACCGGCTGCCCCCAGCCCAGCCCCAGCGCAATCGCCGCCAGCAGCGCCACGGTAAAGCCCACCATGGCCGCCCGCACGGCAGACACCTGCCCCAGCAGCCAGACCCCAAGCGTCAGCGATACCGCGATGGAGGCCAGCGGCATCCCGGTGGCCAGCAGGATCTGCACCGCCCCGCCGGCAAAGGGCGGCAGCAGGGTCAGAACCGCGACATAGATGATGGTATAGCAGACAAAGCCGAAGGCCGGCGCCGCGACATAGGGCGAGGTGTAGATATCCGCATGTTGCCGCAGCAAGGCCTGTGGCGACAGATGCAGCGGTTTGCGCGGCAGATCGGCGGGCAGCAGACGCAGCAGCAGCGCGGCGATCCCCAGCATATAGGCGGCATGGGCCAGAAACAGCGACGGCTCGCCAAAGGCCAGCGCCAGCGGGCGGCCAAACAGCGCCAGTGCCGAATAGGCCACCCCAAAGAAGCTGGACCACAGTGTCATCGCCAGCCCCTGACGGCTGGCCGGGGCGATCTGCGCGATCAGCACCGGGGCGGCCACGACGATGGCCAGATGGGCCATGCCCTCGGCCACGCGCAGTGCCAGCATGACCGGCAGCGGCAGCATCAGCGATTCCAGTGCCGACAGGCCCGCACCCGCCACCAGCGCCCCCAGCAGAACCCGGCGATAGCCCAGACCTTCCACAAAGATACCGGCCGTGGTTCCGAAGATCAGCCCCGGAAAGCCCACGATAGAGACCAGAAGGCCCAGCATGGCTGGCCCTGCCGAAGCGTAAATCTGGGCCACCAGATCAAAGGTAACCGACATCTTGCCAAACTGAGCCGCGGCACCAAGGCCAGCCCCCCACAAGACAAGCACAAGCAAAAGCGGAGAAAACCGTGTCATGCGCCCTTGCTAACGCACGTATCAGGCGAGTGGAACAGAAATCGGGCGGCCAAGGCCGCCCGTCTGCAGATTGATTGACGCCAGCGTCAGAAGTGGATCGCGCGCCCGTAGGCATCCAGCACCGCTTCGTGCATCATTTCCGACAGGGTCGGATGCGGGAAGACGGTGTTCATCAGATCTTCTTCGGTGGTTTCCAGGCTGCGGCCCACCACATAGCCCTGGATCAGCTCGGTCACTTCGGCGCCGACCATATGGGCGCCCAGCAGCTCGCCGGTCTTGGCATCGAAGACCGTCTTGATGAAGCCCTCGGCCTCGCCCAGTGCGATGGCCTTGCCATTGCCGACAAAGGGGAAGCGCCCCACCTTGATGCTATGGCCCGCCTCTTTCGCCTTCGCCTCGGTCAGGCCGACGGAGGCGACCTGCGGATGGCAATAGGTGCAGCCCGCGATGCTGTTGGGCTTGATCGCATGGGGGTGCAGACCGGCGATCAGCTCGGCCACCATGACGCCCTCATGGCTGGCCTTGTGCGCAAGCCAAGGCGCGCCTGCGATATCGCCAATGGCAAACAGCCCGTCGACCCCGGTGCGGCAATATTCGTCCGTCACCACATGGGTGCGGTCGATCTTGACGCCCAAAGCCTCCAGCCCGAGGTTTTCGACATTGCCCACGATCCCCACGGCGGAAATCACGGTGTCGAATTCCTGCGTTGTGGTGCCCTTGGCATCTTCCAGATGCGCCACGACCTTGCCGGGGCTGCGATCCAGTTTCTTTACCGTCGTCTTTTCAAGGATCTTCATCCCCTGCTTGACGAAGGCTTTCTTGGCAAAGGCGCTGACTTCGGCATCTTCCACCGGCAGCACGCGGTCCATCACCTCGACCACCGTGGTATCGGCGCCCAGCGTGTTGAAGAAGCTGGCGAATTCGATCCCGATCGCGCCAGACCCGATGACCAGCAGCTTTTTCGGCATCCGTTTGGGCTGCAGCGCGTGCTTGTAGGTCCAGACCAGATCGCCATCGGCCTCAAGGCCCGGCAGCTGGCGCGCACGGGCGCCGGTGGCCAGGATGATGGCGGGGGCGGTCAGCTCTTCCACACCCTTGTCGGTTTTCACCGAAACGCGGCCCTTGGCGGGCAGATGCGCCTCACCCATGACCACGGTGATCTTGTTCTTTTTCATCAGATGGCCAATGCCACCCGACAGCTGTTTCGCCACGCCGCGCGACCGCGCAACGACAGCATCCAGATCATAGCTGATCCCGTCGGCCTTCAGGCCGAATTCCTTGGCGCGGTGCATGAGGTGAAACACCTCGGCAGAGCGCAGCAGCGCCTTGGTGGGGATACAGCCCCAGTTCAGGCAGATGCCCCCAAGATGTTCCCGCTCCACAATGGCAACATTCTTGCCAAGCTGCGCCGCACGGATGGCGGCCACATAGCCCCCCGGACCCGCGCCGATCACGATCACATCAAAGTTTCTGGCAGCCATCGTTCCCCTCCTCTGGAAAGTAGTTTGCCATTAAACTATTTTTGAAATCCAAGCAATGCAGGCGAAGGCATAGGCCTTTGCGCCCAATGCATGGCTCAGGCCTTCAGGTCGTTTACCATTGAAGCATATCCTCCGCCCGTCATGAATGCCTCTTCCTCGGGCGTGGTCTCGCGCCCCAGCGCGGCATTGCGGAACGGAAAGCGGCCAAAGCGCGCGATGATCGCCTGATGCGCGCGGGCGTGCAGCAGGCTGTCGGGATGGGCGGCCATGCGCTCTGCCATCAGCTCTACCGCAAGGGTCTGATCTGCGGGATCTTCGCTATGTTCGAAGGGCATGTAGAAGAACTGCCGTTCCGGTTCGGGCGCCTGCATGTCCCATCCTTCGGCCAGCGCCTTGCGGGCGATTTCGCGCGCCAGCGGATCGGTGGCAAAGGCCGCTGCCGTGCCCCGGAACATGTTGCGCGGAAACTGATCGGCCAGAATGATCAGCGCAAGGCTGCCTGCAGGCCCGTCGGCCCAGTGATCCAGACCGCGATCCCGCGCCGCCGTCCACAGATCCAGCCACAGACCACGGATCTGATCATCCAGATCCTCGCCGCCCGCATACCAGCCCTCGGGGCCGATATCGCCCAGCCAGTAATCCAGCACCATCACCGGGTCAGACATTTGCATGTTCCTCCGGGCGGGATGCCCGACAGCCAGCCTGACAGGCTTTGCGCAGCGAGGCAAGCCACGGAACCCGCTTGTTTCTTCCTTCTTTCTTTTCTCCTTTCTCTTCCCCCCTCCCCTTTTTTTCTCCCACGTTATCGCTATCAGCGGGCCTGGGGCGAACCGTCGTCGGCCTCTTCCATCACCGCGCCAACCGCCAGCGCCGAAGCCGTGGGCGATACGGCGGCATAGACGCCTGTGACGCCGGGCGCCGCGCCGCCGCGTCATCCGCCACAGGGCGTAAACCGCCAGACCGATGAAATAGCAGCGCGATATACAGGAAAGAACCCGCGCGGCCCGATCATGCTCCATGATCCAGCCGGTGGCCAGTGGCCCGAAGATCGCACCCAGCCCGTTCAGGAACAGCATCCCCGATGAGGCCGCGGCCATCTGATCCTTGGTCAGAAAGTCGTTGGTATAGGCAATCAGCAGCGAATACAGCGGGTTGGTCACCCCGCCCAGCACCATGGCCACGCCCAGCAGCGCCGCGAAAGGCAGATCGACCAGCGGGGCAGCAGCATCGCCACCGCCGAAATGACCGAGATCCACAGGATGATCTGGCGCCGGTCGCGCCGGTCTGACAGCCAGCCGATGGGATATTGCAGGATCAGCCCGCCCACATAGATGGCGCCGATGAACATCGAGATCTCGCGCACCGACAGCCCGCTTTTCGACCCCCAGACCGAGGCCATGCCAAACATGCGCCGCAAAGACGCCGCCCAATCAGCAACATCCCGACGCAGCCCAGCGGCGACGACTGCGGAACAGCGCGGCGAAACCTCAGCCGGCTTGGTGGCCTCGAAGGCGGGCGCCGGGGCGTGACGGGACAGCAGGATCGGCGTGAAGGCCAGCGACACCAGCACCGAGGGGATCACGAACAGGATAAAGCCGGACGGATCGGCCAGGTTCAGCAGCGCCTGCGCCGCGATGATGCCGATCATCTGCACGATCAGGTAGGCTGACAGCGCCTGCCCCCGCGTCTCGTTGGTCGAGGCGTTGTTGAGCCAGCTTTCGGCGGTGATATAGACGCCGCAGAAGGAAAAGCCGATCAGCGCCCGCAGCAGCGACCAGACGATCCAGTCAGGCATCACCGGATAGACCACCAGCACCGCCGAAATCGTCGATCCGAAGGCGGCAAAGACCCGCACATGGCCCACCCGGCGGATCATGCCGGGCACCATCTGCGATCCGATCAGAAAGCCCGCGAAATAGGCCGACATGACGACCGACAGCTGGAAGGTGGTCAAACCCTCGATCCCCGCCCCGAATCCCCAGAAGCGAGCCTTGCATGCCATTGCCGACCATCAGCAGCATCACCCCCAGAAGCAGGGGCCAGGTGGTGGCGATGACTTTCAGCATGGCAAGGCCTCGATTAGCGACATTGCAGCAGGGGTGGCACTGGGGGGGGCCGTTAGCCGGAAAGGCCGACGGGGCGCTGCCCCCTCACCGTGCAGGCGGCAGACCGGGCTGGTCTGCAGCATCGGGCGCAGGCATACCGGGCACTGGCAGGCTCTTGACCTGGCCGCGCCGGGCGGGCTGAGACCTCTGGCGCGGGGCCGCTCGAGCAGCAGCGAGATGCGTCGCCGTAGGAAAAGAAGCGATAGCCTGTCTGCGATGGCATGGGCATAGACCCGGCGCATGCGGTCGCGCCCCATCAGGGCCGAGACCAGCATCAGCAGCGTGGATTTCGGCAGGTGGAAATTGGTCATCAGCGCATCGGTCACCCGAAAGCGGAACCCGGGATAGATGAAGATGTCGGTCGTGCCGCGCCATTCCTGCAACTGCCCGTCCCGCGCCGCACTTTCGATCAGCCGCAGCGCGGTGGTGCCCACCGGGATCACCCGCCCGCCTGCAGCCTTGGTGGCATTGATCGCGGCGGCGGCCTCGGGCGTCACCTCGCCCCATTCGGCATGCATCCGGTGGGTCGCCACATCCTCCACCTTCACCGGCAGAAACGTGCCCGCGCCCACATGCAGCGTCACTTCGGTGAACTGAACGCCCTTCGCGCGCAGCGCCTCCAGCAGCGGCGCATCGAAATGCAGGCTGGCGGTGGGGGCCGCCACCGCGCCGGAATGGCGGGCAAAGACGGTCTGATAATCGTCGTGGTCCTGCGCATCGGGCGCGCGTTTGGCGGCGATATAGGGCGGCAGCGGCATCTGCCCGGCTTCGGCCAGTGCCGCGTCGAAATCATCGCCCGTCAGGTTGAAGCGCAGCATCAGACCCGTCTCGGTCTCTTGGCCGACCACCGCGGCAAGCTCGATCGGAAAACACGATCTCCTCGCCCGGCTCCACCTTGCGCAGGGGCTTGGCCAGCGCCCGCCAGCCGCCATCGGCGCGCGGCTCCAGCAGGGTGATTTCCACCTTCGCCGCCACCGCGGCCCCGCGCCGGTGCCGCGGTGCGCGTGCCCGTCAGCCGCGCCGGGATGACGCGGGTATTGTTCAGCACCAGCCGGTCGCCCGGCCGCAACAGATCGCGGCCAGATCGGCACACGCACGATCGCGCGAGCCCCTCGCCCTCGGCCACCAGCAGCCGCGCCGAGGGCGCGGCCTGCGCCGGGCGCGTGGCAATCAGCTCCTCGGGCAGGTCAAAGTCGAAATCGGAAAGCTTCATCGCGTCAGCTGCCTCCAGCCGCGGCACCGGGCGGCGGAAAATCTCGCGGAACATGCCGGGCGTCAGGATCGACAGCGGGTTGACCGAGACCCTGGCCGCTCCGACCGTGCCCCGTGATGCCATAGTTGAAAGCCGAACAGCCCCTCGCCCGCGCCGCGGTCAGGATCGGGCCGATCCCGTTCAGCAGATAGATCGGCGAGATCACGCCCTGCAAATTGAACACCCTGCGCCTGCTGTCATAGGTTCCGGCCATCGAAACCCCCATCGAAGGGCCGACGGCCGCGCCCCTCCTGACCTCGACCCCGGCGGGCGTCAAGCGGAAGTCGGCATCGGCCTCGGCAAACAGCAGACCTTCGCCGTTCAGCTGTTCCAGCAGCCCCACCACCGAAACCGCAGACAGCAGTTCCGCCAGCAGCGGCGCGTTGCGCACCCGCAGGGTCGTGGCCTTGGCCTGCCCGCGATACTGGCCGCGCGGACCCAGCGGCGTCAGCTGCAGTTCGAAATCGCCGCCGCGCGCATTGCCGAAAATCCCCGCTGCCGCCAGAATCCCCCCCGCATCGCCCGAGGTGATGCGGATCCCTGTTCCGCCCTTCATCGGCACCACCGTGCCGCGTAGATCCGGGCCTGCCCGCTCAGCCGCCGCCAGAAAACGCCCGTTGAAGCCGCCGCTGCGTGCCAAATTCGCCGCGCAGCCCGCCAAGCGCGATGCTTTCGGTCACCTGCACTTGATCCAGCGCGCCGAGATCCAGCGTGCTGGCCGCCCCGCACCGGCCGCCACCGCTGCCCCCAGCGTTTCAGGCAGACTGGCGCAGATCGGCACGCCCGCCCGTAACGCTGACCCGCCAGTGCACCACCCCGCCCGCGCGCTACAGCGTGACCGCGCGCCGCCGAAACCAGTCCCGATGCCTGCACCTCGGCAAATCCGGCCCGCCCCAGCCGCCCATCGGCCGCAGGACCGCCCGGCCCGTCAGCGCCACCTTGCCCTCCGCCTCCAGCCCCGCGCCCGACAGCGCCAGCCGCTCCACCGCCGCAGGTTGCCCAGCGTCACCGCCAGATCCAGCTTGCCCGCCGCCCCCGGCGCCTTGGTCCAGCCGATCTGCGGCAGACGCAGCCCCAGCCCGCGCAGATCAGCACGCAGGGTCAGCGCGGCGCGGCTGCCTTTCGGCCAGTTCGCACGAACCAGCCGCGCCGCGGCCCTGGCCGCTCGACAACGCCCTCGGGCAGGCCGGACGCAAAGGTCGCCCCGACCCCGCGCGGCGACAGCTCCACCACCGCCTCCACCACTGGGCCCCGCCCTGTGCTTCGGGGCCGAAAGGCTGGTTGAACCTGCCGTCAAACGGCACCGGCCCCAGCGTGCCCGCGCCCGAAACCTCCATCCCCGCCGGTGTGGCCACCAGCCGCAGCGCGGGCGCCGACAGCCGCTGCCCCGGCACCAGCACATCCGACACCACCTCGCGCAGCTGGCCCTCCACGCGGAACGACACATCTTCCGTCTTGATCCGGTCCACCAGCGGCATCCGCAACACCGCGCTGATCTCTGCATGGCCCTCGCCCAGGTCGGCGGATTTTCCGGCCTTGGTCAGAAATCGGAACGGCGGTTCATCCAGCAAAGACAGCGCGGCGGTGAGGCTGGAGCGGGTTTTCATGCGGATCTCGGCCTGTGCCGGTTTCTGCAGGATATCCAGCACCGAAAACACCGATCCCGCCACGTCGATACGCCCGCCCTCCGGGGGCGTCACCTCGCCCGCATCCAGAACCATGGTGTAATTGTTGCCGTCGATCGTGGCATAGCCGCTGCCCTTGCGGATCGGCGGCAGCGTCTTGATGAAGCGCACATCGGCATCCGCGAAATCATATCCCAGCGCGAATCGCGGCTCTTGCCCCGGGCTGATGCGGAAGGCGGCCTTCACATCGCGCAGCAGGCCCTCCTGCACGTTTTCCTGCACCCATTGCCGGGTTTTCGGCACCGCCGACAGCGGCCACAGCGCCAGAAGCCGGTCGTGGCGGATCGCATCCAGAGCCAGATCGACCGACATCTGCCAGCCCCCCACCCCGGCCTCGGCCTTGCCCTGCGCCTGCAGGCGGCGGCCCTCTTCCTGCAGCGTCAGCTGGCCCACCTCGATGCGGAACGGGTTCAGCCGCAACCGCATGTCCAGCGCGCCTTCGCGGAAGGTGACAGGTTCGACGAACAGCCCCGCCGGATCGACCATCACCCGCGAAAAGGCGATCTGCGCCAGAAACGCCTCGGGGCTGCCCTGCATCACGCCGGGCGCCAGCACATGGCCCCGCGCCTCCAGCCGCAGCGAGGGGCTTTGCACCTCCAGCCGGGTCAGGGCTATCTTTTCAGCAGCCGGATCAAACCCCAGATCCAGCGCGGCACCATCAAACACCACCCGCTGGCTGTCGGGGCTGGGTTGCAGGGCCCCGGCTCCCAAAGACAATGCGCCATCAAAGGCCGCAACCTTGCCCGCCGCATCGAAACCCGCGTTCAGCTTGCCCGAGATCGGCGCATCCAGCACTGACAGCAGCGCCAGCAGTGGCGATTGCGCCGCGATATCGCGCGCCGCCACCCCCTCGACCGTGGCGCGCAGCCGCGCCTCCGACGTGCCCTTGTGCGAGGTGATCGCCAGAAGCGCCCGCGCCGGGGCGCCATCGGGATTGGCCAGGGTGAAACCAAGCTCCATACCCAGTTCGTCTGCGGCATTGACAAAGGCCAGCCGACCGTCGCCCACACGCCAGATACGTTTCGCCTGCGCATCTTCCAGCACCAGAGACAGCGCATCGGCCTGCACCTGCGTCAGCGCGGCAAGGCCGGGGGCGGCAAAGATCGCGTCGATCCGGTCCAGCAGATCGGGGAAACTGCCGAAATCCCGCATCGGCGCCCCATCACCCAGCGCCAGATTGAACCGGCCCTGCGCATCGCGCTGCAAGCGGATCGCCATCCCCGACAGCGTGACAGAGGCCGGGCGCAGCTGTGCCTGCAACAGGCCCGCCGGATCAAAGCTGATCCGCGCCTCGGGCAGCCGCAGCAGGGTGCCACCGCCCTCTTTCAGGCCAATCCGCAGATCCTCCAGCCGCAGCCTTGGCACCCAGTCGCGCCCGATGGTCAGCTCTGCGCCTTCCAGCGATACCACCGCACCGGGCTGCGGCAGATAGGCGTTCATCCGCGCCTCGGCCTCGGCCACAGCCCAGACCGGCAGGCGCAGCGGCTTGCCGGTGATGGCCAGCACCGCCACACCAAAAACCGCCGCCAGCAGCGCCAGGCTCAGGATCAGCCACAGCGAAACCCGCGTGCGCCGCCGCATCCGCCGCCGGGCAGGCGCGCCGCGGGCAGCTTCCGCTCCTTCACTTCCTTCCATCCATTTCAGCTGCGCCGGCGCACTCCCGCCCTGCGCCCTCAACCCGCCTGTTCGTGCCTCGCCTCAGCCGGCCCCGCCATCCCCGCACTTTTAAACGGGCTTGCCTTTATCTGCGCGCAAAGGCAACTAAAACCCCCAGGGCATCACTCCCCCGCTCGGCAAGGAGCCGCCCATATGGACCTGATCCGGATCAGCCCGCCCCCGATTTCACCCTGCCGCGTGATGGCGGCGGCGACCCGTCACGCCTGTCTGCCCTGCGCGGGCAAAAGGTCGTGCTGTTCTTCTACCCCAAAGATTCCACCCCCGCCTGCACCACCGAGGCGCAAGACTTTACCGCCGCCCTGCCCGATTTCACCGCCGCAGGCGCCACGGTGATCTGGGCATGTCCAAGGACAGCGTCAACAAGCACGACAAGTTCGTGCAAGAAAAGCACGGCCTGTGGCATCGCCGCTGGCTGTCGGACGAGGCAGGGCCAGCACCTGCGAAACCTACGGCACCTGGGTCGAGAAAAGCATGTATGGCAAGACCTATATGGGGATCGACCGCTCCACCTTCCTGATCGGCGCCGATGGCACCGTGGCGCGCGTCTGGCGCAAGGTCAGCGTGAAGGGCCATGTGGAAGAGGTGCTGGCGGCGGCACAGGCCCTATGAAGACCCTGACCGATATGGCGGTGGAGGTGCTGACCACCGCCGACGGCCGCGCCAAATGCCGCGCTCGTCACAGGCCCATGCCGCCACACTGGCCGCATCCTCTCGCGGCCCGTGCACGCGGGCCAGCCGATCTCCGTCGGGCACCGCCAGCCCGCCGCTGCATCCGGCACGCCCCGCCCGCCCCGAACTGCTGCCGCCGCGCGATGTGCCCCGCCGCCGCCCCGGCAGCCCGCAGGGGCGCATCGCCCTGCTGCACGCCGTCGCCCATATCGAACTGAACGCCGTCGATCTGCACTGGGACATCATCGCCCGCTTCGGCCATATCCCCATGCCGCTGGGCTTTTATGACGATTGGGTGAAGGCGGCGCATGAGGAATCCAAGCATTTCGGCCTGATGTGCGATTGCCTCGAAGGCATGGGCAGCCATTACGGCGCGCTGCCCGCCCATGCCGGCATGTGGCGCGCCGCTTCCGATACGGCCGAAGATCTGTTCGGCCGCCTCGCCGTCGTGCCCATGGTGCTGGAGGCGCGCGGGCTGGATGTGACGCCCGGCATGATCGAGATCTTCCGCAAGGCGGGCGATACAGCCGCGATTGCCGCGCTGGAAGTGATCTATGCCGAAGAGGTGGGCCATGTCGCCTATGGGTCCAAATGGTTCAACTGGCTCTGCGGCCGCGACGGGCTGGACCCGAAAGACCAGTTTCACGCCCTGGTCCGCCGCTATTTCCACGGCGCGCTGAAACCGCCCTTCAACGAGGAAAAGCGCGCCGAGGCGGGCCTGCCCCCCGATTTCTACTGGCCCCTTGCCGAAGACATCGCCCCCCACGCCCTTTGTGCGCTGACCAAGGGCGGCTTGTCCCTGCCCCCGGTTTCGGCAGATTCCTGCCGAAACGCGCAGGGCTTTGCCCAAATCGGCTGCCCGCCGCAGCAGCCCAAAATGGGTTGCAGCCTGACGCGCTCGGCCCGTTGAGACGTGTGCGCCGCTGCCCACCGCCCGGCCAGATGACAAGACCAAGACCCCAGAACAGGATTGCCCCGTGCTCAACCGCCTTGCCTATCGGATCAATGGCACGCTGGAACGCTAGCTGCCGGAACAGCGCCTGTTCCTGAAATCCGACGAAGGCACGCGCTTCATCCGCCTGCGCCCGATGACCCAGGCCGTCGCCCTGACGGCGGGCGGCGCTGCTGATCGGCTGGACCTTCATCGCCACCGCCATCATCGCTGATGGACAGCATCGCCGCCGGTTCTGACGCCGATCAGGCCGTGGCCCGCCAGCAGCAGATGTTCGAACAGCGTCTGGTCGCCCTGTCGAACGACCGCGACCGCCGCGCCGAAGAGGCCGTGCGGGCGCAGGAACGGTTCAACGTGGCGCTGGCGGAAATGAGCCGGATGCAGACCCGGCTTCTGGCATCGGAAGACAGCCGCAAGGAACTGGAAACCGGCATCGACGTGATCCAGAACACCCTGCGCCGCACCATCAAGGAACGCGACGAGGCCCGCACCGCGCTGGAACGCACGCACCGCCGCCCTCGCCTCGAACAGGGCGCCGCCACCGAGCGGGCCGCGCCCGCGACGCGCTGGCCACGCATGGACTATCATGGCAGGCGCCCTGGGATCCGACCGCCCAGCGAGCGCGACGAGAATGGACAAGATGGCCGACAGCGCCGTGCGAAGACGGCCGCCATCGCCAACGCGCCAAGGCCGAGATGGAACTGCGCAATGACGCCATCTTTGCCCAGCTGGAAGAGGCGGTGACCGTCTCGATGGAACCGCTGGACAAGATGTTCCGCGCCGCCGGGATGTCGACCCGGAAGGGCTGCTGAAACAGGTGCGGCGCGGCTATTCCGGTCAGGGCGGCCCGCTGACGCCGATCGTCTCCACCAAGGGCGGCCAGCCTCAGCCCGACGAAGAGGCCCGCGCCAATACCATCCTGCAAGGCGGCTGGACCGGATGAACATGTACCGTCTGGCCGCCTTCAAGGCCCCCTTTGCCAATCCGGTGCCCTCGGGGCGCTACCGCTTCACCTCGGGCTTTGGCTATCGCCGCGATCCCTTTGGCGGCGGCGGACGGATGCATGCCGGGCTTGATTTCGCAGGCGCCTATGGCACCCCGGCATCTATGCCACCGCCGATGGCGTGGTAACAAAGGCGGGTTGGCAGAACGGTTATGGCCGCGCCGTCGAGATCCGTCACGAGTTCGGGCTGTCCACGCTTTACGCCCATATGTCCGAAATCCATGTGAAGGTCGGTCAAAGGGTATCGCGCGGCGACCGGATCGGTGATATGGGCAATTCAGGCCGGTCTACCGGCACACATCTCCACTATGAGGTTCATGTCGGTGGCCGACCGGTCAACCCGATGACCTATATCAAGGCTGCGAGCGATGTTTTCTAAAAGCAGAATCAACGAACCCGGTCCCAAACAGGTAGAGCCTGACAAGGCAAAAGCGGCCGAGCTTCCTGCAGGCAAACCCGCAATGGAATATGCACCTGTGAAAGCCAAACCGAATACCTCCATCCTGTCCTCCGATCTGACAGTGGTGGGCAATCTGAAAACCACTGGTGACATCCAGGTGGAAGGCACGGTCGAGGGTGATATCCGCGCCCATCTGCTGACCGTGGGCGAAACCGCCACCATCCGGGGCGAAATCGTCGCGGACGATATCGTGGTCAACGGCCGCGTCATCGGCCGCGTCCGCGGCCTGAAAGTGCGCCTGACCTCCACCGCGCGGGTCGAGGGTGACATCATCCACAAGACCATCGCCATCGAATCGGGCGCCCATTTCGAAGGCTCGGTGCAGCGTCAGGATGATCCGCTGAATGGCGTGAAGGCCATCGCACCGCCGCAGGCCGAATAATCCGCAATCCGTTGCGCAAGGTTTCAAGGGGCACCATCCGGTGCCCCTTTTGCATCCAGGCTACAGCACCGTGCGGCGATACAGATGCCAGGTGGCATGGCCCAGCACCGGCAGCACCACGAACAGGCCCAGGAACCCCGGCAGCATCGCCAGGAACAGCGCCCCCGCCACCAGCGCCCCCCAGGACAGCATCACCAGCGGATTGGCCGTCACCAGCGAAAAGCTGGTAATCATCGCCGTCACGAAATCCACCTCGCGGTCCAGCAGCAGCGGCAGGCTCACCACCGTCAGCGCATACAGCAGCGTGGCAAAGACGGCGCCCGCCGCCGTGCCAACCAGCAGCATCACCAACCCCTGCCCCGACAGCAGCACCCCGAAAGAGCTGGTGATATTGGTCAGCGTGGCGGTGCCCAGAAACAGCGCAAAGATCATATGCGCCAGAAAGTTCCAGAACAGGAAGAACACCACGATCACCACCGCCATCGACGGGATCTGCCGGTCCTTCTGGCGAAAGATCACCCCGGCAATCTCGCCCGCGCGCAACGGCGCCCCCGCCGCCAGCCTGCGCGACATCTCGTAATAGCCGCAGGCGATGAACGGCCCCAGAATCGGAAAGCCGGCGCTGGCAGGCAGGGTCAGCCACAGCCAGCCCTGCGCTGTCAGCGCCCAAAGCACCAGCCAGCCGCCCAGCACATAGACAGCGGCAAAGCCCATGCCCAGCAGCGGTGCCGCGCGGAAATCCTGCCAGCCCGCGCGCAGGCTGGCGCCCAGATCGGCAAATTCCACCTCGGTGATTTCGGGGATATGCGGCGGCCCGGTATCGGTATGCGTCATTCTGTCCTCCCTTTGCGGGAAGTCTAGACGCAGGCCGATCCTGCCGGAAAGTTCTATCTTTGCTGCAGGTTCAGCGCGGGCCGATCAATCTTCGGCCGCAGCCTCGGCCCGGCTCAGGCCCGCCACATCCATGGCCAGCGTCGCCTGCATGAAGCGATCCACATCGCCATCCAGCACGCCCTGCGTATCCGAGGTTTCCACCCCGGTGCGCAGATCCTTCACCATCTGATAGGGCTGCAGCACATAAGACCGGATCTGGTTGCCCCAGCCCGCATCGCCCTTGGCTTCATGCGCAGCGTTGACGGCAGCGTTGCGCTTGTCCAGCTCCATCTGATACAGCCGCGATTTCAGCGCGTTCATCGCAATCTCGCGGTTCTGGTGCTGCGATTTCATCGAGCTGGTCACCACGATATTCGTCGGCAAGTGGGTGATCCGCACCGCCGAGTCGGTGGTGTTGACGTGCTGCCCGCCCGCGCCCGAAGACCGATAGGTATCAATGCGGATCTCGTTCTGCGGGATGACGATTTCGATATTGTCATCGACCACCGGGTAAACCCAGACAGAGCTGAACGAGGTATGCCGCCGCGCCGCGCTGTCATAGGGCGAAATCCGCACCAGACGGTGCACGCCGCTTTCCGATTTCAGCCAGCCATAGGCATTGGGCCCGCTGATCTTGTAGGCCACCGATTTGATGCCCGCCTCTTCCCCTTCGGAAATCGACTGCAATTCAACCTTGTAGCCCTTCTTCTCGGCCCAGCGGACATACATCCGCGCCAGCATGCTGGCCCAGTCGCAGCTTTCGGTGCCGCCCGCGCCTGCGTTGATCTCCAGGAAGGTGTCATTGCCATCGGCCTCGCCATCCAGCAGCGCCTCCAGCTCTTTTGCGGCGGCGGTCTCGACCAGCGCCTTCAGCGCGGCCTCGGCCTCGGCCACGATCTCGGCGTCATCTTCGGCTTCGCCCATTTCGATCAGCTCAAGATTGTCACGCAGCCCACTGTCGATCAGCTTGTAGGTGCCAAGCGCATCCATCAGCATCTGCCGCTCGCGCATCAGCTTCTGCGCCTTGGCCGGGTCGTTCCACAGGTTCGGATCTTCGATCATGGCGTTGAATTCTTCAAGCCGGTGCGGCGCCATTTCGTAATCCATACGCTGCGCCAGCAGGGCCAGCGACTTGCGGATGGCTTCGGCGTTGTTCTGGGTTTCGGCGCGCATGGATCGGTCTTTCAGCTACGGTCGCAAACAGGTGTGGCGCGGGTGATACCCGCTTGCGCGCCGCCGGGCAAGGGACAGGCGGCGCGGGAAAGCTCAGTAAAGCCCGCCAGAGGACAGGGTGCCGAAATCGGCCTTCTTCGGTATGACCTTGGTCTTGCCGCTGGCTGTGGTGACAGAGGCCCCGCCCAGATCGGCCTCGCCCGCCGCAAACAGCGGCAGGTTCGATCCCATGGCAAAACCACCATCCACCATCACTCCGATGCCATAGCTCGGGTCGGTGCCTTCGCGGAAATATTCCGAAATCACATTGTCACCCGTGGCATCATCCGACAGTTTCGCGCCCGAAAACCGGTCGATCTTCATGAAGAAACCGCCCGGCGGCACTTCAAACGCGCCGCCACCATATTTCTTGATCGCAGTCCGCATGAAGCTTTCGAACACCGGCCCGCACAGCCCACCACCCGAGGCGCTGCCGCCCAGTGTGCGCGGATTGTCATAGCCGATATAGCAGCCCGCCGCGATATTCGATGTATAGCCGATGAACCACACATCCTTGGCATCATTGGTGGTGCCGGTCTTGCCCGCCACCGGCACCGGCAGGTTGATGCCGCGCGCCGTGCCGCGTTTCACCACACCCTCCATCATCGAGGTCAGCTGATAGGCGGTGATCGGGTCCATCACCCGCTCGCGCGAGGATTTCAGGCTGGGCGCATCGCCTTGCGGCAGCACCGGCGCGGCGCAATCCACACAGGTCCGCTGATCCTGGCGGTAGATCGTCTGGCCGTAGCGATCCTGCACGCGGTCCACCAGCGTAGGCTCCACCCGCTCGCCGCCATTGGCAAACATCGCATAGGCCGCCACCATCTTCAAAAGCGTGGTTTCCTGCGACCCCAGCGAATTCGACAGGAAGCTTTGCATCCGGTCATAGACGCCAAAGCGTTCGGCATAGCCCGCCACGGTATCCATCCCGATTTCCTGTGCGATCCGCACAGTCATCAGGTTGCGGCTCTGTTCGATCCCGGTGCGCAGGGGCGTCGGGCCATAGAATTTGTTCGACGCATTCTTGGGCCGCCACAACCCCTGCGGGGTGTCCACCTCGATCGGCGCATCGACCACGATGGTGGCGGGGGTAAAGCCGCTGTCCAGCGCGGCGGCATAGACAAAGGGCTTGAAGGCCGATCCCGGCTGGCGCGGCGCCTGGGTGGCGCGGTTGAACACCGAATCCTGATAGGAAAAGCCGCCCTGCATGGCGATCACGCGGCCGGTATTCACGTCCATCGCCATGAAGCCGCCCTGCACTTCGGGCACCTGCCGCAGGGACCAACGGCTGAAACGCGCCCTCGTCATCGGCCGTCATCGCGCGCACAAGCACCACATCGCCGACGGTCAGCAGATCGGCCGGCGCGTGCCCTGCGCGCCCAGTTGCCATCCGCCTGCCGCTTGCGCGCCCATGTCACATCCTCCGCGGGATGACATGGCCGTCCGCGTCCTCGGCCGCGCCTTCGATCCCGAGCCGCGCGCCTCTCGCCACACGCCCAGCACCACCGCGGGATACCAGCCTGCCCAGCGTGATATCGCGGGCCACTTCCGTTTCGGCCAGCGCCGCGCGCCACGCGGCCTCATCGCCCAGAAGCTCGGCTGGCAGCGGCCTTGCCCGTGCCGCGCCAGACGCCCTGAGCCGCGGTCAAATTTTTCCAGCGCGCGCTGCAGCGCATGCGGCGGCGACTGCACCTGCATTTCGGGATCCACCGTCGCGCGGATCGTCAGGCCGCCACCGAAGAATTCCTCCTCGCCGAAGGTCTTGGACAGCTGGCGGCGGATTTCATCGGTGAAATAATCGCGCGGCGGCAGCGCATTGCGGAACGGCGTGATAATCGCCGTTCTGCACCGATCAGCAGCGGCAGCGCCACGCTCGGCGTGCGTAGGTCGCTGCGGTGATATAGCCGTTCTGCGCACATCTCGCGCAGCACAAAATTGCGCCGCTCGGTCACGCCGTTCGCGTTGCGCGCACCGGGTGATAGTTCGACGGGCGCTTGCGGCAGCGCGGCCAGAAAGGCCGCCTCATGCGGGGCCAGCGCCCCCAGCGACTTGTTGAAATAGGTCTGCGCCGCAGCGGCCACACCATAGGAATTCTGGCCAAGAAAGATCTCGTTCAGATACAGCTCAAGGATCTTGTCCTTGCTCAGCGTTTCTTCCAGCCGCGTTGCAAGGATGATTTCCTTGACCTTGCGCTCGATCCGCCGTGCGGTCGCCGCCCAGCAGGAAGTTCTTCATCACCTGCTGGGTGATGGTCGAGGCCCCGCGCACGTTCTGCCCGCGCGACACCACGGCCTCATGCGCACGCCGCCATGACATGCCGCGCGCGTCATAGCCGTGGTGCTGATAGAAATTCTTGTCCTCCGCCGAAACGAAGGCATGTTTCACCAGATCGGGCACATCCTCGATCGGCACGAACAGACGGCGCTCCTCGGCAAATTCGTCGATCATCCGGCCTTCGCCGGAATAGATGCGGCTGATGGTCGGCGGGGTGTAATTCGCCAGGCTTTCATGGCTGGGCAGATCGCGCGAATAGAACCACAGCACGGCGCCCACGGAAACCGCAGCCGCCAAAAACGCCCAGCCGTTACGCACCAGGAAAAGATGCCGCCGAAAAAGAGAAACCCGATGAACCTGCAGAACGCAATCTTCGCCGACCTGCCGCTAAACCGTGCCCCCCTCATAGCCGACATCGGCGCTGCACGGGTCAAAAAATAATTCTCCGGCGCTGTTCCGGCGCACTTTCCCGCCATCGTTACTGGCGCCACAGCGGCGCCAGCGGCCGCCATCTCCCGCGCCCCAGTCCTCAACCGCATCGCGCAAGCGCCGCGCCATCCTGCGCGCGCCAGTCGGCATCGCGCAAGCCGCGCCAGATCGCGCTCCGAAGACATGAAGCCCAGTTCCAGCAGCACCGAAGGGATATCAGGCGATTTCAGCACCGAAAACCCGGCGCGCTGATGCGGATGGCGGTGCATCTTCAGCCCCGCCCCCTTGATCGTGGTTTCCAGTGCCCCCACCAGCCGCGCAATGCGCGGCTCGGTCTCGGTGCGGGCGATATCCATCAGCACCCGCGCCACCATGTCATCCTGTTCGGTCAGATCAACCCCGGCCAGCAGATCGGCCCGGTCATGCCGTTCTGCCAAAGTGGCCGCCGCCGCATCCGAGGCCTCATCCGACAGGGTATAGACGGTGGCCCCCACCGCCTCGCCCTCGGCCAGCGCATCGGCGTGCAGCGACAGGAAGACATGCGCGCCCGCCGCCCGCGCGATGGAAATCCGCGCCTCCAGCGGCACGAATGTATCTTCCTCGCGCGTCATCACCACTTCAAACCCGCCATCGCGCAGCAGCAGCTCTTTCAGCTCGCGCGCAAAGCCCAGCATCAGCCCCGCCTCGTTCACCCCGTCACGCTCGGCCCCCGGGTCGATGCCGCCATGCCCCGGATCCAGCACCACCACCATCGGGCCTTCGCCCTGCGCCACCGGCTGCGGCAGATCGGCCGGTTCAGGCAGCGCCCAGCCCGGCGGTTCGGGGGCGGCCGCCCGCGCCGCAAATTCCTCGGCGCTGGCGGGGCGCAGCACCACCTCCACGGTGGCCGCGCCATCGGTCTGCATCCCGGCGCTGTCCACCACCATCGGCCCCGGCAGTTCCGCCACCAGCCGCGACCAGCCGGGCCGGAACAGCCCCGCCCGCAGCGCAGGCAGGCCGTCATGCGCCAAGCCGTCAACCCCGGTCCAGTCCACCTCGCGGAAATCCATCACCAGCCGAGGTGGATCGGCCAGCAGACGCACCCGCCACGGCACAGGCTGGCTGACAGGCCCCAGTCACGTATCCCCCCCGTATAGACTCGGGATATATAAAAGGGTTTTTCAAAGAGCGGTTTCTTCTTACAAGATCGCGACCCCGCTCGCGCCGACCTGCGATCACGCGATCGTCCGGCATCGCCAACCGCGCCAGCGCCGTCAGATCCTGCGCCGGCACCGTGCCCCCCTCTCAGCCCAGACCCCCCTAAGCGCGGCCAGAACCGCAGATCCGCCTGCCCTCCGCTCTAGCGGCCCAAATATCCCCAGCGCCGCGAGGCGCCTTGCCCCTTTCACGCCCGCGTCGCGCCGCCATGAAGACCTGCAGCCGCCGCAGCCCTTCGGCAATATCCGCCGTGGCCCGCGCATAGGAAAACCGCAAGGTCCGCGCCCCGCGCTGCGGATCGAAATCCAGCCCCGGCGTCACCGCCACCCCCGCCTCCTCCAGAATCCGCGCCGCAAAGCCCAGGACTGTCGTCGTGAGATCCCACACATCGGCATAAACGTAAAACGCCCCGTCCGGCGGCGCGATCTGTGTGAACCCCGCCGCCGGCAGGCCCTCCAGCATCAGCCGCCGGTTTTCGGCATAGACGGCGCGGTTGGCCTCCAGCTCTTCCACGCAATCCAGCGCGGCAAGGGCGGCGATCTGGCTGGCATGGGGCGGGCAGATGAACATGTTCTGCGCCAGCCGTTCCACCATGCGCACATGATCTTCGGGCACCACCATCCAGCCGATGCGCCAGCCGGTCATGCTGAAATACTTGGAAAAACTGTTGATGACATAGACATCATCGCTGATTTCCAGCGCGCTTACACAGCGGTCGCCGTAATGCAGCCCGTGATAGATCTCGTCCGACACGAAACTGATGCCGCGATCCCGGCAATGGCCGATCAGCGCCGCCAGCGCCTCGCGCGACAGCATGGTGCCCGAGGGGTTGCCGGGGCTGGCCACGATCATGCCCTGCATGTCGATCCCGGCCAGATCGGCGGGCACGGGTTGCAGCCGGTGTTCCAGCGCCGCCGGAATACCCACCGGCGTCAGGCTCAGCGCGCGCAGGATCTGCCGATAGGACGGATAGCCCGGCTCGCCCAGGCCCACGCGGTCGCCCGCATCGAACAGCGCCGTAAAGGCCAGCAGAAAGGCCCCCGATGATCCGGCAGTCACCACCACCCGCTCGGGGTTCAGATCCACCCCATACCAGCGCTGATAAAGCGCGGCGATGCCCGCGCGCAGTTCCGGCAGGCCCAGCGCCACGGTATAGCCCAAAGGCCCCGCCTTCCATCGCCGCGCCAGCACCACCCAGCGCCCCCGGCCGGCGCGGGCGTGCCGGGCTGGCCCACCTCCATATGAATGATACTGCCGCCCCGCCGCTTCGGCGGCGCGCGCGGCCTCCATCACATCCATCACGATGAAGGGATCGACAATTCCCCGACTTGAAACCCGCATCACAGCCCCCTTAAACTCGGCGCGACACTGGCCCGGCGGGGCGCGCGCGTCAAGGCGGGGCCCCGCCCTTGCGCACGGGCAGCAAACCGCCCGCCGCATGACGGAGACTTGCATGATCGCCCGCCTTTTTGCCCCTGCCGCCCTGACGCTTGCGGCAGCCCTGCCCGCCGCCGCTTTCGATCTGTCCGCCATGACCGATGCCGAACGCAGCAGCTTCCGCGCCGAAATCCGCAGCTATCTGATGGAAAATCCCGAAGTCCTGATGGAGGCGATCGGCGTGCTGGAACAGCGCCAGCAGGATGATGCGCTGCAGGCCGATCTGCAAATGCTGGCCGATAATGCCGATGCGATC